>CAURWY010000001.1:0-596436 GCA_963529005.1 uncultured Candidatus Saccharibacteria bacterium
TCCAGGTGCGCTTTATCGGGGAGGTGCCAGCCAGCATCTGGCAGTTCACCGGGGCCAGCCCCTTTGCCCGCCCCCAGGCAGCCAACCAGTACAACCGCACCAGCCTGGATGCCCAGCAGCGCGCCACCCTCACCCAGCGAGACGTCCATGGCGGGCTGTTCGGCGGGTTTGGGTGGGAGTGGTGAGGAGGGCCATCTCACCAAGTGAGACAGCCACACATCAGTAGAGCGCTCCCCTGTTGGAGGCATCCTCAAACATCGGTTGATGGCGATAGACAACCGAGCGACCAGAAACCACATAGTCCACAATGACAACGCAGCAACATTCTTGACAGGACAATCACCTCTAGCATTGGCACATGCCGAGAACCGCCAGAAACAATCTTGTGAAGTTGCCAGCCAGTTGGCAGGCTACATCACGAACACATCACCGGCGACTTCCGCGATGCGCTCATCTCCCCCAGTATCTCTGTGGCTCAATTCGAGGTGAAACCAATGACGGTTAATAACGCGAGCGCTCTGATAAGCGAGCTATCCCCCTCCATTGAGGAAATGTCCCACCTGCCCGCCTGTATAGGCATGAGCGCCATAATCGGCAGTTCCGGCCCTCAAACGTAGTCATCCCAGGCTTCTCACCCTACGGCATATCGCCAAACGACAGACAAGGCCGTATAACGGCGCGCCGCGAGGCTCATCCTCGCCCTCTCTTCGACGCACACGCCCTATCGCGCAGCCCATCATGATCCCGGGGCGGCATGTCTACTCGGGTATCACACTGTGCCCGACTGGCTGCACGCGGTGCTTTGCGCCGCCACGCAACACAGCGACTTCTCTCAGTTCTCATATCCCTCACACCCCGACAGGAGTATGAAATGACCTCAGAAAACAACTGGGGGGACTGGCCAGAACCAGATCCCGAACGCAGCAACGACCGCGTATTAGTAACAGTCCTCCTCGACCTATCCGGTTCCATGAACACTACGTTAGAAGACGACGATCCATCACGGGACGCACGAATCACGACGCGTATCGCTGCATTAGAAGACGGATTACAACGGCTGGTGTCCCCCGCCGATCCACGCAGCATGCATAAAGTACCTGGATTTGCTGGTAACGTCGAGTTCGCCCTCGGTTACTTCCCGAGTCGCCACTCCGCTGGACATGTCGACTGGTGTCAGTTCCCAAACGCACGCGCAACCAGCGGGCCATTCTACTACGGCGTGGATATTACCGAACCACCAGAGCTACCGACACCAGCTGGCCGGACGCCACTCGGTGAGGCAATTATCGAGGCGTTGAACGTCGTGGAGAAGCGCCGTGTGGAGATTCGCGACGTCGAGCGTCGCACGATCACGCGACCCTCGCTCTTCGTCATCACTGATGGTGTCTCAACAAGTCCAGAAACCATCCCAGAAGCTACTCGGCAACTGCGTGCCGCCGAGGAAGCAAAGCGCATCCTCTTTTTCGCGCTTGGCACATACGACGCCGATATCGATCGGCTTATGGAACTCGCTCCAGGCTCATCATACGACCTACACAATATGTCCGCGGCGCAACTCATAGGTTTCCTAAGCACAAGCATGGCCAGCTCCATCAGTGTCGATTCGAACGCGAGTGCCGAAGCTATATACGACGGCATGGGAAATAAATATAATGAATGGACGGAGTTTGAAGAGTCCTTGGGTGGACGGTAGGAAAATGTGGACGACGTTCAGTGCGGCCATACGGGGGTTAAACAAAAGTAGGTGCCAAGACGCGACATACGCCGCGAAAACTGGTCATCACATCGTCCTGGCTGTTGCCGATGGCGTCGGGTCGCACCGGCATTCCGCGCTCGGCTCCCACCGTGCGATTCAACTCGTTCGCTCGTTGTCACCACAGTTGCTTGAATCGTCGCTGGCACCCCAAGACATATGCCGTCGCTTATTCGGCCAGGTCACACGCGAGTGGAGCCACTGGGCACACGCGCTGCCAACCTCTGATGCACGATCACCACAGTTCAACAACGTCCAAACAACCTTCGCTATCGCGGTGATTGAGAATGAGAATGCCTCGGTGCTATCGATCGGCGACAGCCTGCTCTTCGTGCAAGGGCGCAGCGGCCCGTTTCTCAATCTCTTACCCGTCCAGCGGTCGGACTCTGGGAGCGTCAACACCATTGGCAACATCGAAAATGGTGCCCGCCCACGGCATCTCAACATCAACGACCCAACAATGACTAAAGTCGTACTGACGACCGACGGCGTTGAGCGCCTTCTGATGAGACGACCGACTAGCGACACAGACGACAAGCCGTTTCACTATGTACATGATTCACTTCGCAAAGCCTTCGACGCCACGGATTTCCGTGACGGCACATCGAAGCGAAAATTGATCGACAGCATTTCACAAGGACTCATCCGTCGGCACGGCGCGAAGGGAGACGACATTGGAATTGCCGCAGCCTTCCAAAATCATCTACCTATGCGGCCCTGAACTCGACGGATACCGCCAAGCCTACCTGGGGAAAGAAATTGCGAGCGGAGGCGAAGCTAGAGTGTACAAAATTGACACCACTCCAAGCAACGACCTCAAACAACCTTTGCTGGCTAAAATGTATTTAGGTAAACCGCGTGAAGACTTGGATGAGTTTATCCAAGCAGTGCATGACACCGGTCTCGGAAATATCCGCCCTCTCCTCAAAGAAGAACCTAGAGAGGTGAGGAAGCGGAAAATGTACCAGACAGTCGCCGCCCCGCTGTACCTCATAAAATTCCGCGAAAATGGAGAAACTGTCGGTGTGGCGGTAAGAGAACTCGACACTAGGCGCTTCAATGCAATTGAAAAATTCTATGGAAATAAGATTGTCGACAACTTACATACCAGTACCCTAGCCGCGATCCGTTTGGTACGTCTCGTTAGCGCCATCCATCAGCGGGGTTTCGTTATTGGCGATTTTTCGGCGTCCAACGTGCTTATCGACCTCGAAGGCCATATTGCATTCATTGACTGCGACTCATTTGTACTGGCTGGCAACCACCTCGGCAGTCAGGATGGGAAAACTACGGCAAATTGGCGCGCGCCTGAATGTAAGGAAACGAACCAGTTCACTTTTGCGTCTGATACGTTCGTGCTCGGTATTCATATCAGTAAGTTACTATTCTCTGGTATTGGCCCATTTGACGCACCCGACCCAAAGAATCCAAATAGCACGCCTCAGGACAATATCGACGCTAACCGCAGTTGGCTTTGGGACGAAGATATTGATGCCCCTTTCATAGTCGCCCGGTCTCACGGCTTGAAAGATTTGCCTCCCCACCTCCGAGTCAATCTTGAAGCAACGCTATCCCACCATGCAACACAGCGACCAACGGACTATACCGAACTCCTCAACGCACTCAACGAGACTTTATTGGGAGTTACCCGGGGCCCGTGCGGACACTATCGAATGTACGGTCAGCACTGTCGATACTGCGGATCCTCAACGAACTCAGCGCCAACTACAAACGGGACTTCCTCGGCCGCTCCCCTTCCAAGCAGGACAAGGTCAGTTCCATCTCACCGAGCAGACCCACCCGTGACCACTATCAAACCAGATCCGCCGAAATTGCAACCGGAAAACCACACTCCCTTTACGCTAACAAATGAAGCTTCAGGGGAGTACAAGTATGGTTGTATTGACTATTTCATCATGTCTTTTGTCATAATCCTCATCATGCTTTTCTTAGCTAAAAATTGCTGATTGCGTCAAGTCCACTAAAGAAGAGCCGATTCTATGTATGTCATCATTATAATCACTTCGACAATATTCATGGCCGGCGTCGTCACCGGAGCTACCATTGTTTTCTGCACAGGCAACATGTACCGACAGCGTCATGCGCGTGCGCCGTCACGCAAGCCTACATCGCTTGAATCATCACCAAAGTGGCATGCAGTATCATCTATGAACGTTGCTGATGAAACGCCAGTCGTCGATTCATTAACCGACCAAGACACCATTCCTGTCGCACACGCAATTGGACATGCGCTTAGCCCCGGAATATATCTCAGTCGCGCCATCACCGACTTCGAGGGCAACGGATACGTCACTATCGACGGCCATGACATCACCGTTCAAGTATCACACCCCGACACGGCGTACGAAGGTGACGTACTAGCAGTCAAATTTGATCCAAAAATCAGAAAGGACAGATAGCATGGATACATACGAGAAGGCAGTAGAAAGCGTAAGCCAAAGAATCAAGAACATGACTCGGGTCGAAATCAAGTCACTCGAAGAGGCTTGCCGCGAGGCCGCCACCGGCTCGGTAGTCGAACCAGGCGAGATATCAGAAAAAGACTTGAACGACGTTCTGACTCGTTTCATCGACGAAGAAACCAAGATCGCCCTGATTAAAGCAGGGTACACAGTACCTGGCTCAGTCGAAGAAAAGCGTCTCCTTATGGAGTTGTTCTTCGATGCAACACTTCGTGCCGAGGTACTTCCACATCAGATCAAAAAAGAAATAATGGAATGCCTTGCTGGTACCAGTGAAGCAGAGGTTAGAGCAACGAATGCCCAAAAGACTACACGAATCATTAACGAGACCATTGACGACGATGTGAAGATTGCTGGATTGAAGAGTAAAACGGAGTTGACCGATGCATCCGTCCGGCACTCCGAAGGACAAGTTGCAGCTATGCAACGCATTTCCGAATTGGAAGATAAAATCAGTGAGTTAACCGCTCAACGCAACTACACCGAACAACGAGACTACAGAAACGATAGAAAAGCCGCTGAGCAAGCAAGGCAAGCCGACGTTGCCCAAGCACAAGAAGAAATGAAGAATCGAAACGAGGAGCGAAAAAAGCAGCTACAGCTACAGATAGAAGAAGAGATAGTTACTGCTCACGAAAATATTGCACGAGTTGTTCCGCTATTCGTAAAGAAGATTTTGTTCTACCGCGGAAATCAATGACGAAACGCTTGTAATTTTCGGGCTGTGTTGTATCATTGAAGTAATAGCATAGGAGAACAATATATGAGTGACGTCAATCCAACCAACAGTAAAAGTTATCGCCCGGGAGACGAAAAACGAGGGTATAACGATCCAGTGTCAATCGTTCTCACCATGCGGGAGTGCACAGATTTAATGACTGCGATCACTGAGCTAACCATGGGTCCATATTCACCTTCTAAAGAAGAGTGGGAATGGCTAGAGAACGTCATGGGGATGCCGACGCAAGACAGCTTGCTAGCAATCTGCGATAAGATGAGCACCTACGCAGGTAGCGCTTTAGCGCACGAGAATAGCAAAACAGCTAACGATTAGCTGTTTCACACAACTGCTCTCAACGCACGCCATGCAAAGTCACACCCTTCTGCAGGGTAAACGAATCTTCATATTTTCTCTATACCTTGGCGTTAGGTAAGATAATGGGCACTGAGGCTCAGTTGGACATCGATCAGTATGGTTTCAATCCAGACGATATGCCCGATTGTTTCATTCCCGACAACTTTCATGAAGTTTTTCAGCGAATTGGCATTCATGGCACAAGACCGCGTCGGAACAGAAAAACTGGAAAGCCTGAACCGCCACACCACATTGAAGGCGGAGTTACCGACGAAGAATATATTCAAATTGCCGCTGCGGTAATCACCGCACCCGATGCTATAGTTGCCCACGATCAGAACGGAGGAGAGACGAGGTTCTACACAAAGGAGATCGATGGACAGTACTGGGTCGCCGTCATTCCTGAGCACATAGTTCCTGACAAACAAGATCCAACGATGTTTCCTTTGGTTGATAGGACTCCTCAAGAGTATTTTGACCTCAAGATGTCAAGCAGACTCAAGGAGAATCCGAGAATTCTATTTGATTGCTGCGTTGACTTACAGATACCAGAGCCAGTTCTAGATGCGAGACGAGAAGCAAAAGCAGAGAAGCTAAAACTCACCTTACCTACTAATAACGCAAAGAATACCAACCAGATAAAAACGCAGCGGCCTGTAAGATCTGCAACTCCATCCGCAGCGCAGCCCATTGTAGCCACCGACGTAAATAATCAACGTCAGAGCGCGTCGGTAGCACATCAGAACTCCTCTGAAAGAGTTTTATCTACCGATCCTCAAACATCAGTAACGGCAGATCCTAAAGTCAACTCAACAAGGCTTGATGCTGTATCCTCCGGCGGCACAACGTCACCCACGACCTCTGCCACCAACAACCTCAAATCCACCAGGGAGCCGCTATCGCAGGAAAGTAACGCGGAACATATTGACGATAGTGATGCGTCGACGAAACTTGACGCTGCGTCGGCTCCTTTAGACGGAGAGGTCACGGAAGCCGATCTGCAGTCGAGCGCACACATCGATACGTCGGTCGATCACAGCTCGGCCGTTGCTTCCTCCCAGGCAGTCGCGGAACCCGTCACGTCTCACGATGTAGAAACAGCCAGCGTCGATACCGCCGATATCAACTCCGTGGAAGGCACCACCGAATCATTGAGTTCTTCTGAACTTACAAGCGAAGAGACCGGCTATGTCTCTGATGCAACCTTTGACTCCTCCGAAGCCGGAAGTATCGAGGCCGTTGAGATGGATACACCTAGCACAGATGAGCTGTCTGCCGTCGGTGAGGACTCACTCGCGGCGGGAGACCAGTCTGGCGCAGTCGATGTTTCACCGGCTGAGCAGGTGGAGCCTGTGGGCGATGCGGTAGGTGCCGATGGTGTTTCGGATCGAGAGCCAGCTACTCCCTCCATGGAGGAGGATGAGTCCCCTTCCGCGCTTAATGTGGTGGCGTATGAGGCTGTCGAAAGCGGCGAGATCAGCCTTGATGGCGTCCTGGCTGAAGATGATGTGGGTACCGAGGATGTAGCCAGCGAGGAAGACAACGGGGAGCTTGGCCCCGATTTTCTTTCTGGCGATGAGTCTGCCGCCGTTGACCAGGTAGCTGTAGCTGAGAGCGTCGACGGTGCCCAAGATGCCCTCTCTGATGCTGAGATGGACGACGGCGATGACGTGGGTGTGGAGAGTGAGGCGGGAGTTGATGGAGAGCTTGGAGCGGAGTCCGATGCGAGCGACGTTCCGTCATCCGATCTATCGCTAGATAGTTCTGAGGAGAGTGCCGAGGTTGACGACGGCTCACTAGACATCGACGAACAGATGGCAGTCGAAGACGTCGCCGCTCTTGAAGACGCTGCTGGCATAGGAGATGAGGGCGATGTCGACTTGGATGCTGTGCCGTCCGCTGAGCCTGCGATGGAAGATCAGTCGGGGGCAGTAGATAGCGAGGATGACGAGCTGGACTTCGTATCCGAGGCCGAGGTCGCGGAACTAGAGGCGTCGCTCTCCGACAGCGACGCGGCACTTGACGACGCCGGCGACCTTCAAGGTGAGCTCTTGGCCGCGGACGACACTGATGTCTATGACGTCGACGAGAGTCCTCTAGCAGGTACCGACGCGCCAGCAGATGAAGACGTCCTATCGAACGGCACAGCAGACGCCGGCGACGAGCTGGAGTTCGTATCAGAAGCCGAGATTGCAGAGCTAGAGGCGTCGCTCTCCGACAGCAATGCGGCACTTGACGACGACTTTATATCGGAAGATGAGCATGCTGACATGGCGACGCAAGACTCACCATCGGCTATCGATGACACCACCGAGCTGCAGGATGACTTCTTGGATACGGACGACACTGACATCGACAACACTGATGATGATTTCCTCTCCATGGATGACTTGGCGGTAGATGAGGAGGATTTGCCGGATAGCGCCGTAGATGCCGGCGACGAACTAGGTTTCGACGAGCAGGCAGATGTCGGCCTTGACGCGGACAGCGATGGTCTTGATATCGATACAGACGCAACTGACATAGATGCCGATGATGATATCGATGCCGACGATGACGATGACGTCTCAGAGAGCGGAGATTTCTCACTATGAATGATCTACTCATCCTGTCTCGCTCCCTGCTCTCGAGCGGCAAGGGTGCTTATCTTGGGGAGGATAGCGAAGGCAGCTTGATCTACCTTCCCAAGGAGCAAACACTGGCGGTGTTGGGGGCTCCTCGGTCTGGTAAGTCGACCCGCGTGTTTGTCCAATCCATCGCCGCGTTTCCAGGCCTTGCGGTGTGTACATCGACACGGGCACCTGGACAGCAGCAGCACCCAGACATCATCGAGGTCACCGAGTCCGCCCGTCAGCAGCTGGCGGACGTATCGGGTGGCAACATGGTGCACGTCGCGCTTGATCCGGCATCGCCCACACACTACAAGTCTTGGAACTTCTTGGAGGGGTGCAAAGACTGGAAGGTTGCTGAGGAGCGCGCCAGATTCTTCGTGTCAGCTAGCCTAGTGGGCGAACACACCGTCAACAACGCCGATTTCTTCCGTGGTGCAGCCATCCAGGCTTTGGCACCAGTCATGATGGCATGTGCTTTAAATCGTAAGCCTGCTAGCATGTTCGCAGAATTAGTGCGTAAAATGCGGCTACGTAGTTCAGAATCAGACACTGACGTATTTGATTCGATGGGCACCCTTAAGAATGCATTCAAGAGGAAGCGAGGAGCAACACATCCTGCGAGCCTTGCATTGGCGAACTTTCTTTCGAAAGATAAGATCTCCGACGAGACTCGGCAGAATGTGATGTCTGTGATTGGCAACGTCATCTTGCCGTCGATCGAGCGGTGCTGTCCTGATGGACGCGATGAGTTCACGCTATCGGAACTCTTCGACGGTGATTCAACGCTGTATCTGCAGGCACGTTCTAGCGATACACAGATCGTCGCACCCTTCGTTGCAGCGCTGGTTGGCTCGCTGGTGACTCAGTGGCGCACCACCGCGGTAGAAGAGCGCCCAACCGGATGCATGCTTGCCCTGGACGAGGTGGCAAACATCGCCCCCATCCATACCCTGCCCGAACTCATGTCCACAGCCGGCGGCGACGGCATCACGGTCGTCCTCGGCGTGCAAGACATCGAGCGCATGAACGCGATCTGGCCTGGCCAGGGCTACGGCATCGTGGAGGGAGGCAGCCAGTTGCTCCTGGGTGGCTACCGCGACGCCGCCTACCTGCAGCGTGTATCCCAGCTCACTCCCCTGGTCAACCGCTACCACACGAACGTCACGGTCGATCACGAAGCGCTCAAAGCCATCCCACATCGCGGCATCACAACGACTGACCTGATCGAGTCGGCAACACGGCGAGCTCGGAGCGTTGAGCGTGTCGACCCACGCATCCGTGGCCTGTGCGACCAGAACTTTCTTCGCATGGAACGCGCCAACATGCTGATGAAGGGGCAACAGATCGGCGAAATCGGCGACTCATTCGAAGTGTGGGCGCAGCACTACAACAGTGTCGTGTCGATCGACCATGTCGGCACCCTGCGGCACGCCCTTGAGCCACACGAGCTCTTCGAGTTGCCAGACGGCCAAGCGCTTGCCATCTCCGGCACAACCATGACCATGCTCAAGCTACCCGGCTGGTGGGAGTCGCCCTTGTGGCGGGAGGTGCTTGGGAGGGAAGAGTAGACAGCACCCCTGTGACACAAGCAAAATAATCGCGATCATTACCTGACGTAGTGGAATTTCAATCACGAATCTTCACTGAACACCGTAAAATCCAGCCGCTTAATCGCTCTATCTAACAGGGTTTTGTCCTCTTGGGCTAGTTTATACAGCTCCACGAAGAGGTCGGTGAGCGTTTCGTTAGCCGTAGGGTCAACAAGTGAATAATACAAGGGATCGCTTTCAGAGTCACATGCTATTTTTTGCTCGTACTCAAGTAAGCCAGCAGACTCTAGTACATCTCCACGTTTTTTTAATTCTAACTCACTGAAACCACTAGCCGCAACAAGATCTTTTGGCAGTGCGCGCACTCTTGTTGACGCCCACTCTTCGCATTTACCGCGCTTTAGAATTAACCAAATAAGGTCCCGAACCTCCTCCCCTTGATTGGCGACTTGCTCGAAGAACTCCCTGGACATTGCTAGCGAAGTGACAAAATCGTCGTCTAGTTCGTTTTCAAAAGATTGAATCTTTCTGAAATTGGTTGGAAGTATGGCGTCGTCCCGATCAGTCCGGTCAATCAAACGGTCAAGCTCTTTAAACGCCTTTAGAAACTTGGCTTCATGCTTTGCCTTAATCTTACGTAGACGCGAGACCGTATAATACTTTTCGTTATTCTTGTTGTCTATAATTCCATGGCAGTTATGGCAGACTAGCATAAGATTTGATGGATCTCGCAGTTCGTCGTTAGTTAAATCGTGCTGCCCGCGCGCAGCATCTTTTTTCACACCGCAAATATGGGCGATTGCACCAATATACCCTCTTTCACTAAAAATTCGCTCTGAGCAGCCCGGAAGGGCGCATTCATTTCCGGAAAGCAGATAAAGTTGCCTCTTTGTGGCGTCGAGAATATGCTCTCGTTTGCGTGAATCCTGCGTCATACCGAGATGATATCAAACGACTTCTAAGCACGCAACTAATACATACCGAAGATAATTCCGTACGTCAGCGATTATCACGAAGCCATTTCAGTATGCCACGACCATCCGTGATTTCATCGATATCAGTCCATTCCGTCCCGTCATCATCGTGAACATGTGTCTCACGACGGATGCCGACGCCGTCTTCCATAAAGGTATCGGTCGTCGTTTCTGTCCGCCGGTAGTACCCGTCTGATGACCAGTCCTTCCAGGAGCGTTCCCGAGTCGTGCTGGTACCCGCGTAACTGTCGTAGTCATCGACAAAATCACTCAGCTCCTGGGCTTCGTCATCGCTGAGCCTCGTAGACGTAATGTCGATGCTCTGCGAGATCTTATCACGAAGCCGCTTCTTCCTAGCGCGATCCATTAACTGCTCCTGCCCGTCCTGTGCATATTCAAGCCAGACGTCTAGGTCTGGTATGGGGTGATTCGATTATAGTAGCGCTGTACAGCAAGTCTCCACTTCGTCACCCAAATCGCATTTCAAACGCTTTGTTTCGGTTGCCGTTATAGCAAAACCACTTCCATCATATCTACTTACCAGCCGGCGACTTCATGCTTACCTTCTATTGACTGGCCTCACATCCCCTGAATCACCTCTCTGCGATAGCCTTCCAATCGGCTTCTGTAAGCCAGTCATGGATCTGCTGACGATCACATATTACCGCCGGAAGCAAGTCGGTCAGAAACCGCGACTGTCGTTTGTTCGGAATGAAATCACCAGATATAACAGAGCTCGAAGTCACGAGCACCCCATGCCGTGCCCTAGAGAGCATAACAGCAAGCGTCCGAGCTTCCTCACCCATCATGGCAGAATTATCGCCAGCCTGTATCGCTTGGTAGCTGGGTAGGTAGTCTTCCTCAAGACCAATGACCACCATCCAATCAAACTGTTGGCCCTTGCCAGCGTGACCAGTAAGCAGATGTACTCCAGCGCGAGTGATGAGTGAATCATTGTCACCAATTTGGATGCGCCTCAGGATAGTATCTGGATTTAGATCCTTCTGTAAGAGATCCAAGCACCAGTCGACCGCACTCGAGAGTGCGGTTCGCTCATCGGGATCTTGCTCATTGTCAAAAGCAACGGCTTGTCGAAGGAATGCCAGCGGATCATCTGCGCTGTGGAACTCTGACAGCGACAGCCCTCTCAGCATGCTACGAATCTTCTGCGCTATAGACTTATCGAGCACGCCGTCATCCCAAATACAGTATGGGAGACCACTAGCTGCGATCATTTCGTCGACAAGTTGGCGTCTCCGCTTAAGGCGTGCAGAAATGCCGATTCGTTGCTGCGGGGCGCGTCCTTCAGATAGGATCCAGGAACAGAGGTTTTTAATGTATTTTGCCTCTTCCTGTGTACGATCGAACTGTCGGTAGGCAGCCAGCCCACCGCTTGGCCAAGAGTCTGGGGTGGCCGCCGTCAGCGTCTGTCCACCAGTCAGACTATTGAGTGAATTCACCGCAGTTAATACGGCAGGCGATGAGCGGAATGACTCAGCAAACTCGATGGTTTCGGAGCATTCGATTTCGAGTTTCTTTTTGACATACTCAGGTTGAGCACCGGCAAAGGCGTAGATGCCTTGAGCTAGGTCGCCTGCGTAGGTGGTCTTCTTGTAGCCAATGCGCTGCACAACCCGCAGCTGCTGCGGCGTTAAGTCTTGGAACTCGTCGACGATGATTGCCCCAAAGTGCTGCCGATAGAGTGCCGCCACCTCATCGTTGGCAAGGATCAACTCAGCAAGCCTCGGCAGATCATCGTAGGTCAAGCGACTCTCGGCTTGGCGCTGCTCCTCAATCATGAATGCATACTGGTTGCCGGAACCCTGAAGTTCAGCCAGAACCTGCTCATCATTCAGCGCTCGACGCTTCGCTGAACTAATGTCGCTCTTAACGTTGTTGGTCAGCCCTTTAAGTTTTAGTGCGCGACAACGCTCACCCACCCAGTCGTGCTCTGGCATTGTCAGCCTCTTCGGATCGAGGCCGATGACGTTGCTATGAGCTTGGATAATTCTGGCAAAAAGCCCATGGAAGTTGCACACAGTGACCGCTTCACGCATCTCGCGTGGTGTGAGATAGTGGCTCAAGCGGTCGTGCATATTATCGCGCGCACGTTTGGTGAACGTGGCCACCAGAATGCGTTGTGACGCCTTGACAGCTTGTTGATCGAGCAAGCCCCTTACGCGCAGCGCCAATGTCTCGGTCTTGCCGCATCCGGCGGGCGCGATGATGAGGAGCGAAAGCCCTTCGTGATCTAGGACTTGCGCCTGTTTTGGCGTTATGTCTAGCACTTCAGGCACTCTCGATGTTGTTGAGCAGATCCATGATGCTTTTTATTTCTGATGCGGAACTTTCATCAAGAAGTTGGCTTACAATTGACGCAGCTGCTACCTTATGATTTGGGTGCCGCTTTGGTTTAAATCGACATAATTCGGCAATGTCTTCGTCGGTAATGGCATTGTTTTCGAACTTAGTTTTTAGCTCTTGTTGTTTCTTTGTTTCAAACATACCTGAAGATAATAGCTCAGAAACGAAGGTGTTTCGATCAAGTGCCTGCACATATTCGTCTTCGAGATCTTTTAGTGATACCCAAACGGAGTTTTGTTCGAATTCATCCTGTTGAATGTTGAGATACTTGGGGACATCAGGAACTGCATCTTCATCTATGAGTATCGACGTAGGAATATCGAACCCGTCTGCGCCAAACAGACTCCACACGTGCTTCATATTCTTGCAACCACCTACCTCCATGATCGTCACTCCAAGACGATCTAGCTCACGCCCAGTAAGTTCTGCGACTCGCTCGAGAACGATGCGATCCGATATGCCTTCTACAAATATGATATGGCGCGCTGTCAACGGCTCCAGTTTATCTTTGACCCACCAGGTGAGTATCAGTCGCTGATCGTTATTGAGTAGCCCCTGCGCCGGCTGAACAACCTTGCCATGGGCCTTGACAGAGACAATGCACTCAGGATCAAACGCACTCACAATATCCGGCGAGTGCGTCGCGATGATCTTTTGATTTCTCCCATTCTTCAACAGCCGCGCTAAACTACGCTGACTGCTAGGATGGAGATGAATCTCGGGTTCGTCGATGGCGACGACATTCGCGCCATTCGAAATCAGGTCGTACAAAGCAATCGCATAGATGGCACGCTTACCGTCGGATTGCTCGCTGATCGACTTGTCGTTAACATGAAGTCGCACACCGTCCAGCACATTATCGTCCGCAGCGGCCCCAGGCACAAAAGTCAGATCGTTTTGTGCAACTCTCTCTGGCAAGGCCGTACTGAGCTGATCAGACATCCTCTCCCGAAGTTTAGTAAGCACATTTGAGTTCTGGAGCTGGCCACGAATTGCATCGATCAAGCCATCAAAGTCAGCTTGCTCATCGCCAAGTTCCACGCCAGCCAACACATCATCAAATAGAGAATGGCGATCATCACTCATATTTCGGGCACGATCGTTGGCGTTGAGCAGTGTCCATCCGATCGCCTGGAGTTGGTTACGTGAGATCTGTCGTCCGGTGTTCTTGTTCGGTGCAGTGCGCGTTATCGAAAGCGTCTCATTGTCGTCAAAGCTGGCTTCAAGACGGATCGTGAGTGTCTGCTCTTTCTCACCGTTTGGGTCAACCGTGATCTCATCGGGAAATAACGCTTGTTCGGTGTCCGAGAAGTTACAAAGATCGGCTTCGACAGCAAAGGGATGACCTGGCTCGCGAAGATCCTCAGGTGTGATTTGGTTGTACAGCTGCCCGGTGCTAGCACCTAGCAAGAGGTCAAGGCAGCGTAGCAGCGATGACTTGCCAACGTCGTTTGGGCCGATGAGCACCATATGCTGGCGAACCTCCAGCTCTAGATCCTGGAGACGGCTGTGGTTTTCGACTTTGACTCGCGTGAGACGCATAATGTTCCTTTTTGCTTTACTAATGTATTTACCGGCTTAACGAATGCCTTGCAGTTTAGGTGACGCTTGCCCTTGTGTAAATATCTCCATTGGCTGTCATTGCCCACGCGTGAAGTAGCACGCTCACAAGATAACGCCCCGTCAATCCATCTCTGTTGTGCCGTGACAAAACTGCAACATTCTGCGGCTCTGAGACGCCGACCTTTCAAAGTGTACTATAAAAGTGCTAAAATTAATAATGTAATGTCCGATGTCGAGCCCTCTCCCTACCACCGCCTCCGTCGGCTCAAGGCCGCCTTGTTGGCAGTCTCTCTGACGTTAGCCGGCATCCTCCTCATGATGCTCAATGCCTGGCTGGCTCCGCTGCAGTTGGGAGAGTGGCAGTGGCTGCATGCGCTACCGCTGGGTGAGCTGGGTGGGACGCTGTTTGGTGCGGGGCTGCTGTCGACGTTCTTCGAGTACACCTTCCGGCGCGACCAGGAGGCGCACACGCTTGCCCGCTTCCGCCGGATCATCCGTGAGGAGGCTCCGGCGATGCGTGATGCGGTGGTGGAGGGCTTCGCCATCCACCCTGAAGACTTGAAGCGTGTGGCCACGCCGGAGCTGCTGGACGACATCGCTGCCAACGTGATGGCGCTGCGCCTGGGCGACGAGCAGTTCGCTCGCGAGATCTACCGCGACATCCGCGACCAAGCCATCCGCGCCGCTGAACAGTGGTACGACGTGGCGGTGCGCGTTCGGCTCTCTACTGCAGTAGAGAGGAGTACCGCAGGTACTCCTCTGCTCGACGTCACGGTGGAGTGGGAGTACACCACCGTACCTAGCAGTACTACCCGGCGCTTCGCTTGTGTGTCTGACCAAGATGAGTACAACGAGCTACTCGCCGATACGCCGGCCACGGCAGCATGGCTTCTCCAGAACCGTCCAGGCGTTGACGCAGCGAGCCGATCCTCTTACGAGCTCCTCGAGCTGACGGTGGACGGACGCTCACAGACGATTCGTCGCAGCACCCGCAAGACAGGCCAGACGTACAGCGTCAGCCTGGATGAGGACGCCGTACAAGGGCGGCCAGTCCGTATCCGCCAAGTAATCCGCACAGTGGTGCCGCGATGGGGCCACCGGCTCTTCTTCGAGGTCGCCCAACCCACACCCGAGACCTGTCGGTACACCTCGACTACAGCGATACGACCATCGCCGACCTGCGCGTCAGCGACACCGTGGCCACCGCTCAAGCGGCTCGCGTCACCCGTATGCCAGACGCTGTGCCAGGCAAGGCCGTCACTGTCGAGGCAAGCGGTTGGCTGATGCCGCACTCCGGTTTCGCCTTCACTTGGGTGCTGCAAGACGAGCTGCCCCAGACCACTCAGCCTGAGGCAGCAACCGCTCGACGAGCGGGCTAGTTCTGGTCACTCGCCGCCACCCATGATGACCACCTCCTCACCTGCTCGACCGCTACGGACAGCAGCAGGATACATCGTCTTGAGATACATAGTCTCTGGATTGGGAGTCTTCGGCCGGTTGAGATGGAGCCGTGCCCACCGACCGCAAGCCGCCGCTCTCACCAGCCACCGGTGAGTTCGGTCGGCGTGTGCGCGCCCGCCGCGAGCAGCTGGGCCTGTCGCAGGAGAAGCTGGCCGAGCGCACCACCCTGCACTGGTCGTACATCGGCCAGGTCGAACGCGGCCAACGCAACCTCAGCCTCCACAACATCCTCCGCATCGCCCACGCCCTCGACACCGACGCCGGTGGGTTGGTGAGTGGGTTGGAGGTGTAGGGAGAGAACCCACGTCAGCAACGTCGCTGGCTACCATGCCGCTATGAGCCAACGTGCACCCCTCCCCCAGGGTCATCCCACCAGTAACGATCTGGCGCGGTGCGCCCTACGATCATGAGCATTGCGTCTTTCAGCGTCGACGCTGCCGTCGGCGTTGTCACTGCGCTGACTGGCCTGATCGCTGCCGCCGTGGCCGCCACACAGCTGTCCTACCGCCACCGCATGATGCGAACCGCCACCTGGGCACAGGAGCAGGTTTCCTCAGCCACCGACGAGCGCAAGCAACACTTGGAGGACATGCAGCGCTGGGCGCAGTCTGAGGTGGTGGCAGCGACGATGATTCCGGCCTGGAAGTATGTTGAAGCGATCGTTGCTGCAACGGTCACCGTGGTGGTTCCCGTCCTGCGAGAGCAACCCTTGGTGCCGTTTCTGCTCATTATGTTCGGGCTCCAGATTTTGGAGTATCGGCGCACCATCCTCTTTTATCTCGAGCGCCGGCGCTGCGCACGTGTCTACTACCGGGGCCAGCCAGTGTTGCCTGCACGTATTGGTTTCTTACTTCCACTCAATAAGCAGACGTATAAGACTTTCATTCCAGCCAGCCTTGCCGCTCTCGCGGTGACGATAACATCGTTTGCGTTAGCAAAATTCATTCACCACAGCGGAAGCAGTGCATTTGCGTGCGCCATCATCGTAGACGTTGTGGCACTTAATTGCATCGGAGATGTCCGCCGTTCCGCCATTCATCCTTTTCTCGAGCACCTAAAGGTATACTAGCTAAATCGAAGATATGCCGGCGCCAGGCCGACCACATTCTACCTGTCACGATATCGTGGTTTACACCCGCACACCAACATGCTTAAATAGAAGTATGACCGAAAAAGACTTTCAACGCATACAAGAACTACTAACCACTAACCTCAATGCTGTCGAGGAGCGGATCAATGGTCGCCTCGACAAAGTTGATGAACGACTCGATAAGATAGATGGCCGTTTGGACAGTTTAGAAGGTCGTATGAACAGTTTAGAAGGTCGCATGAACGGCGTAGAGAGTCGACTCGACACGCTTGAACATGAGATGAAGGAAATGCGTACAAGCATGGAAGCACGCTTTGATGCCATTGGCGAGCAGTTCAATGAGATTGACACGCGCTTCACAGAACTAGACGAGAAGATCGATCGCAACCATCAGGAATTGACGAAGCGAATCGACGCGCTCAGCAAAGACATCGAAGCTCAGCATGAAGACGCTCTCCAGGCTCAAGGTGCACTCAAGCTACTCACCACCCAGCATGAACAGCTTGCGGGCCGGGTGACGATTGTTGAGAGTAAGTTGCAGGCAGCATAGCAACATCATCGTTTTCACAGAGCGATTCTGCGCCCCAATGAGTTGACTGAAATTAACGAACACACAGCTCGAGTGCGCTTCCACTCCGACCAGGCAGTCTACTGCCAGAGACGATACACCCAGACCGATAAACAGCTTGAAGGCCCGCACGTCTAGCCGCTGTTACCAAACCGCAACGGTACAGCCCCACTCACTATCCTCACGACAAGCTATCGTGAAAGCGCCCCGATTGGGCACGATGTCGCAATGGCTGCGACAGACACACCATGAGGAAACCATCATGTATTTCAAATCCCTAACCATCACCAACTTCAAGTCTTTCGAGGGCGAGCAACAGATCACCTTTTCCAAAGGGATCAACTATATCGTTGGTGATAATAACTGCGGAAAGTCTACTATCATTGACGCTCTACGTTATCTAGCTGAAGGAGCTCGCGATACATCAGCATTGCAAAACAAAGCTGCCAGCGAGGACTTCTCAGTGGAGGGAGTCATCGCTGGCAGCGATTTGGTTCAGATTGTCGCCGACAAAAAGTATAGCAAGTATAAGGACTACCTGCTCACCGATGGCGACGAACCCTATTTCAGGGTGCGACGCTCACCAAAAGAAGAGGAAATTGAGCAGAACGGCAAGAAGGTGAAACTTGACGGAAAGAAAGCGCCCTTCTGGAATCCCAACACACAACAGTTCGAGAATCCGAGTGGCATTGACGCTCTCTTCAAGTCGCTAGTCGATCTCGTGCCGGTGCTCGCCGATACCACCACCTCCGAAGTCGTTGATTTTGGCGCAACAAAACCACTCGGGAAACTCATTGCGGCGGTCTCACAAAAATTCCAAGAGACCGAAAGGTGGGCAGCGTTTCAGAAGGCCCACACAGAGGCATTCTCCAATGGCGAGGATTCACTCTCGTCGCTAACTGCTGACATGTCTAACCAGATTCAAGAACTTGTACAGAAACAATATGGGAAGGCCGAAGTCCGGCTCGACTTTACCCTGCCTGAAGCGGCAACTTTCATCAAGGGCGGCCAGCTACTCGTCACGGACGGCAACTACGAAACTCCGCTGTGTGATAAAGGTACAGGGATGCAGCGTGCTGTCACGTTAGCGCTGATTCAGGTGTACTCGAATATGCAGCACAAAACGAAAGAGCATGCACCCCTTACACTCCTCCTGGACGAGCCCGAAACCTGGCTCCACCCTCGTGCGCAGATTCAGCTCGGAGAAGCACTGGCAAAAATCTCGGAAGACGAGCAGCTCTTCCTCATTACGCACTCGCCGTACATGTTGCGTTCGTACCGCCCTGCGCAGCACAGACTGCTCATCTTTTCGCGCGAAGATAGTGTGCCTTCGATTCGGTATTCAGAAGAGCTTGGGCTGCTTACCAGCCAAGCACCTTCTCTGGGCGAGATCACCTACTTTGCGTTTGGAATTCCTTCACCTGAATTCCATGATGAGTTGTGGGGTGAGATACACTGCCTCATCGACCCAGGCAGCGAGTATGGGCTCAATAAGGCTTTGAACGAAAAATACGGATTTGATTACAAGAAAACATGGATTAGGGAGGGAAAGAACGGGCTGAGATCTGAATCAGCAACAATTCCGTACTACATCAGAAGTTCTAGCCATCATCCAGAGAACAGACTCAACGATCCATACACGGACGAAGAGTTGGCAGGGTCAACCGAAAGTCTCATCGCAGTACTAAAGGCACTGCAGGGCACGCAGACTAACACCCCGTAAAGAATCAGCCACTCACATCAACTACCGTGTGCTTACCTGAAGGCTGTCGGTCGTGCACCTGTGGAACGTGTTGGGATTCCCTGCACGTTCCACAGGTGGCATGCCTACATCATCAGTTCATACTGGCTCGCATCCGTGTCGATGCAAAACAAGCTGGTCATCGTGTGCTCAACGCAAAGCCACCGCTCAGCTGACCGGACGACACAAGGTCACGGATGTCGTGGCTAAGCGGCACAACGCCGCCGACAGAACATATTAACTGCTCGATATGTTGTTCAAGCGCACTACATGAGGAATCCTGGCCTGCTGACCCCACCATCTTGTAACACACTCCCGCTTTGAGAGTTTCATCCACGCGTCACTGGCGCCCTTCACTACCCTCCGCTACCACTACTACTCGATACTTCCCCTCCTCCCTTGACATCAAATAGCACGCTGTATTCCAAACGAGTTGCATCACTCTAGATTGCTGGCACGGTGATTCAAGATTGCTGACGTCGCATCTCGTGATCCCAAATCTATGATTGTGAAGTATGAGTATACGGTCGAGATTGAAGTTAGCGCTAGTATTACAGCAATATATTGCAGGTTGAGGATGCCACCAGAAACGATCCATACGCCGACCAACGAGAATGCACCTATAATAGCAAAGGCACCTCTGAGTCTGAGGTCTTGACTTGCCTTGATCGACGCAGAGATTGCAAGCATTCTTTCTGATTCACTACTAATCTCTGGATACCCGTAGTCTTTGAGTATTTTGTTTGTCTTGCGGATTATGCGAGGAACGTCCGATCTTGACATATTTCCACTGTATGGCAAATGACAACGATAGGCGTCGCCTTTTGTGCGTGACTCACGTCTCATACGACAAGCACAAAATAGTTCACTGTTCTACATTTGAAGATGATGCTCACGGCTCTCAGAATCATCGCACGACGAAGTTCTAACGCACGATCTTCGGGAATATGACGTCATCGTGCGCTCGACGAAATGGTAACCGCACGTCAAGTCTCAGATCGATCCAGATACGATCGCAAGCGGCTAATATCTGCGGATGCTGCTCCATTGGTTCTATGGTGTGATGAAGGGAGACAGCTACTTGTGCATGCAGGTCAAGCAAGACAAGCGCACCAGCCGCAAGGACTTCATGTCAGTCTTTGATAGGAAACCGCGCTAAATCACCCTAAAATAAAAATCTCCCGCGGGGTAGCCTGAAAACTACATGCCGGAGATTTCGGGTGACACGGCGATCAACTGCGTCTGGTTATGATTATATGCTTTTCGTCGGTAATGCCAATAGTGATTTTCAGGATTCACATCGACTGGCGATCATCACAGATGGACGCTGTGGCGCATTCCTTCCGAATCCCAGTTCTGTCTCTGGAGATTACTGCCACTGACAGCGCAATAGCGGCTGCCAAGCATAACCGACGGCGGCGGCAACGAGGGCGTACTGACTCTGTTTTCTCCACTCCCCCAGGCATCAGTCAGGCCTGTGCCGCCGCCAGATGCTTGCTCACTGTATCCCGGCCGAAGCCAAGTTCCAGCCCGATCTCGATGTAGGTGCGGCCCTGGGCGTGGAGCTGCTGTGCACGCCGGAGGTCGTCGTCCGTGAAGCGTCGCTTGCGGCGGGGTGGTTGCTTGGCTTGGCGGCAGACAGCCTTCACCGTGGAAGTGGATGTGCCGACCTGCCGAGCGATCGCTCGGGCGGACATGCCGGTGGGCTCAAGGCTCAGAATCTGCTCCTTCTTCGCCGCGCTGATCGGACGGCAGGCCGTGTTGCGGATGCCGCGGGCTTTCGTGATCTCGCTGTCCTGCTCGGTAGACGCTACGCTAGACATGCTCGACTCCGGAGCTACCTCGCCCGCGATGAGGCGCTCACGGAAGGCGAGCAGGGGTAGCCAGTTGTTCGAATTGATGCTGCCCAGGTGTACCAACAAGCTCTTACCCGAACCCACCCCAGTCGAAACAGGCTGGGATGCGGTTCCAGATGTTGAACAGCGCTCACCCACCAGGGTGGGCGTTGTTCGTGTTGTGGGGCTCATGGGCGCGGCGTCAGCGGCAGGCAGTGTGGCTGAGGCGCCAGGCTGACCCAGGTGCTGCAGGTAGTGCGCATGGGCGGCGGCGTGCAGGCTGGGGCTGGCCAGCTGGTCGAAGGGTGGGACGAGCAGAGCGCTGAGGCGAGCACCGGAGCCCGTATCGGCGAGGTGGACGGGGCGCGGCATCAGGATTGGCGCGTCAGCATCAGCAGCCCCTCCCCCGCTGGCATCGCCGAGTCCTTCTTCTCCAGCGCTGTCGCTGTGCTGTTCATCGTGTGCGCCCACGTCCTTGCCCGGCTGCTTGCCACCGTCGGTCGCGCCATCGCCTGTGCTAGGCAAGATGACCCGACCGTCTTCATCGACTAGCGGGTTGACCAAGACCCGGTCGAAGAAGACTTGGTTGAGCAGCTTGCGCAGGTGCGGTGGGGCAGCCTGGTAGAGGCGGTGGCAGTCCTCGAGGAGGTCAAGGGCCTGGGTGAGGTGCTGGCGGACTTCGGCGGTGGTGGCGGTGGTGGCGGCTAGCTAACCCCACCTAACCTGGCAGGGGCCTTTTAGTCTTAAAATAAGCAAGGGCCCTTGCCAGGCCACCGCACATAAACTAAACTATGATAGGAAAGAAAAAATATGAATGGTTACGACTATATTCTCGCGGCTCTCTATCACATCAGAGGGCGTTTTAGCGACCTTCGTCCATTTATGCAGTTGCTGCCATTTGATGCTCGAGAATTACCATATTCTGCGCATGACGTTGCTGTAGCAATCGATCAGGCTCATGTCCAGATTATCAGGCGCGACAATATCTCTGAGAGCACGGTTTTAGAGCTACTGATTGATGAGGAGCTACAGCGCGTGAAGCACTGCATCCTCGATAGCTCCATTGCTGCTGAAATCGATCGACGAAAGGATATTAGAGCATGTTTAGCTCAAACTTTCGAAGAGGCAAAAACTATACTCGCGAAGCACAATATATCGATTGGCAAACACACTGCAGTTCATATCGTCGATATATTCCCATCGCCGTACGAAGATCGCGAGTATGCCGTTATGGTGGCCGACAGCGGTGACTATGATGCGTATGATATTCCTCAAGGAGTTTACTTCCTCGAACGGTATCTTCGTCCATTCTACTCCGAATACCTAGCGTGCCATGAAATTGTTCATATCGCGCTCGGAACTTTAAGCCCAGACCTGATTGCGCACGGTCTTGAAGAAGGCATTGCCGAAGTTCTAGGAGCTTACTGTATAGCTACGCAGATTCTTGGAGCAGATATGACGCAGAATCTGTTCATTTACAATAGACTGGGAGGTGAATCTCATCCACTCTGGGATCAATATCTGGATTTCACGAGGGCCGCCTCGCTTATCTATCGGAAGGTTGGTGATGAAGGTTTATTCGAACTTGTGAGGTTAGGTAGACAGGGAGTGAAGAATGCGGAAAAAGCGATTCTTAGTCAGAATATAAAGCAGTTATCAGTTGACGGTGTTCCTCCATCTCAGGACATGCAAGACAGACTTGACTTCTTGCTTAACAGTTTTCCTCGCTACTCAGTTGTTAGCCCACTTGCCTTTTATATCGCAAAATTCGTGAGGCCTGGCATGTCGGTGCGCGAGCTGGCTGCGCTTACACGCTGTTCTTACGATGATGTGATGAAGGGCTTAACGGAATTGGCTGATGACTACAGTCTCTTGAGTTTGCGCAAGGACGGTAGCGTGGTTATTTGGTCGGATGTGGAATTATACTATCGTACTGATGTGCTGCGCTACAGGGTAAGCTGACGAGTTCGTGGCTGAAAGTTTGGGAACAGTACCGTGAATGAGACTACAGACACCCTCCGGCGCAAAGTACATAAGCTAGAGCTAAAGTATGTATTTTTACTTCTCTTACTATTCACTGTATTGTTATTTGTCCTAGATGCGTGGTTTTCTACTATTCCGCAAAATGATTCTTCCATTGTTTTGCGATGGTTACATAAAATACCCTGGAATGCGCTTGCAACATCCGCTTTCTCCGCCACACTTATCGGATACTTCTACGAGCTTTATATGCGTGATTCCTACGGATGAACGAGATGCGCCGCTGTGCTGCTGGCGGTCTTTAAACTCTCGTCATTTTATGGGGAATTTAGGAAAGCCATTCAACCTAAAAAGAGGGTTGTAAGTGCTTACTCTGTTTTTGTTGACCCAACCGTGCCATCACCAGGCTGTATATATCCCCCATCAGGAAACATAAAACAGCCATAAGTACTCTAGCCTTTATCTTTGATCATTACTTTCCTGCTTCGATCTCACAAGAATTATACCAACGATACCAACAAGCAACAGCACTGCACCGCTAATGTAATCTGAATATACTTCAGGCCATGGCCGCACTATCGAGTATGGTATTAGTTTTCGAGTCACAATAGGCTCGAGAATTGCCCCTATCGGCAGGGTAAACCAAAATATACGCGATGGCTTCTTTGGCAAAGCTGCAATCCAGCCGCATACCCCCAGTGGTGCACATAACACAAGAGCAGCAATAAACCAAAATGAATTCGCCATAAATATCGTGGGGCCATATACCCCAATAAGATAGCCGATACCGTAATGGAGTAGCAGTGTAAGCTCTGCAATGGCAGCGCCACTGATCGCCGCTTTTACCAAGCTTTGAGCCCTCCACCCTGCCAAGAATGGCAACGCCGCCCAGACGACACCTGCATTAAATAACTTACTAAATATCTTGCGGATACAAGAGTATAACTGCCACTGCCCTTCCATTTCTTGGGGAAAGTAGATATTGCTAACAAGCGATAGTATCGCTAACGCAAGGGATAGGAGAATGACAGTCAGGTATTTATGGCGAATTGTTTGCATGGTCTGATCATAGGGAATTGTTGCCGTCAATCTGCATTATCAACATGACACCTAACAATACTGACACCGTACCCCTCAAGAAGAACTGTCAGTCTCTGAAACGCTATATCTAACATAACGCCAATTTTTGCTTGGTTGTTTCCAGACGCTGTTAGTGTCACACCAATCTTTCCTCCTTCTTGACGAATCGGACGAGTCTTTACGTACACGTCCACGAATTCACGGGTCAGCACAGCAGATGCCTCTGCAAGGACCGACTCATCATTTGTACTCGTCATGATCGTCATCGTTCTTAAAAATCCGCTACCGAGGCGGCGTTCCAAAATACCGGATGCATGTCTACTGACTATCGCGCGAACCTCTGCAGGAACACCCGGAAGACACAGAACAGACATCGTATCATCTACATCAATAACGACCGCTGGTGCAGCACCAACCGGATTATAGATTGGTACTGCCCCGGTGGGCAGCAAAGCCATCTTTTTGCGAGCATTCCTTGCTGGTATAGACACATCCCGATCAACTATTCCTTGTGACTCCAAGTCAGAATATCGTTTCTGGACATATTCAATTGCAGTTTGATTAATCTCGAGCGGCAACTCGAGGGCGCAAGCAACTGACTCAACAGTTCGGTCATCAATCGTCGGGCCAAGACCTCCAATGGTAAAAATCAAGTCTGGCTCCGTACGCATGCAATATGCCAACGCGTCTTTTATTGCAACTGGGTCATCGTGTACCGTAACTACCGTCGTAACCAGCGCACCGCGACCAGCAATTTGTGTGCAAAGCCAGTGAGAATTAGTATCGAGCGTACTTCCGTTAAGCACCTCATCGCCTATTGTGATAATAGCTCCTCGCCTGCGAGACATATGTACACCTCCTCTTTTCTATTACATTAAATGGCTAACTGCTGTGTCGTATTTTTGAGTATCACTAAATCGGAAATACTCTAATCATTCATTGAACTCTGATGGCATACACAGGTAACCCTGTCGCTCAAATTATTGATTATCTGTCGATCTGCAACACCCATCACCTCTTGCATTCAGCACCACCCATCATTATCGGGAGTATAATCACTCATTGTTAATTCATCAATCAGGCTGCACATCATGCATTGCACCATCTTCATTCGAAGCTGTGGGAGGTACTTGAGCTTGTTCCTCCGCTTTTGCTGCTTGCTGCTCAGCAGCAATTTGTGCCCGCACCTGGCGTTCAATCTCGTGCCGAAGTTGCTGCTCATTTTGTACTAGTGTATTTGGTTGTGTAGGTTGGAGGTAGCGCTGTACCTTCTCTAGATGTACCAAAATAGGCGTTACTATTAAACCAAATACAGTGAGTATACCAAAAACTACCAAAAAACGTAGCGTACTTGACGTATCTCGCACATTAAACCATACCATACTCAAGCATGCCATGCTTAAAAGACTGGCGCAAGTAACCGTCATCATTTTCATTCCTATGATGAAAGAGTTTTTGTTGGCGTATGACAAGGTCTTTACGCTAAGTGTAATGAGCAGTGCAATAATTAATGCTGTGAGCGTAAGCTTCGTCGTAATCGAGAGAAAGTCGCTGCATATTTGTGTCTGAACATGACCTTCGTAGTCATAGTTGCTATAGTCGCTATAATGTCTATTATATCGACTCCCCGTACTGACAGAGGGACGACAAAAACTAAGAAACCGATAGAGATTCCACTGGATAACAAACATACCAGTAAACCACTGAGCATTGAGGATGATCGACATAATGGATAGAATTTTTATAACTATTCGGTTATCCGTAAGTCGCGATATGTTGCTCATAGCAATTAATGATGCGATTGCGGCACAAAACGTCGTGAATAGGATTCGCCAATCAACTTCTTGTGATAATACTGCAAGAATCCCGAGAAGTGCGCACAATGTTAGCAAGCCAATTGACAGATAGAGCAGGACACTTCGCAATTGCGCTACAGAGTAGGATTGTTTCATGGCACTATCATACACCATTTACTATCTATGTCAACTCACTTTAGTTATTTAATACACCACCCCAGCCGGCAACGTCGTTGGGACTGCTGGTGACGCATCCTCGATCGACGCGCATGGGTATGAGCAGTAGTCAACCGACAGGAATCCAGCCGATCGGTAATTGCCACTGGCCTTCGCTCCGCCAAATGGAGCCGCAGTCGTTGCGCCAGTCAGTGGCTGATTCCAGTTAATGATGCCTGCTTTTGTTTGCTGGTAGAATGCTTCGTATTGTGCACGCTCGCGAGTGACAATGCCAGCAGCAAGCCCAAACTGTGTTGCGACAGAAACAGCCTGCACAATCGCAGCGTCATCTGCAAGACTTCCAGACCAGATTGGTTCGTTGGTGGCAGGGTTACGGGATATTATTCGTTGATCGACACTCATATTCATTAGCCTCTTTCTTTCTCCATTTTATTGAGGCATGACAAAGAAATCAATTGCTACAGATAGTAAGTGTATTTCTCCCACAAAGTTTTATTGCCAATCCACCGTATATTCATTGCGCAACATTGCAGTAATAGTGCGAGCTTGTAGGGTGGTTTTTGTCCCAGGATTAAGAATGCCGTGAGGGTCGAAGAGCTGCTTGATCTGCTGGTAGAGAGCTGTAAGATCTGGGTTTTGCGTGGCGCGCACAAAACGAGTTTTGAGCCGGCCCTCACCACCACTCATCACCAAATAGCCGTCGTATAGCGCAAGCAGCTTAGTAAGCTCGTCGTAGAGCTTAAAGATCTTCTGCTTATCACTCACTTTGCGGAGCGAGAGACGCGGATAGACGCCGTAGAGATTCAAGCTAGGGTAGCCAGCGAGAGGTAGCGGCAACTGCAACGCCCGAGCAAGCGGCATGAGCGCCCGAGCAAATTCTTCGAAGCGCTGTGGTGGCACATAAAACCCCTCAAACAAGCGCGGTGCCCCAACATGCGCGGCATCGGGCCAGCGGTACTGATCAAGCGCAGCAAACCCCGCCGCTACATCTTCATCATCGTCATCTTCAGCAATGGTGACGATCGTCTCGCCCGCAGATTGCAGCTGCTCAAGCTTGGCCTGTTTGCGAGCACGTGTCCGAGTGTTAAAGTCATCGAGTGACACGAGCAAAACTGCCTGCGGCGTAAACTGCTGGGCAGCTGCCTCATAAAAAGCATACTTCTTGCCATCGCGGCGGAGCTGCTCAAAAATCGCTGCGTCGAGATAGCTAAGCTGCGCTGGTTGGAGTGCGTCAATATCATCAATCGCTGACTGAGCCTCGCTACTACTCCGAAATACCAGAGCTGCCATTGTCTTGCGAAAGCTAAAGAATTCTGTCTTGAGAATAAGCTCGTCAATGATCCCTAGCGTTCCCTCGCTCCCCACAAAGAGCGGCCCAAGGTCAAACGTCCCGTCCGGTTGCTTAACCCGCGCAATACCACTATAACCAGACGTGTCATTGGGGTTAATCTGTTCGATCAGCGCTGCATTGTCAGTAATAATCGCATCGATACCACGATAGATATCACCTTCAAACCCAGGCAAGCCTTTGCGCTGGCTGAGCTCACGCCGCGAGAGACGCTCTGTCTGCATGACATCGCCATTGGCAAGCACAACCTCGATCTGGTCAATCGCTTCGGCTGGATCGGTCGCTCGGCTTAGCAGTGTTCCGTGTGCACCAGCTGCAATGACTCCGCCAACTGTACCCCGCTGGCCAGTCAGCGGTCCAACACCAGCACCATGCATACTCAGCGCCGCTGCTACACTGTGTGCTGGTACACCTGGCTGGACGCGAACCCGCTGCGATTTACCATCATATTCAAAGATCGTGTCGAGAGCTGCCGTATCGAGCAGTATCCCCTGCCCCACGGCGCCACCCAGCGCACCACAGCCAGCGCCGCGTGTGACAACTGGTATCCTGTGGCCTTTCTCGGCCATTTGCCAGGCAAAACGGGTGATCTTGCGAATATCACTCACAACGCGCGGCACTACCACGAGTTCTGGCGTTGCCGCTAGAATACCGGCATCTGCACTGACTGACGCACGCCAATCGGCCCGAGTCGAAACAGACCCGGCAATATGACTGCGTAAATAATTTGCAATTTTACTCACACTTCCCCCGTTAGCTTACTGCTTATACTATAGCACAGGGCAGCGCATTTACACCAGGTGCGGTACAATAAAAATGTGAACGTATCGACACAGCTCTCTCAAATCAAAGGTGTTGGGCCAAAAACAGCTGAGCAACTGGCTCAGGCTGGGCTCTTGACTGTCAATGACCTCATCATGTTTTTGCCGCGCAAGCACGATGATTTTACTGCGGCGAGCTCAATCGCAACATTGACACCAGGCAATGTGACGATTACGGCGCGTTGCGAATCAATCAGCACGCGCACGGTGCGGCGTGGTCTCCGCATTACTACAGCAGTACTGGCAGATAGCTCGGGCAAGCTCAACGCCGTGTGGTTTAACCAGCCATATCGAGTGCAGCAGCTTGCGAGTGGGGATGAATGTTACTTTCGGGGACAATTTGAGTATAAGAATGGCCGCTACCAACTCACCAATCCAAGTGCCGAGCGTGTCAAAGAGCTTGTCCATCATGACACCAACCTGCTGCCCATCTACCACGCAGTACACGGCCTCAAAAGCCAACTGGTGCGCAAACTGCTCACTGAGCTACGACCACTGATAACAATGCTACCCGAGACACTCCCCCCGCAGATTATCGCACGCGAAGGCTTAATAAGCCGGAGTGAGGCGCTGCTTGCAATGCATTTCCCCACCACATCAGAGGATATCACACGGGCACGTCAGCGCCTTGCCTTTGAGGAACTCTTTAGCTTACTGCTTGCTAGCCAGCTCAATCGCCAGGCGCATGCTCAGCTCCAAGGCTATGCCATACCGTTTGAGCAAGCTATCGTAAAGTCATTTGTGAGCGCCCTGCCCTTTGCTCTCACGGATGATCAGCGCCGAGCGGCCTGGGATATCCTGCAAGACTTTCAGCGTAGTACACCAATGAATCGCCTCCTCCAAGGTGACGTAGGCAGTGGCAAAACAGTAGTCGCTGGCCTGGCCGCTCGCCAGGCTGCCAGTGCTGGCTACCAAACCGCCCTGATGGCACCAACGGAGATTCTTGCCCGTCAGCACGCTGTCACGCTCGATGCATTACTTGCACCCTTCGGCGTCAAAGTTGGGCTGCTAACTGGCAGCGTGACAGGTACTGCACGCACTGAGCTCGCCCAGCGAATCGCAGACGGCGAGGTAGATGTGGTGGTAGGGACGCACGCACTCATCCAAGACTCGGTGAACTTTGCGCGGCTTGGCTTTGTTGTCATCGATGAGCAGCACCGCTTTGGGGTAGCGCAGCGCCAGAAGCTGCTTGATAAATCCGGCCATATGCCACACCTCCTTGCTATGACAGCGACACCAATTCCTCGCAGCCTTGCCCTGACCGTCTATGGCGAGCTCGATATTAGCATCATTAGCCAGCGCCCTGCCGGTCGCCAGCCGATCATCACCAAGATTATTTCTCCCGCCTCGCGCCCAGCCCTATACCAACGCGTCACGGAGGAACTCGAGGCTGGCAGCCAAGCCTATGTTGTCTGCAGCCTCATCGACGACAATCCCGACAATGACGCACGCAGTGTTGAGACAACTGTACGCCACCTCAAGAGTAGCACCTTAGGCCGATGGCGAATTGGCTTGCTTCACGGCAAGATGAAGCCTGCTGACAAAGAACGGGTGATGCAAGAATTTCATCAGCATGTATATGATATTCTCGTGAGCACCACAGTGGTAGAAGTTGGTGTTGATGTGCCAAATGCGACAGTAATGATGATCGAGGATGCCGAGCGATTTGGCCTTGCCCAGCTCCACCAGCTGCGTGGCCGAGTGGGACGTGGCACGCGCCAGAGCTATTGCTATCTTTTGCTTAATAACCATAGTAGGCCGAGCCAGCGTCTGCGCGAGGTGGAGGCTTCTAGCGACGGCTTTCACTTAGCAGAAGTCGACATGCAGCTCCGCGGCCCGGGCGAAATTTACGGCAAAGCTCAGCATGGCGCACTCAATCTGCGCATTGCGAGCCTAGCCGACAGCAAGGCAATCGCCCGAGCCCAAAAAGCAGCGCAAGCCTTTATCGCGAGTGGTGATTCACTCGAACACTACCCGGAGCTCCAGGCAGCCGTGCAACGCAATCAACGACTCACGACACTTAATTAAGCTAGGATAATCGTACCTATTCATAATGCTGCTTATTTCATTTTCTCTATCCTTACCCATTTAGCCTGCAAGGATCGGAAATATCAACAAAACACACCCGTAGTGATAATCCAGCCACGCCAAAATCTGCTATACTATATGAGATATGTACAGTGGAACAACCTTTCGAGACCAGTCAGGGCACTTGGTTGGTGTTCATCAGCGAATCGACCAGCTCGCACGGCGCGACCTTGGCCAGATGTGCAGCCACCATGTCGCCATTCTCCACTTCCCGAGCTCGCGCGACATTCTCCATTTCGAGGGCAATAATGGTCCCGACGGTATCAAACGCAAAAGCCCTAGCGTCGATGAACCCTGGCACTACATCGACCCCACCAAGCCAGACGACCGCGACCTCGTCGTTATGATTCTCGATCATCATTACAATCTTGTCCAAGCGCTACGCCAAAACAACACGGTGCGTGCCGCCTTTGAGGCAGCGTGGATGTCGCACGCTATCGTCGATGGCCTCACGCCAGCTCATCACTATCCACTGAGTGATAAAATCGAGGAACTCTGGGGTCGCCCCAAAGAGGAGCGCCTGACTGTTTTAGATAAGAATTTCATCCATGGGACGACGGGGCTCGATACCATCAACAAAAACTGGGAATACTGGGGGGCAAAGGGTGTCTTTGCGACACATATTCTCTTTGAGCTTGGTGTGGCCGCCTCGATGCGTACCGCCCGTTTTGCCGACACCTGCCCGTCGCCTGAGTGGGTAGCCGAGGCGCAGCAGCTTGGCCTCGAGGCAGTCTTTTTGCGAGCAGTGCAGCGGGTGTATGCACTTGATATGTACCACACGTTCTGGCGTAATGGCTGGACGACCGGCTTAGCTCTGCAGACGCGCAACGAGCTCATCCCAGAGATCGTCCGCACCGTTGCCTTCGCGTGGTACAGTGCGCTGTGCGAGGCTTATCCATCATGAAAGTTCGAGTGATCGCTGGGCGCTATGGCGGGCGCTGGCTCGACGCACCAGATAACCGCCGTACCCACCCAATGGGCGAGCGAGTACGCAACGCGCTGTTTAATTCGCTTGGTGATGCAGTGCAGGATGCCCGCGTCCTCGATGTCTTTGCGGGCACTGGTGCCGTTGGTCTGGAGGCGTTGAGCCGTGGAGCGCGCCAGGCGTTGTTTGTCGAGCGTGATCGCCTCGCCTTTGCCATCCTCTGCAAAAATATCGCAGCGCTCGGTGCTGATCCATCCGCTACTGCAGTCAAAGCTGGCATCAGCCCATGGCTTGATACGTACTATGGCGAAGCCTTCGATATCATCTTTGCCGACCCGCCCTACCACGATCTCCAGTTTACAACAGTTAGCCGACTTTTTGCTCTTCTCAAACCAGGCGGATTTATGGTATTATCACATACAGGAATAGGTGAGGGGCCAAAATTAGCAAACGACATTGTTGTGGTGGACAATCGTAGTTATGGAAACGCACACCTCACCTTTTTCCGCCGAGCTGATGGACGCAGCTAAGGTTGCAGATACACCAGCTCATTTGGTATAATAACCTTGTTATGCGGATGTGGTGGAATTGGTAGACACGCATGCCTTAGGAGCATGTGCCCTCGTGGCGTGAAGGTTCAAGTCCTTTCATCCGCACCAGCTATCATGGGTTTGTTTTGTTGCCGTTTCTTGCGGCACTTTTTTATAATTTGCGGCATGGAGCTTTTTTGCATCCTTCCTCAAGAATTCTATAGAAGTGTTCGTTTCCCAAATATAATCCCACTTCAAGAGTAAAATCCGTTGGGCGCGATAAATGCTTGATAACCCCATCAGATAACATAGACAAAACAAACACTGGTATTGCAAAGTAGAAATTATAATATAGAGTACAGAAGGAGCAACAAATGAGCCAACAGTTAGAACGAGAGCGCACATTCCTCGCAAAAGAGCTGCCGCAAGAAATCAAAGCAACCAAGCCAACTCGCATTGTTGATATTTATATCCCAGACACGCCAGCGCATTCTCACCTTCGGCTCAGACAAAACGGCAAAACATATGAAATCACCAAGAAGACCTCCGTTGCAGCAGGTGATGCGTCCAAGCACATTGAGCAAACCATCCCTTTGACAGAGGAGGAATTCGCAGCACTCTCACGTTGCAGTGCAAAGCGCGTTGTAAAGGACCGCTATCGCGTCATGATCGATGGCACACTCGCCGAAATTGACGCGTTTATCGAGGATCTGGCTGGGCTTGTGCTGATAGATTTTGAGTTTAGTACAGAAGCCGAGAAGAATAATTTCACTCCACCAAGCATTGCCCTTGCCGACGTCACACAGGAGGATTTCATCGCTGGAGGCCTGCTCGCCGGCAAGACATACGATGACATTGCGCCAGAACTTGCGCGGTTTAGTTATAAGAAGCTCAGTAAAGAGTAACTTTGGTTTATTCGTTATTCACTATAAAAATACTCACCCTGCTGGGTGAGTATTTTTTATATACCGCAAGTTTTCGCTCTTTTGGTCAATGTATGAAAATAAAGGTTTTTACTCCGTTACGCCCAAAACCCCATCTAGAGCATAGGCGGTTGTTTCCCAGCCATTGACGGCAATGCTGTCGATACCCATCGCGCGGACTGGGTAGTCGTTGCCGCCTTCTTCGATCTTATCACCAAAGAAGAGGACTTCGCTTTTTTCTAGCCCATTAGCTTCAAGCAGCTTCTTCATGCCATAGGCTTTGTCGATGCCAGGACGGGTAATGTCGGTGCTGGTAGTGCCGCCAATACGCACTTCGAGGCCAGGCAGCTGTGCCGCTACTTTGTCGCGGTAAATTGGCCGGATATCCTTGTATTTCTCTGCCCATGCATATTTTTCCTCTGGAGTGGCCTGCTGACCCAAGGCAGATATAGTGATCTGGCTCTGACGATCCTCGATAATCTCACCTGCTGGGTGCTCACACCAGATCCCCATCTCCCGTGCAGTTGACTCAAGCACACTCACGATTTGCGCCTTTTGCTCATCCGTCAGATCCTCAGCATACTGCAACTGCCACTCGCCTGCGTGCGGGTCGAAGCGGTAATAGCGCGTGCCACACGTCGGCATAGCGTGAAACTTAGCCAGTAATTCGGGCGATACATCAAGGCGGCTGGTCACCTGTTTTTGGATCTGCTTGAAATCTCCACCAGTGATAACGCATACGTCATACTTCTCCAGCAAGCGCCCCAGCAGAGCGGCCATCCGGTCGCTCACAGGCGACTTCGTTACTGCCAACGTATCGTCTAGATCAAATGCAATCAATTTTTTCATGACAAATTCTCCTCTTGTAGCTAATTAATGTGCCATTATCATACCATAAAATATGACAAATACATAATAGAATAATCGGTCGCTACCATTCTACCGAGCGCAAGCCACCGGCAACATCCATCTATCGTACAAGCACGAAGCTATTTTTGCCTTTTTTGATCAAGCTTGGACTCGTTGCTGGTTGATCACTGGTGATTTTTGCACCGTCAAGGCTAATGGCATTGTTTTTGATGAGGCGGCGTGCTTCGCCATTGCTAGCGCAGACCTCAGCCTCCACCAGAGCGGTCACCACTGATTGAGGTGAGACTGTTGGGATCTCGTCAGTCAGCGCATCAAGATCTTCCTCGCGCAGCGTCGATAGGTCATTGTCACCAAAGAGTACACTGGTTACTCGCTCCACGCTCTCGCGGCGCTCATGGCCGTGGACGATATCGGTTACTTCTCGTGCTAGAGCCTTTTGTAGGGTGCGCATGCCAGGGTTAGCGCGGTGGGTGTCGATCAATGTTTCGATAGTTGCTTGATCAAGCAACGTGTAGATCTTGATCAAGTCTTCGCTCGTCTCATCATCGCAGTTAAGCCAGAATTGGTAGAATTTGTATGGGCTCGTCAGTGTTGGGTCAAGCCAAACTGCACCACCTTCCGACTTGCCGAACTTCACTCCTGTTTGCTTATTAATCACGAGCGGTGCCGTCAAGACATGAGCTTCACCGCCCTCGAGTTTACGAATGAGCGACACGCCTGTTACGCTATTGCCCCATTGGTCGGCACCAGCCAATTGCAGTGTCGCACCCTTCTCGCGGTACAGATGCAAGAAGTCATAGCCTTGAATCAATGCATAGCTAAATTCACCATAGCTAATACCTGCCCCGCCTTCGCCGATCCGTTGCTGCACAAAATCGCGGTCGAGTAGCTGCGTCATACTCACGTGCTTACCGATCTGGTGCAAAAAATCGACATAATTAACGTGAGCAAACCAATCGGCATTATTGACTACCGCAAAATCCTGGCCGCGAAATATCTGTCGAAATTGCGCCGTCAATCCCTCAACACTACGCGCCACCGTCTCGGCATTACGGAGATCACGTTCTTGCTTTTTGCCGTCTGGGTCGCCAATCATCCCGGTTGCACCTCCCACAAGCAACAGCGGTGTATGTCCATGGTCGATGAAGTGCCGGCATAGCATCATGACAGCCAAGTTGCCAATCGTCATGCTCGGTGCACTCGGGTCAACGCCAATGTAGAAAGTGCGCGGCTCATTGATGTCATTAATATCAGCAAACGTCGTTTGGTTAATGAATCCGCGCCAGGTTAATTCTTCTGCTAAGGTCATGTGTCCTCCACTCTTGCTCCTTCTTATGCTCGTGTATTGCTATTTATTTTAGCACGAAACAGCGTGAAGTAGTGGGGCTGCGCCGCAGGAAAAGACTAGCCCTACCCACCTACATAATGCTATAATGCAGAGGAATATTGCGTGTTAGAGGAAATAAGAGATCGTGGTCAAAAATAATTTATCACATCGAGTTAGCGTCTACTCCAATCTTGCAGCCAAGCGCCGCACCAAAAAAGACGCCGAAGCCCGCCGCAGAGCGGAGTACTTGGCAAGCCTACCCAAGCAGCCTCTCAAACGGCTACTCTATCGCTTGCATCCACGCCGCGTGGCACAATTCTTATTTAGCAAGCGTGGGGCTTATGCCATCCTCAAGGTAGTTGGTGGGTTTTTCCTCGTGCTCGCCCTTATTATCGCTGGGCTTTTCACTTACTACCGCAAAGACCTCGACGCAATTCGCCCAGGCGAGATAGACAAACGCGTCCAGACCACTGTTACTAAATACCTTGACCGTAGTGGCCAGCTCCTCTGGGAGGATAAAGGTAGTGGCGACTACAAGCTCGTGGTCGATGGCAACCAAATTAGCGACTACGTCAAGAAGGCAACAATCGCCGTGGAAGACCGTGATTTTTATAACCACCACGGTATCAGTCTGGCTGGTATTTCTCGCGCGTTCCTGAGCAACTCGCAGGGTAATGCCGTGCAGGGTGGCTCAACACTGACACAGCAGCTCGTCAAGCAAGCCTTCTTCGAGAAGAGCGAAATCGAAAAACGCGGCCTCGATGGTATACCACGCAAGATCAAGGAGGTGATTCTCTCGATTGAGGTCGAGCGTATGTACAACAAAGATCAAATCCTGAACCTCTACCTCAACGAAGCATCATACGGTGGCCGCCGTAATGGTGTTGAGTCGGCTGCGCGCACCTATTTCCAGAAACCAGCTAAGGATCTAACACTGGCCGAATCTGCACTGCTTGCCGGCATTCCTAACAGTCCTGGGCTCTACAACCCGTACAACACTGCTGGCAATACCGCTCTCATCGCTCGCCAACATAAGGTACTTGATAGCATGGTAGAGATGAATTACATCACCAAAGCACAAGCCGCAGAAGCTAAGAAGGTCGCTGTTCTTGATACGATCAAGCCAATGGCAGACCAACTCGCCGATATCAAAGCACCGCACTTCGTCCTGATGGTGCGCGACCAGCTCGAAAAAGAGCTGGGTAAGTCAACAGTCGGCAAAGGCGGCCTTACCGTTACAACCACGCTTGACTCGACACTCCAAGGTAAGCTTGAAGGCCGAATGGAGAGCATGTTTAATGGCAAACTCACGAACTCTAACTGTGGTAATACCAACTGTGCAACCTATGCTGGCTTCACTAATGGCGCAGCGGCGATCGAGGATAATAAATCTGGTCAGATCATAGCACTGGTTGGAAGTCGTGGCTTTAACCATGCTGGTTATGGACAAGACAATGCCGCCACTGCCTTTATCCAACCTGGTTCATCCATCAAGCCACTAGTCTACGCTCAGCTCTTCCAAAACAAGGGCAATGGCAAGACCAACTACGGGAGTGGTTCTGTCCTCTCTGACTCAAAGATCAGCTTTGGTAGCTGGACGCCACAAAACGCCGATGGTAAGTTCCAAAACAACATTAACCTCCGCCAAGCTCTCGCTCGCTCGCGCAACATCCCCGCCATCAAGGCTATGCAAGAGAACGAGCGCAATAGGCGCGGCAGTACCTGGCAAACCATTCGCGAGATGGGCGACAGTGCTTACTGTACCCAGGGCGCAGATGCTCAAGCTGGCCTATCGAGCGCCATCGGTAGCTGTGGTACACGCCTCGTCGACCACGTCAATGCCATCGCATCTTTGGCACGGATGGGTACCTATACCCCGCAATCAACCGTTCTCAAAGTAACCAACAGTACTGGCCAAGTCCTTAAGCAATACACAGCCTCTACCAAACAGGTGATCGATCAGCAAGCCGCCTACATCGTCAACGATATCCTGGGCGACTCCAGTGCACGGGCCAACCTCGGTGGCGGGCAAGACTACATGCCACAAATGAACCGCCTCAAGGCGAAGACTGCTGTCAAGACCGGTACATCAAACTCCGAGGTTAATGGCAAAGTGGTAGCAAAGGATATTTGGACAGTCGGCTATACCCCAGCACTGTCGATGGCTGTTTGGCTGGGCAACTCTGATACGTCACCACTACGCAACGGTAACTCACTCATTCCCGCCATGCTGCTGGACTACACCATGGCCGATGCCACGCAATACTACGTTAGCCAAAACAAAGCGTCGTACAGCGATTGGTTCTCTGCACCGAGCGGCATTCAGCGAATCAACAATGAAGTCTACCCATCGTATTACAATAAGAATTCTAACCGCAGCAGCAACACAATGTCATTCGATCGAGTATCTAAGAAAAAGGCCACAAACTGTACGCCAGAGTCAGCCCGCGTTGACATCCCTGTCACTCGGTCAAAGGACTCGTCAGGCAAAGAGACTGTTTCGGCTCAAGATGGCTATGATGCAGCCAGTAACGACGATACTCATCGCTGTACCGACTCCAAGCCAAGTGTTTCCGTCGCCGTAAGCTCGAGTGGGCAATCGGCGACGGTATACTACCGGCAGGGTAGTCACCCACTCCAACAGTTAGAGGTGAAGGTAGGTGACCAGCTCGTTGGTACGCGCCAGGTTAATAGTGATGGCGATACCAACGTCTCTATCCCCTCCTCTGCTGGTAAAAACTTCACCGTGACTGCCACATTGACAGACAGCGTATACTACAGTGACAAAAACACCGCTCACGGCCAACGGACGAGCTAGTGCATCTTTAACAGAGAATAGTTATAATACCCTGCACCTACAGCTGCAGGATTTTTCATAATGGAGGATTTGTTGCTATGCTCAGAATTGCACTGCCTTTGTTCGAGTAGTATGTAATCACTTGTGACATAAGACTTACTTTGCAATGAGAATACAGCGGTTTAAGGTCTAAGATGAGAGTATGACGTGTCTAATATTGTGGTCCAGATAATAACTCTAGCCTATTTGAGATATAGCCAAATTAGGATTTACAGTCACATAAGAAAGTGAGGGCTATGCGGCAGTCAATAAAGGCTTCACCACCCTCACCAACTGCCGATGCAACTCCGGCGCTCCCGCCAGCCAGGTGAAGTTCTCGTGAGAGCGGTTCAGGGCGTCGTAGTAATCCATGGGGTTACCAGCAATATCGGTATAGACGCCGCCTGCTTCCTCAATGATGATCTGCTGAGCGACGTTGTCCCAGATCTTGCTTGTTTGGTTGGCGCAGGCACCATAGGCACCCTTCGCAACCATTGCTTGGTCGACGACACTATTAGACGAGCGAAGATTACGGATCGAGAGGATGATGGTGCCAAGTAGCTCAGCCTCGCGCTTTGTTCGGGCTGGGTCTTCAGGGTGGCCGTCAATACCATAGGCGACGAGACTATTGGCAAGGTCGGATTCGCGCGAGACATGGATCTTCTGGCCATTACACCAGGCACCTGCACCCTTGGTTGCAATGTAGATCTCGCCAAAGGCAGGCAGGGCAATGCCACCAGCCACTGGGGTGTCGTGATCGAGCAGCCCCAGCATAATGCCATACTGCGGTAGTCCCGCTGCGAAGTTGCTCGTCCCATCGATCGGGTCAACCACCCAGGTGCAGTGCGACCCGTTATCGACACAGCCCAATTCCTCATCGATAATATTATGATCAGGGTATGCTGTGCGGATTGCGTCCGTCAGGAAATGACCGATCTCTAGGTCGGTCTCTGTTAGGACTTGATTGCGATCTCCCTCTTTAACCGAATGAGAGAGGTTGCCAAAGTTCGCAGCTGCAATCTTCGCGGCGGCGGTGAGGGTGGTGGTGAGAAAGTCTCGATAGGTATGCATAGTCGCTTCCCTTTCATGGTATTACTACCATCAGTATAACACCCTGAGAATCACGTATCAAAAATTAAACAATATCTCTTTACAGTCCGCTAGCTTCGCAACGACGCTAATCTGTCTGCTTTTTTACCAAATCAAGCAGCGCCGCTTCGTGGTCAACACGGCGACGTGATGACGAGCGAGTAGTTCGTTTCTTGGAGGCAGCTTGCGTGGCTGCCTGTGAGATGCGGCTCGTTGTTGATTGCTTGGTATGTCTAGATTGAGGGGATGAAGCAGCCTGCGGAGACTTCGGAGTTGTAGCGGCTCGTGCGCGAGAGGTACGCTTGGCTAGCTGTTTTGGTTGTGGTTGCTCTACTGGCTTTGTTTTCTCATGAGCCACACGCGCCGTTCGCTGGGGCTGGCTTGAGGCTGGCTGGTCATGTTTCTTATCTGTTTTTTCTGCTGGAGCTGTGGTAGTGCGGGCCCGCGCTGGTTGGCGAGAGCGCGAAGTCTTTGCTGATTTGGGTTGAGTAGATGGTTGAGTAGCCGACTCTTCTTGCGCTACTGCTTTTCCTGATGATGCTTCAGCTGAGCGCGCTTTGGCTGGCTGAACTACTGGCTTTTTGACGAGCTTGGCAAAGATCATCTTACCTGCAGCGGTCTGAAGGTTTCGAATAATCTCTACTTCACAGGTGCGGCCCAGCTGGCTGCTGGCTTGCTCCACGACCACCATCGTGCCATCTGGCAAGTGCCCAACCGCCTGATGAGCATCCTGCCCCTTCTGAAGAAGTGCCAGCGTCAGGTGCTCACCAGGTAAATGTGCCATCCGGATACTTTGCGCCAGCTCATTCATGTTGAGTACGCCAATCCCTTCCACGGCGGCGACTTTATTGAGATTATAATCGATTGTGAGCAGCCATGCGCCATGCTGCTTAGCTAGGCTTAGCAATCGCTCATCAACTCCCTCGCGTGCTTTGCTGCCATCCTGCAAGAGTTCTACCTCAACTTCGTCCATCGCCTGCAATTCCGTCACGACGTCAAGGCCATAACGAGCGCGAGCTCGCTTGTCGCTGTCTGCATGATCTGCCAGAAATTGCAGCTCACCCACCACACTACGGGGGATCACCAGCGTGTCACCAATAAATCCTGTTTTGGCAACGGCCGTAATGCGGCCATCCATTAGCACCGACGTATCGACTAACAGCGCTCGCCCTTTCGTCTTGAGTGTGTTACGCGGCAATCGAGCCAGAAGATAACTGACTTCGCCAAGGATAATAAGTGTGATGATAAGCAACACAATGGTAGATAATTGCATGTTGTTCCTTTTGTTATGTTTTTAGATAGGTAATGAGTGCGCTGCGGATATCGCGCACATCATGAACAAAGGGCGTCTTAAGGCCAGAATGCGGAGCAATTGCTTTGGTGAAGCCGAGTTTTTGCGCCTCAGCAATGCGCCGCTCGGCCGCTTGGGCACTGCGCACTTCACCGCCAAGGCCCACTTCGCCAAACACTACTACGCCATCATCAAGGCGTCGACCAGCAGCAGCACTAGCAATTGCCATGACGACGGCTAAGTCGGCCGCCCGATCAGCCAGTTTGAGCCCACCGACAACGTTGATATAGATATCTTTATCGGATAATTGCAATTTGGTGCGCCGCTCGAGGACAGCGATCAAAAGGTTGAGTCGGTTGAGGTCAAATCCGCTGGCTGTCCTCTTAGGATACCCGAAATGGGTTGGATTGACAAGTGCTTGGATCTCGACAAGGATAGGGCGGTTACCCTCAAGGGTAGCCAGCACTACTGAACCATCAGCATTTTGGCGTTCGGCAAGCAGTGCAGCTGAGGGGTTTTCTACCACTGTCAAGCCACGCTCACCCATAGCAAAAATCGCTGCTTCATTCGTGCTACCATAGCGGTTCTTGATGGCCCGCACCACTTTAAAGCCGCCGTAGCGATCGCCCTCAAACTGCAGCACCACATCCACGAGATGCTCAAGTACCTTAGGCCCCGCGATCGACCCTTCCTTCGTCACATGACCCACCAGCACTACCGCCGTCCCTGATTGCTTAGCCGCTTGGATGATAACGTTGCTGGCGTTAGTAATCTGGCTTACGGTGCCTGGTGCGCTAGTGATCTCAGCCAGGCTCAGCGTCTGAATCGAATCGACAATTACCAGCTGGTATTGGCCGGTACGGATGGTAGCCGCAATATCATCAGCACTTGTGCTCGCTGCAAACGACAATGCCTCGTGCTGGTCGGCACCCAGTCGCGTCGCTCGCAGCGCTACCTGCCCAGCCGACTCCTCACCACTGATATAGAGCACCGCTTGCTGCCGAGCAACCGCATGCGCGACCTGGAGTAAGAGAGTACTCTTTCCCATGCCTGGTTGCCCCGCCAGAAGAAGTACTCCACCAGGCAAAATACCACCGCCTAGCACTACATCAAGATCGGCAATGCCCGTTGCAAGCCGAGCTGCTGGCTCATCCTGGCTTGCAGCAGTGATTGGCCGCGGCTGTAGCAACGTACCTTGGCCAGCGCTCCGTGCCACGGCCGATTTACCCACCGGGGCTGGCGCTTGCTCAACGAGGCTATTCCACTGACCACATTGCTCACACTTGCCCGTCCACTTTGGTGAGCGCGCACCACACTGCTGGCAGACAAACATCGTGCGGGCTCGTGCCATTATACCTGCTCCTTGGGCTGCTCAATGCCATTAATGCTTTGGTTCAACTCATTAGCGCGTACCGACAAGGCATTGAGCCGAGTGATCTTCGCATTATATATCTCAACGCGTTGATTAATCGCTAGTCGCTGTGCCTCAAGCGCTCGCTGACGCGCTAAGAGCTTCTTACGTGCTGCCTGGAATGATGCATCATCGCGAAAGCCACCATTTTGGGCTCTCGCATTAAACACCTTAATATCAGCCGACAGCTGCTCAGCCATCTCTTTGTACTGTGCTTGGTCAGTGGGGAGCTGGGTAGCTTCTTGGTTGATTGCCTTGCTGAGCGCTTTGGCTTCTTGATCGACTTTGTCAAAGACAGCTTGGTAAGCATCACTGCGTGCGACAATCACCGCACGGTTACGAAAATACCGACTATAGTGCTGCTCTAACTCGCTGTTGATTGTACCAATCTGCGTGCCAATAATAGAATGAAGCTCATTATTACGCTCGCCGGGCTCGGCCTGATCGTAATACTTCACCATTGAGGCAATGACCGGATTGGTCTTGATCTTGGCGTACTCTGCTTCGATAAGCTGGTCGATCCGCTGTCGCTCGCTTGAGCTAAGCCGCTCATATGCGGCATGTAATAACTCGTGCGCTGTCGTGACGGGTTCGGCGTTAGTCAGTTCTTGATTCTGCACATTGTAGACGTAAATCCGGCGCAGGTGGTAGCAACCAAGGATAGCTGCCGTGCGCTCAGTCGATTTGCAGCTTTTGTTAAACTCAGTTTTGTCCTGCAATTGTGGCTGACTCGCATAGAGCAGCTGCCGACCTTTATCGGTCAGCTCAAGCTGATCAATCACCGCTTGCATCGCACTATCGGGCTGGTACCGGCTCGCCACTGCAGCATCGTAGAGCTCCGGGCCATAGGTCAGCCCAGCCCAGGCCATGCCACCGATCATCACTAGACCGACCAGTGTTGAGAGGAGGCGCTTAGGCCTTTTCGCTACGTGCGTCAATCGTCAGCTCCCCTTTTCGTACTCCAACTGTCAAGACCGACCCTTTGGTGTAGTGACGGGCCAAAATTCCCTCTGCGAGGCGATGTTCCAGCTCGTCCTCAATTGTACGCCGCAGCGGCCGCGCCCCAAAGGTGCGGCTGTAGCCCTGAGCGATCAACCGTCGCTTTGCTGCTGGCAACACCTTAACGGCAAGGCTCTGACGAGCCAAACGCCGATTAAGCTCGGCAATCTGCAAGTCGAATATCTTCCCAACCTCTGGCTTAGTCAGTGGGCGGAAGGTGATGATCGCATCAAACCGATTGATTAGCTCCGGCCGCATGAATCGCTCCAGTGCCTCACGAGTATATGACTCATTGCGTCGCTGCTGCTGTGCTGTATCGTCCTCGTCGGCCAGTTTGGCCTGAAAGCCAAGGCTGCGATTGTGCTGCATTTTATCTGCACCGAGATTACTAGTAAGAATGATGATCGTGTTACGGAAGCTCACAACACGGCCAGTCGAGTCAGTCAGTGTGCCATCTTCAAGGAGCTGCAGCAACATCTGAAAGATATCGGGGTGAGCCTTTTCGATTTCATCAAACAACACCACACTATAGGGTTGACGCCGCACCTTATCTGTCAATTTGCCGCCATCGTCGTAGCCTACATAGCCAGCAGGCGCACCAACAAGCCGGCTCGCGGTATGCTTCTCGCCAAACTCGCTCATATCGATCTTAATCAGTGCGTCATCCGAGCCAAACACCTCACGGGCAAGCACGCGCGCCAGCTCGGTCTTACCAACACCAGTTGGCCCCATAAAGACAAAGCTACCGATCGGCCGCTGGCTGCTCGCCACCCCACTACGACTGCGCCGAATAGCACGAGCAACTTTGCCAACCGCTTCTTCCTGGCCAATCAGATATTTGCCAAGGTGTTTCTCAAGATTACGCAGGAGCTTCGCCTCACTTGTGCGAACTTTCTCAACCGGGATGTGTGTCATCACAGCAATGGCATAAGCAATATTATCCTCGGTGAGTACCAGTGGAGTTTTGCGGCTTTGCTCACGACGTGCTTGCTCAAGCTGGTCGGTCAATTGGCTAATACGCTGCTTATAGAGCGCAGCGCGCTCATAGTCTTCTGCTGCTACGGCATCTTCCATTTTCTCATTCAGTGCTTTGAGCTCACGGACATACTCGCGCTGCTTGCTTGGCTTATGTCCCTTCTTAACGCGTACCAGAGCTGCTGCTTCATCAATCACATCAATCGCCTTGTCAGGCATAAAGCGATCGGCCACGTAACGGTCACTCATATACACCGCTGACTCGATCACATCATCACTAATCTTCACCCCGTGATGTTTCTCATAGTAGTTGCGCAGCCCCTTGAGGATTGCCACCGTATCCTTCACACTTGGCTCCTTAACGAGTACTGTCTGAAAGCGACGCTCGAGCGCGCTATCTTTCTCGATATGCTTGCGATATTCCTCCAACGTCGTCGCACCGATGAGGTGCAGCTCACCTCGGGCTAGTGCTGGCTTGAGGATATTAGCTGCATCCATCGCTCCGCCCTCTGCTGAGCCAGCTCCTACAAGCATGTGCAATTCATCGATAAAGGCAATGATGTTGCCCTGCTTGGTAATCTCGCGAATCAGTGCCGTTAGCCGCTCCTCGAACTGCCCACGGTACTTAGTGCCAGCGACAATCGCCGTCATATCGAGCATAACCACCCGCTTGTCGAGCAAATTATCTGGCACATCCTCGCGGACAATCCGCTGCGCGAGGCCTTCAACGATGGCCGTCTTACCTACCCCTGGCTCACCCAGCAAGACAGGGTTATTCTTGGTGCGACGGCTGAGAATTGTTACAAGGCGTTCGGTCTCGCGTGCGCGCCCTACCACAGTATCAAGCTCACCATCGGCTGCCTTGGCGGTTAGGTCAATGCTATATTTGCTCAGCGCATTACCACCCCGTGGCGCTGGCCGGTACTTCGTATCAGTGCGAGTACTTGTGCCACCGCGACTCTCTTCTTCACGTATATCATCAAAGTGGGCTTCGAGGTTGCGGACAATCGCCTCGGTATCTGCCCCCATTTCGCGTAGCAATACAGTTGCGCGGGCGTTATTTTGCTTGAGCAAGCTATAGAGAATATGCTCTGTGCCGAGCTCATCATGCTCATATTCCTTCGCGATTTCCCATCCCATCCGAAGTGTCAATAGAGCCGTCTCGGACAGGCCAGTTGCCCCACCAGTCCGTACCGTAATATTCTTGAGCGGCTGCAGGTGAAGTGAATCCTCCGCCCGGCGCAGCGTAATACCAGCATCGGCGAGCACCTTGGTACCAAGACTGGCACTTTGGCTCAGAATACCAAGCAATAAGTGTTCAGTACCAATATAGGGGTTGCCATACCCACGGGCAATTGCATCAGCATACTGGACGCTCAGGCGAGCATCATCACTCAAATGGCTAATAAAATCTGCAAAATCATCTTCCATGTCGTCCTCCAAAATCTGTGGCCAAAAAAGCCACCCTACTCAGTATACGCTGCTTATTAGCACTCGTCAAGGTGGAGTGCTAATAATCCACAAAACCCTGCTCTATCATGAGCAGGGTTAGCGTGTCGCAGCGCTTTGCAATTTTACGCTTGGTTTTCAATGGCGCTAAAGAGATCATCCTCAATATTCTTGCGTGGCTTGCGCTCAGCTGGCTGGCTTGCTGCTGTCTCAATATCAAGCTCAAAGCCCGTAAGGCGGCTCGCCAAGCGAACATTCTGCCCACTACGGCCAATCGCGATCGACTGCTGGTCTTCCGTCACATACACTTTGGCGTGCTTGTGCTCGCGGTCAATCTCGACTCGCACTACCTCGGCAGGGCTGAGGGCGTTGCGAATGTACGTATCGGTGTTTTCGTCGTACATGATGATGTCGATCTTTTCTTGGTCGCCAATCTCATTCACAACGGCATTGACCCGCGTGCCATGCCCACCAACGAATGTACCAACCGGGTCAATCCCCGGCACCGTACTCAGAACGGCCAGCTTGGTGCGGCGACCTGCTTCGCGTGCGATCCCCTTAATCTCAACTGCCCCTGTCTCGAGCTCTGGCACCTCTTGGCGGAAGAGATACTCGATGAAGGCTTCGTTGCCACGGCTAAGAATAAGCTGTGGACCACGATTGTCGCGCTCGATGTCCTTGATAAATACTTTAATGCGGCTGCCTGGCACATAGCGCTCACCTTGGATTTGCTCGCTCTGCGGCAAAATGCCAGTTGCCTTGCCCAGCTCGACCCGCACAACGCGTGGCTCAACCCGCTGGACAATACCCGTCACAACCGTACCAATCTTGTCCTCAAACTCTGCAAGCACCACCTCGCGCTCAGCTTCGCGCAGGCGCTGCAACACTACCTGCTTGGCAGTCTGAGCCGCCACACGACCAAAGCTCGTCACATTGTGCGTCTCCTCAACGGTACCGCCCAGCTCGGCATCAGGGTTTGTCGCCCGTGCTTCTTCTAGGCTGACCTCTGTCGATGGGAAGTTAACTTCTTCAACGATCTCACGAATGACAAACACCTTGGCGGTGCCGTCGTTGAGATTGAGCTCTGCCCGGACGTTCTGATCGCGCTCACCATTGTCGCGACGCCACGCGGCAGCAATTGCTTGCTCGATCACACCCAGGACAGTTTCCTCAGGCAAATTCTTTTCGTCAGCGATCGTGCGCAAGGCTAACGTAAGCTGCTTAATATTAAGGTCTTCCATATTGTGTTACTCCTTTCTATGAAAAACTCCGACCTGCCGGCCGGATATCTACCCATCAGTGTAGCGAATAGCGCGAAGGATGTCAAATGGAATAGCGAGGGTTCTTATCCAACAATCGTCAATATATCACGGAGGTCAGCTATAACCCATCGTGCGTACCTAGCAGCGGGTGAGCCAGCAAAGGTTACTCCATTGCCTGTCACTGTAAAGAGCGGTACGTCGTTTGCTCCATCGCCCACCACCAAGCAGTCGCTCAGCGAGACCTGCTGCTCGGCAGCTAGTTGGTGGAGCTGCTCCACCTTAGCCGCCGCATCGTTATCTGGCGCATCAATCTGGCATAGCATGTCTTGATCATCAAAGATAAAATGATTGCTCGCGCGCCAAAGCACCACGCCAAGCTGCTCTGCTACCATGCTTACCAAGATATCCATCGCACCAGAGTTAATAGCCACACGGTAACCTCGCGCTTGAAGCGCTGCAACAACCATCTGGGCGTGCGGCATGTAGGTATATTGGCTGAGGATGCGCCGCACCACCACGCGGCGACAATCGCCCCGTTGCCGATACCGCTGCAACAACCAGGCTTGGCCTTCGGCATCAGTTATCTCGCCTTGAGCAGCACGCGCCATCAAGGCAGCATCTTCTTCTGGTGTGATGCCCATGGCGAGATTGAGATTGCGCCAAGAGTTGTCGCGAATCAAGGTATGATTGAAGTCGAATACAATAAGCTTTGGCTGCATTAGCCAGGTACTCCCTGCCCAGGACACGTAGCGAGGACGCGCTGCATGGCGGCTTTTTCGCCTGTGGTAACCCAGAGGTGATATTTACGTTTGACGGCAATTTGCCGGGCAACATACTGGCAGCGAAACGGCTTATGGCTGGGCAGCCACGTCGCAGCATCGCCATCACCCTTTTGCTGGTTGGCCGGGCCATCAACCGCCAGAAGCTCAAGTGGATCATTAGCAAGCTGCTGCCGCTGCTCGCTACTGAGCTGCTGTGCACCGGTTTGCCAAGCGTTACTGAGAGCAACAACGTGGTCGATCTGCACCGCAGTGCTCGTGCCGCTCCCTCGCTGGAAAGTGATGCGCTTGCCTGTGTATGGGTCGTCGAGCTGGCCACTCGCTACTTTGCAATTGCCGCTCACCACCGCCTGCTTGAGGTCGCGTGCGAGGATGATATTGCGCGTATCACAGCCACTCGTCGTTGCCCAGCCCGCGCCAAATTGGCTACGCGCATACCCAGTCTTGGGTGCACGGCCCTTAACGGGCAATGCCTCCAGTGCTGCCAATGCCTCGCCATTGCCCTGTGGTGAATGGCTTGACTGCGCCAACTGCCACGCTGCATATATCGCGAGCGCAATAATGATAATGCCAGCGAGCAAAAACATCGTTATGACGCGGCGACGGCGATATTCCATAATCATATCATAGCATAGGGTCAATTTTTGGTAGGCTCATGTACATTCCGGTATACTAGTTTTATGCAACAAGTTACTCATCTCATCGACTTTTTTATACCAACTCACTACCAGCTGGCGCTGGATATCGATCGCCAGCAGCGGCACTTCACAGGGCAAGTGACAATCACTGGCGAGACAACGCAGGCCAATACGCCAATTAAATTACACGCCAAAGACCTCACGATCACCAGCGCAACGATCAACGGCCAGCCAGCCTCTGTGGAGCGTAATGAGGACGAGATCTCGCTACACCTGCCAACGCTAAGTGTCAGCACCCATACCATCGCCCTCACGTACGAAGCAGCGATTACTGACTCACTCCATGGTCTCTACCCCTGTTATTATCAACATGACGGTGCGAAGAAGGAATTGCTTATGACGCAATTCGAGAGTCATCATGCGCGCGAGGTATTCCCTTGTATTGATGAGCCTGCCGCCAAAGCAACCTTCGACATAACCGTCACAACTGAGCCAGGCATCACGGTGCTTGGCAATATGCCCGTCCAGTCGCAGGAAGAAGCAGATGGACGGCTCACCACTACCTTTACCCAAACGCCGCGCATGAGTACCTACCTCGTGGCTCTCGTGATGGGCGAGTTGCAGCACATCACTGGTCAGACGAAAGACGGCGTAGAGGTATCCGTCTGGGCTACGCCAGCGCAAGCTCCTGCGAGCCTTGATTTCGCTCTTGAGCATGCCATCCGCTCGATTGAGTTCTTTAATGAATACTTCGACACGCCCTATCCCTTGCCTAAGTCCGACCACGTTGCAGTACCAGACTTTAGCAGTGGTGCGATGGAGAACTGGGGGCTCATCACCTACCGTGAGTCTGCCCTGCTAGCCGATCCAACCACGACGACCATTGCCGATAAGCAATACATTGCCACCGTCATTAGCCACGAGCTCAGCCATCAGTGGTTTGGTAATCTCGTCACGATGAAGTGGTGGGATAACCTCTGGCTCAACGAGAGCTTTGCCAACATGATGGAATATCTGGCGGTCGATGCCATCCACCCCGAGTGGCACGTGTGGACAGATTTTTGCAACCACGAGGGTGCGCTGGCCTTTGGCCGTGATGCGATTGATGGCGTGCAACCAGTCCAAACAGCTGTTCATCATCCAGATGAGATTAGTACACTCTTTGACGGGGCGATTGTCTACGCCAAGGGTGGACGCCTCCTCTATATGCTCATGCACTGGCTGGGCGAAGCTGCCTTTCGTGCTGGCCTGCAGGCATACTTTGCTACTCATGCCTATAGCAATGCCGAGGGCGATGACCTATGGCATGCGCTGAGTCAAGCCAGCGGGCGCGATGTTGCTGCACTTATGAACCACTGGATCCGCACTCCTGGCTACCCAGTTGTCACAGCTTCGCTCAGCGGCTCGCAGCTACTACTCGAGCAGCAGCGCTTCTTTATTGGCCCACACGCGGCCGATGATACTACCTGGCAGATCCCCCTCCATAGCTCATCGCCGGCTATTCCAGCACTGCTCACCACGCAGCGCACGGTAGTAGAGCACAGTCTGGATGAGCCAGTCCTTCTTAATCACGGCAATGTCTCGCACTTCATTACGCAGTATGATGACACACTGTTAGAGCGTTTGCTTGGCCAAGTGCGGTGCGGTAAGCTATCTGTCGTCGATCGTTCACTCTTACTCACCCAACAGCTGTTACTGGCTCGGAGTGGTCGCGTATCGAGCGCCAGCTTGCTCACTCTCCTCGATGCCTATCGCAATGAGACAGATGAGCATGTTTGGAGTGTGATGTCGTCAGTGGTTGCCCACCTCAAGCTCTTCGTTGAGCCACATAGCGCTGCCGAGCAGGCACTGCGGCAGTTCGTGGGCCAGCTTGCCCAGCAGAGTTATGATCGCCTTGGCTGGAGTGCGCACCCTGGTGAGCCTGAGAATGACACCAAGCTGCGATCGACGATCATCGCACACATGCTCTACAGCGAGCAACCCGCGGTGATTGCCGAGGCGCAGCAGCGCTATGCAGCGGGCGGCCTATTGGCTCTCGATAGCGAGCTACGTAGCCTGATTGCCAGCAGCGTTGTCCGCCACAGTCAGCAACCTCAGCAACTAATTGATGAGCTTCTGGCACACTATCGGGCAACTGCCAGTAGTGACTTACGTCAAGATATCGCCAGTGCCGTGACGAGTACGCGCGACGCCGCAAGTATTCGCAAGCTCCTTGCTCTCATGATGGATACCGAGACAGTTCGCACCCAAGATACCGTCTTTTGGTTTGTTTACTTGCTGCGCAACCGTGATGCACGAGATGCTACGTGGCAATGGCTGCAAGATAATTGGCCATGGGTCGAAGAGCACTTCGGCAGTGACAAGAGCTTCGACTACTTCCCACGCTATGCCGGTAATATCCTCGCTTCGCGCCAACAGCTGGGCGAGTATCAGCGTTTCTTTGCACCACTGCGCAAGGAGCCAGCCCTCACTCGCGTGATTGATATGGGCATCACAGACATCACTGCCCGCGTCGAGCTCATCGAGCGCGATGGCCCAGCGGTTGTAGCAGCGCTCACGAAGGTGTAGCGAGGCGCAAACCACATGCCTGCATTTCCCAATACTATTTGCTTTTGTTGATGCAAGCTAATCTGCCAGAGAACAGAGAATTCTTGCACTCTACCGAGTGAAGCAGTAAGAAGGTGTAATCGCACAGAAAAAGCTATAGATCTATGTAGCTTAAGTCACAAAATCACAACTACTCAACAACTTCAATCCGCACTACCCGCGGTGGGCTGCCACTGGTAGCAATCGCAATAAGCTGGAGGTTCATAGTGGTGATGTGCTCGTGGTGCGCATAGAACCGCGCAGCATAGTGCATTTGGTTGCGCTTCTTGCGCGTAATCGCCGCAAGGCCATCGCCTGCATAGTCATCCGTGCGATGCTTCACCTCAGCAAAATACAGCGTATCGCCACGCTTCGAGATAATATCGATCTCGCAATATTTTATCCGCCAGTTGCGCGCCACAATCTGATGGCCGCGCTGCTGCAAAGCATCTGCCGCAGCCGATTCGCCAGCATGGCCACGTGTGGTCGTTGTGTTGGATTGCTGAGTAGTATGCGCCTCGTCTGCCGGGCGAGGACTATCATCACGGTAGTGCTGAAGTGGTTTAAAGCTCAGCCGATGCAGTGGCGTCACTCCATGGGCGGCAATTGCTGCCCGGTGCTGCGCCGTGCCATAGCCAGCATGCGCCGCAAAGCCATAGCCAGGGTAGAGTGCATCTTGCGCGGTCATATACTGGTCACGCGCCACCTTCGCAATGATCGACGCCGCCGAGACACTCGGCACCAATGCATCTGCCTTGGGCAGCGTCGTGACATGCTGCTCTAGTGCCGTCCCAGCCAAGAAGTTCACCCTGCCATCGATCACAATCTCCGTGAGCGCAATAGCTTGCTCGCGGCATTGCTGCTGCACCGCTTCTACCGCTCGCCGCGTTGCTAGGCGGAGGGCTTCGCTCATCCCCACCTCATCCAGCTCCACCGCACTTACCCAGCCAAGCGCATACGCCGCTGCCTGCTCTTGGATGAGTTGAGCTAGGGCTTCGCGGCGCTTTTTCGTTAATTTCTTGCTGTCATCCAGGCCATCTATTACCGCACCACCCAGTACCACTGCGCCAACCACCAGCGGCCCAGCCCATGGCCCACGCCCGACTTCATCAATCCCAAGTATCATACTACGATTGTCTCATATTTCATAGCGTCATGTATACTGCCGAGCTGCAGAGTAGTTCAGCGCCGCGCCATACCAGCAACCATGCCAAACTATTGATCACCGTGCTGCAGTATATGATGTATAATATACAACCTTTATCTCTGTTTTTATTCGTATTGCTTGCTGATTCGCCTATTTTCTGTTGCGAGAGTACGGATAATCCACTACAATCAAGGCATGCCCTCGGCTTAGCAACTATCACTTCATCACAAGGAGGAGTATGACAAAAATGCTTTGGCACATGCTGTTTGTTACCGGAGTGATTGCATGTGCCATTCCTGGGTGTGCTGGCATCCCCACTGGGTCAGCTGCAGCAATGCCAGTGCATACCATACAGCCACACGAGGTGTGCACGCATCAGCACCATACGGGCGCGTATACGCTTGATAAGAACAACCCCTACGGGTGGTCGTGCTACGACCTCACCTACTCAATATCGCTCTTCTCAGGCTTTACCTTCACGACCAAGGGCAGCCTCAATATGCAGGCATATTGCACGGCTCACCACCATGGCACGCGCGCCGTCCTTAGCCATCAGCAAGCTCAACCAACCTGGCAATGCGTGCCATAGCACTCACCCTCGCAAAAGATACAGCACCGAACCATATAGCATTAACACGAAAGGATTATCGGTACCTATTATGGAAATTACCGGGCCAGCACCACTCCTCATACTAGTAGTTACGCTTAACGTCGCGTATTTTATCTTGTTTATCTGTGGCATTTGTTGGGTCATCCGGCAGGGCCGACGCACCAAGCAGATCAAACGGCATGTGGCTGCGATCGACGAGAATCTCGAGGCAATTCGTACTATTCTCACCGAGCAAGCAGAATCTCGCAAGACAAAGTAATAGCATCTCGTATACGAAGTATAAAAGCCACCCTCAAGCGGTGGCTTTATGCTCGTACTAAGTCGTTCAGCTGTCTACGTATCGCGGCGAACAATCCGCTGCCACCCCGCCGCGCCCAGCGACACCAGCCAGACAAGGAGTGCCCCAGCGGTGTTGGCCGCGATATCCCAGTTGGTGTCATCCAGCGGCAAGTGCGCTACGCCAGTCTTCGCCACCAGCAACTCAAATAGCTCATTCATGCAGCCAAGCGCCGACACCAACGCAAACAGCAAAAATGCATCCACTAGCCAATACCGATGCCAACCCAGCGCATGCTTGAGGTAGAGCCACAAGCAGCCAGTAAATATCCCACCACCGATGAAGTGGGTATTAAACGCCGTGTCTTGCCCATCGATCAACGGCGATGGTACATACCACGAGATAAAGAACAGCCCACACGCCAGATACAGTAGCCAACGGTAGCGTCGCTCGTGCGCATAGCCATAATGCTGCAAGATAGGCGGTAGACTACTCGCCAAGACAACCGGTATAACAATCGAGACAATAGTAAAGATACTCATACTTCTAGTATAGCATCCACCATAAGGTAACTGCTATACGCCTGCTCAATATCATTAGCACAACCAAACAAACTAAAGATTCAACCTCAATACAAATCCGCCCCTGATATAGAGGCGGATACGAAAGCTTTCTTATAGAGGCTATTCTACGCGGCTTCGTGGCGAGCGGCAACCTCGGCAGCCTTAGCGTCAAGCTCAGCTTGCTTAGCATCTTCGGCCGCCTTTTTCTCGGCAGCTTCTTTGGCCTTTTCTTCTTTGAGGCGGGCAGCCTCAGCATGAGCATGAGCATCGTGCACGTTGTTCACCGCCTCGCGGTCGAACTGCACGGCAGTCAGGCGAGCCGACTTACCACTGCGGCCACGCAGGTAGCTCAGGAAGTTGCGGCGCACCTTAGCGCGGCGCATCACCTCGACCTTCTCAACCAGTGGACTGTGCAGCAAGAACGACTTCTCTACCCCCACGCCGCTGGTAATCTTGCGTACGGTAATGCGGCTGGTGTGCTGACCCTTGTTGTCGGTGCGGATCACCACGCCTTCAAACATCTGGATACGCTCTTTGTTGCCTTCTTTGATTTTTTGGTGGACGCGGACCGTGTCGCCGCTCCGCACATCAACAACGGCAGGCTTCTTCTGCTGGTCATTGACTTTTTGGATCAGTGCAAAACTCATGACTTTCTCTCTATTTAATTATTAGATGACAATTCAGTTATTGATTGTACCATATTTTGCGTGCAGGGAGAAGAGGTGTGAAGTGCATTTTTACCAGTGTATTTATATACCAGCTCTCCCTCTACTCAAATACCTCTCCTTAAAAATACGAGGAGAGGTATTTGTTTTTCGCTCACCCTATCAAGAACGATGATGTGTCATTGACTCAACCGCAGCATCAGCCGCCTTTTGTCTGGTCGAGCTAGAGTAGTTGGCACTCTTCTTAGCAATGTCTTCCGTTACTCCCGTCAGATAGCTACCTTCTGTTGGCGTCATCAGACCGTCTGTGCCAGTACTGACAACATCTCTTAAGTCACTCCCCCCTTTCTCTGCCCAAAATTGTGTTTGCTGGAGTTGCAGCCCTGGCTGCTCATTACCGTTTCTATCTATTACAAAATATTTTGGAATCTTCTCTTTGCGAAGCTTCGACCAACGCTCGGTCTTCGCGTTGTAAACATAGTACTCTACTGGTGCATTGGCTGATACAGGCTGAGTTGCTCCTTTGCCCACATTGGCAACCACAGGGTTAGAGATCGCAGTATAGAGCGATACACCCTTCTGGTCTGGCGCGTCATCCCTCTCAATAATAAAGATACCGCGCCCAATATTGATTTCACTTCCATTCCTCAAAGCTTGGTCTAGTTCCTTCCGGAAAGCTTGGTTTTCTTCATCACTCAGCTTCTCCTCGCCAGGCAAAAGCTCTTCTGCTGATTGCTGTTCGGGCGATTGGGTTGGAGATGCTGAGAAAGATGGTATCTCCGTTGCTTTGTCAGTAGAGTGAGATTGCTTAGGCTGTGGAGTCTTGTTGCGTGCTGGCGCTTCGATGGATGGATCTGCGCTTGGTGTTGTTGCTTCGACAGTAGCAGCAGGTTGATCTGGTTGTGCTTCGTTTCGTGGTGTTTCTGCAGAGCACGCCGCCGCACCAAATGCCAAAGCTAGGCCAGCACCTGCCCCAATAAGCTCTTTTGTCTTCTTCTTCACATTATCAGCTAATCGTTCGCCCATTTTTCTTTCCTCCTCTTTCTCTGTATCATCACTGGTGGATGATGCCTATTTTGGATTTATAATCTAAACTATACCGCACTTTGGTATATATAGCAACTAGTTTAGCTGGTGGTGCTTTCTTGGGCTGCGCTTGCTCGACCTTCGCGGCGGTTCACTACCTGTGCAGCTCTGTTGTCGTACGCGTGCTGGAGTTTATGCTGGAGCACACGCTTGGCAGCATCATTGCGCACGAGGTCATACATCGTCTGCGAGTCGTATGCATAGAGGGTAAGCACAAGCGCTTCGCCAGCAGACGGTAGCGCACGATTGCGCAGCTGTTTTTTGTTGATGAGCCCAGCCTGCCGAGCTTTGTTGAGGAATATCTCTAGGTCGTACTCAGAAGCGTACTGGCTCCCTATCTCGGGCAAATCTTGAATAGGAAATACCTGCTTATCTGCATTATCGTCGGCGCTATTTTCTCGCAAGCTATCAATCAGTGGCTGTGCAAGCTCTACAAGCTGCTCAATCTGGGTGCGTACTTCTGCACTGAGGGCGGCCTCTGCAGCGTGGAGCGCTTCTTGCTGCTCTTCGGCTTCTGCTGCTTGACGGTTAGCGGCAGCACGGGCAGCTTCGAGAGCTCGCTTTGCGAGTGCATCATCGATATCTGGCATTCTACTAGCCGAAGATTCATGTTCTGCATCATCGGCTCGTGATGTCTCGCTGCGAGTGGTGTTGGTTGCTTCATGCGCTGCAACTGTAGTGCCATATAGCGTCCACCGAGTCTGTTGTTTGGCGCGGCCACTTACCGGCCTCTCTTCTGTTAGCCCTTGCATAGCAATGTCTGCCGACACCGCTCGATAGACACTGGTTGAATAGCCTCGCTGGCCATGCTCATTTATGAGGTATCGCTGGCCACGCTGGAGTACGAGGCCACTACGCTCCAGCTCTTCTGTAATGATCATAGTGGGGCTATCTAATTTTTGTGCACTATAGAGCAAGGCATTTGCTCGTCTATACCGCTCAAGCTTTGTTTGCACTTTGCTTGGATCATAAATTGCATCACCTAGCTCTTGCACTGTCCACGCTTCACCAGCAGACCCCACAAGCACCTCCGCTAGCCGCTGACTGGCGTCTTTTTTGATAAACTCTGGTGTAGTACGGCTACCATATCCCAGCTTGTTGCCTGAGCGTGGTGTTCGGTCATTATCAGGAAAGACATCAATATGCCCGGGCTCGCTCTCATTGTCGGTCGACTGCGCTTTCTCAACCGCTTCTTTACCCCAGATACGAATTGCTGTTTCCTCAGATACGACTGCCAAGGGTGGCTCTGTGAGGCCCATATAATATGCCAGCTCGGCGTTGATCTCACCAATCCTATCTTTAACGATTTGGCGCCGCTGCTGTACGTCTTTGCCAAGCGGGGTTGCGTTATATATTTCATTAGCCTGCTCTGCTGCTTCATCGGGCATCAATGGCGCATAGCCAAGATGCGTTGCAGCTTCCATCACTTCATCTTCTGCTTCATAACCGCCATCCTCCTCCATTGATTGTCTTTCTTCTTCGGCTATTGCGGCAAGCGTAGCCTCGCAGATTGCTCGCTCCTCTTGGTAGCGTTGGAGAACACCTGGTGGCACCGTGCTCCTCTCGCCAGTCTGCACAAGCTCCTCGAGCGCTTCTTGCTGGTCGTTTTTAATTATCGACTTGGCCCGCATATAAGTATCCTTCTCGTGTTTTGATTTCTTCTCGTCACGAAGGGCCAGCTTGAATTTTCTATGGAGTTTATTATCTTCTTTGATTGCAACTTCTATTCTTGTAGATGCATACTCGTGATGAGATGGCTGCTGGTCTATAGATCTTTTCATATCACTCCGTATTATGAGCTACTGCGGCTATGCAGAGCTCCTTGCTCGGTTTGTATCATGCATCATATAATAGCATTTGGCGCGAAAGTATTGCAATAACGGCTGTTTGTCCTCGTGCTACTCCTTTCTCTTTCTTGCCTGTGTGCGGTATACTAGAGTTTATGGACTATAACAAACTTGCACTCGACCTACACAAAAAATATAAGGGCAAAATCACCACCAGCCTGCGCGATAGCGATGAGCTTGACCGCGATAAACTCAGCAGCTACTACAGCCCCGGCGTGGGCGCAGTCAGCAAGGCGATTGCAGACGACCCCGCTAGCCTACCTACCTACACCTGGACGAATAACCTTGTGGCGGTCATTAGCGACGGCTCGGCCATTCTGGGCCTGGGTGACCTTGGCCCTAAGGCTGCGATGCCGGTGATGGAGGGTAAGGCATTGCTGTTTAAGCACTTTGCTGGTGTCGATGCTGTGCCGATCGTACTGGATGTGCACCAGCCAGAGGAGATTATTGCTACGGTTAAGGCGATTGCACCGAGCTTTGGCGCGATTAACCTCGAGGATATCGCTGCGCCCAAGTGCTTCGAGATTGAAGAGCGCCTGAAGGCCGAGCTCGATATACCTGTCTTCCACGACGACCAGCACGGCACGGCCGTGGTGGTACTAGCTGGGCTGATCAACGCTGCCAAGCTGACGGGCCGCAGCCTGGCTGACAGCAAATTCGTCGTGGTCGGTGCTGGTGCTGCTGGTACTGCTATTATTAAGCTACTGCATACTTACGGCGCTCGGCACATTGTAGCGGTTGATAGCAAAGGCATTGTGGGCAGCCACCGCACCGACCTCAACGCCGAGAAGACTGCCCTGCTTGCGTACGTTGATGCCTCGCAGCAGGGGTCGCTCGAAGACGCCATGGCCGGTGCCGATGTATTCATTGGCGTATCGCGCGCGGGGCTGCTGAGCCCAGAGCTCGTTGGGATGATGGCCACAGACCCGATTATCTTTGCCCTGGCCAACCCAGTGCCAGAAATCATGCCAGATAGCGCCAAAGCAGCTGGCGCTGCCGTCATTGCCACTGGCCGCAGCGACTTCCCCAACCAAGTCAATAACGCCCTGGCCTTTCCGGGTATCTTCCGCGGCGCGCTCGATAACGGCGTGCAAAAAATCACCGACGAGCACAAGCTCGCCGCCGCCCAAGCGCTGGCAGCGCTGGTCGATGAACCCACAGCAGACTACGTCATCCCCTCACCATTTGATGAGCGCGTAGTGGAAGCTGTGGCGAAGGTTATTCGCTAGGTCGATCATCACATAGAAACTCTGCAAAGGCCGATACTGACATATACCGGCCTTTTGCATTGGACACTATCTACTTTGGTAGTATTAGACGGACCCAGCGCCATTACCTCTGATGCGTTTGCGATCTTGCTGAGTAATGTGCTGTAGCATGTCGAGCTGGTGCTGCTTATCACACGCACCGACAAAGAGTAGGGCGTGCTTGATTCCGTGCTTTTTTAGCTGAGATCGCAGACGCCGATTCGGTATTTTGCCAACATTGACGTCCGCAACGTAGACACGAATCACATTTCGGCTGACTGTTTTGTTATACCAGATTGTATGTGCTTTATATGGTGAGCTATGGCGTATATCACTGAGCCTGCTCATTGCGTGCGTTTGCTTGAGACCGTGCTCGTTGAGCGCTGCATCGGCATAATGCGTTAGCCTGCCGAGCACTTCACTCACGATGCCCTGCTGCTTTTCTTTTGTCTCGTAGCCAGCCATCTGGTGCTCGATATCTTTGGCTGCTTTCGTCCGGCAGTCGAGCACAAGCACTCCAGACCCATTATTGACAAGCACATCAACTGGCGGCAAGCGCTCGCCATATTCCCCAAGCCACGGAGCAATTATCGCATCCAGCTGCACCTCTGTTATTGCTTGTTTTTGCTCATGTGGTTTGCTATGGCTCATTGCTTTGTGAGCTGGCTCAGCCGCTTGCGAAGTTGTCTCACCTGATGGCTCATCAAGCTGCATAACGGCCGCGTGGTTGGCCTGGCAGCGCTCTGATTGGTAGCCATCAAGCTGTTGCTCGAGCCAGCACAATGCATTGATAACCGCATTATCCGACTCGGTAGCAAGCTGCTGATGAATCGCCTGCTTCAGATCATCACTCCAGAGCCGCTCAGCACACTCAAGAGCAAGATCATCAACGATTTCTTGGTCTGGCCGGTCATACCATTGATATATTTGTCTTTGCAATTGCTTGATGACTGGTGCTTCAGCAATAATATGCTGGCTGAGCCTATATAGCCTTTTGCTATAGACAAGCTGAAAGTACTGATGAGCGTTGGCGACTGGTTTTGCCTGCGTATATAACGCCTCGTATTTACTAGCAAAGGCTGCAAGATATGGAGCCTTTGCATTGCATACATCATCAGCTTCTACCTGGCTTAGTTCGTATTGCTCAAGCGTGTGGCGACCTGCGTCTATCGTTGAGCGTAATTGCTGAGTTGCTCTTTCGACAGCCTGCTGGGCAAACTGCTGATATGCCTCTGTTGCGGCATGCGGATCAAGCTGCTTTTTGCGTCGCCAGCTCTTGACAGTCGGTACTGATACATCGTACTGGCCACTCCAATCAACCCCTCGACTGTCACCAAGAAAGATCGCTTCTATCGTTGCTAAATGCTCCAGCACAACTTCTTCATACTGGTGCACTACCAAGTCTTTTGACCGTTCTTTTGCCTCTGGGTATAGTCGCTGATTTGTATAATTCCACGCGTCTTTATCGTGTGGGTTATTATTATAAATACGCGACATGAGATCAGTCAGATTGATCGGATCGATTCGATACTTACCAATGCTTGTCACCGCATCATCGAGAGATATAGCAAGACCATTCTTAAAAGATCCGGTGTGTGTTGCCTTGCCGCCCATCTTTTCTAGGACGCTATTCATAACATCAAACGCTGCATAAATACACGCCCCTTTTTCGGTTAGCTCTTGTTCGCTACACTCCCCCACGGGCTGCTCTTGCGAAGGGTACTGTTCGCTCGATAATGGCTTCGGCTTCAACATGTGCTATTATCGTAGCAGAATATATGATAGGCGTCAAAGTTATGAGCCAGCACACCTTGCTTGGTATGCAGGCATAATCAATGAGATAATATACAGCAAGCGTACACCGCGGTGTTATATCACCCGCCCAACTTCTTCCAGCGTTGTCTCGCCGCGCAGGGCAGCAAGGACGCCAATTTGTTCGAGGGTGAGCATGCCTTCACGCTGGGCAGCTTTTTCGATGACGTCTGGGTGGACATCGGTAAAGTCTCCGCGGATGAACTTCTGAATACCTGGGGTCACGATAAGCTGCTCCATAATCACCATGCGGCCCTTGTAACCAAATGGTGCATCATCGCTCGGTACTGGCCGCCAGAGTTTGAAGGTGTCGAGATCAGGATGCTCTACCTCTTCAGGGATATCAGCAAGAACTCGCTTGACATAGCTGCGCGTGGCGTCGTCTGGCTCATAAGCCTCCTTGGTTTCGTCCACGAGGCGTCGCACCAAACGCTGCGCCACCACGAGGCGGATAGCACTGGCAAAAATCGGGTTCACACCAATCAGGTCGATCATCCGACTAAAGGCTGCACTACTACTATTGGCGTGGAAGCTCGACATCACCAAGTGGCCAGTAATCGACGCTTGAATGGCCGTGCGCGCCGTATCGACATCGCGGATCTCACCTACCATCACGACATCTGGATCAAGACGAAGCACGCTGCGCAAACCCTCGCCAAAGCTTCCACCGGCGGTGGTATTGATTGGGATCTGCGAGATACCAGCCAAGCCATATTCGATTGGATCCTCCAGGGTAATAATCTTACGATCAGTCGTGTTGAGGGCATTGAGCATGCTGTAAAGCGTGGTAGATTTACCTGAGCCAGTCGGCCCAACCATCAGCACAAGGCCGCGCGGATGGCTGATGATTTCATCAATCTGCTGGCGCTGCTTGGGCGGAATACCCAGCAAGTCAAGATTGAGCAAGCTTTCATCGAAATTAAAGAGACGCAGCACAGCATCCTGTCCATACATGGTTGGCACAGTCTCAACACGGATGTTGAGCAAGTGCGTTGCGTTGCCATGTGTTACGTCCTTTTGGATGTGACCTGACTGCGGCTCCATCGAAGCACTCGACACACCAGCTCGGCTAGCGAGCTCACCCATGATCACGCGGTAGCGACTCCGACTAATCGTCGCTACGGGGTGGAGCGCACCATCGACACGAAGGCGAATCCGGATATCATGGCGTTCATTCTCGATGTGGATGTCGCTCGCACCAAGCATATCCGCCTGGTTGATCAAAAAGTCGAAAACCTCCTCGCTACTGACTCGCCCAAGTGTCTGGCTCACCTCGGCAATGGTCTCGCTGTCGCCCGCTTTGGCAATCTTGATATCATCATAGACAATCTTCTTCGGTGGGTCGAAGCGGTTCATCAGTACGCGGTAGGCGCTGAGACTAATCAGATAGAAATCGACAGGCAACCCCTGGTCTTGATAGGTACGCCGCGTCCGCTGGATAACTGACTGGGGTGTTTGTGTTGTGACGGCAAACTGGTACGATTCTTGCTCATTGCCATCAGTCAGCGGCAGCATATAGAGGTTGTGCATCTCCTCAATTGTCATTAGGTCGCGTGCTAATGGCAATGTCTCCTCGATGGGGCGCATATCGAGGTATTTGAGGCCAAGAATGCGCGAGCGTTGCTCGGTCGACGCCTCATCTTGCTGGCGACGACGTTGTTGGACTTCATCTTCATTCATCTTTCTTAGTGTAACAAAAAGCTCGTGGTAAATATAGGGGGTACATCTAAAGCACTTCAGGTATAATACAACTATGTCAGAGATTATTGTTATCGCGCACAACATTCGCTCAGCGCACAATGTCGGATCGATCTTTCGTACCTGCGAAGGATTTGGTGTGCAGCGGCTCATCCTCAGTGGCTACACCCCCTACCCCGATCTTGCCCTTCAGCCAACCCCACCACACTGTGCCTACCAGCCTGAAGAAACAGTGCGAGCCGACCCACGTTTGCCACACATCCGCGAAAAGATTACCCAGCAGATCCACAAAACGGCGCTTGGTGCCGAGGCCCTTGTGCCGTTCGATTATCAGTCTGAGCTCGACCTTGAGCAGTTTGCTGGCTATCGCATTGTTGCGCTCGAGCAAGCCTCTACCTCTGTTACCATCTCACAGTATCAGCCACCAGATAAGCTCGTCCTTTTACTTGGCGAAGAAGTCCACGGCATTCCAGCCGAGACGCTTGCGCTCGCGGATGACATTATCGAGATTCCGATGCAAGGGCAGAAGGAGTCATTTAACGTATCAGTCGCAACCGGTATTGCGCTCTATGCACTCACAACTGCTGGATAGTTACAGTATATATGTACCCATTTTGTTTGCGTTGTAGCAAATATCGGGTTATACTAGCAGTAGGTGGTGTGACCAAGCCACCGCCTGCAACTTGCCTGTGCTAGAGCTTATTTCGCTCGCCTCGCAAGTATCTGGCCTCGCGCCACCCTGGTCGTAGACGCTACTGTTCGAAGTAAAAATTACACGCACAGCCAGCAGACTCCCAGGGCGGCGCGAGTCACCCCCTTCGCGGGGACGGCATTATTTAACAACAACGCAGTCTTTACCGAGGATTTGTGCAAGTTCATTTTGTAGCCGCTGCTGCGCGTCGACCCGGAATGGCAGGCGAATCGCCGATGTTTTGTCATCACCGAGCATCATAATAATATCGTGCTGGCCTGGGTTTTCTGTACACAGCTGCTTAAACTTCGTAAGAGCAGCCATATCATCGGGGTTCTTGACCCGCACATAGACCGTTGGGAGTGTATCAAGCGGTTTGGGTGGCGGGGCCTGTGGTGTTGACGGTGCTGTCGTGCCTGCCGATGCTCGCGCTGAACGCTGGGTAGTATTCTTCTGCGATGATGACCGGCGGCGGGGCGTAGCTGCTGGGCCGGTTGGTGCAGACATCGCGCGACCAGTTGCTTGATATTCGGCTAAGTCGGTATCAGTCACGACGGTGATTTCATTGGCAATTAGCTTTGCTTCATCACCAAGGTTGCCATCGCGATCGCGCGCGCTCACCTTGCCACTGGCAGTAATTACCACATCTTGCTCTAGCTGGCCAGCAAGCTTCTCGTATAAGTTCGGAAAGATAATGATCTCACTCTCACCAGACTTGTCCTCAACCCCTACAAAAGCCATCTTACTACCCGACTTCGTCACAATCGTCCGCAAGCGCGTCACGAGGCCACCGATCGTCACTGTCTGGCCGTCGATCTGTGGTGAGACATTACGCAGTGGCACAGTCTGCTCAGCAAAGAACGTGTCGTAGTTGTCGAGTGGGTGCGCACTAATGTAGAGGCCAATCAGCTCGCGCTCCCACATCAGGCGCTCTTTGTCGGTATGTTTGACGGGCGCTGGTTTAAGCTCAATCGACGGCATAACTTCTGTAGAGCTATCGGCGAGGCTACCGAAGAGGTCAGTCTGGCCGCTCAGTGCTTCCTTCTGTAATTTACTCGCAAAAGCAAGGACATTCTCAAGATTAAAGAGGAGGTCGGAGCGATCGCCCAGCGCATCAAAGCCACCCGACTTAATGAGCGACTCCCAAACCCGCTTATTGCACTTACTCGTCGAGACACGTTTAGCAAAATCTTCTACTGTAGCAAACTTCCCATCGCGGTCACGCATCTTGACGATCTCTTCCACTGCTCCCACGCCAACACCCTTCACTGCTGCCATACCAAAGCGGATCTGTTTCTTGCCCGGTACCACAGCAAATTCCTCGTATGATTCATTCACATCAGGGTTGAGTATCGTCAGGCCCATATGCTTACACTCGGTGATCTCGATCGCTAGTCGGTCGACGTCATCATGGTCGCTTGTCATCAAGGCCGCCATAAAGGCATCAGGGTAGTGCGCCTTGAGATATGCCGTCCAGTAGGCGATGAGCCCATAGCACGCCGCGTGGCTCTTATTAAAGCAGTAATTGGCAAACTCTTCCAGCTGCGTCCAAAATGTCTCGGCCATCTCACGCGTCGCTCCACCGACCTTCACCGCTCCTTCGACAAACTCCGGCTTAACCTTCTTCATTAGGTCGATCTTTTTCTTACCAACGGCCTTACGCAGAGTATCGGCCTGCCCACCAGTAAAGCCGCACCACTCCTTAGAGATCTGCATAAACTGCTCTTGGTAGACCAAAATACCATAGGTATTCTCGAGTGAGCTCTTCATCCCCGGGTGAAGGTAGGTGATCTCCTCCTCACCGTGCTTGCGCCGAATAAAACTATCGATAAACTGCATTGGCCCTGGCCGGTACAGTGCCACCATTGCAATGATATCCTCAAAGTGCGATGGCTTGAGAGCGCGCAAATAGCGCTTCATCCCAGCCGACTCAAGCTGGAATACCCCTGTTGTATCACCCCGCTGAAAGAGCTTGTACGTTGCTTCGTCATCAAGCGGCAGTGTGGAGAGGTCGATCGCATCACCATAGACTTTGCGGATGATCCGCATTGCATTGTTAATAATCGACAAGTTCGATAGGCCAAGGAAGTCCATCTTGAGCAAGCCAAGATCCTCTACCTCGCCCATTGGGAACTGCGTCGCCACGACACCTTTCTGCGCTTGCTCCAGCGGAATGTATTTGACGAGCTCGTCGGGCGCAATCACCACACCACACGCGTGCACCCCATGGCTGCGAATCGTTCCCTCTAGCTGGATAGCATAATCAAAAACTTGCTTGGCAGTTGGGTTCGTCTCGTATTCGTGCTTAAGGTCAGGATCTTCTTTAGTGCTAACTGCCAGCGGAATGTGCCGCCCCTGGGCAGGTGGTGGCACCATCTTGGCTAGGCGGTCACTTTCAGCATACGGCACCTCCAACACACGTGCGACATCACGCACCGCGGCCCGAGCCGCCATCTTACCAAAGGTGACAATATTACTGACGTGGTCGTGACCGTATTTATTTGCACAGTAGTCGATCACTTCATCGCGCCGCGTATCCTGGATGTCGACATCGATATCAGGCATGCTAATGCGATCGGGGTTCAGAAACCGCTCGAAGAGTAGACCGTACTTGAGTGGGTCAAGATCAGTGATATTAAGCGCATAGGCAATGATCGACCCCGCGGCGCTACCTCGACCTGGCCCAAAGACAATCCCCTGGCTCTTGCCCCAGTTGATGAAGTCCTGCACGATGAGGAAATACCCTTCATACCCCATGCTTGCCATGACGCCCAGCTCCATCCTGGCCCGCTCACGCACGTCATCAGCCAAGGTAGGGATAATCTGCTCAGGGAGCTGATCGGCAGTATCTTCGGGCTTTGCACCATTGTAGCGCTGGGCCAGGCCACGATACACCAGCTTATGCAGGTAGCTATGCTCACTCGTTTCACCCTCAGGTAATGGGTATTTTGGGATGAGGATTTTACCCAGCTCGATATCAACATTACAGCGGTCGGCAATCTGCTTGGTGTTGGTAATAGCCTCGGGTAGCTCTCTTCCCCAGCGAGCAATGATATCGCGCGGGTCAGTCAGATGGAGCTCGAAGTCTTTCAGACTCATCCGCTTTTCGTCACTCAAGAATGAGCCCGTCCCCACGCAGAGCAATATCTCATGCGCATCTTGAAAGTCGTGCGTCAAGTAGTGACCATCGCACGTCACAACTAGAGGGATGTCCAGCTCCTCAGCCATGCGGCGCAGACCATCGTTAATCTTCGCCTGCACATCCCAGTGCGTATTGGACTCGGGGTGACCATGGTCTTGCAACTCAAGGTAATAGCGGTCGCCAAATACACCCTTGTACCATTGAGCAATCTCGACCGCCTTGGCATAGTCATCATAGCGCAGCGCCTCACCTATCTCACCACTCGCACAGCCGCTTAGGACAATCAGCCCTTCGTTGAGCTCCTCTAAGAGATCATGATCAATCCGCGGCTTATAGTACATCCCCTCTAGATTTGCCTTTGTACTCAGCCGCATCAGGTTGTGATACCCCTGATTATTCATCGCAATGATGGTCAGGTGGTAGCGCATCTTATCTTTGGCGGGATCACGGTCGAAGCGCGATCGAGCGGCAACGTACGCTTCAATGCCAAGGATCGGCTTGATGCCCGCCGCCTTGGCTGTCTTGTAATAGTCAAGCACCCCACTCATCGTCCCGTGGTCAGTAATGGCCGCTGCCGTCATGCCATAATCCTTAACAGTACTGACAAGGTCGCCAATTTTCGTCAAGCCATCAAGCAGGGAGTGATGGGTATGGTTGTGCAGGTGAACAAAATCCGATGGTTGCAAAGCTGATGCGTGAGAAGTCATACCTCCTTAGTATAGCAAATGAACGAGCGATAAGGCCAACACTCCATCATTGTGATTAGCAAAAAACAAACTCAACTACTCTCGCGTTGTGTGCGCCAGTCGTTCATCACTCCATCTAGTGGAGTGCAATGATCTACTGCAGAATAAATGGGGGACTTGCCCCCGTATAGCATATCAGTGCCGTGCGTTCATCACTTTAATAACACTATCAATGAAGTCTGCCAAGCCTGGCACCAAGAGACCAATAGCATTGAGCAGCCAGACAAACAGCGCCACAAGAATCGTCCCGCCAAGCACGCTTCCGAGGCCAAAAAATATCCCGCGGATGAAGTTCATTTTGTAGACTTCTGCGCGGCTTCGATGAAAATCGTAAAATAAATCCTCGAGGGTAGCCTTGCGTGCATCGGTCTCGTTGGCTTGTTTGACCTGCCGTGTAAGCTCGGCAACTGGCCCAGGATGATCATGTTGCCGATGAGCAGCTGACGCATCTGATGAGCGCTGTGATTGAGATGATTGCTTTGTCATAATAATTGCAAGGGTGCGGCGAGCTTGCTCCCCTAGGAGAATACTCGCCGTACCCATTTGTAGCTTACAGGCTACTTTTTGCCCTTCGCAAACTCGTCGCGAGCACTGCGCAAAGCACGGTCACCGCGGCTATGCAGGTCACGAGCGGCATCACGTGCTTCGTAGTACACCTTCTCGCCCTTAGCGCGCAATTCGTCACCCTTTGTAGCGGCATCTTGCTTGAGCTCATGCGCTTTTTTCTTGAGGTCGGTTCGTGTTTCTTTACCCGACTTTGGTGCCGTCAAGAGCCCAGCTACCACACCAGCAGCAGCACCGAGTACCGCACCAAGGACAAATTTACCTTTCGACATTCTTATATTCTCCTTTATCGATTACGTTTGGTAATAAACAATTTTTTGATCGAAGACATAGCCGTCTTAGCCAGCCAAAATGGCGAAGTAAATCGGGTGATATTATCAGTTGTTGTCTCGAGGTTGGTTGCCACACGCTCAGCTAATGCTGCCACTGCACTAATCCGCTTAGTAATACGAATCAATATAACCGTCAAGACAATCGCAAGCACCAGCAGCAGCGCCAGCAATACCGATAACATGATAACTAATATCTGAGCCCACTCCATGCGGTATCTCCTTTATGTTAGTAGCATATATACTATGCCTGAGTATCAGTATAGCGAGCCCGCAGGTATTTTGCAAACTCTGGGCCAAGCACTGGGTCTTTGAGACCAAAATCCACAACGGTCTTAAGATACTCGAGCTTATCGCCGGTGTCATAATATGTACCGTTGGTAATCTCCACACCAAAGAACGCGTGATTGTCATCAATCATCCGCTGCATAATAGGCTGGACAGTAAACTCGCCATGCCCATCAAAATGCTCCTTCGCATGCTCAAGATAGCTAAAGAATTCGCCAGGCAAAATATAGCTACTGACACTAGCGAGGTCAGATGGCGCATTAGCCTTGCCTGGCTTTTCAACGATGTTACTCATCTTAATAACACCGTCTGATAGCTGCTGGCCAGCCACAACACCGTAGCGATCAAACTCAGCATCATCGACGATCTTTTTGCACGATAGCACCGCACCATCGAGCTCTTGCGACGCAGCGATCATCTGCTGGAAGCGACTTGGACTGGCAGCAATGAAGTCATCGGCAAAGGTATAGATGACGGGCTCGTCACGGTTGATAAGATGCGCTGCACAGGCTAGCGGCGTTGCGTTGCCGTATGGACCCTTTTGGCGGATGTAGATAAAGTTTGCCATCTCCGAGAGCTGCTTGACGGTATCGATCAGCGGCTGTTTCTTCGGCCCGCCAGCCCGAAGGTTAGCGAGCAGATCCTCATTTGGCACATCAAAGTGGTCTTCAATTGCACGCTTATTGGCACTCCCCACGATGATAATGTCGCGAATCCCCGCCTGGACGAGCTCTTCCACTACATACTGGATGATCGGCTTATCGATCAGCGGCATCATCTCCTTAGGCATTGCCTTCGTCTGAGGTAAGAACCGCGTACCAAAACCCGCGGCGGCGATGATTGCTTTTGTTGGTCGTTTCATTATGATTCCTCCTGTCGTCGGTTATTTAGATACTCAAATGCTAAGGCAAACGGCCCTGCAAGGCAAAGCTCGCCATTCTTAGCAATTGTAAACAATTCATCAATCGAGACGAGACGTGTCTGAGCTCCCTGGTCTCGTTCGGTCTGGTCGAGCTGCTTTACCTGTGGATCATACGTGCAATCAGTCGCAAGAAAAACTGGACTCTTGCCATTAATGTAACCATTCTCGTGGCAATCTCCCAAGTAGTGCATCACACCCGGAACATACCCTGTCTCCTCCGCCAATTCACGTCGCGCTGCTACTTCTGGGTCTTCGCCAGGTAAGGCAGCTCCGCTCGGGAAGTCATACAGCCACGCCTCAGGTCCTGCTCGAAACTGATATACCATTACCACCTTACCCTCTGATGTGAGAGCAATCACTGGCGCAGCACAACTATCCTCAGCAAAAAACGTTGTAAACTCATGCGTCAAGCCGTCATCCGTCTGAAAATGCTTCACGACCACTGACTGCTTAAACCGCTCACCTACTGGTGTCACTGTTGTTGGCTCGCTGCGGGTAAATGTCTTCATTGCTGCTCACCTCTCTGGATATCCTTTAGTTGCTCATATGCTAAGAATAGACCTTCTGTGTCTGTCATTTTGCCAGATTTGCCATTCTTAAACAGTTGATCAATCGATATCGTGCACACTTCAACAGATTCATTATCGTCGAGTTGTTGGCCAACCTCGCTTGGTGTGCAGTTTTTTGCCAAGAAGTAGTGTAACTTGGTATCCATCCAGGCGTGTTTGTATATTGTGCCCAAAAATATTAGCTCTCCCGCGTCATAGCCAGTTTCTTCTCGCAATTCGCGACGCGCCGCCTCTTCTAGTGCTTCATTCGGATCAACAGCACCACCTGGCAACTCATCAAAAATTTGCTCAGGACCACAGCGAAATTGCCGTGCAATAATCGCCTGATGCTCTGGCGTCAAGGCAACAACCATAACCGACTCAAGGCAATGGCTACTCGATATTTCAGCCTGCATTGTGTGCCCATTTGGCATGATAAATGTTTTTTGGAGCACTCTCCGCCAGTTACCGTCATAGAGAACAGCCTGGTCACCAATGCGACGCCACGGATTCATTACTTCAGCCTCTCACGAATCAGTTTCTGCGCCAGAGCTGGATTGGCTTTGCCGCGAGAGCGCTTCATAACTTGCCCGACGAGGTAGCCAATTGCCTTATCCTTGCCAGCCTTGATATCGGCAATGGACGCCGCACTGGCTGGGTCATTCATCACCTCATCGACAATCACGCCAATCGCCCCCTCATCCGATACCTGGAGTAGATTCTTCGCCTCAGCAATCGCCTCAGGCATCTTGCCAGTATATTGCTCGTCAAAGAGGTCGAGAAAGAGCTCCTTCGCACCAGTCGAGCTGACTTTGTTGTCCTCCACCAATTGCGAGAGCAGTAAGAGTCGCCGCGGCCCAACAAAACCCGACTCCACCTTACTCATATCCATCAACTCTTCTGGCGTGGAGGCAAACCAGTTAAAGATCCGCTTGACAAGCCGCTGATACACTAACTCATCGACGCCAAGCCATTGCAAAATCGACGTAGCATTATGCTCGAGTGGGTAGATATCACTGAGCAAAATAGCCAGTGGCTGATGACTGAGCACAGTATTAACCACCGAGCTATCTAGCGCAAGGCTCTGCCACTGCGCACGGTATTCACCTGGCATCGTCGGCACGTCCTGCTGAACACGAGCAATCTCTTCGTCCGTTAGGACAATTGGTGGAATGTCTGGGTCGGGCATGTAACGATAGTCCTGTGCATCTTCTTTGCTGCGCTGGCTCGTGGTGATACCTTTATCGTCACTCCAGCCACGGGTTTCTTGCACGACACGCTCACCACGCTCGAGCAAAGCTGCCTGACGCGCAAATTCATACTCCACTGCCTTTTCTACACTGCGGAAGCTGTTGAGATTCTTCACTTCAGCACGCGTACCAAGCTGATCTGAACCCTTTGGCGCGATTGAGATATTGACATCAAAGCGCATATTACCATGGTAGAGATCGCCGTGTGTGACGCCAGCATAGGTCATGAGCTTGTGAAGCTCTGCTGCGTAGGCACGGGCCTCGGCTGCTGAGTGAATATCAGGCTGCGAGACGATCTCGATCAGTGGTGTACCTGCTCGATTGAGATCGACCAATGAGTAACCATCGTGGTGTGTTAGCTTGCCAGCATCTTCCTCCATGTGAGCATGGTCGATCCGGACGCGCGTGGTACTACCATCGTCAAGCGGCACATCGACATAGCCCGCCAAGATAATTGGCTGGTACATCTGGCTCGTCTGGTAGCCTTTCGGTAGATCTGGATAGAAATAATGCTTACGATCGAAGCGCGAAATACGAGCGATGGGCGCATTGAGTGCCTTGCCAGCCCGAATCGCAAGATCGACAGCGTGACGATTCAGGACTGGTAGCATACCAGGCAGGCCAAAATCGATCGGGTGGACTTTGCTATTAGGCTCGGCATCGCGGGCGTCATTGTCTGCTGGGCTGAAGAGTTTTGTGTCGGTTGCCAACTGTACGTGGCATTCGATACCAACCGTCACTTCATATTTTTGCAAAACATCGTGAGAAACTGCCATAATTATATCGCTCCCAAATCCTTTAACCCCTGTTTATACGCGGCTAATGCCCGCAAGGCAATCTCGCGCGAGAGCCGCACATTAGCCTCATGCGCCAGCTTGTTGCGCACCTTGTGAGCACCCCATACATGGTTGCTATTGCTCCATTGTTCGCGGGCCGACTTCATGCGCTCGCCCATTGTGTCGCCAGCAAAACCACGTTCGCGGAGAGCAAGATCGAGCAACTTATCTGCCTCGAAGATAGCCAACTGATACGTACCGATGTTGGATTTATCGAGGCTATTCTCAATAGCAAGCCAGCGTGCTTGGTATTTCTCGACATTGAGCACCTTACCACCCTGACGCGTCAGGGCAACAACGACGACCAAGATCGCAGCAATGATGATAATACCTACCAAAAGGATCGTGACACTGCCAGACATCAGGCGCTCCTTTCTGTAGCGGCTTGGGCTGCCACAGCAAGCAGCGTTGCATCACTCTGCATAGGGCCAATCAACTGCGCACCGATTGGCAAGCCCGCCTGGCTCACTCCAGCTGGCACATTCAATGCAGGTAAGCCTGCCAGACTGGCTGGCACTGTCATGATATCCGCAAGATACATCTTAAGCGGGTCGTCGCTGTTTTCACCAAGACCAAAGGCAGGAGTTGGTGCTGTCGGCAAAAGAAGCATGTCGTATTGCCCAAACAGGGCGTTAAATTCGTTGATGAGCAATGTCCGCGCTTTTTGCGCCTGGAGATAGTACGCGTCGAAATACCCACTACTCAGTACATAGCTACCAATCATAATGCGCCGCTTATTCTCTGGCATAAAGCCTTCGTCGCGACTCCGACCATAAAGCTCGGCCAGTGTCTTAACTCCCTCAGCGCGATGGCCATAGCGTACACCATCGTAGCGCGCCAGGTTGCTTGAGATCTCAGCTGGCACAACAATGTAATAAATAGCAAGGGCATGCTGAAGCATCGGCATACTGACTGTCTCGACGGTATGGCCATGCGATCGCAGGGTATCGGCATACTGGCTGACCGCCTGACGCACCTCCGCATCAACACCATCACCCATTGCTTCGTTGATGATACCGATTTTCAGCTGCTGCGGCGCCTCTGTTGCAGGCGCGAAGAAGTCGGGCAACGTCGTCATATCCTTCGGGTCCTGGCCAGCCATGACGTTCATTACCACAGCAATATCCTCGGCACTGCGCGCAAAGCAGCCCATCGTATCAGTGCTCGAGGCCATTGCCACGACACCATAGCGGCTCGCTGTGCCATAGGTTGGCTTGATACCATACACGCCATTGAAACTGGCGGGTTGGCGAATTGAGCCTCCCGTATCTGTTCCTAAGGCAAATGGCACAATGTCGAGCGCCGTCGCCACAGCCGAGCCACCACTGCTGCCACCAGCGACTTTCGTTTTGTCCACAGCGTTGCGCGTGGCGCCAAAGTATGAGTTCTCTGTGCTCCCACCATGTGCAAAGGCATCGAGGTTGCTCTTGCCAATGCAGATCGCCCCAGCTGCTTCAAGCTTATCTACCACTGTTGCCTGAAGAGGCGTATCAAAGTTCTCAAGCATCTTGCTGGCTGCCGTACTTGGTGCACCATACGCAAGATAATTATCCTTAACGACGAACGGCACGCCAGCTAGCACTCCAACGTCCTCACCCCGAGCCAACGCCTCATCAATTTCTTGTGCTCGCTGCAATGCCCGCTCTTCTGTCAGGCTCAGCAGGGCGTGGTACTCCTTAGCATCACGCGCCCGCTGCAAAGCCGCTTGCACCTGGGCAGTAGCCGATGTCTGGCCTTGTTTGATCTGAGCAACTCTCTCTGTAATATTCATATCACAACACCTTCGGTACTTTTACACACTTATCTGCCTGCTCGGCGGCTAGCCCCAATAGCTGCTCGCGCGATACGTCGCTGGCATCTACTACGTCGGGCCGCCACACATTAGTCAGGCCAGTTACTTGGTAGGTTGGCTCGACACCAGTCGTGTCGAGGGTGGATAGCTGCTCGATGTAATGCAGGATATCCTCGAGGTTTTGGCGCAGCGCGGCGACGTCGGCTGAATCACCAAGACTAATCGAACTTAATTGTGCAAGGTGCTGCACATCTTCAGTGGTAATACTACTCATTATGGATATATTGTACCACATTCGGTGCGTGGAATCGCTATATATCAATGAGTAATGCGTTAGTGAGAAGTGTGGGTGGTACGGAGTGCAATACTCATGCTAAGCTACTTCCAACTTATCGCTCTTAGCTCGATTGCAACGCCAACAGAGTGCTCGCAAATTGCGCTCGGTCGTAATACCGCCTTTCGACACTGGTACAATATGGTCAACTTCGAGCAAGAGGTGCTTTTCATCTTGGCGTGAGACATGGCACTTCTGGCATTTGTAGTTGTCTCTGCGCAAGATAAATCGTCTAAGCTTTGGCGTCATGAGCTGACGCTGAAACCGCGCAGATTTGCGATATGCTATCTGCTGGCTGAGATATTCTGCCAATTTTTGGAGCTTTTTCTCTGTAAGAGTGATATCAAACGAATAGTTATTGCGCTTGGCGGGCGAGGTGTATTTAAATGAATATACGAGAAAATAATTCTTTTCAAACTTAGGTAATGTATTCGACCCAAGCTGCTTCATCGTCATTTTCTTGAAAATATAGGCTCCAACGTACATTTTGGCATCAATGAAGTCCATAATCTCGTTGTATTCACTCCGCAGTATTTCCTCAGTCTTTTTGATTGTGTCGTATTTCTGGAGGATTTGCTCGAGTATTTGCACTGTCTCCTCGTTTATTGTGCGCTGCGCAAAAAAATATTTGACGATATAGCGGTATGGGTCAAGCTGCGCATTTTTATACACCGTGAGCGTGCTATTTTTCACATGCGTATGCGAAAGCCTCGACTGCTGCTGACGAATAAAATGCTTGGTTTCGGGCAAAAAGGCATTGAAGTCGTTGTATTCTTGTATTTGCTTGGTGAGCCTCTGCTTAACACTTTGAAACTCGACTGTTTTGTAATAACCACGCGTCCTCCAAAACACGATGCAATAACAAACGAAAAAGAATATCACTGGCAGGCAAAGCAGTATAACGTTGCAGATTGCAAGTCCAATAAGGATTGACCACCAGATAAACTTCGGTCGACGATCGATCGTCGCCAAGAGATATATCACCTGTTCTGGCAGGGCGTGAGTATCACGTATAGGCATACTACATCATAGTATACACTCTGTGCGTGTGCCGATCGTAGGTTTACTCGGCTACTGCTCTACAATTTACTCTTCACTTCGGCGATCAGATCTCGCAATTCAGCCGCTCGCTCAAACTCAAGATTGGCACTGGCGAGATTCATTTGGCCAATCAGGTCTTTGATGAGGCTCTTGTATTCGTCCTTGGGGATTTTACGCAGGTCAAGTTTGGGCGCGTCATCCTCTTTTTGCGGGATGATGGAGCGTAGGCCTTCGTCGATCGCTTTATTAATGCCACGCGGTGTAATGCCATGTTCGCGATTATATGCCTGCTGAATTTCGCGTCGGCGTTTGGTTTCGTCAATCGCTCGGCGCATACTATCGGTGATACTATCGCCATACATAATTACCCTACCCTCAACGTGGCGAGCTGCTCGGCCAATTGTCTGGATAAGGCTGCGCTCGCTACGGAGGAAGCCTTCTTTGTCGGCATCCATAATCGCCACCAAGCTGACCTCTGGCAAATCAATCCCCTCACGCAAGAGATTGATCCCCACCAGGACATCATACAGGCCCATGCGCAGGTCGCGTAGAATGTCGCCGCGCTCGAGCGTGTCGATCTCACTGTGAATATAGGCTGTCTTGATGCCGAGGTCCGTCAGATAGGTAGAGAGATCCTCAGCCATCCGCTTGGTGAGCGTTGTCACGAGCACGCGCTGCTGCTGGCTGGTGCGCTCGCGAATCTCTGCAATGAGGTCGTCTACCTGTCCTTCAGTTGGGCGAACTATAATTTCTGGGTCGAGCAAACCAGTAGGGCGAATCACCTGCTGAGCGGGTGCGGGACTGCGCTCTAGCTCATAATCACCAGGGGTAGCAGAGACGTAAATCACTTGGTTAATATGTTTATCAAATTCATCAAAGCGCAGTGGGCGATTGTCTAGCGCACTCGGTAGGCGAAAGCCATGCTCCACCAGCACTTCTTTGCGAGCGCGGTCACCATTATACATCGCGCGCACCTGGGGGACGGTTACGTGACTCTCGTCGATCAGCATCAAGAAATCGTCAGGAAAGTAATCGAGCAAGGTAGCTGGCTGCTCACCCGCTTCGCGGTTGGTGAGGTAGCGACTATAATTCTCGATCCCCTTCACGAAGCCAGTCTGCTCAAGCATTTCCAGATCGTACTTGGTGCGCTGGCTCAAGCGCTGTGCCTCAAGCAGCTTGCCGTGCGTCTCAAACCACTGTTCACGCTCCTCGTACTCCTGTCGAATCCGGTCAATCGCCTGCTTGATTTTCTCCTTAGGCGTTGCATAGTGGCTACTCGGAAAGATAGTAAACTCCGCTGGCTCGTCGAGGATCTCGCCAGTAAGCGGGTTAATGTGCGTAATCCGATCCACCTCATCTCCAAAAAATTCCACCCGATAGGCTGTCTCTTGCCCTGCCGGAAAGACATCGACCACATCGCCCTTAACGCGAAAGGCACCGCGTGCAAAATCGATATCATTGCGATGGTATTGGATATCCATCAGCTGGCGCAAAAATTTGTCCTGAACGCGCCGCTCGCCCTGGCGCACCGTGACGGATAGCTCATAATAATCGGCTGGCGAACCCAGGCCATAGATACAGCTAACACTGGCCACAATAATCACGTCGCGGCGCGTGAGTAATGCATCAGTCGCTGCATGGCGGAGGCGGTCGATCTCCTCATTGATGGCTGAGTCCTTCTCGATATATGTATCACTGCTGGCAATATATGCTTCTGGCTGATAATAATCAAAATAACTAACAAAGTAGTGTACTTCATTGTCTGGAAAAAACTGCTTGAACTCACTAAAGAGCTGCGCCGCGAGTGTCTTGTTATGCGCCAAAACAAGCGTCGGCACGCCACGCTGAGCGATAATATTTGCCATCGTAAAGGTTTTACCGCTACCCGTTGCACCAAGTAGTGTCTGCTCGCGCTGACCAGCCTCCAGGCCGCCAAGTAGCTGAGCGATCGCCTGTGGCTGATCACCGGTCGGTTGATAGGCAGAACGAAGCTGAAATGGTATGTGCGTCACACTCCTTAGTGTAGCATAGCGCGGGCCTTAAATCACACTCTGGCGATTCATCTCAGCAAGGAGTTTGTTGTACGTTGCTTGCGGATCTTTAGCGTGGTTGATCGCTCCACCAACGCTAATCACGTCAGCACCACCCTGGGCAATATGGAAGACATTATCTACCGTCACGCCACCATCCCAGCCAATCTCGACCCGAGGGTGAATAGCCCGCACTAGCCGGATTTTCTCCAGCTGCATCATTCGCGCTTTGCCACCAAACTCACCCAGCTTACCACTGACGATCGATACATAGTCGGCTGTTTCGATATACGACGCCACCGTCTCCGGCACTGTCGTACGTTGCAGGGCCACACCAGCATGAATACCAGCTTGCTTGACCTGCTGCAAGACAGGGATCAAATCTTCTTTAACTTCAGCATGAAAGATAATTGTACTAGGCCGCAGTTTGATCAGTTTCTCAACGTACACGCTGGGGCGCGCCACCATAGCGTGGATATCAACCGTCCACGACTGAGGCCACCACAGTTGGCCGATCCCTACCGTTTGACGGGGCGCAAATACGCCATCAGAAATATCAATATGAACCCGCTTGGCAAACGGCATAAAATGCTCTACCGCAGCCTTGTATTCATCAGTTTTTGTACTTAAAATAATTGGTGCTATGACAGCCATGCCAGACATTATACGGCGTCTGACGTGTGTTGTAAAGACGGCGACGGCGTTCTTTCACATTTGCGAGAGCTAAGGAGGGTGTGTTAGACTAACGTGCGCGAAGAGTAGGTATTTGACACTTCCTTAACAGCATTTAAGAAAGCGTCATCAAAGTCCTCGTATTCTATCTTCTTTGTCTTGTCAATTAGTGATTCCAGTTCTGCCATTTCTTGCGAAGATAACACGCAGCCATTTGCGGCTAATATTGTGCAAATATGCTCAAGGGCGACAGCCCATTCGCCCACATCATTGAACATTGTCGCTAGTTCCACGTCAATATTTGTTAGGTAGGGGCTTTTGTCGATGTAGTCTTGTATTGCTTTTGTCAAGCTCATATGTATACTTTAGCACAATATATCGGACAGTTAAGCAATTATGAATATGCTTTATAGCAGACATTTCACATAATAATGCGCTAGAAACTCGCTGGGCAACTGCCTGTCTGCGGCCGTGCCATGCCAGTAGTGGCGTAGTAGCGAATGTCGGTGAGATGACGGTCGGTGGCTTGAACACAGAATTTGGTGGCATCGGCGCTCAGCGTAACCTGCACGGCTGTGTCGCTTGGCGGACGGTAACCGACTTGCTCGAGGTTAGTGCTATAGCTTGCACCACTAGCGCTGGCATTGGCGTGGTACGTCTTGATTGCCTCAAGTGCACTGGTGGCTGCCGCACGCGTTGCGACATCGACCGAGCGCCGCCGATAGCCCGAATACGCCGTCATAGACAGCGTCACGAGTAAGCCCAGGATCGCAATGACAATCATCAGCTCCATGAGCGTGAAACCCTTCTGGCTCCGCCGCATCCACCATACCGCCCTGCTTTGCCTCATTATATTTCTCCCTCCATTAGCATAAGCATGTTTAAGCATCACTATAGCAGGTGGAATGGTCAAGGGCAATAGCACTTTTCTTCTTGGCAGTATATACTAGGTTTATGGTGACCAAACAAGACGTCCTCACAAAAGCACGCGGCCTCTATAGCGAAGATCAGCTGTATGAAATTGACCATGCGATCGACTTCGCCACCCAGGCACACCATGGACAAAAGCGCAAGAGCGGTGAGCCCTACATTACCCATCCGCTAAGCGTTGCAATTATCTTGATTGACTGGGGGATGGACAGCGACACCATCATCGCAGGTATTCTCCACGACACCGTCGAGGATACCGAAACGTCACTAGACGACATTGAGTCGCTTTTCGGACATGACGTATCCTTCCTCGTTGATGGTGTGACGAAGGTGAGCCAAGCCCGGGCTGGTATGCGCGACCTCGACCACTATCTCCCTCAGACAAAAGACAATCTGACTAAGCTGCTCATTGCTGTGGGGCAGGACGTGCGCGTCATTATCATCAAGCTGGCCGACCGGCTACACAACATGCAGACGTTGCAATTCAAGTCGCCCGAAAAGCAGCAAAAGATCGCCCGAGAAACACTCGAGGTCTTTGCCCCTATGGCTGACCAACTAGGTATGGGGCGCGTGCGGATGGAGCTAGAGGAGCTTGCTTTTAGCTACCTTGATCCCAAAGAATACAAGCGGCTTGAGAAGGTCATGAAGCAGCGTCTAGGTAAAAGCACCCGCAAGCTTGGCGTCGTCCGCCTTGAGGTCGAGCAAGCACTCAAGGATGAGAAGCTCGAGTTTGAGATCAATGGGCGAGTCAAAAGCCTCTACAGCCTGCACCGCAAACTCCAAAAGCGCGGTAGTCTCGACAATATTTATGACCTGATGGCACTACGCGTCATTGTCCACACCAAGGAAGAGTGCTACTTAGTGCTGGGCATCCTCCACTCGCTCTACCAACCGATGATCGCTCGTATCAAAGATTATATTTCCATCCCCAAGCCAAACGGCTACCAGAGCCTCCATACAACGGTTATCACGCCCAATAAGCAGATTGTCGAGTTCCAGATCCGCACGCGCGATATGCATGAATACGCCGAGCGCGGCCTTGCCGCCAGCTTTCACTACCAGCAACAAAAAGACAGCAAGGAGTATCTTAAGGGCGACTCCAAGCGCGGCGTGTCGAACCTGCCGGCTCAGCTGCAGTGGATTACGCAATTGCAAGAGATCGCTGCTCGCCTGCGTGCTGGCGAGGATATCCCTCGCGAGCAGCTATCAATCGATCTCTTTGGCCACCGCATCTTCGTTTTTTCTCCCAAAGGCGATATCTACAACCTCCCTGAGGGTGCTTTGCCACTCGACTTCGCCTACGCCATCCACTCTGATATCGCCAAGCATGCCTATGGCTTCCGGATCAATGGCAAAATGGAGTCATTCGAGCGGCCACTTGAGAATGGTGATGTCATCGAAGTCCTCACCCGCAAGCTCTCCTACCCCAAGCCAGGTTGGGCACAGCTCGTTACTACCAGCCACGCGCGCGATAAGCTCCGCCTTCAGCTCAACAAAATCCGCGTTCAAGCTGTTAATGGTGCCATCAATCTGACGGATAAAATTATGCCAATTAGTAAGCCTGAAGCTGCTTCGAGAAAGTCAAAGAATAAATAACTGAGGTAACGTTAGATAATTGCCGCACATCTTGACTTAAGTCTCTAAAATTATCGATTTGCCGCAACCTTACTCCCTCCACCATCATTATTATCAAACAGATATGGGTAACCTATTGTGATAACCAGCCTGCAAGCCTCTGACTTTCTTGATAAAGCAATATTGTGCAAGTACTATCTGTTTATAGCAACCTAGAGAATTCCAGAGGTTGGAGTAAAATACAAAATACCCCACTGGGGTATTTTGTATTTTACTTAAGCATGCTATCTAGCGTTCATTCCAACGTGCAATAGATTCATGGATGATCTGCTTGGCACGCGCGGCGTCACCAAAACCCTTCACGACAGTAGTGCCGGGCTTCTTGAGGTCTTTGTAGTGGTTAAAGTGATGTTCGATTTGCTTGAGTGTTGCAGCAGGAAGATCTTCGAGCGAGTTGATTGCATCACCTGTGTTGCGGTCATCTGCTGGTACGACGATCACCTTATCATCCACCTCGTCATCGTCTACAAACTCTAGCACGCCAATCACCTTGCCTTCCAAAACGACACCAGTCGTCAGTGGTTGGTCGGTGATAATGAGCGCATCAAGCTCATCGCCATCTTCATCTAGGGTTTGTGGAATAAAGCCATAGTTGGTTGGTTTGGCAAAGATTGCTGGCTCGACCCGGTCGAGCTTCATCACTGCGAGGTCGCGATCCCACTCAATTTTATGGTAGCTCCCCTGCGGAATCTCCACCACCACATTGACGATGCCAGCGTCAACATCGCCGGGCGTCAGTACTTTATTAAAATCTGCCATTTATATTAGCTCCTTTCTGTTGCTATCTGTTTTATTTTAGCAAAATCTGCTCGGTAATAGCAAAAGAAGATGTGCTGGCAGTGCAACCTCACTCTGCAAACACATTATTCTCATCACCAACCCATTTGATGGTATAATACTGCTAGCATGTTAATCATTGGTCATCGCGGTGCGGCTGGACTCGCACCAGAGAACACTATCGACGCTATGGCAGCGGGTGTCGCGGCGAGCGTAGATATGCTTGAGCTAGATGTGCGATTGACGCGCGACGGTATTCCTGTGGTGGCACATGATAATCGCCTACTACGTACCCACCACCGAAATGAATCAATTAGCCACCTGACGTATACCGAGTTGCAGGCCCTCACCAGTGAGCAGCCTATTTCATCGCTCCTCGCAGTGCTAGACCGTTTTTTTGGCGTTGTGCTACTCAATATTGAGCTCAAAGGGCACGGTAGCGCCGAGCCAACATATCAGCTCCTCACCCGCTACATCACATCACCAGATGATTGGGATAATGTGCTACTCTCGTCATTCTCCGTACGTGAGCTTCGGCAACTTCGGCAGCTTGCGCCTCAGGCCAATCTCGCCCTACTTCACCGCAATAATCCCTTTGCATTCTTGGCCTACCAGCGCAAGCTCGACTTCACCGCAGTAGGGTTTCATCGCTTGTATGCACATCCATTGGCGATAGAGATTGCACGTCGGTCGAATCTCTTTACCTACGTCTATACGGTCAATCGCCCAGGTGCCCTGCAGCAGCTTGCCGAGCGCGGCATCGACGGCATCGTTACCAACTATCCAGATAAGTTTCTTGCTGAGCTACAGCGCTTTAGTTAATAACATATGAAGTTATCTGGTAGGACGCAGTACACCTATCGTGCGAGATTAGGAATAGAATAATTGTTTGAATCTAACTAACGCCTCACTTGGGTGATGCTAAGATTCTCCGTTCCTTTCTGTGGACGAATTATTACCACTATCCGATTCATAGAAGTCAAAATAGTAATGAAATAAGGAGTATTGTTTTTGTGCCCACATATCAAAACTATAGCCAGTCTTAGACTACTCCTCGCTACTCTATGCGATCAACCTCTCTAGGTGTATCAACTTCGTCTTCACACTAGTAAAAAATCAGCCACGACGACTGATTTTTTACTTTATCAGATAGAAAGGAGATGCTACTCAAGAGCTGACATTCGAAATCCAGGCTCTTAGCTACCTCACACTAGTACTATCTATTCTACTATTCTATGCTTTGTGCTGCTGAATATACTCACGGATACTCAAAGCAGCCGTCGCGCCTTCGCCCACCGCTGTAGCAATCTGCATCGTTGCGCCACTACGTACATCACCACTGGCAAAGACACCAGGCATTGTCGTCTCAAGATGTTCATTGGTGATAATCAACCCCCGCTCATCGAGCTGGACGGGCGTACCCTGCAAAAAGCCCGTGTTTGGCTTAAGACCAACAAAGACAAACACCCCATCACAGGCGAAGGTAGTTGGCTGGCCATTACTGATAGCTGCAACACCAGTCACTTTGCCGTCCTCTGCTATAATTTCGGTCGATTCGGTATGAAGATGAACGCTAATTTGTCCTCGCTCGATAAAGGGCTGCAGGTCGGTCTGGAGGATCTCACTCGCTTTGATTGTGCTCCGCACCAGGAGGTCAATATGCTCTGCAAAGCGAGTCAAGAACATCGCCTCTTGCAAGCCAGAGTTGCCGCCACCGATCACCACCAATCGCTTGCCTTTATAAAACGCACCGTCGCAGGTGGCACAGTAGTGTACGCCGCGACCATACAATGCATCTTCGCCAGGGATACCAAGCTTGTTATATGCACTACCAGTGGCAATCAACACCGCATGGGCACGCACATCCTGCCCATCAACTGTCACAATCGTATCATTGCCATCTTTGCGGAGGCTCGACACCTCACCCAGCTCAATCTGCGCCCCAAAGCGCTCTGCCTGGCGCTGGAGCTGCTCGGCGAGGTCGAGGCCTGCTACGCCGTCAGCAAAACCTGGGTAGTTATCGATTTTATCGGTAATCGCTGCGAGGCCACCAATCACTGCTTTTTCATACAATACCGTCTGCAGGTTCTCACGCGTCGTATACACCGCGGCAGCCAGGGCACTTGGCCCCGCGCCAATCATGACAACGTCGTAGACTGGTGTCTGGGTTAGTTTATTGTTATTGGTAGTGTTGTCCATAGTTGCCCCCTCCTTGGCCTTCTTGGTATGCCTTCAATAGTTCTGAAGTATCGATCGTAGCTGGCTTTGGCACTGCCATCACAATGAACTTCAGTGGTGTATTGGCGGGAATGTCATTGCCTCGGCCTTTCTCGCCGTATGCTTTGTCGGAAGGGATGGTTAGCTCACGCACTCCACCAAGGCGCATCCCCTTGATGCCTTCTTTCCAGCCAGTGATGACACTCGCGCTCTTGAGCCCACCCTCAACGGCAAATGGTGCATCAAGCTTGCCATCTTTGATAGATTGGTCAAATACCTTGCCCTTCGGGTTCCAGCCAATGTAGTAGGCCGCAAATGCCGTATTATCCTTGATTTCCTCACCATCACCAACTACCAGATCTTCGCTAGAGAGCTCCTTCACGCTATCCCGATCAAACTCACCAACCCGGCTCGTATATTGGCTAAAAGTTGGGTAATATTTGTTTGACAGCTCTTGGGCTTGAGCAGCTGTCTTGGCTTGGTAGTCCTTCATGAGTTTCTGGTATTTTTCTTGCGCCTTTTGCGCTTTGGCTTGGTCATTTTTGTAATTCTCCGAGGCAAGAATCATTGCCGCAAATGACCCGAGCGTCCCGACAACCGTCGCGACCAAAATAACAATAATAATCCAGCGTTGTGTCTTGGTTGTTGCCATAACTCCTCTTATTTCATCGACTAATCTATCTTGCCCAGTATAGCACACTTACCAGTATGACTGCTAGATAACAGAGGTCACATCGATAAATGCTGGTTCGTTTGCACTGCAGTTATTTCGCCAGCACTATTACTCATTATCACCTTGCGCTGCGCAGAAACACCACGCGAACAACCATCAGCCAACGCACCTCTTGCAATGCCGATTTTTCTCAGTATACTAAAAAGCGATGAACCGTCTCCATACCTTATTTTCACCTCTGCTTGCCCGCCTGGCTATTGGCGGCACGACTGCGCTGCAATCAGCACCAGTCGAGAAACTTGATGGTGCCCTCACACCCAATATGCGTGCTCTGCGCCTAGCAATGAGCATTGCTGACCAGCTCATTTCAATGGGCACACCAGCCCAAAACGTCGTTCATATGGCGCTCAGTATTACAGACACCTACTGTACTCGCAAAGTACATATCGACGTTATTTCGTCGCAGCTTATTTTATCGCAAGATCGAGGTAACGATTACGAACCACTGACACTCCTACGCACCATCCCGCCGCGCGAGATCAACTACCAACATATGCAATGCCTCCAGACCCTGGCCGCTACTATTGCCGAGGGAGCGCTCACCCTCGATGCTGCCGAGCGCGAGCTTGATGCCATCCTTGCCAAGCCACGACGCTATCCACCCTGGGTGATTTATCTGGCAGGCGGCGGACTCAGTGCTGGCTCGGCCCTGCTCTATACGGCGTCATTGCCAGTGATTTTTGCTACCTTTGTGATGGGCGTGACAATTATGTGGCTGCTAGGCCGCTTAAATCGCATTGCTCTTCCTGTGTTCTTTACTCAAATCATCGCGGCAAGCGTTATTACATTGGTTGCAACCATCATCACGTGGCTTGCCACCAACCATTATCTCGATGTTCTTGGTATCATCAACCCAACCATTATAACTGTTAGTGGTATCGTGCTCTTGGTGGCAGGGATGATGATCGTTGGTGCCTTCCAGGATGCAATCGACGAATATTACGTGACGGCGACAGGTCGACTACTCAAAGTGGCAATGATGACAATGGGCGTGGTGATCGGTGTGATGATTGGCCTGTATACAGCGCGACGCTTTGGGGTTGAATTTGTTGCCACGCCCGATCAGTTGCAGCTGACTGGCACGATGTATCAGTATATCGGAGCAGCTGCTATTGCTGCCACCTTTGCCCTCGGCAACCACACTCAGCCAGTCGGCATCATCCTAGCTGGTGCAACTGGCATGCTTGGCTATGATATATACCTCGCCATTACTGGCTGGAGTATGTCTGCTATTGCGGCCAGTGCGGCAGCGGGCTTGGTAATTGGCTTTATTGCGACAACCGCTTCCCGTTTGTGGCATATGCCTAGCCTTGCCATCGTCAATGCCGGAATCGTTCCACTTGTGCCAGGCGTCACGCTCTACAATGGGCTCATGGGTGTCGTGACAACTGGCTCAAGCGAAGCAGGTCTGCTAGTGCGTGCTGTCCTCATCGCTATTGCCATTGCGGCTGGTGCGTCATTTGGCGTGCTGATTGGTCGGCCCACGCGGCGGAGTTTCCTCCGCCTACGCAATCGCCTACCACAGCGTCGCTTACATCAACCTCATTCGCCAAAGTCCACACCCTGAAACAGCACATGCTGCTCAGGTGCAAACACTGTCCGGATGATCGAACGAACACGCTCAGCACTCAGCGTTGCTTGGCTACTCGATAGCGTTAGGCGAAATGTGGTGGTTTGATGTGATGCATCCGGGGTTGCTTTGTAAATACTCAGCGGCGTGAGATCGCGGATCGTTATATCTGGGTATGTTTCGCTAGCCCGAGTCATAGCGCTCGAGACTGCTTGCATGAGCTCATCATAGGTAACCGCTGTACTTGTTTGGATCGAGATATCGCGGGTGGTGGTAGGGTAGCGACTAATTGGCTGGTAGTGCACCACCGTATCACGCCATACCTGCTCCATCACATCAAGGCGAAGTGATGCCGCTGCAGTATAATCAGGTAGCTTGAAATGCTTCACTACTGCCGGGCGCAGCTCACCAACCACACCAATAAGCTGCCGCTCGGACTGGCTAGCCGCTTCGCTACCTTCTACCCAGACATGAGCTGAGCGATTGATGTCAAAAGGTGCATATACTGGATCATCTTGAGCTGCCGTGACTGGCGTATACACGAGAGTCAGGCCGCTATCATGCGCCAGCTGATCTAGCGTTGCCCGCACCCGGTAAAAGGCAGCACCAGCCCGAGGCTTTTTGCTGCTATACACAAGATCGATCAGTGATTGTTCAGCTGGCAGACCATCCTCACCCATTCGTGCTTTGGTGTGGCCCTTGCCGATTTCGAACAACATAAATTCGCTGTGCCCCGCCTTGATATTAGCGTGAACTTTATCGAGTAAACTCGGCAGCACACTCAGGCGGTAGTACTGGAGGTCTGGGCTAAGGGCGTTCGAGAGGCGGAAGGCCTGGGCTGGGTCTTGGCCTGCACCCCTCAGTACGCGCTCGTGCACAAAGCTGTAGCTCAGCACTTCGTTGGCACCCGCCTTGGCCAGTGCCTCGCGCACAACGCGCTTCAGCTCACGGCGGGGGTTCTTGCGCGCTGGCTGAATACGACGCATAGGCAGCTGGCGCGGCACAGTATCAAAGCCGTGCAGCCGGCCAATTTCCTCAACGATATCCTCTTTCGTTTCTAGGTCTGTCCGCCAAAAAGGCACCTGCAGGCAGATATAGCCAAGCTCATTCTCTGGGCCATGGCTGTGGATTTCAACGTTATTGAGCAGCGTGCAGATGTCGTTTTCGGTAAGGTGAGAGCCAAGCCGCTGATTAATAAATGTACTTGTTACATCTATGGTTGCAGGCTCGTACTTCCCTGCAAAATACTCATCAAGAATCCCACCATGTTCACTCGTAAATGGCTTACTATCGACTACATGGCTCGCCTGCTCGCCACCCACCATACCAATCAGCCGGTTCAGTACAGCCGCATTCTGCAGGGGTGACTGGCCTTTATTAAAGCGGGCCAGCGCATCGGTAAACACGCCGTGGCGCATAGCCATTTTGCGCACTGCGTACATGTCGAAGGTAGCGCACTCCAGCACAATCGTGGTGGTCGTGGCTGATACCTCAGTGCGGCTGCCACCCATGATGCCACCTAAGCCCACCGGGCCCTGCCCGTCGGCAATCACTATGTCGTCTGGCGTCAGCTCAATTGTCTTACCGCTCAGCAGTGCCAGCCTTTCGCCCTGCCGCGCCATACGCGCGCCAAGCTGCCCGCCGCGGAGTGTATCGTAATCATAAGCATGGGTTGGCTGAGCCGTCATGAGCATCACGTAATTCGTTGCATCCACAATGTTATTAATGGGCTTTGCCCCCATCGCCACCAGTTGGCACTGCAGCCAAAACGGGCTGGGCGCTACCTGCACGCCACGGATCGCCACCGCCATAAAGCGTGGCACAAGCTGTGGGATATCGTTCGAAACCGCGAGTGGCACACTATCACCATCACCAAATACCTGTTCTAGGTTATACCACGCCGGGCTCGTAAATGGTTGCTGGAGGATGCCAGCAATCTCGCGCGCTACGCCCAGCTGGCCAAAGCAATCTGGCCGGTGGGTAAACATCTTGTTCTCGATATCAAGCACATAGTCATCCAGGCCAAACAGCGCGGCAAAGTCAGCCCCTGGTTGCAGCGTCTTGCCCGCTGGCAGGTCGCGCGGCGTTAGTGCCACAATCCCCTCGTGGTCGGTACCAATTGCTAGCTCATCTGCCGCAGCCAGCATACCCTGGCTCAGCACCCCACGGAGCTTGCGCGCATCAAGCGTAAAGGGCTCGCCCTCGAGGATGCTGGCTGGCACCGTACTTGCAGGCGGCAGCCACACGGCCCACATACCAGCCTGTACATTGGGCGCGCCGCACACCACTTGTACCAGGCCGTTTTCATCGCGCGGTACATCAGGCACTGCCATGCCGTCATCAATTTTGGTTACGCTCAGGCGGTCGGCATTGGGGTGCTTGGCACACTCCACCACCCGCACCACGCGCGCACCGCGGTAACGCTCGGCCAGGTTCTCTACCCGGTCTACCTTACCAAGCTGCCGATTGATGAGCTGTGCCAACTCATCCACCGGCGGCAATTCAAAGTTAATAAGTTGTTTTATAACATTGAGGCTGACTTTCATACTGAGTTATAGTATACCATCTCGAGGTAAAGCTGTGCTACTCTTCTCGGAGACAGGGCATGATACTACGCAGTAGTCATCATATATTCATACATCGCCCGAAACAGCTCCTCGGGTAGCTCCACATGACCAAAGCGCAGCTTGGGCACAACTTCACGCCAGCCAGGCAGTGTGCGCAGCACTGCAATTGGTACCTCACGCACTGGCGCATGCCAGGCAATATCCCGCCGGTACGGGATGAACCCTGGGAACATCTCGTGCTGGTATACGTCGTCGCCCGCTACCACACCACATGCCGTAATTGCCTGGCAGAGCTCGGCGGATCGAAAGGCCTGCTTGGGCGAATAGTATAGGATATAATCACCACGCTGCATGCGGGTCAGCGGCGCTTTCTTGCCATGGCAGAGCTGACAAAAGCCACCCTCTACCCCTATTTGGACGTGATCCTTCGAGGCCACGCCGAGCCAATATCGTGTCATAAATACTCCTTCTGGATTGCTTTACTCGTGTAACAAACTTGCGCTACAAACCGTATTCTCTTTCGTCGTATATCAACACTACTCCATATAAAAGATACGAAACTATCTACCGTCTTATCTCTCAAATATCCAGATGCTCCACTGGCTGCTCCAGGCTCTGTTGCAAATTTTGCACAGCGCGCTCTGGGATATACGCCGCGAGCTCATCAATCGTATCGACAACCTCCATTCGCCCCCATTGTTTGACCGTCGTTGGATTGTCGTTGGCCTGTGTACTACGCTGCGTACCTGTAGGCCAATAGTTCCAGTCGGCGTCATTGCGCTCATAGTACACATAACGGCCCTTTTGCGTAAGATACACTCGCTGTTCGCGAAGAGCTGCTTTGTCCTTTGCTATTGTCCTGTATATCTTACGGCCTATAAAAACCTTATGCTGATACACGCCATCCTTGCCAACGCGCAGCTGTATTTCATGAAAGCCATCGTGTGTTGCTTGCTGCCGCTCAACTAACAAACGATAACCCGCCATCAGTGCTGCAGATAGACTCATACTAAGGCCAGGCAAAGTCCCTTCAATATAGCGTTCGTCGCTGTGCGAAAAATAGATTGTTTTATTGGCCATCATACTCCTCCTTATATGTATAGTTATACGTATATAGTATCTATCTTCTGTGGTGCTGTCAAGGTTGCTTGAGAGTGCAGCGTGTTACCCCTGTAGTGTTGACATAAAATAGCGATACTATCCAGAATATGCTACATTATCCATCTGCTTATGCTACAATTACAAAAGCATACAAGAACATAATCTGGAGGTTTATATGCATACCGGTATTCGACGAATGGGACAGCGTAACTGTATTTATAGCGCGCTCCGTCAAGAATTAATGGACACGATGTTTCAGGACAAGGTTGGGTCATACGACTCTTCTCGCTACGAGGTTGATCTCAACAAGCAATATTTCGCCATGGTATCAGACACAGGTAAGGTGACGGCCAAGGCACACCTACTTGCATCCATCGCCGTCGAGCCACCAACTCTCATATGGGGCTACGCGGACGAGCTTGCACAGTTTGGCAAAGCGGTCGAGCTCGCCCACAAGGTACGCGAGTATGGTCTGGAGCACAAGGAGAATGATCTCGTTAGCCCAGAAGTTGAATATACTTTCCCATCCGATATAGACCAGCAGCTTGTGATCGCCAATGTCGCACACGATATCGGCTTTGCTGCTATCACTATCTTTGGCACGGATTATTACTACTACAGCTCACCGATTCGTGGTGGTCGCCGTGTAGTGCTTTTGCTTGAGAATATCTCTGAGCCCGTGCCACCCATTACGCTTGACTACTTCTACTCACGCTTGCCACGCTATCTACAGCAGGTGGACGACATTGCATGGTCGCTGGAGGGCTTTGTGGAGTTGATGCCAGGCTGGAGCATCGAGATGAACGACGATGACAATGGCGTCCATCACGCCCGCGTCACCGATGATACTGGCACGAGTATCCGCGTCAGCTACCAATTCGATGAGTATGAGCGGCTAAAACGGCTTGAGTTTAATCACGACTAATACTCGCTACCAGTGATATACAAAAAACCGCATTTGTATAGTAATGCGGTTTTATTGTGGTTTTTACATCAATATGACCTCTGTTAGTCTCTAACTATAACAGTATAAGCTCGCTTCAAGATATATAACCAGTGTTTGCAATTGACGCAACAATCCGGCATACTGGAGAGTACTAAAGGAGGACTGACATGACAAAACTAGACTATATCAGCCTAAAGAGTTGGGTTGTTGCTGGCCTGTTGAGTGTGACAGGGCTTGTGGCAGCAACGACGTTCCTGGCACCGAGCCAAGCGGCCGCCAGTAGCGATTTGCGCTCAGCTACTATAAGCCGCAAGAACTACAACGAGGCAATGAGCAGCATCGACCAGCAAATCAAGCAAGAAGAGAGCGACAGCAGCATTCGCCCAGAGTGCCGCACTTACACGAAGACTCATGGCAAGCGCGCTGCAAAGGCCGTCCTTATGATCCATGGCATCAGCGGCTGCAGCAACGTCTACCAAAAGTTGGCAGATGAATTCTATAACCAAGGCTACAACGTCTACGTCCCACGCGTACCCAAGCATGGCTACACCGACAACAAACGCCATGGCGAGATCTCTACCAAAGACATTGCCGACTTCATGAAGACGAGTGCACAGCAAGTGAGTGGTCTCGGTGATGAGCTTGGTATCGTTGGTCACTCTGGTGGTGGTGATATGGCGACGTGGCTTGCCCAGTATGGTAATGGCTTCTTTACGAATGTGCTACTGCTTGCCCCATTCTACGAGCCAGCAGCTAGCCAAGCCCCTAAGTGGCAGCTACCCATCTTGCGCACATTGTATGGCTATAACATTTTGCCAGATAAGTTTAGCCCAAGTGGCTTGTCATACCGCGCACTCGGCAAGTATCTCATCGTCAAAGAGAACTTCAAGAAAGACCTCGCTGCACCGGGCCTCAAGCGTGTTGCAACAGTGACGAGTGAGAATGATGATGCTGTCGATAATGGCCTAGCGGTGAGCATTCCGCAGCGCATGGCTCAGGCAAACAATGCATCGTTCCAGCACTACAACCTGCCAAAGCAGCTTAACATCGGCCACAATATGGTTGGGTCAACCGATGGCGGTATGGCTACCTATCACCAGGCAGTCTACACGCAGTACCTCAACCTCTATGAGGGTCGCCAAACTGCCGAAATCTAGCTAGCTCTAGCCTCCCACAAAAATACTGCAGCTCAGTCAGCTGCAGTATTTTATTATATTTTTGAGAATGTGAGCTTCAAATTTCCTTAGCTACCCCCTATTGCTTCTATTGCAATAGACTACTGATTGGTCATTCTGCTGAGAGCATCATGTGCGAAATTAGATACTCTCTTAGCACAATCAAAGGGAGTGTGAGGAGAAAACTTCAGAAAGAATAGAGAAGTTTAATATTGCAGACCCTACCGCTGCTCGGCAATCAGCGCACGCTTCAGCCGGCGCAAGCCACGCCAGCACCGCACACAAAGATACCCATCAAAGAGTGCGACGAGTACCAACCCATAGAACTCAGGCCGCTGCAAGACAGTTGGCGTTTGCACAAGCTTATAGCCAATATAGGCAAACAGCAGTACAACAATCATCATCAGCAGCCCCATACGCTGCTTGCTAATGCGCTTCACCATTGCCAGGCGAGACTCGTTGTCGCTAAAGATATCGTCTTCTTCAGCCTCACTACTTGGCCTACGAAAGACATGGAAGCCATTGGCCGATGCAACATACTCCCAGCCATAATCGGCATAGAGCTGCTGGTACTGCGCGTTTTCTTCGTGCCGGGTAAGACTCTGAAAGTCGATTTTGTACGTATAGTGCGCCGCTGGGCACGGCTCAAATATATAAAAGAACGGGACAATGAAGCGTTTGAGGGCATACCCTTGCCGATGCTGCTCAGCAAGAAATGCCTCCTCTTGCCCATACTCAGGCAACATGTAGTACCGACACATGATTCGTGACATTCAGCTATTTCCTTCCTTTGCTATTGTTATACAGCCGCTCGATCCGCCGCAGCTCGCAGGCCAATATCTCTTGGCCAAGTGGTGTGATGTGATAGATTTTGCGCTTATCCTCTTCTCGTACGAAGCGGATTATGCCATCCTTCTCCATCTTGGCGAGCGTGCCATACATTGTGCCGGGGCTAATCTGCACCTGGCCATCCGTCATCTGCTTGACGCGCTGACCAATCGTATAGCCATGCATCTCCACTTGCAAACAAAATAGGATGTAGAACCCTGTCTCGGTCATAGGCGAGTAAATTCGTCGTAGTCTTGCTTGGATCATGCACGCTTCCTTCGTGTATATTATACCTTGCCTAGCCATGAGTTGCGAGTACAAGAAGTATCGTCGCAAGGCTATTCTGGAGGAGGTGTACACCCATTGAGGCGTAGAGGCTCTTCTTTTGCTCGTAGGCTCGACACAGGAAGAACGCCAGCGGCAAATAGCTAATAATTGCTAGGCCATTCTTGATTCCTCCTGTGAGCATGTATGGTGCCACGTGCACAAATGCAAAGAGTATCATTGATGCTGCATAGGCAAGAACACGAGATTTTTGCAATAAGCGAGCAAAGATAACTCCACGAAAGACAACCTCCTCAACGATCGGCCCAAATACCACCGCCATAAACACCGCATACCATAGCGCTCCACCAAAGAGACCAACAAGCGCCGTTTGGTTTTGGTTAGTCACCTGCAGCGCAGCAAGCAGGAGTGCTACCGGCATCGTTGCAAGATATGCAAAGAGAAAATACTTGATGACAAACCAGCTATTCTTGCCCGGTGCCTGCCGTGCAGTGTGCCATGCAGTAGCAAGTTCAGCTCGTTTCTTCATTACAATATAGCCAAGCAGAAGCACGCTTGCTACAGCATTGATGATGAGTCCAAGCACGCTCGTCGATGATATAGCAGCAAATCGCTCTAGCACATACGACAATACTGTCATACCCACCATGTAGCCAGCAAAGTATGCCAGCAGAATTTTTACGTCATCCCGTCGTTTCGTTATTTTATCCATTAACTATCCTTTCTCGATTTGTACATCGGAGTCATATGTATCGTAGTGCGATATATCGTATATTCTTATTGTATATCGTAGCTCGATATAATGTCAATAGTATGTTCTTTTATATGATGGAATGGTCTTGATATGCAAAAAACCAGCAGTGTGTTCTGCCGGTTTTTGCAACTTACTTATCGGCTGCGCCCGTTATTGCTACAGGTGCTTCACGCGCCACCGCTCAATCGCCTGTGACCGGCTCAGCATAAACGATAAATTGCCTATCAGCAGTAAACCAGCGACAGGCATCAGTATCAGCGACATGCCAATCACCTGTGGCACAGCAATAAAGCTATAGGCTATGCAGAGACCATTACACCAAGCAGAGCCAGCGCAATGATCGACTCTTCGAGAATGATGATGGCGACTGTCTCTGTTGATGGGTACGCGGTGCGATTCGATATAATCATCTGCCTAGCAAATGCCGGGTCATGCTCATGACGCCGAATCCACGGCACAAACCGAGCAATCTCCTCCAGCTCATGAATAATAAACAAGCCAAAACCAGCGAAGGCTACTAACGCCTCCATCGTCATTTCCCTTCGTACACAGCAAGGTAAGCCTGGAAAACCTCCTCGCTATGAGCACTCACTCCCGGCGAAGCGCGCCGTGTCATGTCGTGGCCAATATTCATGCTGGCAGGGAATTTTTTGTATTGGAAGGAAGCATTGTTGTTGGTTGCCATTTTTTGTGGGATGTGGTGTGCGAGGTCTGGGTCGATATCGTGATCCCATTCACTCACAACCACACCAACATGCTTGAGACCTGGTGCAGCGAGGTTGGCTTTGTAGTTTTCTTTGAGCGTGACATACTTTGCTAGGGTGCGATATGACAGGCCATTCACCTCATCATTACCACTGTAGCGGTCTGGTAGGATATTATTGCCGTAGAGGTTGCGCATGAGCGGAATCTGCCACTTGGGAGCCTGGCTGGCCGCTGGCTCATAAAATGGCGCAATGAGCAGCACCCGCGAGAAGAGTCCATTACCATACTGCGCAAGCCATGTTGCCATATTGCCACCACCAGAGTGGCCCGCCACTCCAACTTCCTCGCCAAGGCCGCTGACCTGGCGAGCACTCGTGGTCATATAGTTGACCATATCGCTGAAGGAGATCTGACCATGGCGCTTCTTGTCGGCATAGCCATGCTGCGGCACACGTGGCACATAGACGTTGTAGCCCTGCTCGTAGAACACATTGGCAATATCGGCCATATCACTGGTGCAGCCACTGATACCGTGGATAAGCAAGATAGCCTTGGCTGTTTTCTTGCCATGCGTCTTGGCAAACGAGCGGCATTCATTGCGCAGACCAGCCTCTGCTGTATCGTGGGTAATTTGCTGGTTGATAGCCGCCATCGAGCTATCATAATCCAGTCGCTTGATATCTGCTGTGCGTAGTTCTGCCTTCTGGGCGGGCCACAAGAAGGCAGCTGCAATGACAATCGCACCGACTGCAACGATGCCGCCAATAAGCGTGGCAATTACTTTTATAATTCCGGCTTGAGATGAGGGAGAATCTTTCATACGCTATAGTATGGCGAATGTTTGCAAATATAGCAAGACCACTCTACTAAAGAGAGTGGTCTTGGTCTCAATCTGATGCGCGGCGCTGCTTACGATTCTGCTTTGCGGCCTGCCACCAGTAGATAGAGGTTGCCACCAAGTGCAGCACCGATCAAGGTACCAGCGATCACCTCAAGGCTCAGACGGCTATAGCCAGTCTCGCCACGGCTTGCTTGTGCGCCAGTAAAGCTACTGTCTGGTGCCTCTGTTGCAGCAATGGCCACTGCTGGGTTGAGTGTTGCACTCTTTGCACGCAGTTCATGTGGTAAGTGTTTGATGTCTTGAACTGACGATGTATCCACCGAAGCCTGCACCTGTGTCAGCAAACCACCAGCCACGATAGCAGCAACGGCCAAGGATAGGCCAATCCCCACTGCCTGGCCTGTTTGCTTGAGCTCGGCCACACGTGATACGGCAGCCGCAATGCCAAACATCAGCACTGCTGCGCCGACGAGCTCAACGCCAAAGATCGCCCAGCTAAAGGTAGTAAAGTGCTCGAAGCTGAGCTTGAAAGCGCTCCCACTCAAGCCGTTGAGCACAACGACAGCCAGCGCGCCACCAAGCAGCTGAGCGATCCAGTAGAATGGTACCAGCGCTGTCTTGAGCTTGCGCATCGTCCAGAGGCCAAAGGTGACCGCTGGGTTGATATGTGCGCCAGACACTGCACCCACCGCCACAGCAATCACAAGCAGTGTGAGGCCAAGGTAGAGTGGTGCAAATTGAGTTGCCGCACCAATTGCGGCAATGGTGAGCATAAATGTCCCAAGCAACTCAGCAAAAATAATGTTGAGTAAGTTGCTCGGTAGAGCTGGCTCGCGTCGCTTATGGACAACAGTCTTGGTGGCTGATGTGGTCGATGCAGCCTTTACGGTTGGTGCAGCCTGAGGCTGGGAGGCCGAGTCTTTCGCGGCCGATTTTTTGGTCGAAACGGCTTTTTTGGTAGCCATACGTCCCTCCTTCACTAGTTGATACTACGCCTTTAGTATATCACATCACCCTGTTCATCGGCGATATCAGATGTCGATCGTGCCAAATAATGCTATACTAAAGACATGGGACAATATATGAAACAAGACCAAACGCGCAGTGAGCTGCAAGAGCGTATTGCGGCCGATCTCCGCGCTAAAGCAGCTGCCAGCAGTCACACTGGTGATGGTGCCGCACCAGCGAGCGGCGACACTGGCGTCGAGCAATCCGAATATCTCAAAGGCACCAAGCAAACAACGACACTAGCTGGGGTGTGGCTGGTCGTTGGTTTTCTTGCACTGCTTACCTTTGGCTTTTTTGTTGCGCTAACCATCAATGGACAACAATAACGGAGTGGCAGTATGACAGACCTTGACACTATCCAGCAAAAGCTACTCCTGGCCGTGAGCCAATCGACCACCCCGCGCGAAGTGCTGCGCCACGAGGAATTGCACGCACTGTATGGACATATCACATCACTCCCCCCAGCGGAGCGTGGGCCGTTTGGTAAGCGTGTTAATGAACTTAAGCAAGCCGTGCAAACCGCCATCGAGCGCCGTCTTGAGGAACTTGAGACTGTTGAGCGCACACCGATCGATGTCACTGCACCGATGGATATCAACACTGCTATTCCACCATTACTGCCAACAAACCAGGGGTCAATTCATCCCCTGATGCAGGAGATTGAGCGGATTGCTGATATCTTCTACCGCATGGGGTTTGTGGTGGAGGAGTCGCGCGAGATCGATGATCAGTTCCATATGTTCGAGAGCCTCAACTTCCCCAAAGGCCACCCCGCCCGCGACGATTACGACACCTTCATGACCGTCGAGACAGACGCGCAGGGCGACCGCCTGATTGCGCCAGCTCACACCAGTACCATGCAAAACCGCGTCCTGACCACCTATCGTCACAATTTAGATGCGGGTGAAGCAATCGCCGCCATCGTACCCGACCGTGTCTTCCGCAATGAAGACCTGGATGCTCGGCACGAGCACACCTTCTACCAAGTGGAGGGCGTCTATGTAGCTAAGGGAGTCAACGTTGGCAACTTGATTGCGACCTTGCAGGAATTTTTGCAAAGCTACTACGGTAAGCAGCTTGATGTGCGGGTCAACCCCTTCTACTTCCCTTTCACCGAGCCAAGTTTTGAGTTTGCCCTAAGCTGTCCCTTCTGCGAAGGCAAAGACCCTGGCTGCAAGGTGTGTAGCGGTGAAGGATGGGTTGAGCTGATTGGCTGCGGCTTGATCCACCCCAATGTGCTGCGGGCAGCCAATATCGACCCTGATACTTACACCGGCTTCGCCTTTGGCTGCGGCATTGACCGCCTGGTGATGATGAAATACGGCATCGAAGATGTGCGGCACTTCGAGAGCGGCAAATTGGATTTCTTGCGGCAGTTTTAGCCTCGTCTATTCGTTTTATAGCCAAGGTTCACTTTATGCATCATGATAATAAGCTTTTTGCCATCGCCCAGGCGCTCCTCGAGCAGCGACACACACTACCAGTTCACACAGTGGCAGCAGCTTTGCGTTGTCAATCTGGCGAGGTGATCTCTGCAGTCAACATCGATCATTTTCTTGGCTTCGTCTGCGCCGAGACAGCTGCACTGGCAATCGCTATTAATCGAGGTATCTACGATTTCGATTCGATCATCGCTGTACGTAAAAATGATGACACGGGAAAGATCGAAATTGTCGACATGTGTGGCAAATGCCGCCAGATCTTTCACGATTACGCGCCAGGTATTACTGTCTTAACTACAAACGGCCCGCAGGCAATCGAGCATATCTTCCCTCATGCTTTTACTCGCCAACGTACAAAAATCCAAGAAGCTATTAAGCGGTAATATGCCCATCACCGAGGCTTGGACAAACAGCGAAGATTCGATCGATGGTTATTATATTGATACCCGCAAAAAAATTACATTCAAGAGATAAACCTTTCTCATAGGAAATACAGGGCATTTGCCCTGTATTTCCTATGGAGTACGCTAATCTACCGATTAATCGTCAACGGCCAACTCAGCTCGACACTCTTCAGCTTTTTCAGGCTGTTGAGTAGTGTGAGATCCTTCACTTCGGTGTTTTTGAGAGAAACAAAGGTGAGATTCTTTGCATGTTGAATGCCTTCGAGGTTCTTTATCTTCTCCCACGACTCTGCGCCATCACGGACGCTGAGGTCGAGCGTAGTTAGCTTTTCGAGATCTGAGGCAAGCATGGGCTGTGCATCACCGCGCTTTGTATGGGTCACTTGGGCAATAGCTTGATTGAGCTTGTTGCGGAGACGCCAATCGGGCACGCTCACCACCGCGTCCTGTGGCTTATCAGCAGCAGTCTTTTCTTGGTAGACCCGTACATAGTCGACCTGCATATCTTTTGCGACTTCGTAATCCTTAGGGCTAGCCTTCTTGTATGGCTCATTGAGGCCGCCGATCTGGTGATTCAAGCGAATGAAGAGTTTATTAGCCGCCTTGGCAAAGGGCCAGTTTGCATCATCTGGCGTCACGCGGTGTACCATGTGCCCATCATAGTAGAATTCGATCGTCCCATCCTTCTTATTCAAGACACCGTAGGTATGGAAGGCAGTTTGTGTATTGCCGACAATATTCCGATCGAGAACGTGCTGGTGCTGGTGTGAACGCTCTTTATTACCCTGGCGTGGCTGCGTATGAATATTGGCTTGCAGCCAGCTTGGATCGTAGCCACGCGACTCGAAGACATCGAGTTCACCACTGGCTGGCCAGTTGAATGTTGTGCTTGTGAGCCAAAATGATGCCCAGGTTGCTCGAGCACCACTGTTCTTGTTACTCTCTGGCAGCTTAATAGACGCCTCGTAATAGGTACCTGGTCCCCAGGCATGGGCGACACTTTTGTCTTTCCAATCGCTGAGGTAGTGCGAGTTTACCATCCCTGTCGAGAAGGCGGCATGACCGGCCTGGCATGGTTTGCCATTTTTATCATGCTGTGCTAGAAGATGGAGTTTACCGTCGTACTGACGCACCATGTCTGTCCGAAAGCGCCCTTCCATACCCGACGCAAGGTCAAAACAGCCCGTCGGTACAGCCCATTTGGTTGTGTCGAGTTTATTACCGTCAAATTCATCACCCCACACTTTTTTATAATGCGCCTGTACATCACGCGGCAGATAATCTACCGCCGATACTGACTGCGCTGTGGCAAAGTTTGTACCCATTATAGTGCACGCCACGGTAAGCCCAAGCGCCAAGCCAGCTTTTGCTTGTTTTGTTGTTCGTGTTGCCAACATATCCCCTCCTTATGTTCGTTAGCTGTTCTTATTTAATCACAGCTACTCTGCTTTGCCAAACACAAGACAATAACTTTATCCATATTTTTTGCAAGCAAGATAGTCTATTTTGATCATGCACATCGATCTGCCAGAGGTCAATTTTTGCACGAAGAAGCAATATATGGCGTATGTATTATACTCCGAAATACGTTGTGGTTTTTGCTACGATTATTGCTACCTCTGTTTGACAAATCTCACGCGAGGATTTACAATAGCGACACTACATGAAGGTCGTGAAGAAGAAATTGTACCCGGCACTATTCAAATACGTACTTTCAGACGAAAAAACACGCGCTATGTGTGTCGCCGATATTACGATTGAGCCGGATGATATTCTCGAGTAGGTAGCGGTCACTCACGCGAGATTGACCATGACGGATATCAAGTAATTTCGCTTCAAAGTCGACCTTCATATCAACATAATCCTAACTCGTGAGGTATTTTCCATGAGACTCTATTTATCATCCTGCACCGTTCCTGCACCAGACCAGCTCTTCGCATTGATTGGCAAAGAGCCGGCCGAGACGAATATTGCACTGATTCCCAACGCACTAGACTGCTACATCCGGCGAATTCGTATGCTTCGCATCACCGAGGCGAGGGAGATGTTCCGCTCACTTGGCGTCGAGAAGAGGCCTGCTGTGATTGACCTAAAGCACTTCGCCGATCCAAGGCTAAAGAATCATCAATATCTCGCTCTCAAACATTATGACTTAATCTGGGTGCTTGGCGGCAATACCTTTATGTTGCGCGATGCTATGGCACAGACTGGCTTTGATGATATACTACGCCGCTTACTCAATGAGGACGCCGTCGTCTACGGTGGAGCAAGTGCTGGTGCAGTGGTCGCTGGTGCCAGCTTGCGCCATATTGCTGCGCTCGACAAACCAGAGTTTGCCGAGTACATTGTGTGGGATGGCCTCAAACTGCTTGATAAGACTATCTTACCTCACGCCGACACTCCAGCATTTGCCAAGACAGTGACAAAGCTTACTCAGGAGCGAGATGATGTTATATTCCTGGGTGATAGGCAAGTTTTGATTCAGAATGGAGCAGATTACTCGATACACGACGCCGAGTAGTGATGAGTTTTCTTTGTCGAAAAACTAAACTACTCATCCCCACGCTGAGGTCGTTCGAGCAACTGTGGCTCGCTCTGGCGTTCACCACCAGCAATACGCACGACATCCTTGTCCATCTTACCGAGCTCGCGATAGGTTGTGTTGTAGTGGCCGACTGTTGTGGCGAGGCTCTTGCCCATTTTGCCCAGCAATTCATCAAACTTCTTGATATGCGTCGCAAGCTGGCCAACCCGTAGCTGAATATCCTTGGCTTGCTCTTCGATCTGGAGGCTGCGTAGCCCCTGCAGCACCGTCTGCAAATATGCCAAGAAGCTCGTTGGGCTGACGATAATCACCCGCCGATCACGAAAGGCATACTCAATCAGATCGCGGCTCGAGCCACCCTGCCCTACGTTGTTGATAAGCAGATCATAATACAGCGACTCGCTGGGGATAAACATAAAGGCAAAGTCCATCGTATCTTCATTTGGGCGAATATATTTGCTCGTTTCGTCGATGCGCTGCTTGAGGTCAAGCTTGACGCGGCTCAGCAGCTGCTGGCGCTCATCTTTGCTCGTGGCATTGATCATCCGGTTGTAGTTCTCAAGGCTAAACTTGCTATCGATCGGTAGCACCCGCCCTTTATCAAGAAAGATCACCGCATCGACCGCCTCACCGTCAGCAAAGCGATATTGCATCTGATACTGAGCCGGTGGCAACACATTCTCAAGCACACTCTGCAGATAATATTCACCAAAGACACCGCGCTGCTTGGGGTTTTGCAGAACGTTTTGCAGTGTCTTAAGCTCATCTGCTACATCGACGACGCGTCGATTAGTCTCATCCAACTTCGTGAGGCGCTGCGTCACATCGGCCACCAGCTTGGCACTCTCGGAGAGTTGCTTCTGGACTGACGTTTGCATAGCAACGCCCGAGCGCTCGAGCTTATCCCCAACCGACTGCTGCATAGCGGCTATCGTGCGCGACAACTCCGTCACGTCGCTCTTGAGAAGCGCTACCGACTGCTGATCTTTGAGCTCATTAAGCTTCGCCAGCAGCAGACTCAGCACTGCACCGCAGCCAACGAGGACAACAATAAGAATAATTCCAAGCACAAGAGAAAGTTCCATATCTCTAGTATAGCATTTCCCCAGAAATAGCCACTCATGTTGTTTTATTGAGCGGGGCGTGTCAGCTTCTTGTGAGTGTGTCTCTCATTTAGCACAAGGAGTAGAAGTGTCGTAATGAGTTTTTCGACGCTGGTGCGAGAAGACTGATATTCTCACAGCATATCTACAGTGTCGCAAGATATATCAATACAATGATCACCACCATTGCACCAAGTGTGACTGCTAGGTTGCGCAGACGCGAGATCCACGAAAACACGCCAATGCTCAGTGCCATCAAAATCGTAATAACCGGCACTACGACATACCATGACGATGCTGCCAGCCACGTAAGCACTGGCCAGAGACCGACTGCCGTCGCAAGCATAACAAGAGCAGGACGATACACACGGCGCTGCACCAAAAATATAAGTCCGACGATCACTGCCACAACCATTGCGCTCAAGACTGTATAGAATGTGGGTGTGCCGCAGCTTGCTGGATTGGCAGTACCAAGGCCACAAACCGCACCAAACACCCCAAGGTTGGCAACGAGCAATAGTACTGCACTCGTCACCACGCCAGTAATGGCCGCACCTATCATAATCTGTCCCATATCTGGCCACGATAAGTTTACAAAATGCTCGGTGTCTTCGGATGTATCGAGCACACCACCCTGAGCAAAGGGGTTATCGATTGCTCGGCTGTGGTCGAGCCCATCGTCAAGCACCGTCTTGGTGATGGTCGCCGTCTTGGCAGTTTTTGCTTTTTTAGCTTGGCGCGCTGCTTCCGCCACCTCATCTGGGTCAGCGGTGCGTGCGTATATCTGTTCGTCCATATTATCTAGCTCCAATTCCTTACTGGGAGCTATTATATTATGTTTTTGCCGATTTTGCTAGTCTGCGCCAGAATTTTTTGTGATGTGGCACGTACCATACAGCGCCCAGCAGTGCAACAGCCACCCCACCAGCAACATCGAGCGGTGTATGGACCAGTGCCGCCACGCGGCCAAGACACACCAACACCGTCATAACAAATAGCGCTACGGTGAGTAGCCGCCGGCGAGTAACATACCATACCGCTAGGGTAAGAAACATCGCAAAGAGTGCGTGATCGGACGGAAAGCCGGGATTATTGAGATAGAGCGCACCCGGGTCAGTGCCGAGCTTTTCAAATGGTCGGAGCGTCTCGGGTTGCCAGAGCGCACCAATAACCTTTGCACACCAATAGGACGTCAGACCTGCCATAAATACGCGCGTGTAACGTTGGTAGCGTTGGGCGTGAGGTGCACGAAAAAACAGTGCAAAAAGAGCTACAGCGACAATCGGGATCATAAGCCCGTCAGCAACCAAGCGAACAATGGCATTCATACCTCTATTATACCACTGCTCGGGGGTTTGTGTGATGGATTTAATCCACATCTGAGATTACTTTTGTATCTGTCGAGCAGGCTGCTGATTTGCTTTCGGGACATCGAGCAACTTCCCGACCGCATTAATGATCTGCTGGATGACTGTTGGCTTGGTCGATTGTTCCATCTTCGGACGTGCTGGTGAAGCTTTGATAACGTTAGCTTGCGGCATATTGATCGTATTAGCTGGAGGTCTTCGTACTTCAGGAGGTCGCTGTGCTTTTGGCTTGAGTTGCTCCTTCTTGTTGACATTGGCAATCACAACATTGACATGGTCGTCGTCGAGGACTTTTTTGTATGACACCTCTGCGCTGTCGCCACCAGTGTATTCTCCACCAGCTTGTTGAGCAACTTGATTAGGATTACAGGCTTCGGGATTCTTAACACTGCAAATGCGGGCAAGCGGGCATGCATTGCAGGCCGCTTGACCAATCCGCTCCTGCGCAATCCGCCGCGCATTTTCTTGCCAGGCTGCAATTTCCTCCGGCGAGCGCTTGGTTGGTGCTTTGGCAAGCTGCTCACTCATTCGAAAAACACCTCTGTTGCAATACATTTACTCACAATACCGCGCGCAGTGAGCCCCTGCCACATTGCTCGCGTAAATGCAACTGAACCACACACTAGGTAGTGTGCCGCTGGGTTGATACACATATCGAGGTCAATTCGCCCGTGATGCATATTGGGTGGGACTGTTGCCTGGCGTGTCACGAAGTGGTGAAGCGACAGCTGCGGGTAGCGCACCTCATATGCAGCAAGGTCGGCCGCAAAGACAATATCGTCGACGGTCCGATTGCTATACATGAGCTGAATATTCCGATGCGGATCACGCGCGCATTCGCTCTTGATAATACTCCACACCGGACTAATACCGACTCCAGCTGCAATCCCCACGAGTGGGCGATCTGTCAGTGGATTAAAGTACCCATACGCCGCCGAAAACGTTAGTTGGTCGCCAACCTGCCGGCTACATAGGTAGTGGGAATACTCACCGCCAATGTCCTTCACGGTAATGCTCAGATATGTTTCGCCAGGCCAACTCGATAGGCTATATGCCTTACCCTCGGGAGTGCGCGACTCTGGTTTGATAACGGTAATGTATTGTCCAGCCGTATAGTGAAATGGTGCGTCGCCTTTGGTATCAAACACCAGCGTTGCTACATCGTGCGTGTGCTGAATCACTTGCTGGATTGTCCCTGTATAGTACTGCATCAGTGCACCACGCATTCTGTTACATAGCGCCGCATAATGTGCTGAGCCTGGGCCATCTCCTCGTCAGTAAAGCTCGTTTCATCGCAAAAGCGGCTGCTCACCAGCGTATCGCTTGCAATAAAATGCTGCAGGGCAAAGCGCTGTGCGCCTTGCACCATCTGCCCGACCGCATCGAAGTCTGCTGGCTCAAGCCGCCCCCGCACAATCGTCGTGCGAAACTCGTGATCGACCCGGCTTCGGATAAGGTCGATGCTTTCCATAATCGCATTGGTGTCAATTGGCCGCGCGGCAATTTCTACGTACTTCTCCAGTGGTCCCTTAATGTCCATTGCTACAAAGTCGAGCAGTTGTTCATCCAGCATCTGGCGCAGCATTGCTGGGTGGGTCCCATTGGTATCGAGCTTGACGAGGAAACCGAGCTGCTTGATAGCCCGAATGAAGTCAGGCAAATCCTCACTCATCGTCGGTTCGCCACCACTGATCGCGACGCCATCAAGCAAGCCAACCCGCCGCGCAAGAAAATCAAGAATCTCCGCCTCAGGGATACAGCCAATATATTGCTCAGGTAAGACGAGTTCTGGATTATGGCAGTAACCGCAGCGCATATTGCAGCCAATCAAGAAGACTGCCGCACAGATGTGACCTGGATAGTCGACTGTACTGAACTTTTGGATACCACCGATCTGAACCATCACTATCCTCCCTTCTTTCTATTATTTAAGCATCAATTGTATCGGCTGCTTTGTCGTAGTGGTAGCGCAGCGCAAACTCTGCTTGCTTGCCCTTATTCCACTGCTGCACCGGCCGCAAATAGCCTACCACCCGCGAATATATCTCACACGGCTCCTGGCACTGTGGGCACGCCTCATGTTCCCCGCGCAGATAGCCATGATTCTTACAGACACTAAAGCTCGGACTGATCGTAAAGTATGGCAAGCGGTAATTATGACAGATCGTTCGCACGAGCCCTTTGAGCGTTGTAGGGTCATCCATTCGCTCACCAAGGAAGAAGTGAATGACAGTGCCACCAGTATATTTGGTCTGCAACTCGTCTTGGAGATCAAGTAGCTCGAAGAGGTCGTCGGTATAATTGACTGGCAGATGAGTGCTGTTGGTGTAGAACGGCGCTGGCACCGTGGCACCCGTGCCATTGGCAAAATGCGCTGTTTCTGGGTAGTCGCGCTGGTCGATCTGCGCCAGGCGGTAGGTCGTGCCTTCGGCTGGCGTTGCCTCAAGATTGTAGTTATTGCCAGTTTCTTCTTGGAATTTCACGAGCGTCTCACGCATTAGATCGAGCGTCCGCTCGGCAAATTCCTGCCCTGCAGCCTGGCCAATATCCGCGCCAAGGAGATTAAGCGCCGCCTCATTCATGCCAATGAGGCCAATTGTCGAGAAATGATTCTTCCAGTATTCACCAAAGCGCTGCTTGATATCGCGCAGATAAAACTTGGTATAGGGGTAGAGGTTAGCATCGGTTAGGCGCTCGAGTGTTTTGCGCTTAACTTCGAGACTATCGCGCGCTTGCTCCATAAGGTGGACGAGACCAGTGCGAAAGGCTGCTTCGTCACTCGACTTCAGTGCCAAGCGAGGCAGGTTAATCGTCACCACACCAACCGACCCCGTCATTGGGTTGCTCCCAAACAGGCCACCACCACGATACTCCAGTTGACGATTATCAATCCTCAGGCGGCAGCACATACTGCGCGCATCTTCTGGGCTCATATCACTATTCACAAAATTACTAAAGTATGGAATGCCGTATTTTGCACTGGCTTCCCACAGGTTGTCAATCACAGGATTATCCCAGTCGAAATCAGCTGTGATGTTATACGTCGGAATCGGAAAAGTAAAGACCCGCCCATTAGCATCACCCTCCGTCATCACCTCAAGCAGTGCCCGATTGAAGGTATTCATCTCATCCTGGTAGTCGCCGTAGTTGCTCTCTTGCATCTCTCCGCCAATGATCACAGGTGTGCCTGCCATATGCTTAGGACATTCGAGGTCAAGCGTGATGTTCGTAAATGGCGTCTGGAAGCCAACACGCGTCGGCACATTGACATTAAAGATGAATTCTTGCAGCACCTGCTTCACCTCATCGTACGCTAGTCCATCTGCCCGAATAAATGGTGCGAGCAAGGTATCGAAATTGCTAAAGGCTTGCGCACCAGCTGCCTCGCCCTGCAGTGTATAGAAATAGTTTACGACCTGGCCGAGTGCCGTGCGAAAATGTCGGGCTGGCTTGCACGAAATCTTGTTTGGCACACCAGTGAAGCCCTGCCGGAGCAGATCCATGAGGTCCCAGCCCACACAATACACACTCACAAGGTTAAGATCGTGAATGTGGAGGTCACCGGACCGATGAAGGCGACCAATCTCTGGGCTGTAGATTTTGTTTAGCCAGTAGGTTTTGCTCACCTCACTTGAAATGTAATTATTAAGGCCCTGGAGGCTATAGCCCATGTTGGAATTCTCATTAACCCGCCAGTCAAGCTTGAGCAAATATTGGTCAATCAAGTCGACATGTGCACTCGCAGCAATCTCGCGCAGCTTTTGATGCTGATCACGATAAATAATATACGCCTTGGCGGTCTTTTTATATGGCGAGCGCAGCAAGGTGTCCTCTACCGCATCCTGCATCTGCTCCACCGTGAGTGTATCATCCGCTATAGTCTGCTGCGCCTGGGTAATCGCCGCCTGAGCTAACTGATAAGCCTCTTCCTCAGCAAACTCACCCATCTCTAGGCCAGCTCGTTCGATTGCTGCCATAATTTTTGTGTCGTCAAATGCCACGATGCGCCCATCGCGTTTGGTAATTGTGTGATACATACCCCTCCCTTTACTTGCCGTGGCAGCACGCGCGCCACGGCATGAGTGTTTATCCTTGTTTTTTATGATTGTGCAAGCATCGGTTACTAGTGTCATAGACACCATATATAGCGCTTACTATGCACTATACTACTCTATATACTGTGGGTCAAGCGTAATATTCACAACCGATACGCTGGCACGACCTCTGTTATATGAAGCATGTGACTGTGGTCGGAGCAATTTGTTGTTATTTTTATTCAGCAACACCGTAACCCACCAAAAGTCGATCAATCACAGAGTCTCTACATTCAATATAGAGCACAGCCCCAACAAACTACGCACTATTGATCCACTCTCGCAAGCATGGTACAATACGGAGGCGCCACGCAGTGATGGGCCGTCGCCAAGTGGTAAGGCACCAGGTTTTGGTCCTGGCATTCGGGGGTTCGAATCCCTCCGGCCCAGCCAAGTTATCATTGTTACCAGCCTTTTGTCGGCTGGTAATTTTTTATCGCGACTTTATTTGGGGTGTCTGTTCGATCAGGCCCTCACTCGGGTTTTGCCTATTTTGAATATTAGCTCTTCAAGTTTTTTATTTTTCTGACAGATCAAAGTTGATCGGACTGCGATATTTCGACCCAGCACTGAAATCTAATACTCTCGAAAACACTGACTAGAGTGGTGCTCCCCGGAGGGTGTGGAGGAAATGCGGTAATTAATAGCTAATAGCGAATTTTTACTATTGAGGCACCCTAGGCTGATCGTTCATCAATCACGAGTGGATTTTGAGCTATTTGCTTCGCGCATCACAAGCACCACCGCCACGCCAAGTAAGCCCGTGAATACTACCGTCCACCAGCCATTGAGTAGTGGTAAGGTCGCTCCAAAGAGGCCCGATTCACTCATCGGCACAGCTAAAAAGCACCACAGTGCCATACCAAACCACACTGCGCTCACGACAAGCAAACATGCCTGCGAAATACGGCGTGACCCTCGCGACATATCCATCGAGAGCAAAAATGGCAAACTACCAAGCTCAAGCAGCGGCAATAAGCCAGCCAAGAGAGCAGCCATTATGCCCCCGCCAGCCACATGCCACCCACTCGTGATATCAACAAACTTTTCAAAAGTAAAGAGCTGCGTGATGATCAAAAACGTCACGACAATGCCAAGCGCGAGACGCCGCCAATACGCAGGATCGCGCCATAAATGCTCTGGAAAAATCGCCTGAAATAACCCAAGCCAAAAATGAATCATACGCTGCTTCATGACTTTATCATATCAGATATTACCCTGTTTTACACGCATTTCCTTGCACTTGTGTCACATGTTCGCTACTATAGAGGGAGCGAACGTTACAAACATAAACATTTTTATACACACTTGTATCAGTCGCTCTCCGATATATCCACCACAACAGAACACCCGAGTGCTTATGGCATGCTCGGGTGTTTCTTTTGTATAGACAGGGCTAGTCATCTATTGGGAGCGAATGCTCTGCACGCCAGGCTGCAATCTTGCCGTGGTGGCCACTGAGCAATACCTCGGGTACTGCCAACCCCTGCCATACCTCTGGGCGTGTATATTGCGGGAACTCTAGCGTCTGACCATCACTAAAGCTCTCAATCGCTGCGCTCATCTCGCCACCAAGGACACCAGGGATCAGTCGCACAATTGAGTCGATAATTGTCATCGCGGGCAGCTCACCACCAGTCAGGACATAGTCACCCACTCGGAGCGCTTGGTCAACCACTTGCATAATTCGCTCGTCATACCCCTCGTAGCGCCCACAGATGAAAATGTAACCATGGTCGGTCTGGCTATACTGCTGCGCAAGCGCCTGATTCCACCGTTGGCCCTGCGGCGTCATGATGAGCACTTTAGCAGTCGGGTCGCGCTCTTTGGCGTGCTGCACTGCCCTCCAGAGTGGCTCAACACGCAATAGCATGCCATCGCCACCGCCATACGGTGTGTCGTCGACCGTGCGGCGTGGGCCGAGCCCAAATTGGCGCAAGTCAATCGTCGTCAGCTCCGCTAGACCTTGCTGCTGCGCCTTCCACAGCATCGAAGCCTCAAACACCCCAGCAAACATCTCCGGAAACAGGCTAATCACTTGGAATTTTTTCATCTCTCCTAGTGTAGCAAATTACCGCAGCAGCGTCTAACAGATACTACGAGGGGTTCAGGTCTTTACGCTTATGTTTTTTATTTGTTATACTGGTTATGCTATGGACTTTGGATCAGAGACAGGCAATACTACCGCGCAGCGCCTCGAGCTATCGAGCCGACGTACAACCATCACGCCGCTCAACGAGAATATTACCCTCGAGCAGTTCGACGGTGAGGCAGCGGTGTCTCGACACCTTGTGGAGCCAGCGATTGCCAATATCTCGATTGATACCGAAGCCACCCGCCACGATCCGCGCCATACTCACGGCTACAACCCACCAAGGTACCAACCCCATTATGGTTTACTGATTGTGATCATCGGCATCTTACTTTTGCTTATTGCTGGCATTGCTGGCTTAACGAATATCTTGAGCCGGTTGCGGTAGTAGATGAGAACCTTTTTGGCGTCACTCGCTCACTCACTACGTCATCCGGATAGCATATAAAACTCGTTGTTATATAAGCTCATACAGCTACCACTTTAGCCTCTGCTACACTATACATTCATCCAACAAAAAAACTGCCTCCACAGCAGTTTTCTTGTACAAATAAGGCTCTCAAACCTTGTTGGTTTGCTCGCAAAGAGCTTTTATTTTTTCTCGCAGTTCGTTTCTGAACTGGTTGTATTATATATCAAGGTCGTCGAGTTCTGCAAGCTCTTGGCGAGACTTTTTTGCAAAATCCGATTCGCTCTCATCATCGTTATCCACTGTATCAGTGGTTAAGTTATCCACAGACTGGGATGCTGCGGTGTGTGGCTCATCATTATTCACCACCTTAAGGTTGTAGCGAGCACTGTTCTTTGTGCCAAGCGCGCGCAGCAAGGTACGTAAACTCTGCGCCGTACTGCCTCGCCGGCCAATCACACGGCCGAGATCCTCCGGGTTGACGGTGAGCGTCAATAAGACACCCTTCTCGTCGATCACCCGATCGACCACCACGTCGTCTGGATGTTCCACCAGCGACTTTACGACATATTCGACAAACTGTTGATCAATTGTCGCCATAGCTTTCTTCTTTCCCTCCTTATGCTGTCATTCAGATTTATTGTGATTGTGCTTTCATTGTAGCATACCGGCTGGATTCTACCAAAATACGACGCATGGCTAGGTGTTGAGTTGTCTGATCCTTCTACTAGTCTTGCCCTGGAATACACGCAAAATATTACTGATAATTACAAAACTGCCCCACGATACGTGGAGCAGTCGGTGTACTTGTAGTAAGAGAATCCGCTCTAGGCTTCTGCTTCTTCCTGAGGTTGGTGCTTACGCAGCTTCTCTGGGTTGCGGACTGCCTTGTGCTTGTCGCCAGCGGGCTGTTTAACCCACTTTGGCAGCGATACACCAGCAGCAGCCAGCAATTTGACTACACGTGGTGTCGGCTGGGCACCATTATCAAGATACTTTTGGGCAAGCTCGGTATTGATATGAGTCTCTTTGGTGTGCGGGTTGTAGTTGCCAACATAGGCCACTACACGGCCGCTTGATGGGTGGCGCTGAGCCTCTTGTACGGCGAGCCGGTACACTGGGTAGGCTTTGCGGCCAAGACGTTGCAAACGAATTGCGAGCATAAATAAAACTTCCTTTTCTTGACTTATATTTGCGTTAGTTCGTTCTGTACAAGTCTACACTGTTTGGCTGGCGATGTCAATTTGTTGCTTATCTGCAGGTCAAAACTTGTCTGAGCTCTTGGCTGACTCTTCTGTCTTCTCTGTTTGAGCCTCTTGCTGCTGGTAGGCTGCCAGAGCAGCGCGAGCGGCCTTTTGCTGGGCGGTCTGCTTGCTAGGGCCAGCGCCGCGGCCCATCAGCCGATCATTGACAAAGACACCAAGCGTGAAGGTTTTGTCGTGGTCAGGGCCATCCTCCGCCAAGACGCGATACACTGGCGTAGCACTGTCGATCCGTTGGCTCACCTCTTGTAAATGACTCTTGGGGTCGCGCCACGAGCCATCGGCCAGGATAGCATCAAGCTTACTAATAGTATGCTTGGCAATAAACTCAGCTGCCGCCTCGTAGCCTCGCTCCAAATAAATCGAGCCAATCACAGCTTCATACGCATTAGCCAGAATCTGCCGGTGCGCTCGCTTGCTGCCATGCTTCTCACCTCGGCTCATCCGGATGAGTGAGCCATAGCCGAGCGCTTCGCCCGAGTCGGCATTGCTCTCTGTATTGACCAGCGCTGCGCGCCAGCTCGTCAGGATGCCCTCTGGCTCGGCATAGTGTTGATAGAGATAGTCGGTTACCGCAAGCTCCAGCACAGCGTCGCCCAAGAACTCGAGGCGCTCGTTGTGCTCAGTAACGGATTTTTTGTGCTCATTGACATAGCTGCGGTGGGTGAGTGCAGTGACTAAAAGCTGAATATCGTGATATTCAAACCCGAGCGCTTGCTGTGCCCACGCTTGATACGGGCCAGTTGGCATGCCAGACATAGTAACTCCTTTCGTTTCTGTCGTTATAGACGCTCCTCTCGGATGCGTTTCTTGGCTTTGAGCATAAGCTTGGCAATATCTTCGTACTCGATGAGGTCAAGTGCTTTACTAAAGGGAAACCACTTAATACCATTCATCCATTCTTCTTTTTGAATCTCATTGCCGCTGGTGCGAACGCGAGCGAGATAGATCTGTGTCGTCATCAGGACAAGCTTTTCCATTCGGCGGTAGCGAAAGTGAATCTTGCCCAGCCAGCCCAGCATATCAAGGTCGTGCAGCCCAGCCTCTTCGCCGATCTCACGGCGAGCTGTCTGCACTGCAGTCTCCCCTTTCTCGATATGCCCTTTGGGGATCGTCCAGCGATCCTTAGCATCCTGAATTAGAAGGATTTCGAGTTTGTTGTCGCTATTGTAGCGGAATACAATGCCGCCAGCCGTCGGTTCACGAACAATTTCCTGAATAGACGGCTTGCGACGGCCAAAATATTTTTTAAACCGATTGAAGTGTCGGTCAAAGTGTGACGGTGTTGGCATCGTCTGGTGTCTCCCCAGGCAAGTTGCGATAGGCGGTGCCGAGTACACCGTTGATAAACTTGCTTGAATTATCCGAACCAAACGCTTTGGCAAGCTCCACTGCTTCGTTAATTGCCACCTTGGGCGGAACAGTTGCGCGGCAGTGCAGCAACTCGTAGAGGCCAAGTCGCAAGATATTGCGGTCGACACGAGCAATCTGATCAAGCGGCCACTCTGGCGCAATTGGTTGTAAGTGAGCGTCAAGCGCGGCCTGCGTCTCGATCACCCCAGCAACGAGCGTATCGACAAAGGCTCGATCGCCAATGATCGACTCATAACGCTCAAGATTGCGCGCCAGAATCTCTTGTGGCACGGCCTGCGGATCATTCGCCTGCTGGCGGAATTCATATTCGTACAATGTTTGGAGTGCAACTATACGCCCAAGATGACGGTTCGAAGCCATTTGGTTGGTTCTTTCTTTTGTTAAAATTCTTTGCTATCGACGAAAAGCTAGCGAGCTGCTTTGGCAGCGCCAGTCTCGCGCTTGGTCGTCTTGACCTTGACTGGTGAGGTTTTATTGACCATGCGAGCAAGCTTGAGGCGCAGATGGCTGCGGCGCAAACCGGTTTTGCGTGGGCTACTCTGTTTTTTTGGTTGAGCCATAGTAAAAATCTCCTTCTCTTTAGGCTGACGTAAAACTTGTAGCTATTATACGCTAAAAGCGCAAAATTCTCTAGTGTTTGCGCTGTTTTGTATAGAAAAATATATTTGTGGCCAATTGCCAAGCGAGCCGTTGCACCTTATTACCCCATCAAGAATACGCTCACTATGACGTCTAGGTTATAGCTTTGATATGACAGATATATGTCATATATTGTATGATATGGTACATACTATTAGTCTCAGCAAGGAGCACCTATGGCGATAAAAATAGATGGAGATATTAACCAATATATCAAACTGGTCGGAAGAAGCGACGAATCAGTTAAGGCTGAAGTTCAACACATCATCGATGAGTTGGGCTGCACTCCTGTAATCCGGGAGATTGACAAGGAGTTTACTGGCTACGACTCGAGCGAATCATTCTGGTTACTGCACGATGCTGGGATAGAATTTCGTTGGAACGACAATACGCTCGAAGCAGTTACCCTATACCCCCAAAAGGGAAGGTCATCTGTCTCAGAATACAAGCCATACACCAATCCACTGTTTGCGGACTTCTCCAATACGGCAACGCGTGATGAGATTATTCGCCATCTTGGAACTCCCGCTAATGAAGCAGATCAAAACGCAACGTGGGTGCGCTCAGCTTGGGTTCGCTATAATCATGAGAGTGGCAACTGGATACACTTGCAGTTTGACGATGACCTTCATCTGAAGATCGTAACTCTATGTGTTCCTATTCATTAGATCAATCATCTTCTCGCCATCCAGCCTATTAAAGCAATTACGTTGCCTATTTCGTAGGCTTATCAACATCCACTAAATATGACGAGACCGTAGTCACACAACCCAAAACAGGGCGCTCCGTGAGACGCCCTGTTTTTACGGCACGATTAGTAAAGGTGGCTATTTCTAGACAACGATGCTGACGAGCTTGTGCTTGACATAGATAACTTTCTTAGGCGGCCCAGTGAGGTATTTTGCGACGCGATCATCTGCTAGGGCCCGGGTGGTGATATCGGCTTCGCTAGCGTCTGGCGCGGTGGTGAGCTTAGCGCGAACTTTGCCATTGACTTGCACGACGATGGTTATCGTATCGCGGACAATCTTTGCTTCGTCCCACTCTGGCCAGGCTGCAAAATCGAGCTGGTCACCATAGCCAAGCTGCTGCCATAGCTCAGCAGCCATGTGCGGCGCAAAGGGCTGCACCAACTGGATCAGTGTCTTGAGCGCTGGCTGCCACTGCTCAGTAAAGCCAGTTGTCTTGAGCTTGTAGAGGTCGTTGACGCACTCCATGAGCCCAGCAATGGCCGTGTTGAAGCTCAGGCGGTAGATATCGCTTGTGACCTTTTTCGTTGTAGCATGGATAATCGACTCAAGCTGCGCGACGTCGACCTGTCCAGGCGCTCCACCCTGCTGCTGCCAATCATCAAACTCTTGCACCAATGTCCAGAGGCGATTCAAAAAGCGATACACGCCAGCAATTCCTCGGCTACTCCAGCTCGAGTTTTCGTCGATCGGCCCGAGGAAGAGCTCAAAGGTACGCAGTGCATCTGCCCCATACCCCGCATCGATCACCTCCAGCGGGTCGACAACATTGCCAAGGCTTTTGCTCATCTTGCGGCCATCCTCGGCTTGAATGAGGCCATGGTAGACGAGCTTCTGCACCGGTTCGGCAAAACTTGTGAGGCCAAGATCGCGGAAGACGTGTGTCCAGAAACGCACATAAAGTAAGTGAGCCGTCGCATGGTCACCACCAACATACATATCAAGCGGTGCCCAGTGGTTAGCCAGCGCTGGGTCCCAGGCCTGTATAGCATTGTGTGGATCAGTGTAGCGCAGGAGATACCAGCTACTGCAGGCATAGCCATCCATCGTGTCGGTTTCGCGCTGAGCTGGGCCGCCACAGGTCGGGCAGGTCGTCGCTACCCATTCTTCTTGAGCAGCAAGGACGGATTTGCCATCACCACGCGGCTGGAAGTCTTGCACTGCTGGCAAGACGACGGGTAGATCTGCCGCTGGCACTGGCACAGCACCATGCTCGGGGCAGTGGATGATCGGGATGGGTGCGCCCCAGTAGCGTTGGCGGCTAATCAGCCAGTCACGCATCTTGTAGGTTACCTTGGCGTGGCCACGGCCTTCCTGTTCGAGCCAGGCCACGATCTGCTCACGAGCATCCTCGCTGCGCATACCATCAAATGCGCCAGAATTAACGAGCACACCTTCGCCATGGTAGCACTGGTCAGTGTCTGGGTCGTCGTCGGGCCGCTCAATGACGGTGACGATGGGCAGCTCGTATTTCTCGGCAAAGGCAGCATCGCGCTCATCATGAGCCGGGACAGCCATCACTGCACCAGTGCCATAGCCACCAAGGACATAATCGGCCACCCAGATAGGTATTCGCTCGCCCGTCGCTGGATTTATGGCATAACTTCCAGTAAAGACCCCTGTCTTATCCTTCGTGTCATTGGTGCGCTCAATCTCCGATTTCTTGACTGCCTCGGCAATATAGGCCAAGACTGTCTCTTGGGCATCACCGCGCGCGAGATGCTGCGCCAGAGGATGTTCGGGCGCCAGCACCAGGAAGGTCGCACCAAAGAGCGTATCGGGGCGCGTCGAAAAGACGGTAATATCGGCGGCGTCACTTTCCGCATCTGCCACGGGCTTATCAAGGGCGAAGCGGATCTCTGCTCCCTCGCTGCGGCCAATCCAGTTGGTCTGAGCTTGCTTAATCTTATCTGGCCAGTCGAGCGCGGGGATGTCGGCCAGGAGCTGGTCGGCATACTCTGTAATCTTGAAGAACCATTGCTTCATTGGCTTCTTCACCACCACTTCTTCACAGCGCCAGCACCGGCCATTGATTACCTGCTCATTTGCCAGTACGGTCTTGTCTTTCGGACACCACCACTGGAGTGAGTCCTTTTGGTATGCCAGGCCCCGCTCAAAGAGCTGCGTAAAGATCCACTGCGTCCAGCGATAATACTCTGGGTCGCTCGTGTTGATCTCCCGGCTCCAATCGATACTCGCACCAACGCGGCGAAGCTGAGTAGTAAAGTTAGCAATATTGGTCGCGGTCGTCTCTTGTGGCGTTTTGCCTGTCTTGATGGCGTAATTTTCTGCAGGGAGACCAAAGCTATCCCAGCCCATCGGGTAGAGCACCTCGTAACCAAGGCTGCGCCGGAAGCGCGCCACTGCATCGACAATGGAGTGCTCCATAAAGTGCCCTGCATGCATCCCTGCTCCGCTAGGGTATGGGAACATGCCAGTCACATAATACTTTGGTTTAGGAGAGGCGTCATCCGCCCGGTAGCGCTGGTCTTCTGTCCAGTGCTGTTGCCATTTTGGCTCGATTTCTGCAGGATTGTATCGTTTCATGTCTTTCATATTCTACCATAGTGGGCGAGGGCAAAGACAACCCCGCTTCTTTTCTCGAAAGCGGGGTTGGATTTATGTGCGGCGTTTTGTCTACGCTTCGCCGGTGCTTGTTGATGATGTATCGCTGTCGTTATCTTTACTGGTGCTACTGCCTCGCATGAGCTCGCTATATGGGATGCTCTCGCTTGGCTTACGCAGGTCAACCTTTGTGTCGTTGACGTTGATCGTCACTGGCTGCTGAGACGACTGGCTAGTTGGCTTCATGACAATGCGCTTCACATCGTGCGAGAATGGCGACACCCAGAGCTCAAGATCCGTCTGGCTCAAGTCTGGCCCCGAGATAGCAGAGTGCCGCTCGGTCTTGATGGTCCGGCCATTTTGGCGTGTCGTCACACGAGTCGACGTCGAGTTGCTGCAGCGGCGAAGCAGTTCCCCAATACGGGTGTTGCCAAGGTCGCGGCTCAGCGAACGAGCTTCGTGGCTCGACGGGCTCGCTACCGTCACCTTGTAGCCCACTGCACCGTTATCGAGCGCTGGCTTATTGAGTTTCTCTACTGTAAAGACATCGCCATGCTTGCGAAGTACTGCAGCGATCTCATTGCGAGCCTTAGTGTCGTACATAGCATTAATTGCGTCTGTACATTGCTGAGTCGTCGTACGATTTGGGCTCATTTTGCGCATCTCATCCTGCGTCATCTTGACCCATTTGCCATCGATTTTTTCGATGATAGGCAGTGCTTGCTTGGTATACTGCTCGCGCATCTTACTCCGCGCAGTATCTTTCTCCTCATCAGTCATGCTCGAGCTGCTATAACGCTTCATCGACTGGTCGATCATAGTATCAATATATTTTTCATATACTTTTTTGATGCCATTGACGCGGAAGTAGGTTGCTTCGCGATCTGCATAGATCTCAGCCTTGACAGTAATCTGGCCAACCTGCGGGAGGTCCATCGTTACCTCACCGTTACCACCAGCAACTTGGTTGGCATATTGCAGATTCACTCTGTAGGTGACCTTCGATGGGCCTGAAGTGCTAGTACTGCTTGGTGTAACATCACCGCCCATGCTATACGACGCTTGCCGTGCAGTTACTAGATTTGCCACGCCATCTGTCACTACCTTGTGTGGGTTCTGATACCAGAAGAAGTACAATAGCACACCAGCAATAAGCGCTAGCAAAGCTACACCACCACCGACAAGACCAAGAATAAGCCCAAGATGGGACTTCTTGGCTGGCTGAGCGCGCAAAGCTCCTGGAGTCATGCGTGGTTGATATTGAGGCTGGGGCTGAGCTGGCTGCATGGCCGGAGTAGCTAACTGCTCTGATATCGGCTGAGTAGTCGGCTCGGCTACTGGAGCTGGCTCTGCAGCTGGGGTTGCTGGTTCATTAGCCTTGGCCGAGGTCTGCCCTGGCTCATTTTTTGGCGACGTCTTGCGCGTTGTGCTGCGCTTGGTTGCCTTTGGTTTTTTCTCTGTTGGCATAGATAGTTCTCCGCTTAATACACTAGTCTCATAACTACAAATATACCATAAATCGCGTACCAGCGCTACCGGCTTGGCCCGTCAAAGAAGTTCTCGTACTCCGAAAAATACGGCGCTTTGATAGCTTGCCAAGCGAGTGATTGACGCACCAGCTCGGTATCTTCGCTCAGGACACAGAGGATCTTAACCGCCTCTTCAAGGAATATCCCACCTTGTGATCCCTTAGCAAGAATCACTGCACCAGGCCGTGCTACCGAACGGACAAACTGCCCTGCCTCGATCGCATTACGGCATACCTTCACCTGGCAGCCACGCCGACGGGCAGCGGGCGCAAGATACTTCTCTGTCTCGCCGCCAACCGTCACCACCCAATCAAGCAAATGTGAGTCGCAGGCCATGCCCAGCTTCTCGTGCTCGGCCTGACTCGAGGCGCCCAGCTCATTCATATCACCAAGGATAGCGATCCGCTGCGGTGCCTGCGCAAAGCTATAGAGCGTCTGCAGAGCAGCCAGCGCCGCAGCCGGGCTGGAGTTGTATGTATCGTCGATAATTGTTGTATCGCCAAGGCCCAGCAGTGGGTTCATCCGCCCGGGGACAGGCTTGATCAGTGCAAGACCCTTCACTACTTCATCTGGTGTGCAGCCATAAAGCAAGGCCGCCGCGACGGCACCAACGATCGGCCGTAGGCTGTGCTCACCCACCACGTTAATGGCTGCCGCAAATGGCTGAGCAATGTTTGGTGGAGCAATAATCCCCCCACGATAGCCTACCTCAGCATCAAAGTTCTGCTGTTCGAAGCGATACTCAGCGAGGCCAGTTGTGCCATATGTACTAAAGTGTGGAGTAGCAATCAGGTCAGCAAAGCGCCCCTCAATATCATCACGGTTAATCAGCACTCGGCGTGCATACTGCGTCACGGAGAGCTCCTCTTGTGCGACTGCTTCAATTGAGCCAAAGAACTCCATATGCTCTGGTGTTACTGCCGTCACTAAAGCAAGGTCAGGCCGGAGGTAGCGGCCAAAGTCGGCAATCTCCCCTGGCCGATCAGTGCCAAGCTCTTGGACAATCACATCGACGTCAGCTGGCTGAGCAACCCGTCGTCGGGCCGCTGCAAACACCTTGAGCCAGGCACCAATGCTGTGTACCTTGCTAGGGTAGGTCACGCCAAGAATGCCACACGGTGCCGAGAGATTGGTATTGTGGTTATTATCAAGCATGCGCACACGGTAGCGCTGCGATAACAAGGTAGCCACCGCTCGCTTAGTGCTCGTTTTGCCCACGCTCCCCACCACAACAATTAACTTGACCTCTGGATGGGCTTGAAAATACCGGCTCACATACGTCTCGAGCCGCTTTTGGATAAACTTTTTGAACATATCTTTATTTTATCAGAAACAGGCGGGAATGCTACTAGTTGATTCTCCCGCTCGTTTGTGCTTGAATAGAGGGAGTCGTGGGGATATAGCTCAGTTGATAGAGCGCAGCATTCGCATTGCTGAGGTCGAGGGTTTGAATCCCTCTATCTCCACCAGGTGTTATTATATTTTTATGGCGACGAGCAATATCCTCGTCGCTGTTTTTATAATACATAGCACAAGTCAACCGTACATAAAGCTAGCCAGCGGTTCCTACTGCCTCCACCACCGCCACTCCGGAGCCAAAGTGTCTTGTTGAAAACTATCGAATTCAAGATCCCGTAATTTCGGCAAGAGTGGGCGGAGGCGTTCTTCGAATCCAGACATTCTGTCACGATAAGTTGAGATTTTACTGATGAAGTCTTTGTCGCGGATAGCATCACGTTCTATGGATCTTGCGAGGAATGCGAGAACGCTTTGCCCCTCGTCGAAGCTTGTCGCATAGTTACTATGGTGCTCCCATTCGTAATCCTCATCAAACCAGGCGGCTGAATACTTCGAGACGTTATCAGTTAACTTGACTAGCCAATCGCTAAACATGTAATCCATGTTCTTGCAGATTTTGTCTTGAGCAAATTGCGACTCGATTCTAGATTCGAGTTTCGCTGTGACATTTTCTATAGCATCACGAAGTGATTCGTAGTCAAATGCTTTGGGGTTTCTAGAAGCGCAATTGGGGTCCACTTGCTCAAACGCTTCAGTCATCATCTCTGCATGAATAAGTGCCTTAAAGTAATGAGGAGCTGCTAGACGATCCCCTATTTTCTGTTCTTCGACCGACATTGCAGAGTAGATGAATGCGTCGTTCAGCTCAGCGACGCACCGATGATACGCGTCATCTGTCGTTGGACTCAGCGATTCATCTACAAGATGATCCCACCATTGCGAATCTGGTGTTACATTTGGATCATTCTCCCATAGATCTGATAGTTTTGACATGACAGCTCCCTACTTCGTTATTATTAATAAAAAAATAAGCGAGATATATCCTCGCTTATCTCAGGCCTTAACTAATGCCGATTATGGCTCAACACCAGAAGGGAATAATCTCAAAATGGTGGATCTTGCAGGATTCGAACCTGCGACCTCACGAATGTGAATCGTGCGCTCTAGCCAACTGAGCTAAAGATCCATGGTGGAGCATACCAGATTCGAACTGGTCACCTCTTCGCTGCCAGCGAAGCGCTCTAGCCAAATGAGCTAATGCCCCGTCTGCTATAGACTATAGCAAAAAATCACCTCTTTGACTAGAGGTGATTTGCCAGTAGCTGCTACGCGCCCACCCTGGGGCACAATGTTTGTTTTGGCACGATGTTTGTGTTTGGACGCAACGGTACCCCTTTTTGCGTACCAGCTTGTCTTTATTATGCATCACCCTTTTACAAAACACAAGCAGTTCGCCGATTAATTGTTGCATTTTATGATCAAGCCGTTTTGGTTGTTATATAGATATCTCGAACGTGTTTGTACTTTACAAAAGCAAAACACCACCTATCTTGGTGGTGTTGATGTGTCACGAGGCATCATATCTGGTGCGGACGAGAAGACTTGAACTTCCACGAGCGCAATGCTCACCAGCCCCTCAAGCTGACGCGTCTACCAATTCCGCCACGTCCGCATATCTCGCGACACTGTTGATTATACCGCATGTTAGGGGGTTTTGTAAACATCTCGCGTGGTAACTGTCCAACGAAGGACGTCTGCGTAGCGGTCTGCACCAGAGACAAGGGTATCGCCCTGCTGGATGGCCTGGACGCCAGGGCCTGTCGCATACACACTAGCCGACCGATAGAGACCAATCGCCGGCACGTCGCTGTACCACTGCTCGGCAAATGCTTTGTACTTGGCAGCACGCAGCTTGGGCTCGAGGCGCGTACGGGCGCTGGCCAATGCGGCATCTGCCGTGCGACTCGTGTAATTGACGAAGTTATAACCCTGGTAGCCCGTCTGCGAGGAGTGCCAGTAGGCATAGACATCAGGGTCGGCACCAATTGCCAACTCGTAGAGCAAAACATCGTAGCTTCGCCCCTGCAATGTCCCTTGGACAAAGGTGGATGACGTTGCCGAGCGGTCGATCACTTGCTGCGTCACCGCGACGCCAAGCTGCTGCCACTGCTCCATTACCTTAGCGAGAACCGCTTCGTACTCCGCACCCTTCGTGGTAGTGATCATAATCTCCAGCTTTTGGCCATCTTTGCTGCGAACCTTGCTGCCATCGGCGAGCTTCCAGCCGGCTTCATCCAGCATCGCAGCGGCCTTTGCTTTGTCATGCTTATCTGCAGATGGCGCATCGATACCGCCAAGCTGACTAGGGATAAATGGTCCGTCAAGACGCTGCACGCCCTCACCCAGCGAGGTGCGAATCGCAGCGGTGTTGGTGCCCAGTTGGAGGGCTTTGCGCACCGCACGATCTTTGAGGATGGGATTGGTATTATTCATGAGCAAATACACCCCGCGGTCGGTTGGTACAGTGGTTGTGGTGTATTGGTTGCGTGGAATATCTTTGCGCATCACAACAGAGAGGTCGGTTGCGCCACTCAACTCACCAGCCTGCAGAGCCGAGACGATATCTTGCTGCGTGCTATACGCTTGGAGCTCGAAGCGATCGAGCTTGGGTCGGCCACCATAGTAGCCATCAAAGGCAACGACATGCACTGTCTTTGGCCGGCGAGCATTGTTGGTCGATTGCAAAATCTGGAACTTAAACGGCCCACTACCAACTGGCGAATGATTAAATGGTGCCTGGCGCATTGAGCTTGGCGTTGCTGAGCCTAGCATATGCTCGGGCAAAATCGGGAAGGTCAACGCATGCGGGAAAGCAGCATACGTGGCAGGCAACACAAACTGCACAGTAGTATCGTTGACCGCCTTAGCCTGGACGTCGACCCAGTTGACGCGCAAGGGCGAGCGCACTGCTGGGTTCTTGATAAGGTTGATCGTGAAGACAACATCCTTGGCGGTCAGCTTGTGCCCATCGTGCCAGCGGACGTCATCACGCAATTGAGCGGTGTAGGTTTTGCTCGCTTCGTTATAGGCAAGGCTTGTTGCAACATCTGTATGGAGCGAACCCTTGGCGTCGTAATGATAAAGCGAGGAGAACATGAGTTGGCTGGCCGAAAGCTCGGCACTGCTGGTTGCAAAGAGAGGATTCAGCGTCTCAATCGGGCCAAGCGCCCCCTCGATATACGTCCCGCCGGTCCCACCAGTTGCCGTCGTTGCGTCGCGGCGGATAAAGATCTGAGCAATAATACCAAGCAGAATTACTGCAATGAGGACAAGCCACAGCACAACTCGCCGCCGGGCTCGGCGCAAACTCTCGAAGCGGCTCCCTAGGAACTTGCCAACGTGGCGCGTCGCGCTATCTTCGAGCTGCTTGAGGTCACGGCGTGGTTTCTTGCGGCGAGATGGTACCGATTTCGCTGCTTTGGCTGCTCGCAGCGATTCATCCTCCTGAGGCACAACTGCCGACGAGGTCTCACGGCGCTGGAGGTGCTTCTCCTGCCGATTCGCCATGCCCTACCCCGCAGACGGCAACAAAAGTGCCGCCAAAATAGACCCAACAAAGGTAACAGCCAAGAAGATCGTCGCCTCAAAGAGGTTCTTGTCTAGGCCGCGCCGCGTGGTATAGAGCTCACCCGAGGCGCCAAAACCTGCACCAAGTGTCGCCCCGCGCTGCTGGAGCAAAATAGCCAGGATCATCAAGATGGCTGAGCCAATCATTATTGTTTGTAGAATACTATCAAGATTCATGTTGTTCCTCCTGCGTGCGCCCATAATTTAGCTCGAGCGCGCTGCTTACTATATAGTTTACCAGACTCATGATCAGGCCTGTCAAGATGGAGTGAAGAAACGTCATCTTGAGGCCTGGTGCTAGTATCAGTGAAATATAGACCATAAAGCCATTGACAACGACGGTAAAGAGACCGAGCGTGACGAGAATGGCGGGAAGCGATAGGATGATGGCAATCGGCTTAAAGACTGCATTGACGACTGAGAAGATGAGTCCGGCTAGCAAAAACACGGCAATACTCATATCGGGTTGGACACCGATATAGCCTGTACCAAAGATACGTACGGCAATCCACAGCCCAAGTGAATTTAGCACCCAGCGGATAATAAAGGCAAAAAATTGTCGTTTCATTTGCTCTAGTATAGCGGTTTTTTACCATTTTGTCGATAAGCTGGCGCTGAGATTATTGTGGCCGCTCGGCGTAATGAGAATGTCATCTTCAATCCGGACACCAATACCCTCCTCTGGAATGTAAATTCCTGGCTCGACGGTAAGCACCATACCGGCGCGCAGTACCCGCGGCGCGCCCAGGCTGTCGTGTGTATCGACGCCAAGCCCGTGGCTGGTGGCATGCGGATAGTAGCGCCGGAAAGTAGCTTGGTCGTGGCGATCACGTAGAAGGCCAAGCTGCTGTAAGGCGTCGCGCATAATATCATCGCTCTGCTGGATATAGTCAGCCACGGGGAGGTTTGGCTCGAGCAGCTCAATGATGCGTTGCTGCGCCTGCACTACTGCAGCGTGGACATCCTGTTGGCGCTGCGTCGGTTTGATACCATAGGTTCGAGTGATGTCCGCACAGTATCCATTGACCCGCGCCCCGACATCGATCAGCACCATATTCTCAGCAGCAAGCGGCCCTGCATTATGGCTATAGTGCAAAGTGCAGGCGTTAGCACCACCAGCGACAATTGGACTATACGCATGGCGGGCATTGCGGCGCCGGAATAGGTAATCAAACTCCGCCTCGCACTCATACTCATGCTGGCAGTCTGGCAAGCGCTGCTTGGCTACCTCAAAGGCCTCGATAGTCAGCGCAATTGCCTGGCGCAGCGCAGCAATCTCTTCCGGCTGCTTGATAGCTCGCAATTCACGCAGCTGACGGAGACACGATTGTACTGAAGGAAAGATCCGCTGTAGTACTTTGCTCAGGTCGCGTGAGGCGGGATTGAGCATAAAACCATAGTCAGCGCGGTCGTTTACTTCGTATACAACCGTATGGCGCTTGGCAAGCTGGCGCAGCTCTGCCTCAAAATCGTGGGCGTCAATCACTGCATCAGCACCACTGATCCGCTTGGCTTCCTCACTGCTGAGTTCACCAACGAAGGTCTGCTGCACCGCGTCGAGATGAGGCCGCACGAGTGTTGTACGGCTCCGTAGTCCATCGATAATTAACTTCCAACCTGGTCGCTCAATCCCACTGAGCCACCAAAAGTTCGACTCCTGCTGAAACGGTGCCGGTTCATCGCCACTGCCCTGCACTTCGTCATACGCAGTCAATACTGCCAGCCCACCCGCAAGCGCATCAATGCAACGCGCTCGATTCTGACGAAAGTCGATCATGACCGCTTAATACCTCGCAGTACCTCTGTCAATTCTGCCGGGAAGAGGATCATCGTCTTCTGGCTTGGCTCGGCACTAATGCGCTCAAGTGTCGTGAGCGTACGCAAGTTGATTGCCCCTGGGGTGTTAGCAAGAATCTGAGCAGCCTCTGCAAGGGTCTCTGCAGCGGCTTTTTCACCATCGGCATTGATGATGTTGGCTCGGCGCTCACGCTCGGCTTCGGCTTGCTTAGCCATAGCGCGCTTCATATCACCTGGCAACTCGATGTTCTGAATCTTCACGTTCTCAACGTCAATCCCCCACTTGTCAGTCTCAGCATCGACAATCTCTTTGATTTGCTGGCTGAGCTCCTCTCGCTTGGCAAGCAGGTCGTCCATGTCAATGTTACCCGTCACATCACGCAGCGCTGCCTGAGCAAACTGGCTGGTAGCGTAAATATAGTTCGTCGTCTCGAGGACGGCCTTTGGCGCATTAATGACACGAAAGTACACCACGGCATCCACACCAACCGTCACGTTATCTTTCGTAATGACCTCTTGCTTTGGCACATCAATCGGCGTCGAGCGGACATCGACCATCATAATCGTCTGAAAGATTGGCACTACCACACGTAGGCCTGGTGCACGCTGACCCGAGAAGCGCCCAAGCGTTAGCACCACACCGCGCTGGTATTGGTTCACCACCCGAATCCCGCTCAGCATGAAGACAATCGTCGCCACGATGATGCCGATAATGATATATTCCATATTCCTCCTTTGGACTAGCTTATTGCTTTTATCATACCACATTGCGGCAAAATAGCGAGACAGCAATAGTCTTGGGCATCTTACAGCATTATTAGAGCCCCTTCGACGCATTAGCCCATTTCCGGTATACTAGATAGAACTATGCCTGAGCCAGATTCGTCACCAACATCGCGCCAACCGCTGGCCGAGCGGCTGCGCCCACAGTCGCTCGATGCCGTGATAGGCCAGACACACTTGTTGGGCGATACCGAGATTTTGCGCCAGATTGTTACGAAGAAGCAACCCGTGAGCCTCATTTTTTGGGGACCACCGGGCACAGGCAAGACGACGCTGGCGCGGATTATTGCTCGCGAGGTGGAGGCTGAGTTTATCGAGCTCAGTGCCGTCACCAGTGGCAAGAAGGACGTCGAGCGGGTTATCCAGCACGCCCGGCAAAATTGGAATCTTGGCCTGCGCACTATACTCTTTGTCGATGAAATACACCGTTTTAATAAGGCGCAGCAAGACGCCTTTTTGCCTCATGTCGAGTCGGGGCTGATTACGTTGATCGGTGCAACGACTGAGAATCCAAGCTTTGAGGTTATTACACCACTACTGAGCCGGATGCGCGTACTCGTCTTGCAACCGCTAAGCAAGGACGAAATTCACGCTATTCTCCAGCGCGCCATCACTACCTTGGGTAAGACAGAGCATGTCACACCAGAGGCGCTCGATTATCTTGCCGAGTTATCGGGCGGTGATGCCCGAGTGGCGCTCGGTAACCTTGAGCTTGCCCTGAGTCTCGCTGAGACAGTGACGCCCGATACCGTCACAGCTGCCGCCCAAAAGAAACTCCCGGGCTACGACAAGCAAGGCGAGATGCACTATGATGTGATCTCGGCCTTCATCAAGTCGATGCGGGGTAGCGATGTCCGCGCCACCCTCTATTACCTGAGTCGAATGATCGACGCTGGCGAAGACCCAAAGTTCATTGCCAGGCGCATGGTGGTATTCGCCAGTGAGGACATCGGGCTGGCAGGTAATGGTGCGTTATCTCTAGCGGTGGCGACCTTCCAAGCGGTGGAGCGAGTTGGCTTGCCTGAGGCCCGCTACAATCTCTACCACTGTGCCACAGCGCTTGCCCGCTCGGCTAAATCGCGCGAGATCACCGACCTTATGCACGAGGCAGAGACTCTTGCTCGCCGCTACGCCGATGCACCAGTGCCGCTCCATCTGCGCAATGCCCCCACTAGACTCATGAAGGAGCTCGGCTATGGCAAAGGCTATCAGTGGCAGGCAAACTTCCAGCATGAGAAGGGATTTTTGCCAGATGAGGTAACCCAGCAATATAACGGCACCACGTAGCAACGTGAGACTCGGAGCGCCTTGCTTCTTCCAGGGCTACTGCTGCGCTACTCCGAGCTGCTCATCCTTGAGTGCTGCGTACACCCCATTCGTCCAGCCAAATCCATCTTGCAAAGGATACTCCCCGCCGCCGCCTGCACTGGCGGTGACAACATCATACTTCTCGACCATTTTGCGCTTGTTGGCAAAGACGGCTTCGTTGGTGGCGAGCCAGCGATCGCGAATGGTTGCTGCCAGTGTATCATAGCCGTAATTGCGCAGCCCTACAATAGCAAACCACTGCAGTGGTGCCCAGCCGTTGGGGGCATCCCACTGCTGGCCATTAGTGATGAGGGTTGAAAGAAGTCCACCTGGCTGCAAAAAGTCTTTCTCGAGCCGTTGCGCTACCGCTGCAGCTTGCTCATCGGTTGCAATTCCCACATATAGTGGCGTCACCGCGGCGAGCGTGAGTCGCCCCGTGGTCTGACCAGTGGTGATGGCATAATCCTCAAAGAATTGCGTGGTAGGTTGCCAGCAGTAGCGGCGAATTGCCCGAGCTCGGCGCTCGGCCGCTGCCTCGAAACGCCGCGCCAGGCGACGTTGCTTGATGAGTCGGTAAGCCTCGGCGATCGTCATTTCGAGCTGGTAGAGGAAGCAATTAAGGTCGACCGGTACATACTTTGTCGTCTCGATAGTCTGAATCTGACAGGGGTCGGCAAACCACCGGCTGCTAAAGTCCCACCCGCTCTCAGCTGCTGCCCGCAGGTCGAGGAATGTGCGCGTCGTATGCGCTGAGGCTGCGTGATGCGCCGTATGGACATCTTCGCGATGCGACTCAGGGCGCGGTGTGGTGCGGTTATCATAGTAACGATTGAGCGGCGTGCCATCAGGCATAACAGCGACGCGGAGATACGCTGGGTACTCAACGGTCTTGGCTTTCGCAATCTGGCGACGGCCCTTCATCCAAAAGCGATACTCAGCAAGAAGGCTTGGCAAAAACTCTGCATAGACCCGCTTGCCTCGGTGACGTGCCAGCAGCTGTACCATCGCTGCAAACATAGGTGGCTGCGACCGACTCAAGAAGTATGTCCGATTGGCCGTGGGGATCATCCCAAACTTGCGCAGCATGTAGGTGTAGTTGCGCATCATATACTCAATGGAGCGCCAGCGCCCATCCGCCGCTAAGCCAAGCATAATGAAATACGTATCCCAATAAAACAACTCATCAAAGCGTCCACCTGGCGTCATATATGGATACGGCAGCGCAAGAAGCGAACCCCGATTCTTGCGATTGCGGCGCTCGAGCTGTTGCCAGAGCTGGCTTACATGCTGGCGCGCAGTAGTGGTGTCGGTCGGTTGGTAGCTCGAGGCAGGGTATACTGTGGTAGAAAAATGCTGCCCAACGAAGGTCGCGAGGTCGAAGCCGGGCTGGCGACGCTGCCGACGATACCGCGCCATAATCGTCCGGGCCGGCTTGGTGGGCGTCATATCGACAAACGCCTTGCCGTCACCATAAATCTGCTGCGTTTGCACCTCATCAAAGAGCTCGCTCAGCGTCTCGTCGGGTGAGCTTGGCGTCGGGCGCACGAGCTCTACCGTCTGCACGGCAGCGGCTTTGGCATTCTCTTTGGTATCTTTGGTAAGAGCAATGATTTTCGCAGCAAAAGCGCGGCGGACGTTGTGCATGATAGGCGGTTTCTCCCTATGATGTTATGGTTGCTGTTTGGCGGCGCGTTTGCGCTCGTTGGCGTCGAGGTATTTCTTGCGGAGACGAAGGGCGTGCGGCGTGACCTCAAGGAGTTCGTCATCTTCAATAAAGTCGATCGATTGCTCAAGGCTCAGCTGGGTGTGTGGCGTCAGTTGGACGGTGCCGTCGCTTGATTTGCTGCGCATATTAGTAAGGTGCTTAGCCTTACAGACATTGATCTCAAGATCATCTGGGCGGTTATTAAGGCCAACGATCATCCCGGCGTACACCTCTGTCCCCGCTCCGACGAAGAGCTCACCGCGCGCTTCGGCCGCTTGCAAGGCATATGGTGTGGTCGTACCTGGCTCAAAGGCGATTAACACACCATTGCGCGTCCGCGGCAATGCACCACCAACCGGCTGATAGCCATGCGGAAGGCTATACATAATGACCGTCCCCTTCGTATCTGTCAGGAGGCGGTTACGCAGGCCAATCAATGCTCGAGTCGTAATGATATACGTCATCCGCGCTGCACCGCTAGTGGTTTGCTCTTGTTTGCGGAGCTCCGCTTTACGCTTACCAAGCTCTTGGCTGACAACACCGACAAACTCAGGGCCAACCTCAACCAGCAGCTCTTCAACTGGCTCTTGCTCACTGCCATCCTTGGTGATCGTCACAACTTCTGGCCGTCCAACCTCGAATTCGTAGCCTTCACGGCGCATCGTCTCGATCAATACACTGAGGTGAAGCTCGCCTCGCCCCGATACCACAAAGCCAATACCAGACTCCGCCACTCGGAGCGCCACATTAGTCTCGAGTTCGCGCTGGAGACGATCGCCAATCTGCCGGCTGGTAGTAAATTCACCCTCGCGACCCTTCATCGGACTGGTATTTGGCCCAAGATACATGCTAATGGTGGGAGCCTCGACTGCCATGACAGGTAGTGCCTCTGGCTGGTCGCGGCTGGCGAGCGTCTCGCCAATGTGTGCTTCGGCCGCACCAACGATGTAGACAATGTCTCCCGCGCCTGCCTCGCTCACTTCTTCTTTGTCGAGGCCACGGCTGATGAATAGCTTGTCGATCTTAGCATTGGTAGTCGTACCATCCGTCTTGATAAGAGTTAGCGCTTGGCCACGCTGAGCCACCCCGCGATGGATTCGGCCAATTGCATATTTGCCAAGGAAGGTATCGTACTGGAGGGCCGTCACGAGCATTTGGAAAGCCCCCTCTGCCACCTGCGGCGCTGGGATGTGTGAGATGATCGCTTGGAAGATCGGTGCCAGGCTGGCTGGCTGGCTCGCATCACTTGGCAGTGTCGCCCAGGCTTTGCCTTCGCGCGCTACGGCGTAGTACACCGGGTATTTGAGCTGCGACTCGTCGGTAGCAAGCTCGAGGAAGAGATCGGCCAGCTCGTCCTCCACCTCTGCAATGCGCCGCGCAGGCTTATCGATCTTGTTGATAATCACGACCGGTGTTAGACCAAGCTCAAGCGCTTTGCTCAGGACAAACTTTGTCTGTGGCATCGGGCCTTCCTGCGCATCTACCACGAGGAGTACACCATCAGCCATGTTGAGCGTGCGCTCCACCTCGCCACTAAAATCGGCATGGCCGGGCGTGTCGATGATGTTGATCTTGTAGTCAACTGCTGGCTCGGCATCAGCGGGCTGGTAGTAGACCGTCGTTTGCTTGGCAGTAATGGTAATGCCACGCTCACGCTCCTGCTCGCCACTGTCCATGATGAGAGTCTGAGCCATTTCGGCTTGGTTGCTGCGGAATGTATTGCTCTGCTTGAGCAAGCCATCAAGCAGCGTCGTTTTGCCGTGGTCGACGTGGGCAATAATTGCAATATTACGAATATACTGTGGATCTGTCATGACATAAAATAACGGCCCGAATTATATCAGACCTTCCTTACTGCTTATAGTATCACACTGGCAGCTGGTTTGCCTAGGGTAATGTGCGTAATCGCGGTGCATATCGTAGAGCCTCACCGCATCGTATCTCATCACTGTGCGACCACTGTTATTGTCAGGCGATCAAGCAAATCATCCAACGTTTCTACCGTAGCAATTCGACGCCAGCCACGCGCCCCGACGACCATCCGTAGGTCATCGATCATGTTGACGATGGAGGGCGCAAACTGTTCTCGATAGTCAACCGTCTGCAAGCGCTCTAAGAGGCGCTGCCAGCCACCCTGGGCTCGAATCATCCGAATCATAAGCTCATACAAGTTGTAGACCTGGGCCGAATGATCCTCACGGCCGGTTACGAGCAGGTACTGCCGCTGGGTATAACGCCCGCTCGTATATTCTCTATCATATCCGTGGTTATAATACCCATACGTTCGCTGCAGCAGCGCAGCAGTATTGGCCTGGATTGCATGCGTGAGCTCAATGAAGACGGCCGCTCGCGGGTCGCCTGGCTCGAGATCGATCGATATATCAATGGTATACTCCATGACGTCCGCTTCCCACTCCTCGCGCTGAGTAATGATGCCATGTGGCGCTGTCTCGCCCAAGCACTGCAATACGTCGATATCCTGAGCGTCATACCATGGCTCAGTATCAAGCTGGTGTAGCGCCTCGTGGAGCGCGAGCCGGTCATGGTACGTGAGCGGATAGCCCTTCTCGGCAATGATCTGCCACAGCGCACAGTCGATCATTGCATCATCATACTCCGCCACTGGCTGGCGCAGCTGGGCTACAAAGCGCTCGGCCTGCATGGTGTAGAGCGTCGCATCGATCCCCATCACCCCAGCGTCAGAATAGACGATTCCATAAGCCTGGTAGTCAATCGTCTGAAACAACCCTGCCTCAAACAGCTGCCGATGCAGCGTTTGCATCACTAAATGCTCGTAGAGGTGTGCCACGAGATGATCGCCACATGGCTTAAAGATATGAAACGACTCCATATCTGTATTATACCCTACTACTCCACATTTTGCTCGATTATGCTATACTAGCTATATGATGCTACAAAATGATACACAATGTTCGTCAAGTGATCGCCCCGCAGTACCCCCCCACGGCCACTACGAGTGGCAGTTGTTGCCCCACCATGGCTCGCTCTACCTATTAAAGGCTATGGCGGCATCGAGCTCGTTGTCGAAAGCCTGGTGCGTGCACTGCAGCAACGCGATGATGTCGAGGTAGAGCTTTTCGCCAATGGCGCACGGCGGATGCGCAACGGCACGCCAACCCACTCATACTACAAGCGCGAGCTCTTCGATACCATCGACGACCCCTACTATGACGCACCACTTCAAGCTCTCCAGACTCATCTCAATTTTGCTCTGCATGCCATCGAAGCCGATGGCCGTTTTGATATCATTCACGACCACAACCCCTACATTGGGCCAGCCTTTTTCTCACCAGTGAGCCGTATACCAGGATTGCCGCCAGTGTTACATACCTTCCATGGGCCACCATTTTCTACGCCGCAGACTATTGAGGCGGGGCAGATGGATAATCGTCCACAGCTCAAATATATGAATCCTGGCCGCCTCTACATGACGTGTATCTCAGAGGCAATGGCGCGCAAAGCCCCGCGCGAGATCCGTCCCCATTTACTACCCGCCGTACACAACGCCATTGATTGCAGTGCCCTCCCCTTCGTCTCGCGCAAGCAAAATTACTACATCACCCTCGCCCGCTTCACCCAAGATAAAGGCCAAGCCACCGCCGTAGCCTACGCTGCCCAGTACAAGAAGCGCCTCCGCATGGCGGGCACAGTCGCAGGGATCGGCAGTAACCGTAAGCTGCTCCTTGAGCTCTCCAATCCGCTCACCAACTACCGACGCAACGAAGAATTCCGCTACTATAGCGACCACATCCTCCCGGCCGTCCTCAAGCATCGGCGCATCACTTATGCAGGCAACCTCAGTGGCAAGAAAAAACTCGACTTCGTGGCTAATGCCAAGGCATTGCTCTTCCTATCGAGTGGGATGAGCCCTTTGGCATGGCAGTCATCGAGGCACTGGCCTGTGGCACACCCGTTGTGGCGATGAAGCGCGGTGCCATGCCCGAGATTATTACCCACGGCGTCAATGGCTTCCTTGCGAGCAACCAAGACGAGTTCTTTGCCTATGCCAACCGGGTAGACGAGATCGACCCAGCCGCATGCCGCGCTAGCATTGAGCAAAAATTCTCTGCCAATATTATGGCGCAAAATTATGTCGAGCGATATCAGGAGGTGATTGCTAGAGCACGGCGGTGATAAATAAAAACCTGTGCTCTTCGTATACTAATAAGGCTTCACTCTGTTCTATTCTTGTGGTTGGATCTTATTTTTTATATATGGTGGAATTGTTCTACTATTCATAACTCCTTCAATGATACGCTGCAGATCTTCATCACTTAGCCGTTCACTCATAGGTTGCAGGTTACCGTTTGCAAAGTGCGTTGAATTAATACAACAGGTTGTGACTGAATTGCAATCTATTAACGTCTTTTTTGGAAAAAATGGGTATTTGCCAGCTTCAAATATAATAGTTGCCTGATCCGCTCTACGCTGAGGATTAGAATGATAATATCGAAGACGTTTTTGCACCTGCGATGTGCCATTAACAAGAATAAGCGCCTCGTGAGTGTGCGGGTTATAGTTTAGTACTATAAAAACATGATACTTATCACTAAGAAATGGCTCATCACCCTTCATTCTAAATAAAAAGCCTTGTCGTAGTGATCTATAGAATGAATTTACCTGAATATCGGAGGGAATTTGAATCATTTATAGACCAAGAATGGTATATATCTTGTTATTATCAATATAGCGTTCGTGAGCTGCTGCAAGCTGACTAGCGTCTTGCACAAAGAACTCATCATTTTGTGGATTATCAAAGAACCTTTCGGGGTCAATCTCTTTTCGGCCCCGTCCACCGCTAGATATAAAGAAATCTTCATACTGTGACCACTCAGGATAGCGATGGCTAATGTTGTTAGCCATATCAAAAGCATCTTTCTTACCAAAGGTATCCCATGCCCATTGAAGTGCCTCTTTGTCTGTCTCTGATAGATGATCGTCTGCTATTTTTGCAGCTGTTGCCATCGTATCCTTCTCATCAGCAGAGAGATAATATCCAATATACTCTATATCATCTTTATCGAATGCAAAATCATTTTTAACCTGGGCTACATCAAGCGCAAGAGAAGCCACCGGGCCAAACCTCATAGCAACGTAGTTTCCTTCAGAAACCAATCGCCCATAATGACGAACATGGTAGCGGTCAGCTGCCCAAAGAAGCTTGATAAGCTTCGTTCGATTCATTTTGCCATTATCATCAAAGGACAGTAGATATCGCAATATCTGTGTCGTCTTTGTAATTTCGCTACCCCTAGATAATACCATATCTTTATATTGTCATAGTTTAGTAGTATTTGCAATAGCAAAAAACGAGCCGACTTATGGCCATCTTAGCAGACACCGACCGTTACCAATGGGTGGTATCTGGTGTCTCCAGCCAAACCACAGTTTTTCTTCCACAACATACTACCTCATTGCTTTTGACCCATATCTTTATCGTGGCAGTATATAGCCGCCAGTATAAGTGCCATTACTATAAAGAATATGACGATATGAACTGCAACGTCTGGTGTCTTACCAGAAATACCATCACCAAATGTAGTATTGATGGAATTATAGATCAACAGTAGCGCTGCAAGTAAGCACACATTGTAGGCAATTTTATATCTGTATTCCATGAGCGTTGTTGCTTTCGTTGCATATCGCATATTTAATATGTATACCCTTATTGCACATTATTAATAGAACCAATTTTAAAGGGTGTTTGCTACTAACTGGTAGATAATAACTGTAAGCTATCCAGCTATGTCAATTCAGGCTATTCACCTAGTTGCATTTTGCAATAAAAAAGCACCTGGTAGAGATACATTTGCGCAGTTTATCGCCGGTTTTGAATGCGACACAAATAAGCGTCCCGACATTGTTTGGCTGCCCGCTTTGTGTTTAAATATAAGTATGACGAATGAAGAACTCTCACAACAAATCGCAGCGCTCACAGCAACCGTAACCGAGAAATTCAACGAGATCGACAAGCGGTTCGAAACAATCGATGGACGGCTTGACAAACTGCAGGCAGGACAGGATGACCTGGCCACTAAGTACGACAACCTCAAGGCCGGCCAAGACAATTTGGTTGCCAAACATGCTGACCTGCAGGTTGGCTTAGATGATCTGCGCACCAAGTACGGCGAGATGAACGAGAAGCAGGGCTACATCGTCAATGCACAGAAGACCATCGCCAAGACGCAGGACGAGCTGCAACGCGCCCTGGAGGAGCACGGTGCCAAACTGGAGGAGGACTTTACCGACATGAAAGCGACGCAGGCGAGCATCCAGCACGACATTTCACGGATCAACCGCAAGATGATTATCGAAGCCGGCGTGCGCGACACGATGCACGAGAGCGTCTTCTCCACACAAGACAGCCACTACCGCGAGCTCGACCGTCGCCTCCGCGTCCTGGAAGCCCACTTTCCCGAGCTAGGGCAACAGGGAGCGTAGGTATGGCTGGCACAGCGCACGACCCGAGCACACCCCACGACTACTTGGATCACGCGCCACCCAGGCTGCCATCGGCCTGGTCGAGCTCGAAGGCGTTGCCGTCACTCCGGCAGTACGACGCTGGCTTACCCAGTACGCCTAGCAGCAGATCTCGCAGCGTGAACTCATTGTCAAGATGGAGGCGGAGGTGGCGGCACTGATGCAGCAGCCTAGCGAGAAGACACGTCCGGCCTGTCTCTAATGTCAGTTGCGTTCAGCTTCACTATATGTGCGCCTCATTAGACAAAACTATACTAAATAACAGTGCTAAGTCAGTGACATTTGAAGCAAAGTCATGGAAAACTTTATGCCACAGTTTCTGTTATCCATGCGAGGTAGTCATACGATCCATCTGTAATATCTAAACATATTATTTCTGGAACATCATAGTCGTGGAGGCGCTGCACTGCCTCTTCGATCTCTGGAAACTTGCTTTTTTCAGTTTTTATCAGCAAGAGAAACTCGTCGTCCTCTTGGCATTCTCCGTCCCAGACATAAACGGAATGTATTTTCGTTATCTGAACGCAGGCTGCAAGTCGGTTTGCAACAAGGTGCTTGGAAATAGTTGATGCTTGCTCCTTGGTTGCGACCGATACCATTGTTATGCAGTACTTGTTGCTAGGTATTGCTGTTCCTCTCTGTTCTGTTGAGTGACCGTGATAAATTATAGATGACTATATCATGTTATGTATAGCCTCGTCTATCGACAATTAAGCCAAAAAACATATAATCATAACCAGGCACAGTTGATCGCCGTGTTACCAAAAAATCTCCGGCAGGTAGTTTCTAGGCTACACCGCGGGAGATTTTTATTGTAGGCTAATCTAGCGCGGCTTCCTGTCGAAGATAGACGTGAAGTCATTACGCTTCGTTCGTATGTCTTCCTTGACCTGGACACAGAAATAGCTGCCGTCCTTCGTTATGCCATAGAACCGGTAGCGTAGTATCTGTTGATCTTTGGCACCGGCGAATCTACCTCTAGACTCCCTGCTGCATCAAGTCTGGGAACTTTGCTTCAACGAGGCGAAGACGGCGGTCAAGATCGCTATAGAGGGTTTCGTCGGCGGTTTCGCGGCTGCCAGACTCGTGGAAGAGACTACGGCGAAGGCGAGCCATCTCAGCTCGTACCTCATCTTGGCCAGCTTTCAACTTGGTTTGTCCTGCCTTGAGCTCGCTAAAGCGCTCCTCCCACTTGTAGTCGAGATCCTTTATCATGTCACTCAATACTTTGTAGTCCTTGTGGATGTTGTCAAACTGCTCGTCCACTGCTTTGAACTGTGTGTCGATTATATCGAACCGTTGATCTATTTGTTCGAACCTTTGATCAATGTGCTCAAAACGTCGATCAATTTGCTCGAAGCGTTTGTCTATTTGTTCGAAACGTTTATCGATCTGCTCAAACTTCTTCGTCATAGTATTGGCTAATGTCTCGACCGTGCCGCTGAGTGCTACTATTTGTTGAGATAACTCTTCGTTCGTCATACTTCTATTTAATCATATAGGCGGGGAGGAAACAACGGAGAACCCTTGATCGGTCACAGCAGCAACACTCGTGTGACATGGATGATTGTCCGCCCGATTTTTGTCACTTGGACCTCTTAGTCAGTCTGGCGGATTACCTGCCCACACTCCTCACACTGTCTAGGCACCATTATGCTCGGTGCAAGTCGCGTACGCTGACGGTGGTGTGGCGCAGAGTAGCCCTTCAGGCAGGCACTGCGCTGCGGTAGCAGCTGGATCCGCCATCGCCGCCAGGTCCCAGGTATTTGTGTAATAAATACAATTATTTCATCTTTATTATAGCGCGGAAAAGATCTTGAAATTGATGCATTATTTCAGCGGCGCGCTTAAATGGAATCGGCATGGCGACAGTCTGCCAGAGAGTCTTGCACTCAAGTCGAAATGCTCCGTGAAATACTTCTAATGATAATGCTCCTATAAGGCGAACTTCTTCCTTTGTTAGTTGAACAGTTCCCCTTCCTTCGTTGTTTCTAGTACTTTCATTGCAGTTTCTCCGATTATGTTGATAATGCCATTAGTATGGAGAAGCTGGAAAGAATTGTCAAACATTGGCCTGAGACAATTTCTTGACGATAGTAGATAGCGCCCCAGATGAAATCGATCGCAGCTAGCGGCACCCACCTGGTCTGCCTCAACGCCTGGCAGCCCGGCGACGGTGAACCGCCCGCCTGGTGGAACGACAAAGAAGGCGCGTGGATGCGAGAGCTTGAGGTGATGCGGGAGCAGGAGTGCGCACCGTACACTACTGCACCTCATTCATCTGTAGATTAACGGCATATCATTATGATGCTCAGCGAAATCATCCGGTGGCAATGCTCCGATGCCTGGCGTCCCTCGATATAAGTAGTGGTCAACTACTCTGGGCAATGTACAATCCAGTTGCGATAAAAAGGTCGCTTTGCGCTCATCGCCATGATACAGCGTAATGGTTGTGCCATATCCACAGCATTCATCAAACTCGTAGGCCAAAGCTTCGTTCTTTCCTGGCTTGAAGTCATTGATCGTATAAAGCGTTCCCGCCTGGGGGACGTAATATTGCACGATATTCTCTAGAAAAGGAATCTTTACGTGCTTTAGATCTGTCGCAACGACAATATATTCAGGGTCGTCGATATTTGTGCCAGGATAGTGTATCAGAACTGAGTTGTATGATTGCCGGTCTATCTCGCGATAAGATAGCTCGTAGAACGGATAATGCTCCTGCCTTGCGGAATCATACAGGTAGTTTTGAGGAATGACCGATTCAATGTGTCCAAGCAGTGAGGATATCTGTTCTTGCTCACTTTTGCTCAATGAATCGGCAGTGGCCAACGCAATCTTATCTTTGTAGTTGTCATAAGCAAGTACGGAACGCCAAAATAGATCGTTTTGTCGTTTTGTCTCCCATAGTGTTGCTATGTCAAATTTTGGAGCGCGCTCCATGCTATAAATATAGCATTAATTGTGGCCACATTTAACAAACGTTCGAGCAATTCAAGCGGTTTATAATACGGAGTGAGACTATCTTTGCGTGTGTCATATACCTCGACAGTTTCTACTGCCACGTCCATCGCTTGTAAACGAAATACTACTTGGGCAGTCAAGAACATTCGGTCGTCCAAAAACTCCATCAGTGGCAACTATATCAACCTGGTCATTCCTACTATCATGTCTAGACAAATAAATAACCGAAAGGAGGATTGAGTGTATGGAAGCAGGATCAATACAAGGCGGTGTAGCGGCAGTTGGGGCTGACCCGTTTGCGGCCATGGCCGCGCAATTGACTCCCAAGCGGGCCGTCTTATACATCCGCGTCTCTACTCGGGAGCAGGCCCAGCGCGGCGGGTCGGAGGAGGGCTTTTCCCTGCCGGCCCAGCGGGAGGCGAATAAGCGCAAAGCCCAGTCCATGGGTGCACTGGTGGTTAAGGAGTTCGCTGACCGCGGTGAGTCCGCCAGGTCTGCGAACCGGCCTGAGCTGCAGAAGATGCTGGCCTATCTCAAAGAAGATGGTGGCATCGACTACGTCATCGTCCACAAACTCGACCGCCTCGCCCGGAACCGAGCCGATGATGTGGAGATTAACCGGGCCTTCGAGGAGGCGGGGGTACGGTTGGTCTCCACCAGTGAGAACATCGACCAGACGCCTGGCGGCATGCTGCTGCACGGCATCATGAGCAGTATCGCTGAGTTCTACTCCCGGAACCTGGCTAATGAGGTCATTAAGGGGATGGGTGAGAAAGCCAGGAACGGTGGGACGCTGGGCAAGGCACCGCTGGGGTATGTGAATGTCCGCGGGAGGGATGAGCATGGGCGGGAGGTCCGGACGGTCGAACTCGACCAGCAGCGTGCTCCCCTGCTTCGCCTCGCCTTCTCTGAGTACGCCACCGGTAACTGGACAGTCAGTCAACTAGCCAAGCACCTAGCAGGGCTGGGGCTGGACGTGCCAGCGACGCCGAGCAAGCCGGCCCGTCCCATCACCAAAGGGCGCCTGCACACGCTGCTGCGACACCCGTACTACAAGGGTGTGGTGCAGTTCCAGGGCGTGGAGTATGCGGGCAAGCACGAGCCGCTGGTGGATGAGGAGACGTGGCAGGCGGTGCAGGCTGTGCTGGGCTCCCATCGCAGTGGCGAGCGGGAGCGGATGCATAACCACTTCCTCAAAAGCACGGTGGTGTGTGGGCAGTGTGGTAGTCGGTTGCTGGTGCAGAATACGAAGAATGGCAAGGGGGTGCTATACCCCTACTTCATCTGCGCCAGGCGGCAGCGGCTGCATGACTGCTCCTTTAAGGCGGTGCTCATTGAGGTGGTGGAGGCACAGATGCAGGAGGTGTATCGGCGGCTGTATGTGAGTGAGGCGGATCGCCAGGAGATTGAGCGATATCTGCTGGCGGAGCTGGCACGGATTGAGGGGGAGAAGGATCGAAGCGTTCGGTCGCTGACGGTGCGGCGGACGAACTTGGAGGATGAGCGGCGCAGACTGCTGCAAGCGCACTATGGTGGGGCGGTGCCGCTGGAACTGCTCAAGGAGGAGCAGGATCGGCTGGGGCGAGAGCTGGCGGGGATCCAGCGTCAGCTCGATGCCTACCAGGCGGATGCCAAGCTGGTGCGGGCGCATGTGGAGCAGGCGCTGGATCTGCTGGAGGACTGCTACCGGCTGTATATGGCGGCGCCGGATCACTTGAGGAAGCAGCTGAACCAGGTGTTCTTCGAGCGGGTCCTGGTCAATCCAGCGGTGGATGAGGACGGACGGGTTGTTCTGCCTGGCGACGGTGGTGATGACGGGGCTGGCGGAGAGTTGCAGGATGCAGACGATGGTGTGAGTGGCGCTGGCGGAGAGGGTGATGAGCAGGAGCCCGGGGAGTGTGAGGCGGACGATGCCGGTGATGAGCCAACGCGTCGAGCTGATGAGGCACCCTGCTCTGTCCACGTGACGGACACCGGTAGCGATGTCTGCCTGGAAGCACGACTCAACCGGCCGTTCGACCAGCTGGCCAGCCCACGACTCCGGGCTGTGGCACGGATCGCCGCCCTACGAAAATCGCCCACCTCGACAGGAGTTGGGCGACGGTCCTCGGCTGAGACGGCCACAGGGGCTGTTTCTCAGGGTGAGGGTTTGTATAGCGATGCTGTGGTGCGGGTTAGGAGACTCTAACTCCTGGCCTCTTCCATGGCAAGGAAGCGCTCTAACAACTGAGCTAAACCCGCATGTTGCTGAGTTGTATTATATGGAATAGTGCGTGAAATTTCAAGCCCTTTCTTTTATGAATCGTATTATTCGCTCTTGCGCGCTTCGTTCCATCAACTATTCTAGGATATGTACGTGCGGCTATTGTGTACTCACCTCTTGCTTTTGGAGAAGCAGAAAATAAAATTATAACTCCAATTCTCACTGTCCACTGAATAACGCAGAAAAGATATGTATTCTACTCTGCCGCACCAAAGCCACGAATTTTACCAACGGCCGCTCGATCGATTGTGCTAACGTGGACCGCGTTGCCTTCGTTGCCACCAACGGTGGTGAGTTTGCCATCTTGGTAACGCAAGAGGATATTAACATGTTCACCACGCTGGCTGGTTGTGTCGTAGAGGATGGCATCGCCTGGCTGGGGTGTATAGCCACTATCGGCTGGATGCCAGCGACCAGTCGTGCGATAGTACGTTTCGAGGCTGCGCACACCAGGGATGCGCCAGCCACCATTGTGTGGGTTGATAAATGGCACACCCGCTTGCTGGTACACCCAGCTAACGAAGTTTGCACACCAATCTTGCTGCTCGCCCTGGCTGTAAAATACACCAGGCTGGGGAGTGTCAAATTGCTGATGAGCAGTCGTGATGATCTTCGCTCGGACAGGCGATAACTTCTTCGTATCTATTGTTGGAAACTCCTCTTTTTGCCTAAGCTGCCGGACTGGATGGGACTGCACGCGGCGTGGCATAAAAAACAAAGCACCATACACAATAGCACTGCACAGTACAATCGCAAGCATAACCCAGAGCGCAAACAGAGCAAGGCGTTGCCAGGAGAGCGGTGTGGACTGATGGAGTGATTTCATAGTGCTTATTATACACGGACGTCTTGTTTGTGGGTGAGTTGTACCATATTAAAAGAAAAACACCCTCTTATTTCAAAGAGAGTGTTTTACTGGTGGCTCCTACTAGACTCGAACTAGTGACACAAGGCTCTTCAGGCCTCTGCTCTACCAACTGAGCTAAAGAGCCACAGGCAACACCTGTTGCTCTTTCCTATTGTACTAAAAAACTACTGCTCAGGCAAGAGATTCAAAGTCTCAATTATTCTGATCTTCTCGTTGTCTTGTATTCCCCTCTCCACTGTATTATCTATCGGGTAGCAAAAACACGTTCGCATATACTATGCGAGAGAGCTTAGCACGATGAAGCGAGCGAAAGATATATGGATATTATGTATAGAATAAACAGTTAGCCTTTTGCTTTGCAAGGTGCTATAATACAGCCAGCGCGGGTATCGTATAACGGCTATTATGTATGCTTCCCAAGCATGAGACGAGGGTTCGACTCCCTCTACCCGCACCACAAGGAGGATCACACTCAGTATAGGAGTGTGTTTTTATTTCTATGATGTATAATCGTAAGCTTGTTATCGTTCAGAACCCTTATAGCACCCGCCATAGCGAAGTGCAGGCTGGTGTGTTTGGCCGGCTCGATGTAGCGGGCATTCCCTACGACACCATAACAACGCGATTTTCACGGGCGGAAGACAACATCAGGGATCTTGCCGATCACCTGCCACAAGACGCTCACATCATCAGTGCGGCAGGTGATGGGACGAGTACGCAAGTAGTAAATGCGGGGCTGAGGGCTGAGCTTGATGGCGCAGTGTATAGCTTTATTGGTTATGGCAATTGCAATGATCTCGCAAGGGGCCAGCGCGATCCTTTACCACTGTTGCAGGCCAATCGCCGCACTATTATTCATCAGCCGCTCGCTATTGAGGTAAATGGCGAGCCATGGCGATATGCCCCTGGGTATATGACACTTGGCTTAACTGCTCTGATCGCTAGCGGCTTCGCTGGCGCAGCATCGCGCGAACGTCTGCGCCGCACACCACCCCGCACCAAGCTTGTGCGCAGCATGGGGCAAGTTGCCACCACTTATCTGCACGCACACGACACTTACTTACCACCCTTCACAACCAACCTTTCTGCCGAAGAGCAGGCTGGTCTGACCGATGTGATGATGATCAATAGCCAGCGCATGGGGCGCGTTATCCGCTCGTCGATCGACTACCCGCAGACCGACTTTTTTGGCTACCATCAAGCCGACTTCTCGTCTGTCTGGAAAAATATCCCCTTTGCCTACAGTGCCGTAACGGGCCACACGCCAGCCGAAAGAATCACTGACATCACGCTCAACTTCTGTGAGCCAGCCACCATCCTCGCCCAGACCGAGGGAGAACACGCCGCACTGCCGGCGGTATCGACAATTCGCGCGTATAAAGACCCAGCAAAGGCGATTCGGGTTGTGCGCCATGCAGTATAATAGCGGTGTTCATGACTAACTATGCAGCATCTTAGTAATCTCAACTACCCTCCTCAAAACTATCAAGACATGACAATCGACGGCGGTGGGTTCACGGAGTTTGGTGAATTATTTCGCCAACTCCGCTCACACTGGGTTAAAGTTGAGTTTCTCCAAGAATATGACGAGACAGGGTCAAAAGCCTATGAATCATTCATACGGGGCGACTATGACGACGCTAAGCGACGCGTGACAAAGGATGTGAAATCCCAATGGGTATATGAACATTCCAAGCAATACAATGTCAGTATGACGCGTATTCGCGTTGTCAAGTATCCAATCTCTCGTTACCTTCTCCGCTTTGAATACCATGCGTACGTTGCCGACGAGGAGATGGGTGAACAGATTTTTGTCGTACCGTGGTCTGAAATTTCAGACGTTATCTCTAAAACTGGCATTTCTGACTACCTTGTATTCGACGGGGAAAAAATGGTTGCTTTGCTCTATGACGAGCATTCATCGACAGTACAAGAGGCTCGTCTTGTCGAATCTCAGAAAGAGGTTGCACGTTACATTGCTATGACTCAGTTTCTTCTCGAACACAGTGTACCGCTTAAGCAAAGTGAGTTAGCACGCATCGCTACAACGCGACGTGAGTAACCATCTAGAGAGATTCCCCTTCTGGTACTGGTACATAAGTTCTGGATTGGCATGCGGCTACGCGTAAGAGGGATGTAGAATCACTGACTGTGCCATTAGTTGGGTATGTCTCATCTACTACAGCCCCTGCCGAATCTGCGCTGCGCGCGTCTCCCCCACCACTGCCGCTAGCTCTGCCTGGCTGGCGCGCATAATGCCCCGCACACTGCCAAACTGCCGCAGCAGTTTTTGCTTGGTTTTGGGGCCAACGCCAGGGATGCCATCGAGCGCACTCTTGACGCCGGCTTTGCGCTGCAACGCCGTGTGGTAGCTGACGGCAAAGCGGTGCGACTCATCGCGGATCCGCTGAAAGAGCTTAGTAATGTCACTGGCTGCAAGCGGTGGAGTGGCTACCTGGCTAGTACTGCTAACTGGCTGTTCATGCACGGCAGAGGCAGCGTAGGCCGCCTCTGGCTCGTGCACCGCAGCACTACCCCGCAAATTCTTGGAGTGCGCACCAGCGTTGCGCTGCCCTGGGTGGAGATTAATCACATAGACATCGCCATCCTCATGCACGGTGACGCCGCTCGGGCGCTCGGCCTGCAGGCGCTGAATATACGCCAGCCCCACCTGCGAGCCAGTTTTGTGTACCAAGATCTCTTCCTCGCGCTTGGCAATGCTGATGATCGGCACATGCACCCCGCGCGCGTCACGGGCCGCGATTGCTGCCGCTAGCTGGCCTTTGCCGCCGTCAATCAGGAGCAGGCTCGGCGTGCCCCAGCTCTTGATATGGCGCTCACTCAGGCGGCGAAAGATGACGTCGTGCATATTACCAGTGTCGTCGTTTTTTTCACTCACTTTAAACTTACGGTACTCGGCCCGGTCACTCACACCATTACGAAACACCACCATGCTCGCCACCACCTGGCGGCCGCTCATGTGGCTGATATCGTAGCCTTCAATGCGGGTTGGCTCACCCGCGAGCCCCAGCAGCGTGGTCAAGTCCGCCAGGGCCCGGTCCTTACTAATAGCCAAGAATTCCTTATCACCAAACATCACCCGGCGCTGCAGCTCCTGCATGGCGCGCAGCTTGTTGCGCAGCTGGGCGGCTCGTTCAAATTCGTGCAGCCCGGCGGCTGTCTTCATATCGCGCTCAAGCTTGGCAGCGATTGCTTTGCGGTTGCCTTTGATGTAGCTAATCAGGGTGCGCAGGTTGGCTTTGTAGGCCTGCGAGCCGTCGCTGATTTTGGGGCTCAGGCCTAAATCTTCATCCAGCTTTGATTGCCCAGGCCGGCGCTCGTGCGTCAGGTATGGGAAGATTGGCCGCAGGTAGCGCAGGGCTTTTTTGAGCGCAAAGCCATTGTAGAAGGGGCCGTAGTAGTCGGCACCATCATCCGCCGGGTTGCGCGTAAAGCTCACTACTGGCCACTGGCTCTTCATGTTGATTCGCACGAAGGTTTGTGATTTATCATCGCGCAGCAGCACGTTGTAGCGCGGCATGTAGCGCTTGATCATCTCACTTTCCAGAAAGAGGGCGTCCACCTCACTTTCGGTCTCGATCCAATCCGTATCGTGGATCTCTGCCACCAGCGCCATGGTTTTATTATCTCGTCCACGCGAATCCTGAAAATACTGTCGCACTCGGTTGCGCAGCACTGCCGCCTTGCCGACATAAATCACCTCTCCACTGGCCGACTTATGAAAGTAGACACCTGGGCTACGAGGTAATGTTTTTAGCTTAGTACGGAGGGCGGCGTTCATACTTTCTATTATAGCGCGAAGCTACTGCTTGCCGGTAAATAGCCGAAACAAACCATCGTGCTCGCCTTGAGCAAGCTTAACAGCCCATTCTTCCTCTTCAAGACGTTCCAAGAGGCGCGCTTTGAGTGCAGTTAAACCAAGTTTTCGCGCCCGCTTGACCTTCTCTGCTTGCTCAAGAAAGGCAAAATATTGCTCGCGATATTCCTTTGGGATATCGCTAATCTTGCCGTTCGGCATAACAACGTTCTCGAGCCCTGTTAGCTTCCTTTCGTCTTTTTTGCGCACACCAGTAATCGATCGATTCATATACGCACCGAGCTGAGCAACGGGGCCAGGAATATTACAAACTGTTTCCCCGTCTTGTTTAACACGCCAAGGATCAAGGCTTTCAAGTGGAATCTTCGTTTCGCTGCCAGCAAGACGCCAGTAAAGTTCCTTTTCACCCCCGTTGCCCTCTTTAAGATAGCGATCACCAGTGAAATGGCTCAAACCTTTGAGTGTATTCATTAGTGGAGTGCCATATGGCCTAAGGCCAAATACCGAAGGGACAAGCAGTCCACCCAGCGCATCTTTCATCTCATCTCGATATGCTGCTACTGTACCTGTCGTATGCACTAATGTGTCGAGATCTCGCACCGTGCCATTACTCTCACGCCGCCGCGGCAGGTAGATATTACCAATCCGCACCACATGATCATCCCAATCGATCTCCTCGGCATGAGTCACTGCGTGCAAACCGAGCCCGCCAACCACGGTATAGGGAGCATCTCCCACGTCTTCCATCCGATTGTGAAAATCTGCTGCAACTAATGTGAAATATGCATTGTCTAGAGTTGTTTCTGGGGATCGTCTCATACACTTGGTTATACCATACTTTTATGGACACGAGAAGTGTTTTGCATACTATTGTACGACTCTGTTGTGTCCGTTTTTATCTTGTTCGAATAATATTCATGGTGCGTTCTATACGGATACGAAATACAGCTGAGCCATCACCCGACAGTACTCACACGCTCTTATAATTACTCTAAAGCTTGGCAAACCTTCTGTCGCAGTACTGGAATAACATCTGCCTCAAACCATAGGTTACGCGCTCGCCAGCGCGCAGTCAGCGGCGAGGGGTGTACCAGCGGAAAATACCGTGGCAAATACTGCGCAAAATGCGCCACCGTTTCTGTTAGATTCTTCTCTGCCTGGTGAGCAAGATAGTATTTCTGCGCATAAGCACCGACCAGAATCGTTAGGCGCACTGCTGGCATCTGGGCACGGAGCTTTGGGTGCCATTTCCCAGCAAACTCCTTGCGTGGCGGTAAGTCACCATGCACGCCCTTGCCGGGGTAGTAAAAGTCCATTGGGATAAGCGCAAAGAGATCGGGGTTGTAAAACTGCTCATCGCTCACGCCAAGCCACTGCCGCAAAAGGCGGCCACTGGCATCATTCCACGGCACTCCTGTCTCCTGAGTAATACGGCCCGGCGCCTGGCCAACAATGATGATGCGCGAGCGCGCCGAGGCACTATACACCGGCGGCCAACCCCGTGCCGCAAAATGAGCATTCATTGGATCGGCACAAATGTGCTCGTAGAGGAGTGGCTGTGATTGCGCATTTGTCATATCTTTAGTATAGCGAAGTTGTGGAGCTGGCTCAATTGCTCACCAGCCGCAGGTTATACTACCGCATCGAACGCACCTCTTATACACGTATCTATATTTAAAATTTAGTTAATGCTTTTCAAAAGTTGTATCTGTGCTATGCGTTCGTCACGCACTGCCGCTTCATCGTTTGGGTGCATGGTGTTGATAAGGGTGATGGCAAAGTCGCTTGCCCACAGCCCGTGATATTTCACATGCGGGCTCGCCGTGAGCTGCGCCATAGTACGCAAGAAACGCTCCGCTACTCGGCTGGTTGTAAAGCGCGCCTGGCGGCCAATCTGAAAGCTTGCGTTGCGGGCCGCGTGGTAGTTCGCCTTGCCAGCAAGCCACTGCTCCATACCAGCATACGCGTCAGCAATGTCACTGTTATATGGGAAGGTGTGGCGGGTGAGCTCGTGTAGCCGATGACCATACGCGCGGCAAAAGCGCACGACCTGCTGGTGCGTCTTGGCATCATACACCGCAATAAATTGCTGGCGCAAAGCCTTGTCGTCGGCAATAGGCCCAAGCGGGCGTTGATAGGCGTAGATATTCATTAGTCCTCCAATGTCAGCTCAATTATTTTCTGGAAGGTTTTGCCGCTGCGGATCGTGAGCTGTTTGTAGAACTGGGCTTTGAGGAGCTTTTTATGGTAGTTTGATGTGAGATAATCGGCTTGATCGTGATTGCAATAGAAAAACGCGGTGCGCCCAAAATAGAGCTGCTCGCGGCTATTTGCCCAGGTGGCTGCTTCTGCCTCAATCGCCGTCTTGTCCGCCTCTGGCAAGTAGAACAGCGCATCCCGCCGGTAGGCCGTATCGTCCTGCCACCAGCTGGGTAACTGAGCCACCTCTTGCCGGAGCGTGGCAGCGCTGATGATGATAAACGGCACTGGGAAGTCATAAGCCGCACCAAAATAGCGCGCCAGTGTGCGTTGGATCACCTCCTCCGGCTCGCTGCTATCAAAAAAGAGATTGCCGCTATTGATATACGAGACGACGCTGCGAAAGCCCAGCTCCATCAAGTCAGCCTTCAGGCGATCCATACTCACCTTATGCTTACCGCCAACATTAATGCCGCGAAGGAGCAGCGCGTAGCGCATTGGTTTTGCTGTGGTGTGGTGGGGCGTGTGCATAGTGCTATTATACAAGGATACACGGCGAGTGTCATGTTGCTGGGCGACGAATCGTAAACGTGAGGTTGACGCAGCTCCCCACATCGAGCTAGTTTGTTCGCCGCACCTTAGCAGGCAGCGGAATGAAGTGGGTGCCATCACCCATTGGCAGTAGCGAGGTATCCCACGACACCTCTCCTACTACCGCATGAACCGCAATTAGGCCACGCACCGTTAGTGGTTGGAGCATCTTTGTATACCTCTGCGGCACTGCGACATAATACCAGCCACCTGCTTGCGGAAATTGCTGTACCCGCCCATCAATGGTATAGGTGTGCATCACCCATTATTCTCTTCTGCTTGCTGGACGATGTCAACTGTTACACCACTTGGATCGCGCACGCAAAAGTGAGTCTGGCCCCATACCTCAGTGGTGAGTGGATGGGTGATTGCAACATCACAGCTCTTAATCCGCTCGTATTCACTGGCAGCATCAGCAACCTCAAGTGAGTAAATAATGCCATGACCACCAAATGCCGCTTGGAGATCTTGTGGCTGGTTGGCAAGGTGTGGCTGCATCAGGCCGATCTCTACACCACTATGCCTATGCAGGAGATGCACGTACCAATCGGCTTCGAATACAACCTCAAAGCCAAAGAGCCGACAATAGAACTCCTTACATTCCGTTATCTTTGTGGTAATTGTCACAGGATATAGTGCGTGCATATGCGCTCCTTTATGTTAATGGTTATGTCATTATAGTAGCATGGTAGCACTCTCTCGTATTGTATATTTCGGACATTATGCTTGGTATGTCTTGTGGTAGTGCTGTGGTGTGTGCTGCGTAATACACTGAAAACGATGGATATAGTGCGACTGGTCGGCATAGAGCTCTCGCCAATCTTCTGTAAAGCTCCGCTGAAACTGAACAATTGTCCGCAGTGCTCGAGGTGAAAAACCAGTTCGCTGACGAACAATCCGCCGCAGATGCCGCTCGGAGCAGCCCAACTGCTGAGCAATCTGGGTAATTGTATGCTGGCCATCAAGCCGAGCGATGACCTGCATAATAAAGTCATCTGCCTGCACTAGGTTACATTCAATCATTCGTTGGATGCAAGTTGCGAGAATATCTTGCTGCTGAGTAAAGCTGTGCTGTTGCAACGCAGCAATAATATCTGTGACAGCCCAGCCGGCCAGCCGCTTAATAGGTATCGCTGCGCCAACGACTGCATCGACGTCACCGTGATACACACCAGGATGCAGGCGTATTCCCACATAATGAAATCGTCGACCCAGTGCTATCCGCCAAGCGGTTTGGCATGGCGTCATGATAGAGGCGCTGCAGTCATCTAAATCAAAGACAATATCAATACAGGCATCGGGCAAAATTGTGTAGTAGAAGTTGTGCGCCAGTGGCTGCGTTGTCTTTAGCTCCCATAGACAGTACACATAGCGAGCGTGCGCTACCTGTGGTGGTATTTCGTCATACCGCACACGACGAGCAGCCGCTCGCATGATGCCATTTTGCTGAGGAGTGTATGGAGGTCTCATATATTTTGTGCCGAAAATACTGTGCAGCCAAGCACCTCTATTGTACCATGGGCATTACTCGCTACTCGGGTAGTAGCCAGTGACCACTCAGCAAGAAGGTTGCCATATCGGCAAGCAGAATAAGCCCGCACAACACGATGACCACTGTAATGCTCGAGCGAATGAGCGTGCTGTATCGGGCTCGCACCCGCTCGAACCAGGCTATGAGAGGCTGGTGTCTATCGCACATAATCGCGATAGCAAGGCCAAAGAATAGCCCCTGGCTGACAAGCAACCACACGACGTGCGCCATGATAACGACGAGCAGTGACTGTCCCCGCTAAGACGATGAGTGCAAATGTAGCGATTGTTTACCCAGTAAGAAAGATACGTGGCTCACCTCAAGTTATCGTATACTACACAAAGCACGCGCTCTTATTTGCTATATCCAACAAATCCAGCAGCATTCCCCGTCAGGCGATCAACGATGATACCGTTGCTATTAATAATCATGGTTGGCCCATCTGTACCCGCCAAAACAACGGCTGTTTGTGCCTGCCTAGCATGAATAACACTATCCGCTGCGTGAAATTGCTTTTGCAGATAGCCATACTCAGCATCATCCAGTGGAATATAGGCAACGTCACTCCCCTTGAGCCGCTCAACAATATCTGGGTAGTGCATGTCATAGCAAATATATGCCGTAACTTTCGTAGCATTATGCGTAGCAATTACGCGTGAATAACGCGCTGTGCCAATTGATTCATCTGGCGCAAGATGCGCTTTGTAATTTGTTAGTATACTGCGACCAGACTGATCTACCAGTACGACTTTCTTGTATATTCTTGTATCGTCTTTCTCTGTTGTATGGTAGACGATATTGATCGATTCTTTTTGTGCAAAGGCTGCAATTGTTGTGTGCAGCGCAGGTGGGATATAATTTTCTGGCCAGACGATTGTCGCATGAGGATATTGGTACTGTGCAATTGCGCGCTTTGTCAGATGTATGAGGTCCTCCACATCAGCCTCTGTAGCGGGTATATCAACGCCGCCACGTGTCATCTTTTGGAGTGCAATCACTGGAGGAAGTGGCTTGGCTGGCATATGTACAGCAATACTATTCGCCACCGCCACGAGTACAACAAGCCCGCAGCTCATACGTATCCATACGCTCATACGAGCATGCACTATCAGCCACGCTATACTCACGCCGCAAAGTAATACAATCGCTTCGAGCACTGCTTCGCCGCCATAGGCACTCCACATAGTGATACTGTCATTACGCCACACGCTATAGCCAAGATGGGGAATCCACCAATCCTCTACCACTGGTGCATGAGTTCGTATATACGTCAATGTGCACCATGCAATAACAAAGAGCACTACAGCACCGTATGTCCGAATATACCGACGCAGAGCTATAATCCAAAATAGATTAGCCTGCAAAAGCGCCCATCCAACACTTGCACCAAATGCCACGCCGGGCGACATAAAGTAGTAATACCAATAGGTCGTTGGTAAGAGCCATGCCAGCATGAAACAAGCACCAACGCCATAAAGATGGACGCCCGACAGTCGTCGCACTGCTATAAATAGCAATGCTAATGCAAAAAATACTGGTAGCTGCAGAAACCAATGTGGGGCAAAAGCCGTTCCTGCCACAACAATGCCAGATATCGCTGCAAGAACATATGGCCGAGCCGCTCGCCGTATTGTCATAAAGCGCATAGGTTTCATGTGCTTGCACGCCATAGGCACTACAAGCCAGCGCCGCACCCGTCGGCAGTACCACTCGTAACGCTCGTCAAAGACGTGATGGATGGCGTGCTCTTCGATTGGAATAATCAGCCAGTTTAGCACGCCAAAGCACACCACTGGGCACAGCAGCGCCAGCCATGAGCCGCTCACCAACGCGCAACCAAGTACCGCCAAGATATATGCAAGATAGAGTGGATTGCGCGAGAAATTGAACGGCCCCGTGGTGAGCAGCTCGCTTGGCTCATCAAGCGGGTTAGTTGAGGTTGCAGCTCGGCGCAAAGCGCGCATCGTTGCATGCATTATAAACACAGCCACAACAATGCAAGCAGCACCTACCAGCCACCATTCGCTGGCAATCACTACTGTCCCTGGCCACGTCCACGCTACTGCTAAAGCAGCAAAGCCGAAGCCGAAGAGACAAAAATCAGGAATATGGTTATATATCATATGCTTCTTCATGCGTATGATTATACCACTTTATTACTGATATAACATAAACATGGTATACGTTCTTATTCTGTACGCATTACCCCTGACTCATTCTTCGGAGATGTGCTGCCCGTAGGGCATCATACACACTCGGTACAACCTTCACCAACCCACGTAAGGCAATGTCTTGCGCTGCTGTGCGTGAAAAAACTGGACAGTCTTGGGCCGTAGCAAAGCCAATTTCCATTGCTGCGCTCAGCCCAACATAGCCATCTGGAGCATGAAGCATTACAAAATCCGCTTGACGAATTGCTGATAAATGCCAGTCTTCGATCGCTTGTGGCGATATACCTTGCTCTGCAGCGTCTCGCACAAATGCTGCATTATTATCAAACAGCATCCGTCGTGGCGATAAAACCTGGCAGCTAGTTGCAATAAGCTCATCATAGGCCCACAAAAGTCCGTCTCTGTCACGCGTGTATGAGCCGCAAAGTACTGCCCGAGGTGGCTCAAAATTCTGTTGCGTCATATTCATATATCACTTCTGTTAGTTCACCGTGTCCATCAATACATGCCGCCATCTCGCGCATGAAGCTCTTATATTTCTTTGGTTCACTCTCCATCTCTTCACGCGTGCGCCAGGCATTTTTACCACCTTCAAATTCTTTGACCATCGTGCCCGAGACGGTATCGCAAAACATCAGATGAAATAGTTTGTCCTCAACGATTTCATTTGTTTGGCTGTGACGAACCCGCTCGTGATAGACACCGCGGTGCACAAAAGTACCGCGCAGTCCTGTCTCTTCAGCAAGCTCACGTGCTGCCGCTTCAACAACAGACTCCGCCCAACGTACTTTGCCAGTTGGCGCACCCCAAAAACCATAGTATGGATGCTTGAGTCGCTGCTGCAGAAGGTATTGCTTCTCACCATGGTGCTGCCGCTCAATAACAAGCAATACTGCTACCTTTGGCTGACGCTCAATCACACCAGCATCAGTGTCTAGCTTATTGGCATATTCTTTTCCTTTGATCGAAAGCATATAGCCGTCAGCTGTTTTTGTTACGTAGCCTAAGGCAACTAGTCGTTTGATGTGAAATTTGACATGGTCGCTATCGAGCCCAGTAGCTCGCTGCAACGCAGCGAAATGAGCAGTTGGCAAGAATAGCAATTCTCGCAATATTTTTATCTGTGCATCGTGCACGGTTTCTTCGAGACTCATCGTTGTTACTCCCTTCCTCCCTACTGTAAAACGGTCAGTCTACAAAATCTAGGGAAGTCAAGTTCCCGATAGTCTAAATCTCAGAGCTATAGCAGCTCTCGCACTCCTCCATTTGCCACTTTCTTATCGTAGTTACGATAACTATTACTTCATACCTCTTTCTATATTTATATTCATCTCTCTTTATCTCTATAACTCTCTTTCTCTACTATTTATCTATATTTCTCTATTTCTCTATCTATATTCCTAACTCTATTTCTATCTATTTATCTATCTTTATATCTCTCTATTTCTATCTTTATTTCCTTATCTTTATATTTCTTTATTTATCTATTCTCTATCTTCTTATCTTTATCTATACTCATACTATTCTCTATCTTTACCTATATCTTTATATCTCTCTATATCCATATATCCATATCGATTTCTCTCCTATTATATATAAATATATAAAAGAAGAGAAAAAGAGTCCGCTGTAACAGGGAAAAAACAGGGTAAAATAGGCGAATTTCGAAATTCGCCTGGTTTGATATAAAACTGTGCCTTGATATACTACCTTGTAAGGAGCTTATTATATGCCAAAGTACGTTCATATTGCTGGTTTTGCTATATTGCTTTGTGTGCTGATGTATGTGCTGCTGCGCGTGCTAGCACCAGCATCAAACTCTGCCGCGCAAGGCAGTACAAACCATTCACCTTCTCATCATGCATCATCACATATGCTCTATGGCCTGACAATCGACGACAGCTGGGATGGCACGAGACGGCTTGCTGATATCGTGGAGGCTCTTCAGCGTTTGCCTGCTCGGCCAACAGTGCGGATCGTTATGTCTAAAGATAGATCGCCGCAGCGTTACCGTGGACTATTTAAGGCGATTCATCGCGTGGCCGATATCATGGCCCAGCCCGTTGATTCTTCTGATATGCACAGCTACAGCACCGAGCGCTACCAGCAGCGCTTTGCTGAGTCTTACCAGTATTTATCTCACTACGTCGCGATATGGGAGGTTGGCAATGAAATGAATGGCCAAGAATGGATCCAAGAAGACCCACACCTTACTGCCGCGAAGGTGACCAGTGCTTACCGATACATTAAGGATAAGAATGCCGCGGCGGCGCTTGTGCCCTACTACTTCCCGCCAAACGGAAGCACGCTGAGCATGAAAGATTGGCTACAGACATACCTACCCGATGATCTAAGGCAAGGCGTCGATTATGTCCTCGTCAGCTACTACGACGATGACAACGATGGCTACCAGCCCAACTGGCGGCAGGTCTTTACTGAGCTTGAGACACTCTTCCCGCAGGCCAAGCTTGGCATTGGCGAGTGCGGCACACCCAGCGAGCATACCCCGATGACGCATAAACTACAGTTGTTTCGGCATTATTATGCCATGCCGCGGTACACTCCACGCTACGTTGGTGGATACTTTTGGTGGTATTGGGCGCACGATGGCGTACCATACAAGGATAACCCACTCTGGGAGGAGACCGCGAAATATATGAAGAAGCACCAGTCGTGAGCCAGGCGTCCTTTAATCATACCCTATTCCACCAATATGTGGCATAATATAACTAATGCATCACGAAACTTCGCACGCCAAAGCAGCGCATGACTACCAGCAAGCACTCGTGCAAACAGTCGGTGATTTTCTGCAGCACGCACCCATGGCCGATACGTGGCCAGACGCAGCCACCGTCTTCGTGCATGATGAATGCAATCCTGATTCGATTGGGGCAGTTGCTACTGCGTGTTCACCGCACGTTCCGGCTGATGACCGATTTGATTTTCAAGAAACACATATCACAGGGCACCGCGTTGATGGGTCGTCAGTTGCTGGACGTGTTATTGAGGAAAACCAGGATAACATCACGCTGGCTGATAGTGCGATGAATCCTGATCATCGCGTTCTCAACTTGCCACTGCCCGACCAACACGCCGTCTTGCAAGCTGCTTTTACAAAAGACCATACGCCAACCAAACGTCAGCTAAGCGAACTGGAAACACTATGGCGATATGACAGCGTCAAAACTGCTCTCAGTGTTGGCATCACAGCGCTGCAAGCATTGGCGCGGGCATCATGCCCTACTCAGTCAGTTGCCGATATGCTATCGCTTAAATCACCCACGACACCAAACGTCGTGCTTGCTATGTGGGATGTGTCGCATTCAACCAAGGAGATAGCGCGTGATAATGGAAAACTGCGCTCATTCATCGTTCAGTTTGGTATCCAAGCACTCACTGCCGTGCAGCATTATGGTGGCGAGCTGATTGGCTGGACAGGCGATGGACAAAATCTTGCAGTGCCACTGCCGCGCAGCAATAATGCGCGTTTCTCGCGTGAGCAGCGGGCGACTTTTGGCAACAAGACACTCATTCCGCTGCTCAACGATCTTACTGATATTGCCCACGCGCATAATGAGTACACGATTCGCCTGACCGCTGGTTTTGGCCGACTCGATAATATTCCCGGTGGACACGTGAGCCCAGAGCTCTTTGGTATGACGAAATTATCCAAGCGTCAGCCGCGCGACCAGCTGTCAATTGCCCTGACTGGCGACGCCTACGACATGCTCACGCCTGCTTTGCCTAACAGATTGCGACACTATCTGTACCACGACTAAATCCTAACGACGCCTTTTACTGTTCTTGCTGGGCCGAAGCAATTTATCTTTGAGCATTAGCACCACATCCGCCTCTTTAGCGAGCTGTTTGCTGTGGGTGACGACGATGACACATTTGTTGTTTTCGTGGGCAGCTTGGCGCAGGATAGTGATGATATCGGCGGCGGTAGCTTCGTCCAGGTTGCCAGTTGGCTCGTCCGCCAAAATGATTGGCGCGGAGGACACCAGCGCTCGCCCAATCGCCACGCGCTGTTGCTGACCGCCAGACAGTTTCATGACGTTGCGATTAATGTGATCATCGTCGAGCCCCATGATACGCAGCGTTTCGTTGGTCGCCTTGGGATTAACCAGCTTCAAGTTTTCTAGCGGTGTCAGATAATCGATCAGGTTATAATTCTGAAACACCAGCGAGATGTTGTGCTTGCGATGATGCGAATAGCCCTGCTCGGCGATGTCTTCATCATCAAACAAAATCTGCCCGCCAGTCGGCGTGTCGAGTCCGGCTAGGAGCCCGAGCAGCGTCGACTTACCAGCCCCAGAACTACCAACGATAGCGTAGAAGGTGCCCTTTTCAAAGTGATAATTAATACCATTTAACACGTTGCTAGTGTCGCCTGGGTATGAATAAACGATATCGTGTAGTGTAAGTAGTGACATACTATCTCCTAACTTAATGTTGCTAAAATTCGCTTTGGTGATTGGCGCATAATTGGCGCAGTAGCAGCGATAGCTGATACCAAGACGACCATGTAGCCGAAGATAAAAGCCTGCAGGTAGGTCGCTACTGGCGCGACATGCATCACGGTTGTTTCGACACGCTGGCTTTGGCTCGTTTGCGCTGTGAGGGCGGTAGAAATATGCGATGAGGCAATCAGGCCGACACCAAAGGCGAACACCGAACTAACTGCGGCAATGATCGCGAGCTCCGCCAAGAACTGCCCGATAATCTGCCGCTTCGACGTGCCGATAGACAACAAGGTGCCAATTTCATGCAAGCGGCCGCGCACCCAGAACACCAGCACCAGTGACAATACTGCCAGTCCTGCCGCGGCTGCGCCGATAGTAGCAATCGTTAACATGTTTTGCATACCAGCGATGTTTTGGAGGACGCCAGCGAATACCGCCCCGTTGTCGGTCAGACTGAATTTTTGCCAATCGACGTGTGGTAGGCTTTTAGCACGGTCTGTTAGCGACTTCAGCTGATGTGGATATTCAGCGAAGTACGTTACCCGTGTCAGTTGCTTGCTACCTGTCAGTTGCTGCGCCGTTGCTAGGTCGGTGATAAGATGGTTCTCCGGCATATCAGACTGCAGGGCCGCCGGCTTTTCGCCTGTGCCGCTAAAGATGCCTACGACAGTTACTGTCACGCGCCTGCCATCTTTGGTAATGTCCAGCTTATCGCCTGGCGTGATGCCATTTTTCTCGGCGAACGTTTTGTGAATCAGCGCTGCGTTTTGATCGTGTACCCCCAGATGCCTGCCCTGCTCTAGTTGGTAAAATCGACCGGTGAACTCGCCGAGCAGATCACTCTGTGTCGCGCCTGTCACTTTTGCTTCGCCAGCAATTCCAGAGTCCAGCTGCACGCCGCCGCCTGCTGTATCGATCAATTGCTTGCCCGGCAGTCCTACGGCGGTTTCTGCTTGAAAGTTGTGCGCTTTCACCTTGTCCAGGCGCTGCACTCGCTGCGCGATATCCATCGGCACCTCGCCTGATGGCTGCTTGCTGGCGATACTAAAGCCGGCACGGATATTCCGTTCAACCGATTGCTTCAGCTGCGCCATCGTCTGCTGCACCGTCAGCGTGCCGATGAGCAGCGTGAAAATCAGCGTCATAATCAGGGCGATGGTCAGGCTGCGACGCCGCCGGCACGTCACAGCTGTCCAGGCTCGTGTGATAATCGTCATCATTCGCTCCTAATCCACTTCGGTAAGTAATTCTTTTGGCGTTGACTGGGTAATCGGCCGCGAAGCCAGGAGTACCGCAATGATAATCACCGCTAGTCCAGCACCCCATACCGCTAGCAGATCCGTCGGCTGCACGCCAACCGTCACCTTGTCCAGCGTGCGTGATGACGTCACCGAATCAGCGTCAGCACCGAGTGATGCACCGCCGAGTGAGTTGCTTGCTTGACGCGTGGCATTCTGCGCCGCCTGCGATACCACGTGATCACCTATTTGTTGAGCAATCAGCCCTGCAGTAGCGTACGATGCACCGAAGCTCAGCACCGCAATCATCACCAGCTCAGCGATATATTGCAGTACAATCTTTGACTGCGGCACGCCCGTCGCCAAGAGCACGCCTGCTTCGCGCTTGCGCTCATTCATCCATAGGTACAGCACCATGCCGATTACTGCAATGCTGACCAGTGCCGTCGCCCACAACATACCGTCGATCAAGCCATACACACCGTTCACCGCACCAGTCACGCCAGCCAGCTCCTGGCTATTCTTGTTGAGCTGATACTTTTGCCAATCAACTGGCAGTTTATGCGCCCGCACCATTACCTCATCCAACTGCTTGGTGCCCTTGGTAAAGAACGTGGCGTCCTGGTAAATCTCATTTTGTTCGGTATAGGCATTTAACTGACGGGTTGTCGTAAGATCAGTCAGGAACACATTCTCGAACAACTCCACCTGATACGTCGCCTGCTTTGGGTTTGTGCCGCTAAATATACCGACGATTTCTACTTCAACCTCATCCTTGGATGGATGCTCGTTATCGGTGTCGTATTGATTGGCCTTTAGCTTTATCTTGCTGCCAAGCTTCAGGTTGTTAGCCTTGGCAAAAGCTTCATGCACCAAAATTGTGTGTGAATCGCTCTTGGTGATGTGCCGGCCGGCGATGAGCTTGAGTGCGCCAGCCCGGAACTTGGTTTCAAGCTCAGACGTATTGACGCCGATGATAGTCGCGGCGTTGCCAAACTGCTTGTCTTTCTCGGCATCATAACCGCTGCCGCCACTCGGTAGTGGCACTAGCTTGGTATTGATAAAATCGACCGTGGCGTTCTGGCGTTTGACATAGTCCGTCACACCCTCCAGATTTTTCACCGCGTCGATGTCTTTGTTCGACACCGTTCCCGAACCGCGGGCGGTTCCTGGATTGGTGCGCGGATTATTGCCCAGCGTAAAGCCGGCCTTGAGCGTTTTGTCTAGCGACTGCGCCGCCGCGTCGGTCGAATGCTTGATGGCAAATCCGCTCAGCATAATCGTCGACATACAGAGCAAAATCGCCAGCAAAATCAGCGTTTTGAGTTTTTTCCTGGTGATATATAACCAGGCACGTTGTACAAATGACATAGATCTCCTTTCTTGATTCTATGTCAGTGTAGCAGGCTCGTGTGAAGGGAATGTGAAATGAGTGAGAGCTATAATGAATTCGAGTACAAAACCAACATATACACCGCATTTACAAAGTGCATACACTTTGTTATAATTACAGTATCACCATGGCCAGACAAGCCTAAGGTTTCGACCGACCGCTGTTTCTGGCCTTTTTGTATGCTAGTTTGTCTCGAGCGTTACCAATAATGTGAATGTATCCGCGGTATTTTCTGAGTAAGCTGGAGTATCGTTTATTCGGGCAGATGACTGCGCGAAGCTTGTTATTTTGATCCAAATAGTCTACTAAGCAGGTAAAATCACCGTCACCAGAGACGATAACCGCTTTGTCGTATTCATGAAAACATTTGGCGGATGCGTAGAGCACCAGCTCAGCGTCAACATTCCCCTTGTATGTTTTCTTGCCGTCTTCACGGTATTCAACAGTTGGCTTAAAGACGAGCACATATCCCATCTCGAGTAGGCTTGTGTATAGCTGCTCATTACCCGGTACTAAACCGATAAACAAGTAGGCTTTTTCAACATGGTATTTATTCTTTAAATAGAGGCGGAATTTCTTAAAATCAAGTTCCCAACCCTGCGACCTAATGCCAAGATTGAGGTTTTGGCTGTCTATAAAGGCATATACTTTTGGAATCTTTTGTGTATGTTCCATGGGTATAGTATAGCAAAGTCTTATTGACTCAACCTACTCCTTACATTATCCTACGCTTTAAACCTCTTTTAATAGGATAAGGTCTACCTTAGGTAGACCTAACGTCACATTAACCAACCCGCTCGGTAAGCGACATCACTTGATAGCCGTATTGATCAATGTCTTTTTGTTTCCAAAAATCAATCTCTTTCGTGCGTAAAACTTCGCCGACTACATGGCGAACTGTGCGGCCGGTTGGCGTTCCGTCATAGTCTACCTCAACCTGTTCCAGAATATCGCCGGGTTGGATGTCAAAATCAGCCACCCTCATATCAAATGTTTTCTCGCCCGCTCGGACTTTTTCGAATAAATCAGGGTAAGATTTTTTGGTAATAATTTTCATATATTTCACTAATAAGCCGTCAAATTTAGCTTCCCGTCCACATACTCTCCCAAAAACACATCGCTATACGCCTTCAGCCCCTGCTTGTTCATTTCTTTCAGCAGCCACGTTTCGTCCTTGCCAATTACCTGTAGAATATCAGTCTGCAGCTGCCCGTCTGTTATGAGTGGGAATTTTGGATTCTCCTCCCCTTCCTGCGTAATAATCAATTCACCATCTTGCTCCACGACGGCTCTTTTTACCTTTTCTGTCGAATAGATATTCTGCGTTCGCAATTTGAAGGATACGTCATGAGCACTCAAACCAACTTTCTTGCAATTTTCAATGTTGATTTTTCCATTATCAATAATAATTAATGCCTTGCCATCTATGAGCTGCTTTGCCCTCACATTATGCTGCTTGACCCATTTCAACGTCAGCACCAGGGCGCACCATATACACAAAATACCGATGTAATCCAGTATTTGGATTTCATTATTATAAATAACGCCGCCAATAATACCGCCGAGCACATAGTTCTGCACTTGATCGCTAGCAGATGATGGCGACAAATTACCCTTGCCTGAAAGATTAATTATTATCGTCAAGGCAAAAAAGCCAATGAGCAATTTTATTGCCACTAAAATAAATCCATCCATGATTTCCTCGTTACGTGTTGAGCTTTGCTGATGTTATATCTATTAGATTATAGCACTTTTGCCACCGTTAGTTGGGCGTAATTATATTGTTACTCGTGAACCACTGCCAAAGTGAGCATTTTGTATTTTCCCCATAATGATAGACCAAGTATACTGGAAGAAGTGCTATCTAAGAGATTATTCATCATATGACAAGATCACGTATAACCGTCACTTTAGCATACCCAGTTGAAAGAGTTTGGGATACGGTTACCAATCTTCATGACATTTGTTGGCGCAGTGATTTGCAGGCTATAAAAGTAATCGATGAGTCTACCTTTATCGAGGTTACCACACAAGGAGTTGAGACTCATTTCAGGGTAACACATGTAGACCAATACAAATCGTGGGAATTTGATATAGAAAATGATGCCATTCAAGGCCATTGGACGGGCGTATTTTCGCAGCACGGTATGATGACGAACCTCGAATTCACCGAGGATATTATTGCAAAGAGATTTATTATCAAACCCTTTGTCTACTTCTATCTATATCGACAGCAAAGGCGCTATATTCGAGACCTCAAGAATAAGCTAAGAAAGGAAAACAATTGAGTTGACACGGTACTTCGAGGCACGTCATACTTTATTGGGCAATTAACAAAAGGAAGGAAAACGTCATTTTATATGGGTGTATACAAACAGCTATTTGATACCTACAGCAAGTATTATGATACCAGTGGTGAGGCGTTTACAACACTCAAAGAACAACTCTCTAGACAAAGCGACAACCAAGTAATCGACCGCAAAAATTTCTTGGGACATTTTACTGCTTCGACATTTGTCGTTTCAAAAAGCACGTATCACGTTGCCCTTGTTCACCATAACTTCCTTGGAAAGTATCTCCAACCAGGTGGACATATTGACGAAAGTGATAGTTCCCCACTTGATGCTGCTCGGCGTGAGCTACAAGAGGAGACTGGTATTAATAGCGCACAGCTACTTTACCGATATGTCGATATACACAACAAATGCGTCCCATTTAATATTGGTGTGCAATATATACCCGAAAACCCAAAGAAGCAAGAGCAGGCACATTATCACTACGACCTACAGTATTTATTTTGGAGTGATGACGACTTAGCTATCACGATCGACCAAAGAGAATCAAGTACATTTGCCTGGGTAGCATGGGATAGTTTTAAGGTGATGGACGATTTTACAGACATAGCCAAGAAGATAGAAGCCCTGGCTACAACACCTTTTATTACGAAGGTTTGATGCTCTATGACGCGAGCCTTACCACAAACCGCATGCCCTGTCCGTGTGGTGCAAAGCTGTAGTCTAGACCCTTGGCGTCGAGCAGCATCTTTACGGTGTAGAGACCGATGCCGCTGCTGTCGGCGTGCTGCTTCGCGGTTGTATTGCTCCGATAGAATGGGTCAAAGGCATGCTGGAGTTGCTGTTTGGTGAGTGGTTTGCAAGCGTTTTCGATAGCCAGTTCATGCTGGTCAGAGGTAATCGTTATCACGCTTCCGGCGTCGCCGTGGCGTACCGCATTTGATACCAGATTCGAGATGACGTGGCGCATCATGTCACGGTTGGCACGAATGGTCCTCGGACGGGCGTCAACCGCGAAAGTCATGCCGCGCGTTTTTGCCAGCAGCGTATAATCAGCAACCACCTCGGTAATCAGCTTATCAACCCGCAGCTGCTTTTCTTGGCGCAGGGCTTGCTCGGCCACACTGCCAGAGCGCAAGACATCATTCACCATTGCCGCCACACGGTCAACCTGCGCCACCGATTCCGCCAGGTACTGGTCGCGATTTTTATATTCGCCGATGTTGAGTTGCATATTCTCAAGCATAATCCGGAGGGCTGCTAGCGGCGTCTTTAGTTCATGCGAGGCTGCGCGCAGGAAAGCGATTTTTTCCTTTTCTAACTGGGTGATCCGTTTATTTTCATGTTCGAGCGAGCGTATCGTTTGCCACAGATTTTGATAGAGTTCGTTAATATTTCGTCCCAGCACGCCAATTTCATCACTGCTATTTACCGGGTAGTGCGCGTCCTTTTCCAGCCGCTGCATGGTCGTGGTCACCGCGGCCATCTGGCGAATTGGCCGCGTCACAAAGCGGCTGTAGATGTACGAAAACAGCAGCGCCACCAGCAGCGAGCCAAGCATGGTATACGGTAATACATGCAGCGTGGCGAGCTTGGCCTGAGTGACAGGCGCTACGTCGGCAAGCAGCTTGACCGCGATCATTTGGCCTTGGTTGTTCACCGCGCTGCCCTGCTGCAAAACGGCTGAGCGTGGATCGACCGTCTGCCCGTCAGTGATTTTTACCACGCTGGTGTCAACCGATTTACCGCTGTCTGTCACGATATTGATAGACTCAAAGCCCTGAAAGTACTGGTTGCGCCCATTAATCATCAGCGTGATATTAACGTTGTTCATGGTAGCAAACTCTTGGCTCAGGCGACTCATCTCCTCGGTAGATTTGCCGTGCAGCTTGGTCGTCAGCGCCGTGAGATTATCTACTGCCTCGCGCTCTTTTTGCTGCAGATAAAATTGCGGCATCAAGGTGTAGACCAGCGCATGCACGAGGATGATCAGCGCCGCGAATAGGCCGATCGACACCAAAAACGTTTTGGGAAATAATTTAAGCCGCTTCATAGCGATAGCCCACTCCCTTTACCGTGACGATGCAATCGAGGTACAATTTCTTGCGCAAGTTTTTGATATAGACATCGATCACCCGATCGAACGGCACCTCATCATCGCGCCACAGCCGGTCGATAATAGCCTGCCGGCTCCAGACCATGTTTGGATTGTCCACGAGCAGTTTGAGCAGCTGCACTTCCTTGGGCTTGAGATGCGCGTCAGTATCATCATAAAATCCCTGATAGGCTGCAAAATCCACCGAGGCCAGGCCGCGCTGCCACAAGGTTTTTTTGACAGACTGCTGCCGGCGAAGTAACGCCTTGATGCGCTTTTCCAAAATCACGAGCGAAAATGGCTTACTCATATAGTCATCCGCCAGCTCATCAAAACTCGCAACTTGCGTCGGCTCATCATGTAGTGCTGTTAGCATGAGTACCGGCACGTCGCTCGCTTGGCGAATCTGGTGCAGCACCTCGATCCCGCTTATCCCTGGCAGCATAATATCGAGGATAATGGCGTCCGCCTCGGCAAATTGCTCCAGCGCCTCCTCACCGCTGGCTACCGCTATCACCGTAAAGCCGCGCTGGCGGAGGAACTGCTCAGTACCAGTGCGGAGGGTTGGTTCGTCTTCAACGAGGAGAATATTCACTACTCGTCCACTCATACGTCCATACTAGGCGCTTCTTTGTTATATTGCTGCACGATTTTATCCCCTCGTCATACCAATGTATATGACTATTGTAGCGCATCGCAATTTTATATGAAAAGTGCTTGAATATCAAAATCTCACCGCTCTCTCAAACTCCTCACTCACACTCCCTCCGACGGAACACTATAAGGGTCGATGTCTCCCAGACATCGACCTCTTGCGCTGGGCTGAAATCGATCATAACGATCGATTTCACACTCCATCGGATGAAGTGTGAGTGAGGAGAAGCTAACACTAGAAGAGACAACAGTAAGATTTATGTAAAATGTATTGTGAAAAATATGCGCGGTGTGCTATGGTGTTAATATGACATATCGACAGAACATCGTTATCGTTGCTCGTCGTCGCCGCTCTGATTCAGAGGGCTAATTAGTCGTATTAGTATAAAACCAACGAAAGAGCCCTCATCCGAGCGGCTCTTTTTAATTATTATAGAAAGGAAGGATATGAATCACGACACACCTCACTACACTAAAGTTGCCAGCCACGAGGCGACAAATGGCGAGTTTGACACGTGCCTCTTGCTCTATTCGGGAGGCCTCGATACATCCGTCATGCTTAAGTGGCTCCAAGAAAAATATAACTGCAACGTCATCACCCTCACGGTTAATATTGGCCAGACGGTTGACGATCTCGACGCCATCGCCGAAAAGGCTAAAATGCTCGGCGCTATAGAAACCATTACGGTTGATGCTCGCGACCGCTTCGCTGATGAGCTACTATCACTGGCCATCAAAGCCAATGCTGATTACCAAGGTGGCTATGCCCTCTGCACGCCACTGGGGCGCATCATCATCTCGCAATTAGCCGTCGAATATGCCAAAAAGTACAACTGCACAGTCATCGCACATGGTGCCACTGGTAAAGGAAACGACCAAGTTCGCTTCGAAACGTATATCACCACGCTGAGCCCTAAACTCAAGATCTTAGCACCAGTACGTGAGTGGAGTATGGGCCGGGAGGAAGAACTTGCCTATGCCAAGAAGCACAACATCCCCGTGCTGCATACTCAAGAATCGCCTTATTCGACCGATGAAAACATGTGGGGCATCACCAGCGAAGGCGGCGAAATTGAATCACCCTCACTTAAGCCAAACTACCACGCCATTCTCAATTGGTGCTCAACCATCAAATACACACCAGACGAAGCCGAAGATATCACCATTGAATTCATCAAAGGCGTGCCTGTCGCTGTCGATAACCGTCACTTTTCACTCCAGGCACTCATCCAACACTGCAACCAGATCGGCCGCAAACACGGCGTGGGCGTATCAACCCTCATTGAGGATCGACTAGTTGGGCTGAAGGTACGCGGCGTCTATGAAAACCCTGGCGCTGCCATCTTGATTGCTGCTCATCAAAAACTTGAACAATTGGTATCGACCCGTGTTGAAAATGAGCTCAAAGCCGAAATGGACAAAAAATGGGCTTACCTCACTTACGCAGCTCAGTGGTACGAGCCAGCCGTCCATCACATCAATGCCTATATTGATGATCAGAACCAAAAAGTCACCGGCACAGTGACGGTTCGCCTGTACAAAGGTACCATCACCGTCGTCAGTGTAGACTCACCACATTCGTTGTTTGATATCAATCTTGCAACCTTTGATTCCAACGACGCATTCAACCAGAATTCATCCGCCGGATTCATTGAATTATATTCACTAAGTCAGCGAACAGCTGAAGGAGCATACTCATATGGCAAGTAAATTATGGCAATCAACCGCAACTGGCTCACTCCACCCATTGGTCGAGTCGTACACTGTTGGCGATGATCAGGTATTGGACCAGCACTTACTCGGTCACGACATTACCGCGACCAAAGCACATGCTCACATGCTAGAAAAAATTGGCGTGCTGACCAGCGACGAATATCAACAATTGGCAGCAGCCTTGGACGAGCTACTGAACGAGTGGAAAACCGGTACCTTCACCCTCACTAGCGAACACGAAGATGGCCACACAGCCATTGAGCTATATCTAACAGAAAAACTCGGACCGATTGGCAAAAAGGTTCACACCGGCCGAAGCCGCAACGACCAAGCTTTGGTGATGATGCGACTGTTCATCAAAACAGAACTTGAAGCAGTAGCGGACACATTGGAGACAGTCGCTCAGGCCTATGCTGGCAAAATTGCCACCATTGGCCAGACCGAAATGCCTGGCTACACCCACACCCAAAAGGCTATGCCTACTACCGTTGGTATGTGGCTCGGCTCATATCACGATGCGTTTCATGACCTCCAGCAATTGGTCGCACACAGCATTGCCGCCATCGACCAAAACCCGCTGGGCAGTGCTGCCGGTTTTGGCGTTACCCTACCACTTGACCGCCAGATGACAACGAGCGAACTAGGCTTCGCTAAAGTGCAGGAAAACCCCATGTACTGTGGCCTGTCGCGCGGCGTTTTTGAACTGATTGCCGTACAGGCGCTCAACCCAATCATGGTCTTTGCTAGCAAATTTGCTGAAGACATGTTGCTATTTACCTCGCAGGAGTTTAACTATTTCAAGCTGCCCGTCACCATGACCACGGGCTCGTCCATCATGCCACACAAGCGTAACTATGACGTCTTCGAGATCATGCGTGCCACTGCTCACGCCTATCCGAACTACGCCTTGCAACTCCAAGCTATTTCGACAGGTGCCGGCAGCGGTTATCACCGCGACTTACAACTAACCAAAAAGATCACCATGGATGCCTTCACTTCGGCCCTCAATACGCTAGAAGTTTTGGCGCTGTGCGTAAGCGAGCTAGAAGCCAACACTAAGCGATTGGCTGAGGCGATGACCGGTGAACTCTATACTGTTGCCAAAATCAATGAATTAGTCGAAAAAGGTGTGCCGTTCCGCGACGCCTACCAGCAAGTTAAGCAATCGTTTTTGGCGAATAATCACTGATCTTGAGAGAAGCGAGCGAAGCGGGGCTTAAAAATGCAACTACCGCCGCACGACGCGCTTGCGATACTCTGCTGCCGTCATGTAGGTCGTCGTATCTGTCACCCGGTCAAAGAAAAGTATGCCTTGACAGTGGTCAGCTTCGTGTTGAAAGACATGAGCAACAAAGCCATCCAGTACCGCAGTATGATGCTCGCCCCGCTCATCATCCCACTGAGCATTGATCTGTTGGTAGCGCTGCGCCTGTGCAAAGAGCCGCCCCTCATCACCACTGGCGCAGCCCTCCCACATAGCCGTTGTCTGGCCAATGCCGGTGTATGATGGATTAATAATAACTTGCTCAAATGGCTCGCGGTCTGGGCGATTTGGCGTCGGCTTGATAGCAATCACGCTCAGCGCCAAAGCCTGCCCCACTTGGGGCGCAGCCAGCCCAACCCCATAATCTCTCTCCGCCACGGTGTGCTTAATATTTGCAATAAGCTGCTGCACCGCTGGTGTGGTGATTTCCTCGCGGCTCACGTGCCTCGTTTTCCCGCGCAGCACCGGATCGCCCGCTTGACAGATTGGTAGAAGTATTTTTTCTTGACGCATTCTCTAGTGCATAGTATACACGAAAGTAGCTATCAAAAGCTATTTCATCTTTTTCCGTTTCGTAATATAGTTTTGTCTATGGTATACGATATATCATCTTCCTTTCAGTATGGCGGCAAAACCATTTTTGTTTTTTGGTGTACTATACAACAAAAATCTGTTATACCCGATCTCCCCTGGCAGCAAGTCTATACGATCGGTGATTTAGCTGGTTCCGTTCCGCTCGTCTATAATGCGGTCAAGAAGAGCTATAATCTCCCTGGCGGCAAAACTGAATCTGGGGAGACAATTGAGCAAACCATCACACGAGAGATGGTAGAAGAATGCAATATGCGCGTTATTGAATGGCAGCCACTCGGATACCAGTGCTGCCTTGAGCCAAACGGCACGCGCGTATACCAGTTTCGTGTCTATACAAAGCTCGAGAAAATTGGCGAGTTTACTCACGATCCTGGTGGTGATATCACTGCGCATACCCTTGTTGATATCAATGACGTAAACCACATCATTGGCCAAGGAGATATTGGAGCATGTATGATTCAACAAGCGAAACGGTATTTTTCTAAGGTATAATATTTATACGTCTATACAACGAAGGAGTTTATCTTGCAACCTACTACGAGCCGTACCATATTTCGTACATTATGGCAAACATCTCAGCCATATCGATGGCAGCGTGCAGCAGCGCTGGTGGTTGCGGCAACGACATTTATAGTCAGTACTTTTGTTGGGCCGCTCATTATTGCACGGTTACTCGATATTATCCAAAGTGGCCATCTATATAACAGTAGTGATGTGTGGTCGCTTGTAGGAATGTATACACTAAGTCAACTTTGGTCAGAAGTAATCGGTTGGCGCTTGACGATGCGCATTATGTGGCCATTCACCATGGCAATGCAGCGTGATCTCTATACCAAGATTTTTGCTAAACTCAGCCACGAGAGTGTTTCGTTCCATGCTAATCGCTTTGGCGGAGCGTTGGTGAGTCAAGCGAATAAACTGGCTGGCGCAGTCGATCGCTTCTGGGATGTAATCATTTGGTCGGTTCTGCCACTGGTCATCTCACTTGTCGGATCAATTATCGTTTTAGCCACAATGCTGTGGCAGTATGCACTGTTTTTGGCGCTTTTTTCTGTGATTTTTAGCGTTGTGGTTTATGCTGGTTCTAAGCCACTCGCTCGTTTGAGTGAGCAAGAAGCCGAGGCAAGTAATACCATCAGTGGTCAGTTGACGGATATGGTATCAAACATCCTAGCTGTTAAATCGTCTAGTAGTGAGATACTTGAGCAGAAACGCTTTGCCGTGGCAGTAGAAAACTGGCGCACTGCTGGCCTCAACACTATGCGTACGTATATCATCACGAGCAGTTTCTTCTCTACAGTCAATACTGCCATCAAGATTGGCGCTATCATCTTCGCAGTTTATGCCGCTCAGCACAGCACAATTTCCGTTGCAACAGTTTATCTTATCATCACCTATACAAATAGTGCAGTACGTGAGCTATGGAACATGAATGGTATTATGCGCAACTACAATCGCATCATCGGCGACGCCCAGACTATGGTCGAGATTTTGCACACCCCAGCGCAACTGGTTGATACGAGTGACGCAGCACTGAATGTCTCACGCGGCGCTATCACGTTTGATCATATAAGCTTCGCACATGATGACGACCCAAATCGCGTGCTATTTCGTAACTTCTCACTCCAAATAGAACCCAACCAAAAACTCGGCCTCGTCGGCACCAGTGGCGCAGGCAAGACAACACTGACGAAGTTGTTGTTGCGATTTTATGATCCAACCAGTGGAGCAATTTTGATCGATGGACAGGATATTCGGATGGTAACACAAGAGAGTTTGCGGCAGCAGATTGCGTACGTGCCACAGGAACCACTCTTGTTTCATCGATCAATTCGGGAGAACATTGCCTACGGGAGACCAGAAGCAACACAGGACGATATTATACTGGCAGCGAAGCAAGCTCATGCCTGGGAATTTATTACACAGTTGCCAGAGGGGCTAGAAACAGTAGTTGGTGAGCGCGGCGTGAAGCTATCTGGTGGGCAGCGGCAGCGGATTGCGATTGCACGAGCTATTCTCAAGGATGCGCCTCTATTAGTGCTCGACGAAGCGACTAGTGCATTAGATTCTGAGTCAGAGGCGCTGATTCAGCAGTCGCTTGAGACACTCATGCAGGGACGGACATCAATTGTGGTGGCGCACCGATTGAGTACGATCGCAGCGCTAGATCGAATTGTTGTGGTTGATAAGGGACATATTGTGGAAGAGGGAAGCCATGACGAGTTACTAGCAAGAGGTGGTATATATGCACGATTATGGTCGCGACAAAGTGGTGGGTTTCTCACGAGCGAAAGCAGTGACACTCCATAATAAAAGGACCAACACATCTGCGCTGGTCCTGAGGAGGAAATCTGTTAGTTAAAGCGATTAGGCGTCTGCTTGCTGCAGAGCGTCGATCAGTACTTGCTTTGGCTTCATGCCGACCAGTTCTGCCACCACAGCACCGCTCTTGAAGATCTTCATGTTGGGGATACTCTGCACTTGGTGCTGCAGGGCAAGCGCTGCATTGTCTTGACTGGCCTCGGTATCAACCTTGACGACGTCAAACTCCGTCTCTTCTGCAATCTGCTCGAGCAGCGGTGCCATTGCGCGGCACGGTGGGCACCACGGTGCCCAAAAGTCGACCAGCACTGGCCGCTCACTCTGGAGAGCGTGTTCCTCAAATTCTTGCTTGGTAGTGGTATTGTATAGTGCCATGGTTATTTCTCCTTATGAATTATGATTATCGTGATGACAGGGGTGGCATGTGCCAGTGATGATGAGCGGCCCATCGACGAGGCAGTCTGCTACCTGCCGCGCAAGCTCACGCCGCAGCGCTGGCGCGATGGTGATATCGTGCAGGCCATCGCAGGAGCTGCAGACAAAGTGGTCATGCGGCACAGGATTGCTATCGTAGCGCAGGCAGCCGTGCGCCGTTGCTGGTGCCAAGCCAATCACTCCGTCCACCTGCAACCGCTGGGTGATGCGATGCACGGTGGTCGCGCTGACACGGGGGTAGTCGTGACGCAGTGCGGCTGCAATCTCGGCGTTGGTGGCATGCTGCAGCTGGCGAAGAATCGCGATCACTCGATCGGTGTATTTCGTCGTCCGGCGCTGTACTACTTGCTCCATGCAGCTATTGTAATTGATTTACAATAAAAAGACAATGCTTTTCTTCGATTATTTTCCAAACCCTATCTGCTCAGTGCGAGCATCCCCTGCTGCCAGTGTTCGTTTTAAGAAATCAATCCACTTGAGAAATATCAACTCGTATATTATTAACATAGGACTTCAAAGCCTAAGGTGTAAACTCTTGTGATAGATACTACTACATCCGAGTCATACTGGTTATGCTATACTAATGACATGACAACACATCCAACTCCTCTGCACGAATTACTGAAATTGACAAACAAGACGGTGCTCATCACTGGTGCCGCGATGGGCATTGGCAAGGCGATTGCATGGCGCTACGCCGAGGCTGGTGCTGCCCTCCAGCTCGTTGATCGTGACGCCGACGCATTGCAGCAGGCCGCTACCGAGCTGCGCGAGCAATTTGATGCTGCCGTCACAACGTACATCGTCGACCTCTCCGACAACAGTGCTATCACCGCGCTGTGGCGCGATATCACTCCAACGCCAGATATTCTCATCAACAACGCCGGTATTTTTGCACCAGTCAAGCTCGCTGATATCGACCAGGCAACCTTCGACAAAACAATCCAGATCAACACTCGGGCTGTACTCACCATGTGCCAAGAAATGATCGCCCGGCGCACATCGCCAGGTATTATTATTAACATCAGCTCCATTGAAGCCCTCAAAGGTATGACCTACGACATGACGCTCTACGCTATGAGCAAAGCCAGCGTCCTTGCGCTGAGCCGTGGGCTCGTCAAAGACTTTGGGCGGAGTGGTTGGAGAGTCAATACCATTTTGCCAGGCGGCATCAGCACACCAGGTGCTCAGAAGATGGGGCTTGCGGCACTCAAGAAGCTCGACTTCTCCATCATCAAGACTGGCCTCACCTACAATCTCCGCCTCCCTGCCAAGAATCTGGGCCAGCCCGACGACGTTGCTTGCACTGCGCTGTGGCTTGGTACGCCAATGAGCCAGTACGTCAATGGGGCGGAGATTGTGGTAGATGGCGGATTTCTCGCGGTGTAGTGACTGCATGATTACGGTCGATATAGCGTAAGAAACCAGCCTCACATGACTGGTTTCTTTTATGATTGATCGCTTCTTGTAAGTGCTACTTGAGGATCCCTCGCTAGGTGCTATGCTGCTGCATCATCGTCGCTACCCTGCTCGGCTGCAACGTCCTCAGCATCCGCGTTTTCGGCGGCACCAGCGGCGGCTTCATTAGCGGCGGCAAGGGAACTTGGCTCGTAGGCACTCGCAATGACGAGATCCTTCACCGTCACGTCATCATCGGCAGTACCTTCACGACCATCGTCGTGTTCGACCAGTTCAACACCCTCAGGTAGTGTGATGTCGCCCACTGTCACGCGGTCACCCTCACTGGCTAGACCAAGCACCGAAACATCAAGCGCCTCAGGTAAGTCCATCGGCAAGGCCTTCACCTCAACCTTCTCAATTGCTTGCAGCACGACCAGTCCATTCTTCTCAGCTTCAGACTCACCCATGCCAACGAGGCGCACGGGCACCTCTGCCGTAACCGGCTCGTCTGCACGCACCGCATGCAGGGCAATATGGCGAATCACACCCACTCGCGTTGGGTCGTAGTCAATACTCTTGATAAGCGCAATCCGCCGCTTGACCCCTGTCAAATGAATTGGTGTGTGGCGACCAGCTGCGGCGACAACCTTTGCTACTTCACCGCTTGGCGCTTGCACATCAGCAGCCTCCATACCAGCACCATACACCACCGCTGGCGTTATGCCCTGGCGGCGCAATTGGCGAACTTTCTTGCCGTGAATTGATCGTGTCTCGATCCTTAGTGTTATCTTATCTCCCATGGTTCTCCTTTCGGATATGTTTCCGGAGTTAAGTAATATTGCCTCTTTAGTATAGCATTTTTGTGCTGCGTAGGCTAAAAGCAACAGAAAGCTCCCTTCCCTGAGCAAAGTATGGTATACTAAAGCGCGATGGAATCACTTATACATGCAATTACTGGCCTCGGCATTGCCGCGGTTTTGCTCGTGGTCTATGCAGAGTCTGGCCTCTTGATTGGTTTTGTCTTGCCAGGGGATAGTCTACTCTTTACGGCAGGCTATATGGTAAATCAAGAGATCCTTCGCCTGTTTGGCCACCCACTCAATATTCATCTCTTTGTTGCAGCGATCGCTCTTATGGCAATCCTGGGCGATAGCACTGGCTACGCCTTTGGTCACAAAGTCGGGCGCAAGCTTTTTCTCAAGCCCAACTCGCGCTTCTTTAAGAAAAAATACCTCGAGCAGGCCGAGCAATTTTACCAAAAGCATGGCTCACTAACCATCGTCCTGGCGCGCTTTGTGCCCATTGTGCGCACCTTTGCCCCAATTGTCGCTGGTGCCAGCAAGATGCACTACAATACGTTCCTCTTGTTTAATATCGTCGGGGGTGCGCTATGGGCCGCCATCTTCACCTATCTTGGCTATTTTGCAGGCGCAATCCTTACCAAAGCTGGTGTTAATATTGAGGTGACCGCAATTATTATCATCCTTATCTCCGTTGCACCGATGGTCATCCATGCGCTCAAACAAAAATCAACCCGCGATAAGCTCAAGTATCAGCTCTCTGTGCTGTTCAGTAAGGGCAAGCGAACGAAGAAATAACCTCAAGTACATTTATTTAGCACACTATTTGTGTAAAAAGTCAGCGTATGAGTAGCTGGCTTTTTTTTATTTTGTCTTGTTCGACTATCCGATATTTTTGCCCTATACCTCTTATCTAGCAGCTGGCGGTTCGTCGCCATACATCTGGCGAATCTGCTTTTCGTACTCTGCAAATGGCGGCAGACCAATCGCTGCACGGCGCTCATCAAGCCGCTCAGCGTCTTCGACTGAATAGAGACGAAGGGTTTTACCACGCCCTTGAAACTGCGAGCCATATATCTGTGGCCGACCACGCAGCAAACACACCCGATCCTCGAGGAAGGCTATATCGCGCAGCGCGACCTCGCCACGTGGCGCTGCCTTCATTAGCTCAAGGCAATGCTCCATAAAGTCGATATCTGGCGAATGCTGTAGTAACAACCACGCCGCAGTCGAAGCCTTACTGCCCACCATGCGTAGTGTTGGCCAACCAATTGCCGCCACAATTGTACGCAAAAATTCAGTCGAGTTAGCATCGAGCGATGCATCCCATGCCCCACCATCGGCTAAGTACTGCTGGCGCATCGCTTGATCGCGCTGAGCATAGCGGAGGATGGCAGTGCGATATGATTGCCTATCAGGTTGCGATTGTTTTGATCTCATAATGGATATACTTTGCCTTGGTTTTATACATATATTACCCTCATTATCCTATCATGCCTCAAGGGTCATAGCGCGGATACTGTTGCTGATTACTGATAGCAAGCAAATTTGCATTATCCCTTACTGAGCGGTATTGTATAGTTATGAAGCTACCATTTCTCCCGCGCATTCGCATCAAACGACTCATTCTCCTTGTACTGTTTCTGGCGCTGGTTGCAGGCGGGTTCGCAGTCTACTGGTGGTGGACGGATGGCCTGGCGTATGGCAACGACGCACCGGCACGCCAAATGACCGAACGCTATCTGGCGCAGATCCGCCAGGGCGAAACGTGCAAAACGTACGTTTTTGCTCACAATAGCGAAGTAATCTACGCTGGCGTGAGTTGCCGTGAGAAGAAGCACGATCACCCATCAGGGTTTTGCGATGTATGGAAATTCTATTATCAGGATGGAGCCGTGACGCGTCATGAGCAACCGGACTCTGACGGCGGCGAATCATACGCCAGAAGCATCACGAAGCTTCTTCCACCGCGCGTTAGTGATGAAAAACACAATAGCAACTATTGCCGCGAACTAGGCCTACTCTAAGACAAACAAACTCCTCTTGTCGCAGTAACACCTATATGTTTTTATCCTTTGGAATTAGCCCAAGAGCGGCCGCAAATACTTCCCCGTAAACGATGCTGGGTTATGCGCGACTTCCTCAGGCGTACCACTGGCGATGACGGTGCCGCCACCCTGCCCGCCTTCGGGGCCCATGTCAATGATATGGTCAGCGCATTTAATAACCTCAAGATTATGCTCAATGATAACCATACTATTGCCGCCCGCTACGAGGCGTTGGAGAATTTCGAGTAGCTTCTTAACATCGGCCGTGTGCAAGCCAGTGGTTGGTTCGTCGAGAATATAGAGTGTCTTGCCAGTCGTGCGCCGACTCAGCTCGGTAGCAAGTTTGATACGCTGCGCCTCGCCACCACTAAAGGTCGTGGCAGGCTGGCCGAGCTTAATATAGCCAAGGCCCACTTCGTTGATCGTCGTCAACTTGCGAGCAATTGCAGGAATGTTAGCAAAGAACTCACAGGCTTGCTCAACCGTCATATCCAGGACGTCGCTAATCGTCTTACCTTTGTAAGTGATCTCAAGCGCCTCACGATTATAGCGCTTGCCATGACATTCGGGGCATTGGATATAGACATCAGGCAAGAAATGCATCTCTATCTTAATAACGCCATCGCCCTGACAATGCTCGCAGCGCCCACCTTTAACATTAAAGCTAAAGCGCCCTGGCTTGTAGCCGCGAATATTCGCCTCGGGCGTGCCCGCAAAAAGCTCGCGAATCTGTGTAAAGACACCGGTATAGGTAGCGGGGTTGGAGCGCGGAGTGCGGCCGATCGCCGACTGATCGATAACAATTGCTTTATCGAGCTGCTCGACCCCATCGATTGCATCGTGTGCACCTGGCACTGCTTGGGCGCGATGTAAACGGGCAGTGAGCTCGCTCGCGAGAATGCTATTGACGAGCGTCGACTTGCCACTACCACTCACCCCTGTCACCAGTGTGAGGACGCCAAGCGGGATAGTGACGTCGATATTCTTGAGATTATTCTCGCGTGCCCCGCGGATTATTAGTGCACGGCCCTGCTCAATCGGGCGGCGCTGCGCTGGCACTGGGATCTTCTCCGCACCAGACAGATATCGACCAGTGATGCTTTGTGGCATGCGTGCTACCTCTGTTGGCGTGCCACATGCCACGATTTCCCCACCGTGCACGCCAGCACCCGGCCCAACATCCACCAGATAGTCAGCCGCCGCAATCGTATCTTCGTCATGCTCTACCACAAGCACGGTATTGCCTAGGTCGCGTAGATTTTTGAGCGTCTGGATGAGGCGATCGTTGTCCCGCTGGTGGAGGCCAATCGATGGCTCATCCAGCACATACAGCACCCCCTGCAGGCCACTACCAATCTGCGTCGCGAGACGGATGCGCTGCGCCTCACCACCACTGAGCGTGTTCGCTGCTCGCCCTAGCTCGAGGTAGCTGAGTCCAACATTGTTCATAAAGCCCAGCCGCGCCATGATCTCTTTGACAACAAGCTTAACGATGTGCTGCTGTTCCGCAGTAAATTCCAGCTGGCCTATCATATCCAGCGCATTGGCAACGTCCAGATTGCAAATATCCATAATGGAGAGGCCATTGACTGTCACTGCCAGCACCACTGGTTTGAGTCGCGCTCCCTTACAGGCCGTACACTTCCTCTCCCGCATGAAACGCTCGATATCTTTGCGCATAAACTCACTATCGGTCTCGCGATGGCGACGCTCGAGGTTAGGGATGACTCCTTCGTAGGTCGAGTCGTAATAGCGATTACCGCTGAGGTGGATGCGATATTTTTGCTTGCCTGTGCCATACAGCACTTTCTGCACAACATCATCACTTAGTTCCTTGACAGGCACGTGCAGACTAAAGCCGTGCTCCTCAGCCACCGCGGCGAGACGCTTCATGTACCACGCTTCGGCATTAAAGCGATTGAAGGGGCGGATTGCTCCCTCGGCAATCGTCAGATTGGGGTTAAGGATGAGCTCTGGGTCAACCTCCAGACGTGTACCGAGGCCCGTGCAAACCGGACACGCCCCCTGCGGCGCGTTGAAACTAAAGAGCCGCGGCTCAAGCTCGGGGATTTCCTCGCCTGGGTGATCCATACAGGCATAGCGCTGGCTATACGTCGTGATCTCCCCACTCGTGGCGTCTAATACCTGCACGACCCCACTCGCAAGCTCCAGCGCTTGCTCAACCGACTGCGAGATGCGACTCATCATCGTTGGTGCCATCACGACACGATCGACCACCAGTTCAATATCATGCTTATAGCTCTTCTGCAGTTCTGGGAACTCATCAAGCGCATACACCACGCCATCCACCCGGGCCCGTGCAAAGCCACTGCGCATGTACTGCTCGGGGATGTGGGCAAATTCCCCTTTCTTTTGGCTCACGATCGGTGCCAGTAACATAAGTTTGCTCCCCTCAGGAAGTTTCATAATTTCGTCGATAATAGACTGAGCTGTCCGGCGCTGGACAGGCTTGCCACAGCGCGTGCCATCGGGCATAAGAGCCGGGCAATGCGGCACCCCCACCCGAGCAAAGAGCAGGCGCAAATAATCGTAGATCTCCGTCACTGTAGCGACAGTGGAGCGCGGGTTGCGACTTGTCGACTTTTGGTCGATGCTGATACTGGGGCTTAGGCCATCAATAGAGTCAACGTCAGGCTTATCCATAATGCCAAGAAACTGCCGTGCATAGCTGCTTAAACTCTCCACATAGCGGCGCTGCCCCTCAGCGTAGATCGTGTCAAAGACGAGACTCGACTTACCACTACCACTCAGGCCTGTCACCACCACAAACTGATCGCGCGGAATGGTCACGCTGACATCTTTGAGGTTATTCTGACGCGCCCCAACAATTCGTATTTGCTCCGACATATCGTCTCATTGTAGCATGTATACTGGCGAGATACTAGATTTGTGCAAGAAGCCAACTAAGCCTCTCCACACCTTTTGGCGCGCTACACCCGCGATGTAAGCTACTCCTTCTTTGGTCGGCTTGCCGCAACATAGGAGGCGAGACCACACCAATACAATGGCATAATACTATAGATAATCCATGCTTCAGATGCTTTACCAAAGAGCTGCAGCGCAAGGGCCGACTCCGAGGCGGCAAGTATTGTCCCATTGCAACTGCCCACGCTCCACCGTAGCCGATAGTCTGTCAGAGCTGCCGCTGCCCCGCTCGTCGTCAGCACCATAAGTACAGCAGCATACACTTTTATTGCTCCAGCAAGGAGCGGGCTTCCTATACGCGGTAGCACGCTGTGTAGTATCGAATATACCATTATTGCATTGCCCATGAAGGTAGCTAGCAGCAATCCCCAATTTATGTGCCTGGCGGCCCCCTTCGCAAAGGCAAAGATGAGGCGCCACAAATTTATAACACAGAGCACCAGATACGCCAGCAAAGACACCCCCAGCCCAACGATGAGATGCGAGAAGGGCAAGAATGCCACCAGCGAGTCGGCCACAACAAACAGGACAAGCGCTATAAGAAGGAGCCACGTCGTTGGCTGATGCCGATCGCTATAGCGCCAAACTGCAAGAAAAATCATCGTCGTCGTGAGTGGGCCCATTGCTTTTTGCAGCCACCACCACTGGTCTGCCGGAGCAAACTGCAGCAGCTGCCACACCACCGCGCAGAGTAGTACTGGCCAGAGGACTCTCAAGAGTCTCGTTAGTTTCATTGTTAGATTCATAGAAAATATAGTAGCCCATCCTACATACAGATTGCAAGCCAACCAATGTATTATCCAGAGCCAGATGTTTCTCACTCAATTTACCGAGCGAAATACCGGGCAATAGCCTCTTCCGCCTCCGCCCAGGTGCGGCACTCAATAGCGCGCGGATCATCAATCGTAGCGCCTGGATGCCATGGCCGTTCGCCAAATAAAATTGCCAAGCCAAGCGGTGCATCATCTCCTGCGAGGCCACGCTCGAGGTGATGCGGCGAATCATCAATTGCAATTTCTGTATTGTACCGCTGGTATGTCTCTGTCTTTGAGTTAGTCATTATCTTGATGCCGTCCTCGGTTTCGACTGGCCGCTGCGTCAAAATAACCTGCTCAAAGACACCAGGCAAATACTTTTCGATACTCTGCTTTGTCACGTCTGCCAGGCCATAGTGCCGAGCCGAGACTGCATAGAGTCGATACCCGACCGCTAGTCTTCGCAACGCCTCGATTGTCTCTATGTCTGGGACTTGCATCTCCTCAAACCAACCAGGCTTCACCATGCCTGGCGTCGTCCCCAGTTGTAATCCATTAAATCGCTCCTGTACCTCTTCTTGCGGTACGTCCCAGGTCGATTGTGGCATATCAGACTGAAAGTTGAATGCTCGTTATATGCTGCCACTAGCCCTTCAGCACAAGGGAAAACAACGTCATCGAGATCAACGGCAATGGCAGGTCTGTTGCTTTTTACGTACTCCATACATACTCCTTTATTATGTACTAGTTACAGCAGTTCAGGTCGTTCCTGCTGGGCATAGTGCCGCAATGAGCTGATATAGTACATAGCCGCCGCAAAGGGATAGTCAGTCTGAGGCGTGATAGGCTGCTGCATAAACTCATCTGGTGTGAGCCATTGGTAGCTACTGTGCTCCCAACTGAGGGTAATTTCTGGCGCATTGCCATCAACCAGTGCCGCATAGCACATATAGCTCAGCCGCTGGCCATCGGGGTGCGGCAGTACGTGCTCGAAGGCCACGCTCAACTGGCTCGGCGCAAAGCTAAGGCCAGTCTCTTCTTCTATTTCCCGCCGGGCTGCTTCAAGCGGTGTCTCACCAGGCTCGACGATGCCACCAGGCAGGTCGGCACAATGCGGAAAGAGCGGGTGTGTATTACTGCGCTCAAGGACGAGAATTTTGCCAGTCGCATCAACAATGAGTGCTTTGGCTAAGAAATGGGGGTGGTCATTCTCTGGTTGGATTGCCCGAGTAAAATATATGTTTGTCATGGCGTCTATTATACACAAAAGAATGGAAACTGATTGCCGCTATGTCCTTTTTGATCTCACTCAGAAGGGTTAAGTCGCTGAAACATCAATGTCTTATATTGCTCTTATACACCTGACGCTAAGAAAGCAGTGTTGAGCAAATCAGGTGCACCCATCAGAACTCGTCAATTAGCACTCTTGCACCGAGAGTGCTAATTTGCTACTATACCAATAGGCCACGCGGCTGATGCTCAGCGCGATCGGCCACCCGTTTTTAAGCAACTAATCGGGCGTCCTGTTGCCCGCACTATATAACTACAATGATAACTACAAGGAGGAATATATGCCACCAAACATGAACCAACAAGACAACAAAAAGCCCCTCGAGCAGTTTGGTACCGACCTCACCGCTCTGGCGCGTGATGGCAAGCTCGACCCAGTTATTGGCCGGGATGAAGAGATTCGCCGCACCATGCAGATCCTCAGCCGGCGCACCAAGAATAACCCGGTGCTGATCGGTGAGCCGGGTGTGGGCAAAACAGCCATCGTCGAGGCGCTGGCGCAGCGCATCGTCAAGGGCAACGTACCGGCCTCGCTGCGGGATAAGCGGCTGATTAGCCTGGAAATTTCCAGCTTGCTGGCCGGCGCCAGCTTTCGTGGCCAGTTTGAAGAGCGCCTCAAAGGCGTGCTCAAGGAGGTCGAAGAAGCCGCTGGCGAGATCATCCTCTTCGTCGATGAAATTCACACCATGGTTGGTGCTGGTAAAGGCGAAGGCAGTATGGACGCCGGCAATATGCTCAAACCTGCCCTGGCGCGCGGTAAACTCCATATGATTGGTGCCACCACGCTAGCCGAGTACCGTCAATATGTTGAGAAAGATGCAGCGCTGGAACGGCGCTTTCAGCCAGTCTATGTCGGTGAGCCAAGCTTTGATGACACCATCGCCATCTTGCGTGGTCTCAAGGAAAAGTACGAAGTCCACCACGGCGTCAAGATTGCTGATGATGCGATTGTGGCGGCAGCGCGGCTGTCTACCCGTTACTTACCTGATCGCTTTCTGCCCGACAAGGCGGTTGATCTGCTCGATGAAGCCACCAGCGCTCTGAAAATGCAGCTGGAGAGCGTGCCAATTAGCCTCGATCGGCTCAATAACCGCCGCTTGCAGCTGGAGATTGAAGAAGCCGCGCTCAAAAAAGACAAATCCGACCACGCCAAGGCCCGCAAAGCAGAAATCAAGCAGCAGATCGCTGACCTCCGGGCTCAGGCTAAGGCGATTGACAGCAAATGGCAGCACGAAAAGGATATTCTGCAAACCGTTAATACTGCTACCGAAAAAATGGACAATCTGCGTTCACGTCTTGAAATTGCCGAACGTGATGCAGACCTCGCCACTGCCAGCCGTATTAAATACGGTGATATGCCAGAGCTAGAGAAAAAGCTAGCGAACGCTCGCCAAGAGCTGGCTGCCATTCCACCAGCCGACCGCTTACTGCGCGAAGAAGTCACGCCCGACGATATTGCCAGCGTGGTGGCGCGCTGGACGGGTATTCCCGTAGAGCGGCTGATGGAAAGCGAATCGAGTAAATTAACCAAGCTTGAAGACTCAATCGGCCGCCAGGTTATTGGCCAAGACCGCGCCGTGGCTGCCGTGGCGAGCGCTATTCGCCGTTCGCGTGCTGGCCTCGCCGATACCAACCGGCCAATTGGCTCCTTCCTCTTCCTTGGCCCTACCGGAGTTGGTAAAACAGAAGTAGCCCGCAGCCTGTGCCGCGAACTATTTGACGACGAGCACGCCATGATCCGCATCGATATGAGCGAATACATGGAGCGTCACGCCGTAGCCCGCCTGATTGGCTCGCCACCAGGCTACGTTGGTTACGACCAAGGCGGGCAACTGACCGAAGCGGTGCGCCGCCGCCCTTACAGCGTGGTACTGTTTGATGAAATCGAGAAGGCCCACCCCGATGTCTTTAATGTGCTCTTACAGGTACTCGACGATGGTCGTCTGACTGATGGCCAAGGCCGGACAATCGACTTTAGTAACACCATCATCATCATGACGAGCAACGTTGGCTCGCAGATGATTATGGACTTTACCGGTAGTGACCTGTCTGTGCTGGATAATAAAATGCTTGAGGTGCTGCGCCAGCATTTTCGCCCAGAATTCCTCAACCGCATCGATGATATCGTGATCTTCGACCGTATTCACGAGCAAGCCATGCGGGCCATTGTTGACGTGCAGCTGGAGCGCGTCGCCCGCCAGGTCAAAGACAGCCGCGATATCACGCTGGCGTTTGACGAGAGCGTCCGCGACATGCTCGCGCGCGATGGCTACGACCCGAGCTTCGGTGCTCGGCCGCTCAAGCGCTTGGTGCAAAAGCGTATCCTTGACCCACTGGCGCTGGAGCTCATCGACGGGCGAATTTACGAAGGCATGACGGTGGTAGCGAGGGCAGCTGACGGGCGAGTCACCTTTAGCCCAGAGGCGTCCGAGTAGCTTTTACTCCCCAAAGATGCTATGCTAGTACGATAACCATTAATTAAGGAGACAACGACACTATGACTATACTCGTATGGCTTATCATCGGCGGCCTTGCCGGCTGGCTAGCATCCAAGGTGGTTAATCAAGGCAAGGGCTCTGGCCCGCTCACCAACATCATCGTTGGTATCATCGGCGCAATGCTCGGTGGCTGGCTCGTAAGCCTGATGGGCGGCGACGCCAACGTACTGACTGGCTTTAACTTCGCTAGTCTGCTGACGGCCTTCTTTGGCGCAGTTGTGCTGCTGGTTATCCTCAAGCTTATCAAAAAATAAGCTCAGGCTAGGCCAACTTCAACACAAAACACCCCAGGGGATGGCTGGGGTGTTTTGTATGGGATGAGATATTATCTACATCTCAAGGACTCACCTTCTCAGTATCAGGCTTTCTTCTAAAAAATACTACAAGAGTCGGCATTCACTGAATAGTAGCCTCTCTGTGCCAGAATTAAAAAGCGGTTTGCAATAATCAGCGCCCATATTCTACCCAAATAAAACGATAGAGAACCAATAGAGAAAGTGAATATTTTGAATACTCAAGGTTTCGCTACTCACCCACTGGCATCACTACCTCAAGCCACAGCTGCAGCTCCTGCATAATAAATTCATCTGCCGTACCTGCCTTGGCCAAGCGCTGCAACGACGCCATAAAGCTCGGCAGCTGGGCCTGCAGGTGGGTGCTCCGCCATTGCTCCCACTGGGCTTGCTCATCATCACTGAGGCTCTGTGGAAAGCTACGCGCCTTATAGTGGAGCAGCAGCTCAGGCAGGCGCTCATCACGAAAGGCCGGGTGGAAGTCTGCCAGTGCCTTGGCATCAGCACTGCGCACTGCAGCAATGTGCGTCTTGTCTGCGTCCGAGACAAAGCTGTCGTAGAGCTGCCCTTCGGGGTCGGTCGATTTTTTGTACTCACGCTTTTTTTCGTAGAGTGTGCGGAGCTTCTCGGCAAAGTCGGGATGACGAAGAAGGATATCGCGGTGGCGCGCCACAGTAGCCGCCTCGAGATGGATCTTACTCCAGCCATCACCCTGCTCTAGCACACCAAGTGGTGCAACGGCTGGGCAACGATTGTATTGCAATGGTTTGACAGGTAGCGCCACAAAGTCATCGGCTTGGCGCTCTTCCCAGGTGGCAAAGATTTTCTTGGCAAGTTCCTGCTGGCTTAGGTTCACAAACGGCGTTGGGTCGTAGCGCAGGTCATAGACCAAGACATTGCTATTGGGTGCTGGGGCTAGCGGAAAGGCGACGGTCGTCTTGGCATGCTGCTTATCGTAGCGACCACTAGTATAGACGAAGGGCTGCTTGGTCTCGAGATTGACCAGCCGCTGCACTGCCCTCTTGTCGCGCATCGCAAGGAGATAGTCAAAGAGCTGAGGCTGAGCACGCTTCACTAGCTTCGTTACTTCTATCAGAGCTGCCACATCAGCGAAGGCGTCGTGTGCATTGTCGTGTGCAATGCCATTAGCTTTAGTAATGAGCTCCAGGCGGTTGGTAGGCTGACCATTCGCATCCATTGGCCACTTGATGCCATCTGGCCGCAGCGCCCGCGTCAGCCGCACGACATCAAGCATATCCCAGCGGCTCCGCTCATCCTTCCAGCTCCACTCATATGGATCATAAAAGTTCCGCCACAGCAAATGGCGGATAAACTCATCGTCAAAGCGCACATTGTTGAACCCCACAGCAATCGTCCCTGGTGTGAAGATCTCCTCGCTCACCATCCGCGCACATTCTGCCTCGCTATAGCCCTCCTCTAGCGTCTTTTGCGGCGTGATGCCAGTCACCATCAGGGCGTCGGGGCTTGGCAGAGTATCGTCGCTGAGCGTCACGAGAAAGTTATATGGCTCGCCAATTGGTTGCAAATCCATATCTGTCCGCTGCCCGGCAAACTGCATGATTCGATCCGTCTGCGCCCGGAAGCCACTCGTCTCAAGGTCGTAGAAAAAGAATGTTTGTGCCATAGGTATAGTATAGCAAATTACGCTTATTGTGCGCGATTATGGTCTTATATAGTTCATCTTCGCAATACTGCTCTACTTATTACCATATTTTGCCACTATGTGCTACAGTAAAGGCATGAGAAGCAACAACAACCACCCTCCCCAAGGCAGTAGTGATCCACTACCACGCGACGAGCCGTCGTATGAGGGACAACTACCTGAACAACTTATTACAGACATCACCAAGCTGGTCGACCGCGCACCAGTTATCAAAGAGTATGCCGATAAAGTACGGAAGAAAAAACCAGACATAGTCGATAGTCCAGCAACTAAAGTAAAAGAAATAGCCGCTTACAGCGTAGGCCCACAAAATCTTGATGATATGGTGGAATATATTGATTATTATGATGCCCCTTTTGAGGATGATATTGGCAGCATCGAATCATTACTCAGCGCACAGGGTAAAGATCTCTACGAAGAATTTGATGCACAGCTGCAGACTGTACGCGACCAGCTTGATGTCCTTGTAAGAGAAACAGAAGATGAAGATGGAGATGGAGATGATGTATTGTCGACTGATGATGAGACAACTCATACAAACCAAGCGACCGATCTAGATACAGAGTCTACTGAGGCGGCAGCATCAGACGATAGCAACGATACTACATTTGCTATATTTCTTAGTGATGCACAGAAGTGCTGCAGCGATGCCGATATCAACTTCAAGGAGCTCGATGCTCACGGAACTGGCCATGATAATGTCGATACACTTGGCTACCATACTGACGCGCTCCGCACTCTATTCAATGAATTAAAAGAAAAAGCCGACCAATGGCGTTACCATGAGAAAAATGAGGAAGACCCAAATTATAAGGAATACGAGAAAGCATTTGCCCAGCAGCTGCAACGTGGAATGCAGGAGATGCTCAGCAGTATGTTGGTGTCTCTCAACAAGATTGCCGACATAGCCGATATAATGCATGCTAAAGCAGAAGGTGCAGAGCAATCGATCAATAGCCTAGGTACTGCGCTCGAGGTATTCCACTATACCCACAATAGCGGAGCAGCAGCCAACGATGATGATATTACAATATAGGAAGCTGCCGCTTTATAGTAAATATACCACCTCGCACAGAGGTGGTATATTATATGATTGATTAATGTATTTTATTGCTCCACGAGCGGGAACGGCTGACTATCGCCAATCTGCACGATGCTGTCGCCCTCCGCACCTTGACGGATGAGCTCGTGTGTGACACCAAGGCGCTTCATGATGTCACGCAAGCGATTGACTGCCTCGAACTGGGCGAAGTTCGTGCGACGAGCGAATTTCTCGAGCTTTTGGCCAGACACAGCAAAGACCCGCGGCATCTCGCCATCCTCCCGTGGGTTAGTGAGACCGCTCTCTACTGCCGCCTCGGCGCACTGCTGCGCCGCATAGCCCTGCAGTTGTTGCACCGCCCAGACATCGGCCTCAGCTTGACTACCGAGCGTAATGGTCGCAAGCTCCTCGCCGTCAGCAAAATCGTCGTCCTCTTCAGCTGCTGCTTCAGCCGCCCGCGCCGCTGCTACTATCTGGCGCAAAGCTCTCAGTACATCAACGACCCCCTGATGAGCAATCGAGGAAATTGCAAAAATCGGCGTTGCTTCATCAACCACCTGGCGCAAGCTATCTATCTGCATCTGGACGATATCGTCATCCAGCCCATCACACTTCGTCAGCACCACGACCTCTGGCCGCTGAGCGAGCTCGGTGCTGTATTGCTGCAGCTCGTGGCGAATCGCCTGGTAGCGCTCGGCTACATCATTGCTATACACATCAACAAGATGGAGGAGCACAGCCGTCCGCTCGACGTGGCGCAAGAAGGCATCGCCCAGACCTTTGCCCTCGCTCGCTCCCTCAATCAGGCCAGGAATGTCGGCAATCAGGATCGAACCATCATCAATATCAGCCACACCAAGGTTGGGTGTGAGTGTCGTAAATTCGTAGTTCGCAATCTCTGGGCGAGCATTACTCACGACGCTCAGGAAGGTTGATTTACCAGCATTTGGGAAGCCCACCAGGCCAACATCGGCTAATAACTTCAGCTCCAGCTCCGCTTCAAAGCTCTCCCCTGCTTCGCCCAGCTCGGCCATGCGCGGCGTTTGGCGCACACTAGATTTAAAGTGCGCATTGCCAAAGCCACCATCGCCACCCTTGGCAATGACCGCCTCTTGCCCTGCCTCAGCGAGGTCGGCAACCACCACATCACCTCGCTTCACCAGCGTCCCGACTGGCACTTTGACGATCAATGGCTTACCAGCTCGGCCCGCCATCTTTTTCTTACCACCCGCAACGCCGGGCTCTGCCTTGAGCTCTGGTCTGTAGCGAAACTTGAGCAAGGTATTGAGCTGCTCCGTCGCGACAAATACAACGTCTCCACCACGACCACCATCTCCACCATCGGGTCCACCTTTGTCTACGTATATTTCATGTCGAAAGCTCACCGCACCGTCGCCACCACGACCTGCTACTACTGTTACCTTTGCTGTATCTACAAACATATACTATTAAGTATACCAAAAACACCTCTGCGACAACAGAGGTGTTTACAAGGCTTAGTATATCGAATTAGTAGATGTACTGGTAGCGACCACCGACTGCTTCGTTCCATGGGATGTTACCGAAGCCAACGCGATTGAATCCACCGCCCCAGCGGAAGCCGTTCATCTCGCTAATGGTAACCGAAACACCAGGGTTAACACTCTCGACGATAGCAACGTGGCCATACCCACCACCATTTTGCATCACTGCACCAACAGCTGGCGTTGTACCAACACCGTAGCCAGATGCGCGAGCGAAGCTAGCCCAGGTAGCAGCATTGCCCCACTGGCGGCCGATTGGCCGGCCGAGCTCAAGACGGCGCTCGTAAGCGTAGAAAGTACAGTTACCCCAGGCGTAGCCACCACCGTCGCCGCCACCTGTCCAGGCATGAGCTGTACCAGCAGCACCGCCGTAGGCACCAGTGCCGTTGTAGCTGTTTGTGCCAGTTGTTGCGCTGGCTGCGCGAGCAGCAGCACCCGAGCGTGGCGCTACATAGCCTGGCTGCTCCTCTGTTGGCAACGAGCCATCAGGGATGATAAGCTGCGAACCCTTAGCAGGGGTAGAAGTCAGCTCAAGGTCGTTGTAGAGAGTGAGCTGGTTCTTATCTGCTTTGTATTTAGCAGCGATGCTGTCGAGCGTATCACCGTCTTTGACGGTATAGAGAATACCATTGACTGGCAAGATCGTCAGCTCTTTGCCTGGCTCAAGCGCATCACTGGTGAGCTTGTTAACCCATTTGATAGTCTGTGTGCTAATTTTGAACTTATCAGCAAGGCTTGGCACACTATCGCCTGCAACTGTCGTGTATTTCTTAATGGTACGGTTGTCGGCTGTTGGCTGAACAATCTGCGGCTTGTTAATCGTCGTAGCACTGGTTTGAGTAAACGAGTTCTCTGCAGCAATTGACTGCGAGAGGTTGGCAACGTTGTTGGTGACAGGGAGGTTTGTGCTCTCAGCAATTGATGTAGCAACATTGGTTGCAACGAGCTGATCTACCCCATCTGCTGATGGTGTCGCTGCCGTCTGGCGCGTTGCACTGACAGGTGCAGCACTAGCTAGAGCGGTGTTCTCTGCCAAAATTGGCTGATAGCTCATGGCGACGAGTGAAAGTACTAGGACAAAAACCCCCACATAGGCCGATGTCCGTACCGGCGATAATGACTTATACAGTGGTCGCGGACGCCGACTCCGCACGGTAATAGGCGAAAGTTCGAGTTGTGAAGCCTGCTCGGCTGCTTGTTGTTGACGAATGATCGTTCTCCTGCGCATCTATTACTAGCGCGCTGCTACCTCACTCTGTCTTTCTTCTCTTATGCAAGAGAACGGAGCACACATGTCGACCGATTTTATTATGATATTAAAAAAATTGATTTCGGTGCTCGTACGACATTTAAAGGCAGGCCATTGGTAGAGCAATTTCCCTCTCTTGCATTCCCCGTAGTATCACTCCCCGACTGGCTACCATCCATTCTACTACGCGGTTGTAGTTTAGTCAATGGTTTACAACAGTGGTGGGAGATGATATTTTGTGAAAATTGCAACAGTTTTGGCCTAGCGACGTTTATGTGCGGCATATTACTGTCAGAGCACGAAACGTAGCTTTAACATCACTAAGGAATATGCGAGAATAGGTGCAGCCTACAGCTGGGATCTATAGCTCAGAACAGAGCTTCTTACAGTGCTGCTTGATGTTAGCCTGATGCTCAGCATCAGTGTTGGCAAAGTAGACATTGCCATCATCGCCAGCAAGGAAGAACTCGTAGTTGCCCGGGGCTGGATCGGCCACAGCTTTGAGCGCGCCGAGGCCAGGTGTGGCAATCGGCCCAGGTGGCAAGCCTGGCTTGATGCGTGTATTGTATGGCGAGTCGAGATTGACATTAGGACTCACGCCAGCAACATCTGCCCCATAAATGAAGGTTACGTCCGAGCCAAGCACTTTGTTCTCGCGCAAACGCTTGTAAAAGACCTGGGCAATTTGTCGCTGGATCTGGTAGCAATCTTGGCTCGCACCACCACACCCCATCTCGCGCTGGATGATGGAGGCGAGGGTGATAGCTTGGTAGAGGTTGAGCTTTTGGGCTGCAAATTTGTCAACCAAGCCATTATTTTGAATCTGCTCATACATATGCGCGAAGGCTGCCTTGAGAGCCGCTTCTGGACCTTGATTGGCCGGCACAGAGTACGTATCACCAAAGATATAACCCTCGAGCGAGGTGCCAGCTGGCTTATTGGCAAAGAGTGGGCTGTCGTACGTCTTGGCCAGTGCAGCTTTGATCGATTCCTCGCTATAGCCAGCCCGCTTGAGTGCCGTGGTGGCGTCTTGGCCTTGCGGCTTGTAGCGCGAATCGACAACAGTACCACCTGGCAAGAATGTAACAACGCGATTATCATGACACCCCTGCGAAAGCTTGGTCACGATCTCAGGCAACGATTGCGCAGGGCTAAATTGACATACGCCAGTATGGAGTTGGTTGCGCGAGCCCGACAGGCGGGTGTAGATATCAAAGGCGCGAACATCACGAATCAACCCCTGCTCTTTCAGTGTAGCAGCAACGGTCTTGAACGTGTCGCCCTCACCAATCGTTATCGTCTTGGTCGTGGTGTCGGTCCGGTCGACCGGCTGCAGGTTTTGATGATACCACCAGTATGCTATTGCAAGGATGAGTAAAATTAGCAATCCAATGCCGCTGAGCCACCACAGCCATCGGCGACGCCCGTGGCGTGGCCGCTCAGTATTGTAGCGTGGAGATTTTTTCTGAGAGCCAATCGTCCGGCCCTTTGGTGCGTCATCGGCAAAGAGCGGCGAAACGTCATCATTACCAAGCAAGCTTCCCCGCTGCGGCTCTGGCGTGGGCTGCGGCGGCTGGTCGTCGTCGAAGCCATAGAAGCTATCATCATCAAGCCCAGAAGGCAGCGCATCATCAGCAAAATCATCAACTGAGGAGGTGGCTGGTTGTGGTTGAGATTGTGATGCTGGTTGCTGGACTGGCACTGCGTACGTGTCGCGAGACGGTGCTGGTGCGCGGTAAGGCTGTGGCTGAGGTGCTGGTTGCGGCTGCGGTTGAGACTGAGGCTGAGGCCTACTCACCCACGCGTAGGGGTCATACGCCTGCTGCGGCTCAGAAGACGGTGCTGGTTGCGGCTGGATAGATTGTGTCGATTGTGGCTGTTGTTGCCCTACCATTGGGCGATGTGGCTCTGAGCGGCGCATATACGGCGATGCACTGCGCCCCGAAGCAGCCGAGCGCCCCGACCGTGGTGTGATGCGTTCTGCTGGTGGTGGCGACATTGGTGGGTTTGGATTCCCTACCTGGAAGCCTCTGCCTGGCTGGCGGCGAAAATCAGTCATAGTGCGTCTCCAAATAGTCTTGCAAAATAATACTGGCAGCGACAGCATCGATAGCGCCCTTGCTATACGGCTTTCCTTGAGCACGAAGATACTCCTCAGCCTGTACGCTGGTGAGCGACTCATCTTGAAATGCCAAGCGCGGCGCGATATCTGTCAATTGGGTTGCAAACCGCTCAACATAGGCGGTTTGAGCCGTAGGCTCGCCCGATTGATTGCGCGGGTAGCCGACGACGACCACCCCAACACGCTCACTCATAATCAGCTGAGTGATCTGCTCAAGTTCACTACCATCCACTTCAATCGTATCATATGCGACCGCAATTCGCACGGATGGATCGGCAATTGCAACACCAATCCGCCGTTCGCCGACATCAAGCGCTAAATATGTTCGTTTATTGTTCATTGAGGTCAAATACCACCTTTATCCGATTCGTGTCATTTGGTGCTGATTGCACCCAGAATGGTGAGAACGATACATCGGCCGAGCTCACTCCCTCAATCTTCTCGACATGCGAGCGGATCTCGGCATAGCGCTTGCCCTTGGCGTAGTCTTTGAGCTCCGACTCGTCGACTTTGGGACCGATTTTGCCATTGGTCGTAATAGTCGCATTGTAGGCATTACCATTAGCCGAAACATTGGTCACCGAGAGCTTATTGACGCCATTGCTATGGACTTGCTGGTTGGCCTTGCCGTCAATCTGTTGCTTGAAGTATGCATCAAGGAAGATGCCTGCCTCGCGCTTCTCAATCGCCGAGAGGGAGTACTCCACCGCACCAGTCAGCTGAGCTTTGCCGTCGGTTGCTTCGCCACCCACCTTGACGTTCGGTTGGATGTCGCTGTCGTTTTGCTTGAAGGTATCATTCAGAATAATATAGCTGTCACCATTAAACTGTGAGGCAAGCTCGCGCTTGGCGCCATTGCTATCGAGTGAGCTATGGAGTCTATTTCTCGCCTGCTCAATGTCACTACGCTGCACTGTGGTAATTGTCTTGTCTGTGCCACCAGAAGTATCATGCGTGAAGGAGACAGAGAAGCCAGAGGGGCCCTTGGCCGTGCCCGATGCACCATTGTACTTCGTGCCACTCTCTACCGCAGTGACCTCTGTTGTGCGGCCTCGCATGAGGTCGCCACCCGACGCGTTAGAGTCGAATACCACCGACGATGTCGTCTTGTACTGCATACCATTCTCGGACGTGATAGTCGTCCCAGCGTCGATCGTCGCTCCATTGCGTAAAACATCAAACGAAGCAGGCGTAAAGCGCACCGTCCCCGTTGCCTTTGCACCAACATCTTCTTTGCCGGTGGCAGTGAAGTCGACTGAGATAGTCTTGCGCGTTGTCTTGGTCGTCGTCTTGATCGTCCCTTCTTGCAAATTTGAGCCAAGCGAATCGCCGATTGTAACGCGGGTACTAAGCGGCAGATCAGAGGTACGAGCCTTGATAGTGATGGTCGCATGTGGTGCGAAGAAAATCGCCCACACCAAGAAAACAATCAGGACAACGAGTGCCGCACCACCGATCAAGAGCTTCTTGCGCATTTTGTTGAAATCCGGTACCTTCACCTTCTTCTTGAGGTCTGAGGCAGCTGATGTATCAGCTGCTTTGTCGTCGTCATCTGGCGTCTTGCGAGCAGCCGGGCGGGTGGCAGGACGAGCCGGTACAGAAGTATCAGGCATTACTGACTCAGGATCTTCTGGTTCGAGCTCACTACCATCAATGACATCTTCGTCATCGACCTCGAGCGCTGGGATCTCAGCCATCTCCGGCCGGCTTTGCAATGTTCGCGCCGTGGGGATACTTGCCGAAGCAGCCAAAGTCGAGAGCGCTTGGTTGCCAGTGATAATGACGAGCCGCTTACCTGCTTGCTCGGCAGCGCGCTGGACGAGCTTGAGGTTGACAGCACTCTGCATAGCACCAATCCGCTTGGGTGGCACAAGTGCGACGATTTTTTGCGAGGAGTCCTTCACCTTGCCAATGATAGCGGTAATGTCGTCCTCAGTATCGATATAAATGACATCTTTTTGCATTTAGATCCTCAACATTTTATTCAATTTATTGCGTAGTGTTTCTGTTTCGCTTGCCCCAATCATCGTATCGTAGCCCACGCGCAGGAGGCCCATCGCAGTGATAAATGAGTGGTCGCTGACCTTGTTCGTCAGGTCGACCACACCCGAGACGTCACCGGGCTTAATATGCTGCACCACTGGCCGGCGTGTAAAGGGGAGGTCGGTATACCAATCGCGCGTCTCGAGGGCTTCCACTAGTGGCTTAAGACTCGCCCCACCACCGCAGAGCAAGATACGATTAGGCAAGTGATCAACCGAGCTAAATTCGCTAAGAGCAAGGTCGACTCCTGCTAGCCAGACATCGAGGGTTTTATCAATTGCGGTATCAAAATGCTGCTTGAGTTCTTGTTTCATCTGCTCGTGATTAGTCGCAACCTTGAGCTTCTCAGCCTCGTTGTAGTTAATGGCACACTCGTTGGCAATCGTATTGGTAAAGCTGCGCCCACCAATGCCAAACATCCGCGTCCCTTCCACGCCACCATCATTTACTACCGCAATATCTGTCGTACCGCCACCAACGTCGGCAAGAATAGCCGTAAATGAGCTATTCGCATCTGTACCTAGTACGCTCCGGCTTACCGCAAAGGGCTCAGCTGCCACCGCCACGAGGTCGAGCGCCAGCTCATCAGCCACGCGCTCGAGCGCACCAATGTGCACCATAGGAGCAAACGCCGTGTATATCTGCACCGCTACATCCTTACCCTGGAAGCTAATCGGGTTGCTGACCTTGTAGCCATCAATATGAATACTGACAAGTGCAGAGTTGACGAGCTTTACCTCCACATCTTGGTTGCCTGTCTCGAGAGCGATCTGCCGCTGCGCCTTGACGGCAGCGCGGTCTTGCACCTTCTCGATGATGAATTCCATTTCGGTCTCATCTAGTGGACGATCGGGCTGCGGACGACGATAGCGAATGGTATTTGTCACGCCCTTCACAAGCTCGCCAGCAATGCCAATCACTGCACGGCGCGCCTGTATGCCAGCCTCAGACTCGGCTTGGGCCAGAGCATCTTCGCAGTTGCGCACGACTGCGGCAATGTCGGCAATCGCACCCGAGTGCATATCGCTGCGGTCTTGGTGCTTGCGTCCCACACCAATGATCTCAATCTCCTCACCATTAACCCGGGCAAGCAGCGCCTTAACGTACTCCGTCCCAATATCAAGGCCAACGAGGCATTCGCTAGTGCTGTTATCTGCTCGGGTAAGAAATCGATCGAAAACCATAATCGTCTCTATTATATACCATATACAGGCCTGCCTGCTAGCCCTAAACGGTGATTATTGGCGAATTTATGATAAAATGATTCAGTTTGCATCAAGCACTGCAAGTGTCGTTATTGAGAAACATTGCAGAAACATCATACAGTGGTAACGCCTTCTTGACAAAACAGAGGTAACCACTGTACAATACGCTCACTATGACCAATCGCGAGCCAGTCGATGCCGTGCCTATCGGCATCTTTCCGCTTGAGAACTACGAGCCGACCGAGCTTACTCTGCTTGGCCGCCACCTGTACGAAACGGTTACGGCGCTCGAGGCACACCATGCCACGCCCGACGAAACAACGATAGCTTACCAAGCTCCCTTTGGGCGCTATAACGAAGGTGGTACATTGGCTGTTGACCTCACAGCTGATGCCACTGGCCTGACCGCTGGCCATCTCGCCTTTGCCGACCCTGATAAGCATCATTCTTTTGCACTAACACTGGCGGATAATCGGCAATACTGGTATAACCGGACCGACCCTAGCCAGATGCCTATCACTCACAACCACGTGGCACGCTTACTCGACCGCTCGCGCCCGCTTGATCATGATGATTCGGAATTATTCCGGTATTACGCAACCCACCGCGACACAACCGCTATCGACCTCCAGACTCTCCTCGATACAGCGGTTCTCCCTACGGCCAATCCTGAGCAAGTTCGCCGCGATGTGACCTACTGCTATAATGATATTATCCTCAAAGGTGAACAGTGGTCTGGTGTGCGTCTTGCACTGACAATACGTCGGCTTGGTCAGCTTGCTATGGGCATTACAGCAAATCTAAAAATACCCTACAGCTGTGATGAGCTCGACGCACCAGTGACTTGCCGTATTACCAGTGACGACTTAGAATATACCACACTTGCCTGCTTTTATGATCATAACGAAACAACCTCGCAGCGTCGCCGTACATATGTTGAGCCAGACGTCGCAGAGCTAAGCAACACTATCGCCCAGCTAACAGAGGATATGATTGCTGAGCGCTGCGCTCTCCAGTAGGGCCGCACCCCCCTCTTCCGCGCCCTTGTAGGTGTTATTAATGCCAACACAACAACACCAGTAAATATGTTACTGGTGTTGTATTGTTTATTCCTGTTTATCTGCTAGCGCTCACGCAAAACTGCCTTAATCCGACGGATACCGGCCGAGCTCGACTCTTCCTTGGTGATCTTGAAGCGCATGCCATCTTCGGCCAAGACGCCAGTATGCTCGACGTGTGGGCCCCCGCACACTTCGAAGCTCACGCGCTCATCACCTTCGCCGATGGAGTAGACCTTGACGGTGTCGCCATAGCGTTCGCCAAAGGCACCGATTGCACCGAGCTTCAGTGCTTCATCGGTTGGGTACACGGCAAAGCTCACAGGCAAGTCTGCCTCGATCCAAGCATTAACTTGGTCTTCCACTGCTTGCTTCTCCTCTGAGGTGAGCTTATCGTGGTTGAAGTCGAAGCGCAGGCGTTGAGCGGTGATGTTGCTGCCATGCTGCTGCAAATCTGGTGCTTTCAATACCGTGCGCAGCGCCGCCCCGAGCAGGTGCGTTGCCGTGTGGTACTTGAGATGAATTGGGTCGTGACCTTCCAGCCCACCGCTAAATTGCCCTTTACGCGCCGTCTTGGAGCGCTGGCGCTGCTCGGCCATTTTGGTGTCAAATTCTGCTCGCCAGTCCTCAGAGAGTGGGATCCCCTGCTTGTATGCCTCCTCTGTACTGAGCTCTACCGGGAAGCCAAAGGTATCATATAGCGTAAATAACTCCGCACCAGTCAGGCCATCTGCGACATACTGCTGCATCTGCTTGAGTCCCTTACGGAGCGTCTGCCGGAAGGCTTTTTCTTCCTTGACGAGCACAGCGATGATCTGCTCGCGCGCTGCTTTGACCTCTGGGAAATCTGCCTCGTATAAGTCGGCAATCACCGGTACTACTGCCTCAAGAAAGTTCTGCTCAATGCCAAGGTCGAAGCTGTAGCGGATAGCCCGTCGTAAGAGGCGGCGCATCACATAGCCCTGCTCCTTGTTGCTTGGGATGCAGCCATCGACCGCCATGAAGGTGGCCGCTCGCAGGTGGTCAGCAATCACCCGCATACTCTCGGTATGCGAGGTGTAGCTCTTGCCGCTGAGCTGCTCAAGCTTGCTGATAATAGGCCACATCAGGCTAATCTTAAAGACATCGGGGTCGTTATTGGCCGCAGCCGCAATGCGCTCCAGGCCAGAGCCGTGGTCGATATTCGGCTTATCTAGTGGAACAAACTGTCCCTCGGCTACCTTCTTGTATGCCATAAAGACGTTGTTGCCGATCTCCATAAAGCGCCCGCAGTCGCAGTTAGGATGGCAATGCTCACCAAACTTCGGGTCGTGCTCAATGAAATCAAACTCATAAAACATCTCGCTATCAGGCCCACATGGGTCACCGACTGGTGTCGTCTCGGGTCCGCCGTTGCGGCTCCACCAGTTTTTGCTGCCGTCATAGTAGAAGATGCGCTCACCTGACTGGATGCCACGGGCCGCGCCGTGCTCTTCGCTGCCGATGTCGGCACTCCTAGCTTCGATCCCCTTTTCTGCAAATTTCTGCCGCCACAGCTCGGCTGCTTCGGTGTCTTTGGCAATATTGTACTCGGGCGCACCAATGAAACACGTTACATACAGGCGATTTGGGTCGAGCCCTACTTCCTCGGTGAGGAATGTCCACATCCACGTAATCTGCTCTTTCTTAAAGTAGTCGCCCAGGCTCCAGTTGCCGAGCATCTCAAAGAAGGTAGTGTGGCGATTGTCGCCAATATCGTCAATGTCTTGAGCACGCAAGCACGTCTGCGAGTCGGCGATGCGCTTGCCCTGTGGGTGTGTCTCACCCAGCAGGTATGGGATCATCGGCTGCATGCCCGCACCAGTAAAGAGTGTCGTCGGATCGTCGGTTAGGATGAGCGGGGCCCGCTTGATGATGGCGTGCTGCTGCTTGGCATAAAATTCGAGGTATTTGTTGCGGATATCTTGAGCATTCATAGGGGGTATTATAGCACGGACGCACTGCCCTATGCATCTTTGGTGGTGTGATTATAAAAGCTCTCCATAGCGAAGCGTGCTACCACTTGAAACACTACTATACAAAAATCGACTCATCCAAGCCGATTTTTGCGATGTTATACTATTGCTAACGCTTGAATAGCTTGTTGCGATAACGCCACAGGCCAACTGCCCCACCAACGAGAGCAACGCCCGCCCCGCCAAGGAGCCAAAGGTTGGCACCAGTGTCAGCAAGCGCAGCTGCTACAGAATGCGTCTGCTTGGGCGTGTGGGCTGCCGTCTTTGGTGCGGCGGCAGCTTGCTGTGGTTGCTGTGGTTGCAGCGCAGTGCGGATTGCGTCAACTCGCCGCTGCAGTGCTGCCTTGGCTGCATTATCTTTAACAGTATCGACCACTGTTTGGGTTGTTGCAAGCAATGCAAGATCCGGCTTGGCTTCGAGTGCATCAACGGCTTGCGTGGCGGTCTTTTGGCGCGCTTGTTCCTCCTGGGTGGCCGTGGCTATAGCAGCGGTGAGCGCCTTCGTCGCTTTGGCAAGCTCTGGCGTTGTGGTTGCTTTGAGATTTGCCAGGCGATCTGCCTCTGTCGCTGCTGCAGCAACATCCTTGTCTGCTGCAACATAGGCTGGCACAGCAGCAAGCTCTTGCTTGGCTTTGTCGTAATCGGTGTGGTCGACGCGGAGGTCATCGATTGCTTGCTGAAGCTCTTGCAATGCTTTGTCGATTACAGCCTGAGGAGATGTCTCATCAGCCACCACAGCACGAGCAATAACCTGCTTGGATATTGCCTCCGCCCTGGTGTGTGGACTGTAGCCATCCAGTACCATCGGCTCAGCTAGCTTCGCTTCGAGCTTTTCAGTGGTTGTGATCTCTACCTCGCGCGTTACCTCTGCTTTATTGTTGGCATTATCAACCGCGCGGTAGGTAATTGTATATGTGCCTGGTTTTGGGTTTGCAAGGTCAAGGTTTTTTGCGTCAATAACCACGCCATCGCTATTAATACCTGTTCCGTCCGCTCCATCATTTGCTGCCACAGTATGCACAGCATCGACAATTGAGCGACCCGCTCGCGCCACGAGCTTCTCTGGCTTGGCTGGCGTAAAGACTGGTGCGGTAGTGTCAGCATCAGCATACGCCTGATGCGCCACAAGCTGCGGCCCCACAAGCCCAATGCCACCAACGACGACTGCCGCCGCAGCAATAACTCTCATCCGAGAGTGAGTGTGTTTTACCCTCATAATAATCCCCCTTATGGTTGTCTATAAGTGTCAGTATACGAAACTGCTGTTTGGGTTGTCAACAGAGTTACTTCTGAATGGTCGTGCGACATATTTCCTGATACTTAAAGGGAAAAAGCATGCCTTGCAGAATAGCCTCTCTGTTTTCACTCATTGTTGAGGTAATAAGCAGCTATAAAGCCACGGAATCGACGACAATCCCTCCGCCAAGACACTCTGTCCCGCGGTAGATCACGGCTGACTGGCCGGCTGCCACGGCCCGCTCAGGGTCACTGAGGTGGAGAGTGGCTTGAGCCTGGGCTGAGTCATACCGCAGCGTGCATGACCTCAGCTGGCCACGATGGCGCAGGCGGACGGTCAGCTGGTCGCTCGCCGCTGGTGCACCATGAATCCAGTGCAAATCGCCCACCAACACATTATGACGCCACATTGCTTCATCATTCATATTGCGGCTCACGTATACTACATTTGCTGCCATGTCCTTACCCACGACGTAATAGGGTAAGCCGCCGCCGACATCCAGCCCATGGCGCTGGCCCAGGGTGTAAAAGATCGCACCATCGTGCTGGCCTAGCACTGCCCCCGTTTGCTTGTCGATAATATCGCCCGGGCGAGTGGATATATATTGGCTTAGGAAATCTCGCATGCCGACATTACCAACAAAGCACACTCCCATCGATTCCTGCTTGCCCGCTGTCCAGAGGCCACGCTCAGTAGCCATATGTCGCACCTGCTGCTTGGTATAGCCACCAAGCGGGAAGAGTGTATGCTGGAGTGCATCACTCGTCACGCGGTAGAGGAAGTAGGTCTGGTCTTTGGCTGCGTCGGTCGCGCGGTAGAGGCGATCAGGCTGGAATGAATGTTCTTGATTAGTCGCCGCGCTGTCATCCTCTGCACATGCGCCACCGGTCTGCGCATAATGGCCAGTAGCAATGAGGTCAGCCCCACGCTCGCGCGCTGTATCGAGAAAAAGCCGAAACTTAATCTCTTGATTGCACATAATGTCGGGATTTGGTGTGCGCCCAGCTTGGTATTCGGCTAGCATGTAGTCTACTACCTTGTGCTTGTAGTTGTGCTCAAAATCAAAAACGATAAAGTCGATACCCAGCTGCACTGCGACTCGCTTGGCATCAGCTAAGTCTTCCGCCCAGGGGCACTGCATACCAGGTAGGTCTTGGCTCCAGTTTTTCATATACACACCGGTCACGTCGTAGCCCTGCTCAACCAGCAGTGCTGCGGTGAGACTGCTGTCCACTCCACCACTCATCCCGACAAAGACACGCTGCGTCATGGTTGCACCGCCTTAAACCAGCCAATCTTCACCAACTCTTCGATCGTCAGCTGCCAGCCACTTGGCGTGAGCCACCAGGTGTCTGACCACTGCCGGTCGGTGGCGACAGGGTGGCTGCGCATAGTGATATGCGGCACATACTGGCCAAACTCCAGCGCAACGCGGCGCGAGTGGTAGGCACTGGTGACGAGGATAATCGAGTCGATATTCTTTTGACGGAGGAGCTGGCCAGTTTTTTTGGCATTTTGGCGGGTGGTTTCGCTTAGTTCCTCGGTGAGGATGGCACGGTCGGGCACACCTGCCGCCACGGCTTGGCGGCGCATTGCCTCGGCGTTGCTGGGGCCAGTCTTATCGGCGGCAGCACCTGAGAAGACGATGAAGCGTGCCCATCCATTTTGGTAGAGGCGAATCGCTTCGGCGGTGCGGGCCTGGGTATCGCCACCACTCACTGCCACAATAGCATCAGCAGCCTGGCACTGCTCAGCACTACTCGGGGCTGCTTGGCACGCGGCAAGGTCGTCGCGCGTCAGCCAGCGCCCACCAAGCCAAACGAGAAGCATCAGGGCGATAAATATCCCGGCAAGCCAGCGTAATAACTTCATCGCTGCGCTCCCTTCATCCGCTGCTGCTCGTGCTGCACCACTGCAATGATGCACTGCGCCGCGCGCTGGCAATTCTCCTCGGTCGAGAGCCGCCCCAGGCTGATGCGTAGACTTCCGTCGGCTACCTCTGGCGGCAGGCCAATCGCGGTGAGGACATGGCTGCGCAAACCCTTATTGGCCGCACAGGCGCTGCCAGTCGCCACGAGCACACCATCGCGCTCAAGTAAGAAAATGAGCCGCTCGGCATCTACCCCCGGGAACGAGATGTGTAGATGCCCCGCCAAGCGGTGCTTCATATCACCCGAGACGACCGCTGTGGGGATGTGCTCACATAGCGTGCGCTGCATACTGTTGCGCAGACGCTCAAGGCGCTGCGCCTCAGATTTGCGGTGTGCTTGGGCATATTCAAGCGCCGCTGCAAAGCCGACCGCACCGGCCACATTCTCTGTTCCACTGCGCAAGCCACGCTCTTGCCCGCCGCCAACGATGAGCGGATCAAGCCGCACCTGGCTAGCCAGCCACAAGAGGCCAACTTGCTTAGGGCCATATATCTTGCCTGCATTAAGCGTTAGTGCATCCACGCCAAGGCGCGCCACATTAATATCGAGCTGACCTGCCCCCTGCGAGGCATCACTATGGAGGTAGAGCGGCGTTGACTCACCTGCTTCGAGTCGTCGTTGGCGCTCACGGGCTACCACTGCGGCAATTGCCCGCAGTGGCTGGATCGTTCCCAGCTCATTGTTGGCTAGAGCAATACTGACGAGTACTGTCTCTGGACGAATCGCCTGGGCTATCGCTTCAGGTGTCACCACACCCTTTGGGTTCGCTTTCACCACTGTCACATCATGCTGGTACGCTGCTGCCAACACGGCGTGGTGCTCAATATTTGCCGTTACCACATGGCCGTGTACGCCAGCAAACATGAGGTTAATCGACTCTGTTGCACCAGCCGTCATAATAATCTCATCTGGCTTGCCGCCCAGCGCCACCGCAAGACGGTGCTTTGCCTGGCGATAGGCCTGTCGCACCGCTACTGCCGGTGCATAAGGACTGGACGGGTTAAAAAACTGCTCTGCAAAGTAAGGCTGCATCGCTGCCAAAACACGGTCATCCATCGGCGTGGCCGCTGCGTGGTCGCAATATATCATCTCTGGTTTCACTCCAATTAGTATAGCACTCTAGTCCGGATCGGCGAAACGCTGGCCAGTATTGGGGTCAACGCGGTAAATCTCGCGCGCCACCCGCTCATAATAGAGGCGCGTCGCCATGACAAAATTACGTAGTTCATCACCGGTCAGGTAGCTGTAGCGAGCACCCTCTTGTGCTTTGAGGATGCCTTGGTCGTTAATCTCGTAGCGGATAGTATTGGTCTGGATATGACGCTTCTCATCTGTCCACTCTTCGTGCCAGATCCAAGTTTTTTCGTCTAGGCAAAAGAACTCGCGGTGCCGCCCCTTCTCGACTGGGCCAAATAGCTCTGCTCCAATCTCGCTCTCCAGCGTGATGAGCTCGCGCTCGGTATAGCGTTTAAACGGCCGCTTCTTCGACTTACCAACACTGGTATCGCCCGCCAGCAGCGCGTAGGCCTTGCCAAGGAGTGAGCTTGGCTTTTTCACTAGGCAGCACGCCCCCCGGAGTAATAACCGCTATGAGGAGATGGAGCTGTAGCCGTAGCTGCACTACGATGTGCTCGTCTTGCTGCGTACTGTGATAGATCTACCACATTGCTACTGTCGCCGTTCCCATTTGATGGATAATTTTGCCTTTCTGAATATGGCGATGTTGGCTCACTACGTGCGTTGTCGTCACTATATTCATCACTATCATTAATTGCATCATTCCATTTGGCCGGATCAAAATCACCGTTCAGCGTTCCAGGGTTACCATGGCCTAGAACATGAGCCGCGTCTTCTGCCTTTTGTGTTAGATAATCCTCCGCTCTATTACTTCCTCTCGTCGCGAGAACATACTCACGCATCTTCAAGACAAGGTTCGTGACACCTTTGGCGTACTCTATATTCTGACGGTAAGCCTCCTCAGGAGAGATAGCCTTGACTTTTTTCTCACCCACTAGGTCGTCTGCGTCACCGTCATATATCTTCGCTACCCGAGCAAGCTCTTCTTTGACGCGGGCGGCCTTCTCGAGCCGTTTAAGATCCTCATACGACATGATACCCGAGCGACTCTCATCGCCTTGGGATTTTGACTCCTGCGTCGCATCGCCCTTATGTGTGGGCTGTTGTTGTGGTGTGTGATCTATCGAAAAACTCTCACCGCTCATATATGAAATAACCTTTGTACATTTGCCGTTGTGGTGGTGGCGATGCGCGCAACGGGCAGGCCTTTCTTGGCTGCTTGGTCGCGGGCTACCTCCTCCACATAAGCCGGTAGATTGATTCTACCACGGAAGGGTACCGGAGTCAAGAAGGGAGCATCGGTCTCAAGCAGTATGGCATCGAGCGGGAGATCGGTGTAGAGCCGCTGCTGAGCACTGTCTTTTGTGAAGGTGCTGATGCCATTGACGCCAATAGATAAGCCGCGAGCACGGCCCTGCTCAAGCTGAGCCTGGGTATCGGTAAAGCTATGCAAGACGCCGCGCACTGGCTGGGCATCGTAGATAGGCCAAAAGTCCTGCCACACTGCGCCGTGCGCTTGCTTTTCGTCGCGCACGTGGAAGCTAACGGGCCGCTGAAACTCCGCCGCGAGCTGCAGCTGTGCCTGGAGGCACTGCTGCTGCGCTGGGCGGGCGCTATTGTCATAAAAATAATCCAGGCCAATTTCCCCTACCCCCACAATGACGGGCCGGCCCTGCCGGAGTGGCTTCTCAGCGAGAAGCTCCCGGATAGCGGCAATGCCTGCCTCACCCGCTGCCTCAGCATCATGGGGATGAATACCAACCGCTACATAGCAGTGGTCGCGCGCCAGGGCAAACTGCACCGCCTGACGCGAGCTGCGCACATCCGTCCCAACGCAGATTATGGCAATACCAGCCTGGACAGCCTGCTGGTAGGCTGCCTCGCGTGCTGTATCGTCGTAGAACTCGCTATCGTGTAGGTGGCAGTGTGAGTCGATAAGGCGTGGCATGGGCGGCGTACTGCCAAGAGTATGTGTCGTGTTACTTGTCATAGCTTACTCCTTTGTTTATGAGGCGGCGTGAGCTCGTGGGTCGGGAGTGTGAATATAGCGCTTCGGGAACAGTGGTGGGACGTCGGTTGGCACAACACCAGTGCCAAAGATAGTGTGAATAGCCTGAGCGGTGGCAGGCATGAATGGCACAAGCTCATCGGCAATCTGCAGCAAAGTACTGGCCGCATAGGCTAAGACTTCGCTCAGGTGCGACTCGGCATCGTGGTCGGTCGCGCGGCGCTTGGCGATCTCCCATGGTTTGACCCGCTCAAGGTATTGGTTGAGGCTACGGACGGAGCTCCATACTTCATCGAGTGCTTTGTCGAACTCCAGTCGCTGCATCATGTCGCGGTAGATGGTCATATCGTGCTCAGCTTGCGGCGCATCGCCAATCACTCCTGCTTGGTAGCGCGTCAGCATGGCTGCCACCCGTTGCACGAGGTTGCCGAGGTCGTTACCGAGCTCGCCGTTGTACGCCTTCTCAAATTTTTCCCAGGTGAAGTCCCCATCGTCTTGGGTAGGAATATGACGAGCAAAGAAGTAGCGGAAGGCATCAGCCCCATAGCTCTGGATAATTTCCATTGGGTCGACCACATTGCCGACTGTTTTGCTCATCTTGCTACCCCCAACGTGAACGAAGCCGTGGACGAGTAGTGTCTTAGGTAGTGGGAGATCAAGCCCGAGCAACATAGCGGGCCAGATTCCCGCGTGGAAGCGCAAGATATCCTTGCCAATGACTTGTACATCGGCTGGCCAATACGCCTGCCACTCGGCCCTATCTGGATAGCCCAGCACCGTAATGTAGTTGGCTAAGGCATCGAGCCAGACGTACATCACCTGGCTGTCGTCGCCTGGCACTGGTACGCCCCAGCTCAGTGTCTTGCGCGGACGGCTAATCGAGACATCTTGGACACCATTTTTAATAAGCTCGAGGAACTCATTTTTGCGGAACTCAGGCACGATTTTCATCCGTCCCTCAGTAATAGCTTGGCGAATTTGCTCGGTAAAGGCACTCGCTTTGAGGTAGTAGTTCTCCTCTGAGACGCGCTCATACGGCGTCTGGTGATCAGGACATATACCATTCGTCTCGTGGACTTCCTTGTCGGTAAAGAATGCCTCATGCCCCACGCAGTACCAGCCCTCATAGGTATGCTTGTAGATCAGCCCCGCCTGAGCAAGCCGCTGCCAGATGTACTGCACTGCTGCGACGTGGTGTGGGTCAGTCGTGCGAATAAAGTCAGTGTATTCTGCACCAACTGCCTCCATCAAGACTTTGAAGTTGCCATACATGCTGTCCACATAGCCCTGTGGGTCGAGCCCATTCGCCTGAGCCTTGGCAGCAATTTTATTACCGTGTTCGTCTGTGCCAACTTGGAAGCGTACCTCGTGGCCATTTTGCTTCTGATAGCGCGCCCAGATATCGGCCAGGAGATAGTCGAGCGCATTGCCAATATGCGGCTTACCGTTGACATAAGGAATAGCAGTGGTGATGTAGGCGTGTTGTTTGGTCATAGGGGTATTATAGCATGGGGCGAGTTAGGGTGTCTTGGGCTGCTGCCGCTTGGCAATATCAATTGACGCATCAAGCTGATCCGCACGCTGCACAAGGGTGATTGTATCGCCCATGTCAGTTCTCCAGGTGGTTGAGATACGTATATCCTTTGTGATGTGTTCAATCTCACCTACATTATCACCATCGACTGGCTCACCCCACGCTGCGCGCCCAGCCTGCGCATAGCAACGATAAAGGCCGAGACAATCCATGACGGGTAACTGACTTGCAAAACATATCGTTACCTGAGTGACAATACCCTTATGACTAGACACCTGCATCGACAGTTCCCCATCATGATACCACCGTACCGCCTTCATATGGGGCATTATGCTCATTATCCGCCAGCCCTGCTGTCGCATCGCGTCATCAAACTGCTCCATGGATAGCGGCCACACCTGGCTCAAAATACGATTGACTTGAGCAGTATATTGCTCTGGGGTGAGATATACCTGCATCTTGGCATCGAACTGCTTTTTCATGAGCCAGTATGTGCGAAAACCAGGCGCACCTTGTGCGTTATGCTGCTGCACCCCAAGACGGGCAAGATCAAAATTGATCATATACGGCTGGCCGCTATCAAGCTGAGCAGTAGCAAGTTGACGACTTGCAGGCTCAAGCTGTGGCAGTTGCCACGTCCAATTAAGCATGTCGGCTGGCGACGTAATGCCGCTTATATCGCGTAAACGTACGACGCAACCATGTGCTGCTGCACGTAGTGCTTGGTCAGAAGCGGCTCTTGGCACGTGGCACTCCCAGTCATACTTACCTTTTCTGAATCCAAGTGCGCATAATTGTTGTTGCTCATCATTTGTTAGTTGAGTAAAGCCAGTTCGTCTTGTACATCCATCAAATGAGATGACTACATGCGCGTCATCGACCACCCCTAGGCCTTTCAAGTGTATGGCAGTCCGTTGTTTCCAGCTTTCCATTGCATCATCTACCATTATGGCATACTGCCGCGGCTGCGTGCAAAACGACTGCAGTGTCTGATATAACGCATCCTCAAACGCCTCCCATGTTGGGTAAACAAAGTCAGCAGTTAGCGATGTGTCGCTTGCGAGCGTTGTATCTAACGCTGGATTATGCCACTCATACCACACAACCTCAAACTTTGCATACAAGATTGACTCTGAGAAAAGCTCCACGGTATGATCTGCTTTAGTCGGTGGTCTCACGCCAAGTGTTAAGCGCTTGTATGATGGCATATCCCGAGATGGCATAATCCATTGCGCGATGTCACCATCTCGTTGCAGCTGCGCCGTGCCCCATGCGTGATTACCCGCCTCAACATACGTCTGCCATAGTGTATGAACGTCGTCAGTACTCATACCATCTGGCAGTTGGAACGTGAACGAAAGGGTATATTCATCAGGGTTATCTTCATCTGGCCAATCGATCGCAGCAAGCACACCAAACTGGCTTGACTCGGTAATTCGATGACTATACCATCCAAACACGTTGCTCACCGCTGTGAAGTTTGGCCTCATTGATGGCTTTGTCAGCTCGTTAAACCAATTGATTATATTGACAAAACTGCGTGGAGTCATGTAGTCATGATATTTCGCTTGTGCAACTTGTTGTATATTAAGTGTTATAGAGACACTCTGCTGCTGTTTTGTTTTATGATGCCACAGCGTGCAAGACTCACGAATAATCTGCTTATCCTTCACATAATGACGGCACCATGTGATCATATTTTGCCGGGGTGTACTGTACGATGAGTCTACTCCACCCCAGACAGTCGCGCCATACTCAGTGCAGTAAGCATAGAACGCCTGCGCCTCAGCAGGTGATAGCCCATCAACGGAAAAGCTCATCACATTCCGCTTGTCTTCACAAGTAATGCTTCGACGGTGCTGCGCTGGAGATACAAGGTGAATAACGTTATTGACACATCCTGGCTGCGTATCTATCTCCCAATCAAGCTCCTGTCGAATAGCATCTAATACCTCATGCTTTGTCATGGGCCACGATAGCGACCCGATACCATAAAACCACCCTAACACATCGCTCTCGAGACGGGATGAGAGGCCATAATCCCTGGGTATTTGCGTGAGATCAAGTGTGGAGAACTTCTCGCTATACTGGCGATAAACCGCTTCATGATCGGGATGCAGATTGACACTGCGCACACCAGCGTGCAGTAAATGATCGTTGGCAATAGAGAGCTGACCAGGATCAATTGCATCCTTTCGCTGCTGCCACCAGATATCCATCTCAATCTCTGGAATTTGTACTGTCCATACCAGTAACCGGCTTGGCGAGTTTATACCTCGGGTATCGCGGAGCCAGATAACGCACCCATGAGCAGCCGCACGCAGTTGCTCTTTGGTAGCAGCTTGCGGCAATTGACATTCCAAGCAGTACCTCTCAACGTCCTCAACAAAACCGCACGCTTGTAGCTGGCTTTTTTCTGTCTCATACGGAAGGCCACTTATCCTAATTACCATCGCCGTCGCATTGTTAATCCCCTGGCTGGCAAGTGTAATGATATTATTCTTCCACTGGAGCTCTGTTTCATCGCTATCAAACAGCAACGCGTAGTGACGCGGCTGCGCACTTACCTGACGTAATGTTTTATATAACTCCTCTTCAAAGATATCCCATGCTTGGTGAGCCGTGGCTGGCGCTGGAGATATTGCTGGAGGTGACATAACACCATATGGATTGTTTGTTCGATTCTGCTGCTTTGTATCTGTGGCGATGATTGTGTACAAAACATAGCTCGACGGCAGCCCCTGGTCATAATCATCAGGAGTTGCAGGCCGCATACCAAGCGTAATGACAACACCAGTTGACACTTTCCACTGCCAGCATAGTGATGAGTCAAATGATGACTGTTGGGGTGTTGCAATACCCCATACATTGGTTGCTGCTTGATAATATTCGATGAGCAGACCTCGTATCTCATTTTTTCTTGCGTCACCAGGCAAGCGATACTCAAGAATCAGATCACGTACCAGCCGTTTTCCGCCGACTTCATCCTCATTCCCTACCGTGTCTTTAACAAGGACATTACCGTGCCAATCATCATACGTCGTATCTCTATACCAATGCCATCCCAATGATGATTGAATAGCTTCAAGCTCATATTCAAACAATGGCCATGGCAATGCCGCAAGCCAGCTCAGTGCTGCCACCCAACCACGCCCTGTCATGTGCGGTGGTGATTGCTGCGTGGAGAGATTCCTCTCAACATACAATGATACCTTGATGTCCCACTGCTTTGCTTTTGTGTCTACTGGGCTAAAATCAATCGTGCATGTTTGCTGTATGATATCAATATCTCTGGCACAAGAAATCTCATCCTTGATAGGAAAAAATCGCCACTGATATGAAACTGTCTCACGCGGTGCATATTTGCCGTAATCAGTATATTCTTTTGGCTTGCCCCACGCGGCATGGGCCGCTTGGAGGTATTCATCGTAGGATTTGCGCTGCAACCGTTTATTCTTTGCGTGAGCGACAGTACGCGTGATGCTATAGCGGCTTTCGTCGTCACTACATTGAACGATGACTGTGTGCCCAGTAGCATCTTCAAAAACAAGCGAATGTTCTTCATTTCTCTCATCATCCAGCTTTGCCTTCCATCCATACGAGGAGACCAGTGCCGCTATCTCAGACCAAGCTGATGACCATGGCATAGCTCTGATCGCATCAATCCACTCAATAAGCGCTGTGGGACTCTCCAATGACGCTACTGGAGGCTTTTTCCGTATTTGCGATGATTGTTTTTTCTTCATATATCATCCTTGTACTACTGTCTATATCTCATGAGGTGCCTTATACTATATCACTTTTGGTTCTATCGCACGAGTATCATGGAACACCCTACGGCCGAGTAGCAACAGTAATCAGCACATAGAGCTTATCCGTGCTCTGCATCAGGGTGATGGTACTATCTTGGTTGGTTGTCCAGATGGTTGAGATAGCAAGACCTTCTGCGGCATGCTCGGCTTCGTCCACCTCGTCGCCTGGCTCGCCCCAGGCTTCCTGCCCAGCCTGCCTATATTGGCGATAGAGATCAAGACAGGCTGCCGTGGGTGAACCATTAGCAAACCATGCCACTACCATAGATACAGTGCTGCCCTCGCCAGACACCATAACCCGCAGTGGCCCATCATAATACCACCAGGTATTCTCCTCTTGCTTCATGAGCTGCCAACCCTGGCTCTGCATTGTGGTATCAAGCTGCTGCAAAGACAGAGGCCATGGCTGGTGCAGGATGCGATCGATCCAGGCGGTGAATTGCTCTGGAGAGAAGTATGTCTCCTCATGTAGCTCACTCTCCAGGCGCGGCAATGGATCAGGGCCAGGATAGGGACGAATCGTGCGCGGGCGGCGGGCACCATCGGACGGTGCACCAGTTTGCTCGCTAGCAAGGACAAACATGATTGTCTTGTCCTCCTCGTTGAGATTGATACTAACGTGCTCCCGCGAAGCTGGTGTTTGTGGAGCAAAACCCTTCCACACCGTACCAGTGAGATGACCTGTATGTCGTACATCGGTCGGCCAGCCCCAGGCCGCTGTGCCAGCTGCGCAGTATTCGTCGTAGAGTGTGCGGCACGCGTCTGCTGGTAATTGGTGAATCATATCGATAACTGGGCTACTCGCCACCGACGTTACAACGTCATTTTCTATTGTAGCAAGCAGTGGCATGCGACCATCATAATGCATACACTGCTCATGCCCCGTCTGCGGCTCTTGCTCACGTGGCTTAACGAGCTGCCAACCAAATTCTTGGACGAGACTATCGTACACATCATACGTCATTGGCCAGGGGAGTTTGCGGAGTGCATTAATGAGCGAGACAAGACGTGCGCCGTCAATCGGCGTGGGCTTGTCAGATGACTGAGCTGATGATTGGTTTGCCTGCATAGTACCTCGTATTTTTGCTTATGGTATGTCTCTTTGGAAAATAAGAGTACTCGTATCGTACCACGTTTTGGTATAGCGTGCTACCGCTCAGTCATATTATTGACAAAGCTGCAATCTATCATGTATAATACACTACTCTATTATGGAACATCGCACATCATCCTACCCTCCCGAGCACTCGCCAGACAATGAGCAGGCAGCGCAGCTGGAGAAAGACCGCCAGTATCTGTTATTTTTGCTTGCAAATGACCTTGGCTATGACACGCGTGATGTATCTATCTCTTCTGAGCATAGCGACACAGAAGCATCAGTCAACCCCGCTCACTACATGATAACAATACCGCCGCGTCAGGAGTGCCAGCAACCAGGCCGGACAGTGGCTATCTACCCTGATATCACGCTTGTGTTCGATACGCACGCGACGCAGCAATGTCGTCCTGAGCAGCATGGATCGCTTGAGAGCTGCACAAAGGAGGAATTGCTCGCTCTCATCAAGCAAGACGCAGCCTGCGGCCTAGAGCTCCCTCATGGCCAGCGCTTTACGGCAAGCATGGTTGATGCACTCACTCATCCGATTGCCGATGCCCGGGCGCGCATCACCGAGGCTAAGGAGATGGAGCAGCAGCACCATACGGCTCGAACCCGGCGCTCACTTGGCAAAGTAACTATCCACCGCGCCGCCGGAGAGCTTAGGGTTGCACCACTGACTGTCGAGAAAGCTCTGGATGATCCTGTCATTCGTAAAAAACTTGGCAAAATCGCTACCACCCAGCGTGGTACAGAATTGCAGCATCTCCTCACGCCACGCCAAGTAGCGACCCTTGCCGAACACCTTCAGTCTACCCCACCACCAGAGGGATATCGCACGCTTAACGGCGTTGCCAAGAAGCTTGGCATTGGCGGCAATACAGTGCGGCGTATCATTAATGAGCTTAACGGTGCTGGCGCCAATATCCACGGCGAGGAGTACCACAAGGCTACTGGGCTATCATACCGCTACTACTCGCCCACCGACCAGCGAGAGATCGAGAACTGGGCACGCGAAAAAGGGCTCTTTACTCCTGCGCCGGCGGGGTATCTGCTCTGCACGACTGTTGCCAAGCGGCTCCATGTGACGCGCGCGACGATTAATCACGCTGTTAAGACCCTCGGCATAACACTCGAGCAATATCGTGCGCGGCGTCAAAACGGCCAGCCATCTCACAAGCGAGGCTACCACCTCTCGCCTCGGCAAGCCGAGCAAGTGGCGGCTTACCTAGGGCGATCGCTTGGTGCAACGGTTCGCTAAACACGTAGGCTCGACACACGCTTCCATTACCTATGCTATAGTATGGTAATGCGTATGGAAAAACCCCAGCAATCAGCACAATTACCCGAGGTATTTGACAGTCATACTGCTCAAGTAGAAAAGCTCAACGACTTGCACAAACTTTTGCGCTTTTTGCTTGAGAATGATCTCGGCCTTTCTACTCACGACCCGGCGCAGGCATATATGTCACAACATATTCAAGAGACATCTGCATCGCAGCAACTCCTTCGCTTTATTGCAACCATCCAACCACATGACACCCAGCCTGCTCGTACCGTTATCACCTATCCAGATGTTGCCTTTGTTTTTGATACTCCAGCTGTAGAACAAGCCGCGCAGGCTCAGGGCAATAGCTATCAACCATTGCACGAGTATAGAAAACACGATCTTGCTGAGCTTGTGCAAGATGAGACGTGTGGTGTTGCCCTATCGACCGATCATCATTTTGCCTGGTATATGTATGATGCACTCACGAACCCACTTGCTGATGTGCATCAGCGTATCGCTGCCGACCAGACGAACAACAACTGGCTCCATGGCGTCTATCATCATGGCCCAGAGCCACTTATATCCGTTGGCCAGGCTTCTCGCCACCTTGATATAACACCGCATGCGGTCGAGAAAGCGTTGAGGAATCCTCAAGTTATCCAGAGGATTGGCGAGATCATTGTCGCTCCACGCGGCAAATCGATGCGCCCATTCATCACACCCAAACAACTTCTGAGCCTCCAAGAGCATTTTCGCCCCCACAACGCCGATACTCATACACTCCTCCCTCCACGAGAAGAAGAAATGACCTGCCCGCAACTCGCCAGAGCACTTGGTGTACACGACATGACCGTGCGACGAGCTATTGCTGTTCTTAATCAGGAAAAATCTGAAGGCGAGGATAATCTGACCGGTATAACGCGTAAAGAGCAGGGTCGACGCCCAACTGTATATTATTCACCTGAGCAGCAGGTACGTATCCTCGCTAAGCTCCGAGAGAAAGGCTATTCTGTGCCAGCAAAGCTGCGTGATAAGCTGGGCGAAGACCCCACGCATAAAAATTAAAGATGCTACAATAGTTGCTAGTATGACTGTACGACTCCACGCGATGCAAATACAACCCAGAAATATCCCAGAACCAACAGCCGTCTCTCATACACCAACACTGCGGGGCTTATATACAACATTGAAGCGGTTAAGGAATCGGCCAGGATATCACTAGCCTGTTGCTCCTTCTATTTACTTATTGCTGCAGTTTTTGCTTATAGTAAAAGGCGTTTGCCTCGATCTCTTCCACTGTGTCTGGGAATTGCTGCCCAAGTTGGGTGCGACTAAGTTTTAGTACAGCATCTTGTGGGCTGAGCTCAGATGCAGCCAGAGCTTGGCGCACATATTCGCGAATATGCCAATACTGCTGGCCATCCTTGATAAGCTGCTCCCTTGGTGCACTGAGTGCACCAACCATCATGCCTGTGGCAGTGTGGCTTGCTTTTTTGAATATGGTGATGCCGACGGCAACAATCAGCAGCCACAGCCCAATAAGCAATACGATAGCGCTCTGCTTGGGGTTGCATATTGCCACCAGCACAAGCGCAGCAGTTACGCCAACGGCGATTTTATGCCGCCGCACGAAGCTCTTCCGCTCCCCTGGCTGCTGCGCGGCCTTCGCATTGGAATCGAGCTCAGTAGGAAAGGGATATGATATCTCACTCAGCGCGCTACGTGCAATAATGTGCGAAATATCGTCGCGGACAATTGGGTCAAAATGCTCTATGCGATAGTCATCCTGCAGTTTCTTAGTCGATCCATCAATAATATCAACTGCCATAGCAACACCGGTCTGAGCCGCCATATCTCCCAGCGTTACACCAGCTCCAATGCCAAACGAATTTTTGAACCATCCCATAGTCATACTCCTTCTCTCGCATCCACCCACGGTCGATTGATGGGCAAACTTTTCTTATCACAGAATAGCTGATGTAATTATATATTGCAAGGTATATGGGAGCAGCCGACGCAGTTACACCGCGGAGGAGTTTGACGTTCGGCTATCTGCGGGTTGCCGTTAATTTTCTCGCATCATTGCCAGCACCGCAAACCGCCCACCAGTGTCACCCGCTGCGTGCGAGAAGTAGTTGGGGTTTGTTACTGTATCGACAGGCGAGATGTGGATATTGCATGGCGCAATGCCCGCGCGCTGGCACGCAGCAGCGTTAAAGCCCTGCAGGTCAAGATGGATACCATCAGCTTCGTGCGAGCAAAAAGAATGCCAGGCTGGGTCAGCCATTTGGTCGAAATACTGCATGACGTAGCTCTGCCGCTGCGCGCTCGGGCTCATCCAGACAATGATATCCTCTGCCCGAGAGCCTTCGTGGACGAGGCGATCAATTGTCCGAATAAGCAGTGGTGAGAGTGTCGAATGCCGCCCCAGGTGCAATAGCGCGAGCACTCGCTGCACCGGATCATACAGCACCGTCGCCACGCAATCGGCCACTGGCAACAATAGCCCCACTCCAGGCGAGCGCGTCACGAGGCCGTCTGCCACCATCTCGGCAGTATGGCGAGTCGTCGCAGCGCTATCGACCTCGCAGAGCTGGTCATAGCTGCGGCCTGCGCCATAGACAACCCGCTGATACACCACATCCGTATATGCGGCCCCGCTCGCCTGACAAAAGGCCTGTCGGTGTGCCACTACCTGCGGGTGATGTATCTCACCTAACGTGCGGTCAAGCATTGTGCCATCACTACGCGATGACACGCTAACGAGAAGTTCTGATGGAAAGCAAGTAGGCTGATCAGCCCGGATCATCGCGCGCGCCACTCTTGCATAATAGCGAGCCACTGGGCAATCGACACGTCCTCTGCCCGCCAGTCTGGTGATATACCAGCGTGTTGCAGCATCGTCTCGACTTCTGTCTTGTCTAGTGCAAGGCCCGCTGCAAGTGCACTGCGCAGCTTCTTGCGCTTCGCTACAAAGCCCGCTCGTACCACGCGGAAGAAATCCTTTTCGTCTGCTGACGACACGAGAGGCTGGGCGCGCGTCTCGAGCACCACTACCTGCGAATCTACCTTGGGCGGCGGCACAAAGAATTGGCGTGGTACCACTGGGCCTTGCTTCGCCTCAGCATAAAGCTGAGCGCTCACTCCTAATAGGCTCATTGCACCAGGCTCAGCGGCAATTCGCTCAGCTACCTCCTTCTGCACCAGCAGTACTGTGCGGCGCGGCTTATTCTCCGCTGTCAGCAGCTTTTGGACAATCTTGCTCGTAATGTAATACGGCACATTTGCTACCACAACATAGTCAGTAGGAAGCTGGCTAAGGTCAAACTGCAGAATATCCTCATGTACGACTGTTAATTGCTTGCCAGGGAATTGCCCTGGTAGTTTGCGCGCTAGATCAGCATCGTACTCTACCGCGGTTACCCTGCCTGCCCGAGCAAGGAGCCGGCTTGTCAATGTGCCAAGCCCAGGACCAATTTCCAATACTGTATCGTCAGGGGTTAGCGCCGCTGCATCGGCAATCGCTGCTAGCATATCCGGGTCTTTGAGCCAATGCTGCCCTAGAGATTTTTTATTTTGTAATGCCATAGCTGTATTATACCAGGGTCAGCAATAGTATGCTCTGCATAACTGATTGATAGCTTCTATAACCACAATCTCTTTTTGTCATAATTCTTATATTCTATCTTCTCCTTCTTTATCTATTCATATCTTTATAGCTATCTCTCTTTATCTCTATAACTTTCTTTCTCTATATATATCCATATATCCATATCGATTTCTCTCCTATATATAAATATATAAAAGAAGAGAAAAAGAACCCACGCTAACAGGGAAAAAACAGGGTAACTATAGTACAAATCGATTTGTACTATATGTTGGGAGGGATAAAACATAAAAAATGGTAGCTAAAGTGGAAAAATATTGTGTAAATCTATGTACTATGGCATAATCCATACATGGATACCAAAGAAACCTCAGACACACCTTCAGACTCTTATCACTTATCTCTACCCGAGCTACTTGAAGAAAAGCTTCGCAGCATTGAAGAGCAAGTCGCGCTCGTTGGCTCCGCCGCTGTTGGATATTGGGCTACCCATAAGCATAGCGAAGAAACAGAAAAAACAGAAGAATGCCGCCACCAACGAATTCAAGCACAGCTCGCGCGCATAGCAGAGCTTAGCATGTCGTTTATCCCGCAGCTTACTAGTTACGGGCCACAGGTAACTACCGAGCCAAGCCTCTCACCATCATTAGATAGCCCTGAACCTGTTATCGATCCTGCTCCTACTACAGACTCTCAAGAGCACAACATACCATCATCACTACAATCACTTTCCGAGGCAGATCCTTCTACTTCTTTCGCAGACAAATCTGAGGCAGCTCAACCATTAGAAACACTGTCACCATCTAAGGCATCAGAGACCACACCCCTAGCAGATGAGGCCAACACCGAGCTATCATCAGAACCGGCCACCACAATATCCTCTGTTGAAGCACGTGATAAGCAGGGAATGCCTGATCTCTACGCTCGTATCGTGTCACCCGACTACATTCCTGCAGTAAACCCACCTGAGGATGTTGACCCAATCACTCTAACAATAGAAAGCGATAGTACTATTGCTATCGGAGATCATCGCACCATCCTATCTGGAGATGAACTATTTATCTTCAATACCCTCCTCTGCCATCGCGATAAAGTTATGCGGCCTCATAACATTCGCGAGCATGGCTTTCAACCTCATGCACGCAGCGAAAATACAAGACGAACCACTTTTTCCCGCAGCGCCCGCGTTTTGCTATCACAACTTGCCTGGCTTACAGACGAGTCAACCCCTGTTGTACAAGCACTTGGCCAACGGCGTGGGCGCACATATCGGCTTAACCCCGCCGTCGTCGTAGTCGATACCCGTCCGGATACTGATCATGATACGCGCCCGTCTCACCCCAACACACCACTACCTCACGAGCCACTAACACATGCGCCTCTCTCATCGGATACTCATCAACCTAATAACCTAGATACCAAGCACTCAGCAACAACACTGGCCGATCATAGTCAAATAAGCACAGTGTATGAGCACACTATCACTCCTGATACAACTGCTATTGCCGATATGGTATACCAATTAGTAACAGAGCTTGACCCAGCACAGCGCCCCACAAAACGCCGCGTTATCAGTGTTCTTTATCATGAGTTTGGCATCGATATGCCCAGACACGCCCAAGACGAACTCTTTGCGCGTCTCGCAAAACGCGATCTCGTCTTAATGGATCATTCGGATTGTTATACTCCTGATATTCAAAGCCAACCCACCACACAAGAACAAGCACCACCACACAAGAACAAGCATACTACCAAAAAGCGTACTACGCGGTCAGCGGCAACAAAACATCACTCTCACACAACAAAACAATCTGATGAGGCCGCTCACACGTCACTGACTTCGCGTGATATTTCCTCTATTATGCGCGAGATCAACCGCTCAGATGCTGTCGGGCGAGCACGATCAGCCCGAGACAACCCAGAAAAGCGGCATCATGGCAAAAACTTCCGGCGGAGGAGTGGCAAACGACTTGGTGGACGAGGTCAGGGTAAAAAGAAGACGTTCGAACAACTATACGCTGAGACCATCGCAGCGGCACAATAAATATATCAGGATTCTGCGCAGTATTTACTTGCCATCTGCCTTCGTCCAATCCGTCGCGAGGTCGAAGCCGTGTGGATGCTTGGCGGCAAAGCTTCCGGTATCGTACACTTTGCCTGGACCCATGCTTGTTTCAACCACCGAGCAGCGTGGGTAGTTGCTATAATTCGCCGCCACGAGGATGTAGCCGTCTTTGTCAACTTTAGCGCCATCACCACGAATGGTGTAAGTGCCGCCGCCACAGTTATGCATCGCAACGTTCATCGGCAAATCGTAGTATGTCTCGCGGTGGCTCACCCCTTTGCTGTCAGTAAAGTGATGCGCACCCTTGCTCTTCGTCAATGGATTCTTAGGCTTGGTCCCAACTACTTCTACTTGCGCAATCGGCTGCTTTACCACTGTTTGCGCCGTCAGGCGGCGTTGCACCTCAGCACCATCCTTCATCTCGACTGTATAGGTCAAACGGCGAATGCCTGGCTGGCCAACTCGCTTAATTGTTTTGCTACCGATGAATTGCTGCTTGTCTTTGATTATCTCGGTCGCAAATGCAATCGGCTCCTCCGCTGTCACTGTATGTGTTGGTGCACGGTGAATAGTCATCATCTCGCTCGGCCCGTCCAGTGCAATATTGCCAGGCGTCTGGAAACTGACTCTATCCTCGCGGTAGAGTACCATACCAGCCGCCTTAGCAATATCTTGCGGCACCCGTGCTGCGGTGAGCACACGAGAACGTTTCTTGCCATCTATCACAGTGACTAACCGAGCACGCTGGATTATCACTGTTGGTGCTGCTTGCGTAAGCGACGCATCAAGGTGGGGTGAAACGGAATCATGCGAGGCATCGATCTTCATACCCGAGGTAGCGATGAGCTCCCGCACAGACGAAGCAGTCGAGTACACAGCACGCTCTCGACCATTCTCTACTACAGTAACAAGTCGAGCTGGCACTGCTACTGGGCTCTGAGCCGAAGCACAGCTTGCCACGACAAGGCCACTCACCACACTCAGCCCCAGCAAGCAGGCAATCATTGGTTGACGATGCTGCCACAGACGATAGAGGCTCTTCGTAATCATCTCGTTCTCTTAGCTAGGCTGCTAGCGGTAGATGTCTTGCAGCCCCATCTTATTCTTACATGTTGGCCAGGGTTGCCAGCCACGACGCTGGTACGTTTCCCAGGCTTTTTGGTCTTGGACCTCTGGTGGTGCTTCTGCTGCATTGGCATAGCCACCAAAGCCACCCCAGGTCTTGATGTCAAATTGATACGCACCGTAGTAACCATTGCCAGTGTTGGAAGTATAGCCTCCTTCACAGCTACGTAGTTTTGCTAGTGCCCCTGCAAAATCACCACTAAAGGTAGTATCGACCGACTTCTTCTTCGTCCCAACGATCTCGACCCGGTTGATTGGCTCTTGCGTTACTACACTACCGAGCTGCTTGCGCGACTCTTCGCGGCCATTCTTCATAATAATCTCGTATGTCACGGCCTTCTTGCCTTTTTTGCCCTCGGTCTTGACTTCTTTTTTGCCACGCTCGCGGTCGGCATCCTTAATCTCCTCCGTCTTGAAGTCGACTTCTTCCTCTACTGTGACCGTCTGCTTGCCATTACGCCAGAGCTCTACCGTCATACCAGCCGTTAGTGGTGCGCTAGCTGGCACCGATAGCGTATCATCAGCGCCTAGAGTGATTTTCTTAGCCTTAAGCATTGCACCAACCGTCTTCTCCATCGTATATGCCTGGATGGTTTTGCCATAAAATACAAGGGTAAAGGGCGTTGCGCGACGGATCGTCATCACCTCTGCTGCCCCATCAGCAATGATATCGCGTGAGCGAGCCAGCACCGCTTGGTCTTCATCGTGCAGTGGAATACCCGCCTGCTCTGCAATCTGCTTGCCTGTGCGATAAGCGGTGATAAGCTTCGTATCTGCCCCGCCATCGCGAATCACCACTGGCCGCGCTCGATAGATGTTTACTTCGTACGAGGCGCTCTCTAGTGGTGTATCAAGCTCAGGCTCGGTGCGATCTTTGTCGTCAAGCCGCACATTTGCCTCACGCAACGCATCACGCAAGGTAGTCGCCTTGGTGTAAAACCCGCGCTTGGCCGTGCCTTCGTGCAGTGTGATGATATGCTCGCCACTACCTGGCTGGCGCGACGCCGCATGGACAGACGGAATCCGCCATAGACCAATACCAACCAGTGCAACCATACCAGCGATAGCAAGATTGCGTGGCGAGAGAAATTTCAAAAATGGAATAGACTGTATCATAATCTGCGTAGTAATATACGCTACGATGTAGTATAGCAAAATGAAGGTAAAAAAGCTAGTGGATAGCCCGGAAGAACTCTCCTCGAAACCTCACTATATCAGGGGTCAGAATGCCTCTACTACTTATGCTCAGCAACCAAACTTCGCACCACTGCCGCGTCATTCCACGGTTGGCGCTGGCCGTTGATGATGCGGAATTGCTCGTGGCCCATGCCGGTGATGAGAATGGTATCGCCCGCCTGGGCAGTGGCCAGCGCCTGGGCAATAGCCTCGCGCCGGTCGGCAATCTCCTTGGTGTGGTTTGCCCCGCCAGCCTGGTGGATGCCGCGCAGGATTGCCTGGCGGATGCCAGCTGGCTCTTCGTTGTAGCTCTCCTCGTCGGTAACGATGATTTGGTCAGCCAGGCGAGCAGCAATCTCACCCATGATGGGCCGCTTCGCCTTGTCGCGATCGCCCGTCGCGCCAAAGACCAAGATAATACGCTGCTTGGTGATGGCCTGCGCTGAGGTCAGTAGCTTCTCGAGTGCGTCAGGGGTGTGGGCATAATCGACTACCACATCGTATGGCGTATCCACCGGTACACGCTCGAAGCGCCCTGGCACGCCAGTTAGGTTAGCCACGCCTCGGGCAATGTCCGCTGGCACCACGCCCAGCAATTGGCAGGCTGCAGCTGCAGCTGTCATGTTGTAAATATTAAATATCCCCGGAAGATGTGTTGTCAGTGGTAGCTTTGTCGCGCCATCAAGAAGCACCGTTGCGCTGCCGCCCACTTTGCGGGTCGCTGCCTGCGTAATCCGAGCTGTAGCAGCTGCATCTTGACCATAGGTAATCTTCTGCTCACGCGCCGTGTACTTATCAAAGAATGGAAACCATTCGTCATCACGGTTGAGCACAATAAAGCGCGGCTTCCGGGCAAAGAGTTTACCTTTGGCGGCGGCATAGCGCTCCATCGTTTTGTGGTAGTCGAGGTGGTCTTGGGTGAGGTTAGTCATGACTGCAACTTCAATTGGCACACCATCAAGCTTATGTTGATCAAGCGCGTGACTGGTAATTTCTAACACAACGAAGTCCACGTTGGCTCGCTTAGCCTCAGCAAAGAACTGCTGCATCCGCGCGGTAGAGCCAACTGTCGCATTGAGGTCGTTGAGCTGACGCTGACCTGCCACCTCGATCAGTGCCGTGGAGAACATTGCTGTGCGGCGGCCACTGGCTTTAAGGATCTCATTGATGTAATTAACGGTGGTCGTTTTACCATTCGTGCCTGTCACGGCAATAACGCGCAGATGCTTGGCCGGGTTGCCATAGCGGGCCGCCACCAGGGCAATACGGCTCCGCCGATATGCTTCTTCGAGAGTGTGGATCATCGCTGCGGGCAAGAGGCGGCGCAGCTGCTTTACAAGTGTGTTTTTCATTTTCTTAGTATAGCATTTTTTGGCCGATGGCGGGTAGTTCTAGGGAGTAATTTTCTCAAGGCGAGCATACTGCACATTGAGCTTCTTGGTAGAACCATTTGCAAAGCGCACACTCACTGCCATGCCATCGATGTCGATCACCTCACCATCGCCAAACTGGAGCGACCGTACCATATCGCCAACCTCATACGGCATGACCTCATCCAACGCGTCGTCGTACACTGGTGTAGCTGGTTCAGTATGCACCATCGACAGGCTCATGCCCATATCGTCAAGAAAGCGTGATGGGCTGTTGTAGCTGCGGCTACCAAATTGCAAGCGGCTCTGCGCATAGCTCATATAGAGCTCCTGCCGAGCGCGTGTCATCCCGACATAACAGAGACGACGCTCCTCTTCGAGTGCGGCTGGCCCCTCTTCGAGTGCCCTGGCGCTAGGAAATAGCCCATCCTCAAGCCCCACCATATACACCACCGGAAACTCCAGCCCCTTGGCGGCGTGGAGCGTCATAAGCGTCACGCTGTGCGCACCCGTCGCTTGATCGACCGAAGACATAAGCGCAACCTCCTCAAGAAAGTCTGGCATGCTGGCAAAGGCCTGCGCATCAGACAATAATGCACTAAGGTTAGCCTCGCGATCATCAGCCTGAGGCGAGCCATCGAGGATATAATTGCGGTAGCCCGTCTTGGTAATCACATCATCAATCAGTTGACTTGGATCAGCCGCAGCCTCGACCTGCGCTTGGAAGCCACGTAACAACTGGCCCAGCTGCGTCAGGGTAGTCTGCGCCCGCTTCGTCAGTGTCGCTGCCTGGCTGGCATTAACCAGCGCACTAATGATATCGAGCCCACTAGTGCCCTGCCAGATGAGGAATTTCTCCAGGCTCGTTGCTCCAATCCCCCGCGTTGGTACATTAGCGATCCGGCTAAAACTCACACGGTCATTTGGCTGGTAGATAAGGCGCAGATAGGCCAAGATATCCTTAATCTCCTTACGATCATAAAATCGTACTCCACCAACCAACTGGTATGGCACGCGGTGCTGATTGAACGCTCGCTCAAAGGCATAGCTCTGTGCATTGGTGCGGTACAGGACAGCAAAGTCGCTATAGTCGCGCTCACCGGTCGCCACCTGCGTAGCAATCTGGCTCGCAATGGTATATGCTTCCTCTGCCTCATCATAGGCAGCTTGTACTTGCACTGGTGTACCTGGGCCTGCTGCCGTCCAGAGGGTTTTATCCGTCCGCTGCTGATTTTTGTTAATCACATTGCCAGCAGCTTCGAGAATGGCCCCTGTCGAGCGATAATTTTGCTCAAGCTTCACCACCAGCGCCCCTGGGAAATCGCGCTCGAAGTTAAGAATATTCGTAAAATCTGCGCCACGCCAGCTATAGATCGACTGCCAGTCATCTCCTACCACGCAGATATTGCGGCATGGGTTTACCAGCAGCTTGATGATCTGATACTGCGCAGCATTCGTGTCCTGATACTCATCAACGAGAATATGCTTAAACTGCGTCTGGTAGCGCTGACGCACTGCCGAGTGGTCACGCAGGAGGCGTACCGTCTCGAGCAAGAGGTCATCAAAATCGAGCGCACCTGCATCAGCCAGCAGCTGCTCATACAGCTGGTAGATCTCTGCCACTGCCTGCTGGAAGGGAAACCGCGCACTAGCCGCATAGTCACTGGGCGAGAGGAGTTGATTTTTGGCTTTGCTAATTGCTGCACTGGCAGCACGCGGTTTAAGCCTGTCTGTACCAATGGAAAGCTGCTTCATCGCTTGTTTGATGAGCCCTTGACGGTCGTCTTCGTCATAAATCACGAAATTAGATGGAATGCTGATAGCCGCACCATCACGCCGCAAGATCCGCACACAGATACCATGGAATGTCCCCATCCACGGCATAAAGGAGCGAGGTGGTTGGTCGGCTGGCGGTGTGTGAGACGAGCTTGCCTGGGTAGGACCGGCAATCTGCCAAAGACGCTGACGCATTTCGCGAGCTGCTTTATTGGTAAAAGTAACAGCCAAGATTTCATTCGGCCAGACGCCCTGCTCGGTCAGGAGGTAAGCAATGCGGTGTGTGAGCGTTTTTGTCTTGCCACTGCCCGCCCCTGCAAGAATTAGGACCGGGCCATCAGATGCGACCACTGCCGAACGCTGGGCGTCATTTAATCCATCAAGTATATCATCCATAGTAGCCTATTATACCGGATGTCATCACACTGACGCTAGGTAAAGAGTGTGTAATAGACTGCACCAAGACCAGCACCAAGTGCCAATAGCATGACGATCCACAGCAGCCAAATCCAGCCAGCAGCTTGTTCAGGACGGCGGCGCGACTTTTTCGGTGCACGGGTAAATTCCTCAGCACTGTAGATTGGTGCGACCACATTGCCTTCGTTCTCTTCCTGAAGTGCTTGGTGGAGAGCGAGCGCAGTGTCGCCATTTTGGGTGGTGGCAGCCGCTTCTTCGATAGTACTGACGTGCGCTTGGTCGTTTGCGGCTGCTGACTCATCATCCCACTCAGTCTCCATCGTCATTGGCTCAGTCTCGACTCGCTCTGCTTCGCCGTAGTAATCGATATCTGGCTCGCCAGGGCCAGGCACAGGCAAACTCAGGTCAATCTCATCCTCTGCAAACTGCGGTCCTGCTCCATCAGCTGATACCTCATGAGAGTCAGCTGGTTCATCTGGGTAGAGTGATTGGTCAGCACCGTAGTGATCCTCTAGCTGATATGCGGTGTCATCATGTGGCAGAGCAGCTTCTGGTGTGTCTTGCTCGGGTAGTGGGTAGTGATCGGCCGGATAGAGTGATGGCGCATTCTCGCTCGTATCCGTCAGCGCATCAATGAACTGCTCAGCCGAGGCGTGCTCATCATGCGGCGCAAAAAGATGCGGTGGTGCCGCTGGCTCATTATTATCAGCTGGAGCTATGCCAAATGTACCAGGCTCATCATGATACATCCCCATCGGAGCAGTATCGGCCAATGTTGGCGCATCACCCACTAGCGTATCAGCACCACCCAGTGGGCGCTTATCGACCTTCGTCTCAGCATCGGGCAAGAATGGTGTGTAGCCAAGCGGCTTTTCATCACCAGGCTGGAGGTCAAGCGCATCTGCGGATGGTGTTCCATCAGGCGTTACTACATCGGATGTCTTAGCTTCATCACCTGCCGGAGGAGTACTCTGCGCTACCCCTACGTGATGCTGCGCTGGCTCATGGCCAGGTGCAGGGCGGATATCCATACCCACCACTGGTGCGCTATTTGTCAATGGCTCAACCACCGCACCTTGGCGGCGCACCCGTGGGCGAGCCGTTTGGGCAGCTGCAGCAACTGGGGCTGCGCCACCCACGATATCCATAAAGCGACCACGCGGACGCTGTATAGCTGGAGCAGCTGCTTGATCATCACTTGGCTCAGTTGGTGTTGTCTCGTCTGCAGTATGCACAGCTGGCGCATCGGCAACCGATGGCTCAGTCTGTTGGTCGGCTGGCCGAGAAAGCGTAATTGGCACGACATCGGGCGCATTCTTCGGCGCGTCTTCCTCTTCTTGCGGAGGTGTTGGTGTATCATTGGTGGGCACCTCAGGGCGAGCAGCAATAATCTGCTGCGCCTTAGCTACAACATCATCGGCCGGGGCAAACAGTGGTGCAGTGGGTGCGTAGGGTTGCTCTGCTTGACTATCGAGAGCATCTGACGCCTGCATTACTGTCGTGCTTTGCGCGATATCATTCGTATTCTCAGCGGCATCGGTTACATCAATGGCGTTCGCCTCCTCTTGCAAATCAGACAGCGGTGGAGTATCAAAGTGTGGCTCAGGAGCTGCCCGATGCTCATTATACGTACTGAGTAGTGGTAATGGGCGATCGACGCGAGCTTCTGGCATAGTGTCCTCAGCAAGCGCTTCCTCCTGCTGTAGCAATGGACTGTCATTGCCTGCTACCGCATCAGGTATAGTGTGCTCGGCCGTCAACAAATCTACAGGAGCGATATCGCCTGCCTGTGGTTGGGGTGGCACAGTGGTGGGCTCAACCCAGGAGCTACTCTCACTATCAAACGATTCATACTCGCTTGGCACACTCACGTCAGCTGCTTGGGCCGCCGTCTGGCTATCATCCACAGCACTCGTATTTTCTACCATTACCTCTGGCCACGCAGATGCAGCCTGGTCTGTATCAGGAGCTTGCACGTCTGGCGTATCATCCGGCTCATCATATTGCAACTCGGGCCAGGCAGGCTCGTTGAGTGACTGGTTCAGTGGCTGCACTGTCTCAGTATCAGAAATATTGCTACTGCTCAACACCGCTGACACATCTGTGTTTGTCGGTGTTTCTGGCGCATAGAGCAAGTGATCATCGCCAGCGTCATCAGTGCTGCTCGTGTTAGTTATACCATCAGGCTTATCCTGCGGTGCGGCAGCTGGTGTATCATCCGTTGGCTCTACTACCGTCTCCGCAGAGGGCAGTGACGTATCCCTCTCCTCCTCTTTTGGCGGCGGAATAATGAGTGGTTGCGGAGCAAATGCATCATCGAGATCATCAACGACGGATGTTTGCGCTGGCTCAGTCTCATCATCTTGTGCGCGGTTCACCTCATTGAGGTGACGGACAAGTGCTTCATCGTCGTCATCGTCATCACTCTCAGTGTCTTCGCCTGCAAATTGATACGGCATCGTTGGCGTCTCTGACTCAACTTGGTCGATCGTCGCTGGCACCTCTTCTTCTGTAGCCATGGCAGATGTTTCATCACTCACTGCTCTATCACCCGGAGCTGATGATGCAGTGCTATCTGGTTCCGCTAGAGGAGCTGATACATCTGAATTTGTTGTGGATAATACATCATCCACTGGCGTTACTGCTCTAGGCTCTGCAAAGAACGGCCGTGCCGCCGACCGGCCAAAGAACTGCGCTCGATCGGCATACGCATCGTCACTCTCGTCATCATCGTCACTCGCGGGAGTAATAATATCGTCAGGGTCAACCGTCACAACTGCTGCGGGCTGGGGCTGCGAAGACACACTCTCTGCCGTCGGCACTGCTGGTGTTGCTGTATTTAGCGGAGTCACTTGAGCTGAGTCTGTATCATCTGTATCAGTTTGCTCTGGTGTTGCAGGTATCGAAGCTGGTTCGCGCTCCGACGCAACGACCGATTCTGATAATGCTCGAGCTCGGTCAATAATCGGCTCAGACTCAACTGGCTTATATGGCTCTCCTACTTGCCCCGCTCCATCCGCTTGTTGCGACAGCGGCATAATTGTCACGCCGCGACGGCGAGCTAGCATGCTGTCGGAGTCACTATCAGAGGTAGTATCAATAGCTGTAGTCTCGTCATCAGTCTGTCCCGTTTCACCGGTATTATCAGCATCGTCCTGAGGTGTTGGCGCGGGTGACTGCTTAGCTGACGCTGCATCATCTGATGAGTCCGCCTGCTGCGCAGCATCTTCCGAAGCATTGCTCTGAGCGGTTGACATGCTTGTATCCTGCGTGTCGTCATTCGTCTCAGGACGAGCCGAGGTGGCTGCTGACGCCGCTTGTTGGGACGATGCAGCTTGGGTGCTTGATGAGGCCGAATCTTTGCTTGGTGTGGCGGCTGGCGTTTCAGACGGCTTATCTGGCGTTGCTGGCAGCTGACCAGACTGGCGCATCAGGTCGTGCACCGCGCGGTCGAGTTCGTCGAAGTCTATATCTGGCATGAACGGTTTCCTTTGTTTGTTTTTATATAAGCGCTACAGTTTTTGTGTGGTGCACACCAGTCCACACCCTGATACAACGAATCGGAGCCTCGTATCGAGTTTTGGATACTACCCCAGTTGTTGATCAATCGTATGCCCACAATGTATCGCTTATGTTGTTTTCTCTAGTGTAGCTTATTTCACATTGTGGTGCAACTCACCTTGCTTATTTGGTGCGAAGTATCAATCCACCGATTGCTCTATTCATACCATCGTGTTGCGCTCTAGGCAATAGTCTACCTCTGGTCGATTGGCTGATATTTTTGCAAAAGGTACTCATCCTGTATGATGTTATTTTTACACTACTTTTTTATATTCGATGTGTTATACACAACGCTACAGTATGCGAAGTAAAAACAAAATAGACAAATTACCCTAGTTTCACCAACAAAAGCACCCACCGTAGTGATAGGTGGGTGCTTCTATAGGGTGTTCTAGCGAGCCTAGCGCTCGAAGGTGCGGACGCTCAGTGTATCTGTCCCACCAGTTGCGCCAGGTTGGCGACCACTGATAATAACAGCAGTAACCGATGAGACATCGCCAAAGGCACCTTGGCTCAGCAACTCGCGCGTGAGGTCACTCCCAAGCTGCTGGCTGTCAGGCCGGACGAAGCTACGCGTTGCATACGACAAGGCAAGCTGCTGCGCCACACGGGGGTCTGGTGCCACCGCAATAATTGGCAACTCCGGTCGACACGCAGCGATACGTGCTGCTGTCGCACCAGAATGCGTCTCGGCAACGATCACTGTTGCGTCAACCTTGTGTGCCACATCGACGGCAGCGTGGGCGATCGCATTGAGCCGGCGGTTGGTGCGGCCCTCCTCGATGGGCATGTCATTCATCGGCCAGCGCGACTGAGTGTAGCGCACGGTGTCGGCCATCATTTTAACGGCCTCAACTGGATAGTCGCCATTAGCCGTCTCGTCAGAAAGCATCACAACGTCTGTTCCGAGGATGGCAGCAGTTGCAACGTCGCTCACCTCAGCCCGGGTTGGCTCGGGGTTATCGACCATACTGGCTAGCATTTGCGTTGCAACAATCGAGAGCTTGCCATACTTGCGGCAGAGACGGATGATTTCGCGCTCGACGATTGGCACAATCTCTGGGCTCGTTTCGACCGCGAGGTCACCGCGAGCAACCATCACACCATCAGCCGCCTTGACGATTTCCTTGAGTGTTTCTGGCTCGATAGCCGCCTTAGTCTCTACCTTGGCAATGATCTGCGCAGTAGAGCCATGGCTCAGCAAAATCTGGCGTAGGTTGTTGATATCCTCTGCACTCTGGATAAAGCTCAGTGCTACAAAGTCAATGTCTTTGTCTGCCCCAAACTCAACATCGGCCAGGTCCTTGGGTGTGAGGATATCACCACCAAAGTCGGTGTCGGGCAGGTTGAGCCCCTTGCGACTCATCAAGAAGCCATCATTACTCAGGCGCACCTTAATGGCAGTATCGCTAACGCGCTCGGTCATCTCACCGCGCAGTTTACCATCGAAGAGGTAGACAGGCTCACCCACCTTAACCTTGTCGGCAAGGTTGTACTGAATAGGCAGACGGTTGCTACCATCGTGCTCCTCTACCGCATGGTCAAGGATGATTTCATCGCCTGCCGCAATATCAAAGTGATTATCCTTGAGTACGCCGAGGCGAATCTTTGGCCCTTGCAAGTCTTGCAAAATCGCGACAGTGCGACCAACAGTAGCGCTTGCTTTGCGAATCCACGCAATCTGATCAAGCCGCTCTTCGTACGAGCCGTGGCTAAAGTTGAGGCGAAAGCCATTGGCACCCGCCCGGATCAACGCTTCTATTTTCTCTGGTGTGTTGGTGGCTGGCCCCAGAGTAGCCAGTATCTTTGTACGTTTTGTAGAATTATTCATTGCGTACATATTATAGCAGCATAATGCCAAATAGTGAAACACAAGCAATATCGCTTACATAGGTATTATAAAACGACAAAAGGAGAGTTTCGGCCAATTTTGCCCCTTTCATTGCCCTCTCAAGCATACGGATAGTCACCCTTTACTCATATTCGCCCCACATCAGAGCTCAAAAATAGACTAGAGCAGCCTATTTTCCATACACCGTTTGCAAAAGTGGCGTGAAAAGTAGGATAAGCAAAAAAGCAAAGGCTATGATATTTATCTACCAATCATTTGACAGCACCGTGCAATCACAGTATGCTAGGCTATAACATCACTTTACTATAAGGAGCCCGACACTATGACACCATCCCTCTTACATCTCGCATTGGCACTCGACTGCTTTGGCGGTATTCTCTATCTCTTGTTTGCACCGCGCATACCACGAGCTTTCTTGCCGTGGCTGACGGCAGGGATCATCGCGCTTCATCTTGTGGTAGCCGGCATATTGTACTGGCTGGGGCAAGATGGTGAGCTCCTCGTCCTACCTATGGCATTGTATGCTGTAGCACCAATTGTCCGGCGCTACCAGGGCAAGTAAGGTTATCTGTATCTCTTGTAAAAAGCTCCTCAGAGACAAGACCACTAGTGTACATATAGCAATACCGCAGCGTCATCGACTGCGGTATCTTGCTAGCAAAAAAGGAAATAACGCTAAGCTTGGCTTAGAATAAGGCGATTTCTCTACGAGAGAAACGCAAACATAATGGCTCGCTCATGAGCAAAAGAGGAGGAATGATCACCCATCGCGCCTATCCACCTTGGTGGAGACCTTTGGCAAATCTGTTGCCAACTGGCGATAGCGCCCACGGCTGATCGCTGCACTAGTAGCCTAACCCATAGCTACCTCTGTGCTAACATGTGTTCGAAGTACCTTATCAGTACCCCCTACGACAGTGTAGCACTATATCGAACAATTAGCAAACGTTTGTTTCATTTTTAAAGAATTTTGTTCGGATTTTATACTAACCAGTTTAACCATTCCTCGTATGACTATGGCATTCTTAGCTACCCGACTTAATGCCAGTATAGTTCTGGACCACTCGAGCAATACTATCTGCTTCGCTCGAATCTTTGAAATTATGATCCTGTACTGGTTGCACCAAAAGATCCATTACTTTATCTACCATAGCCTGGTACAAAGCTTGGTCTCTATCTTTGACAGACATATAGCCAGCAAGCATCTTTGCATTAACCAGTTTGTGCTTATACTGGTTTCGTAGACTTGCATATACGCGATAGTTCTTCTGTGCAAAGTGATAGTTTGCATACAAAATCGCACCTATAGATAGCTTGAATGAGAGGATTGTAATGCTATTCTTTGTATATAGATCTCCTGCGGATACCATCAGAAGCCCCATTACTACAACCATTATCAATATATACGCGGCAAGGCAATAGAGGGCCTGTTTCCGCTTACGATACCAAAAATGGATATTTTCTTGCAATTGGCTCTCGTCTTTTCCTGGCTTGTACCAAGGCCATTTGAGCCAAATTCCAGACGAAGTCTCTTCCTCGTAAAGATTCACTTGTTTTTGAAATTCTTTCGCGATAACACTTGTTACTGCTTGCTCTATGTTCTTGCTTGCAACATTCACCGCTGTTTCTAGTCTATGTGTATAATTGTCTATGTCAGTTTTTTGTTTTTTAAGATTTTCAAACGCAGCCTTTCTTTCTGCTGCACTGCTCAGAAACTGAACCACATCATTGCTTATTAGCAAAGCTTCAATAGCTGTATCTCGTAGAGTCTGGTTTATTAGTCCGTCTATATAATACCCTACATTATAGAGGCTATTACTTTTTATATTTTGATAGTTACCATCATTTTCAATTTTCTGTTTTTGATCGCTTGTACCAAAAAGATTAACAATATTGATATATTTGTTATATGTGTCAATCTTCTCGTGGATTCCTTTGTCGTAATCTTCTCGTTTGAGTGTTTTTAGTTGCATAGAGTTACTTTACCGTTTCGTTGTTGTTATTTGTTAGCTATTTTAAATGAAATAAGTTTTAAAATTCAGTTATATAATCTCTTATTTTGTTCGTGTCGTCGGCGCATCAACCACACGCACAGTCCCACTCCCACCAGTGCTGCTATGCTATCGATCATGACATCGCGCAGTTCACCGCTGCGCCCTGGTACAAAGAGCTGATGGATCTCGTCTGTCACTGCATAGAGACTGCAACTCAGCAAGGCAAAGCTCGCCACAGTGCGCGTTCGCCAGCGACGGATAGTGATGCGCAGTGCACGATACATCAATATACCAAGGATAAAATAAGCAACAATATGAGCACTCTTGCGCACAAGAAACGTTAAGATAGCTGTGCTCACCCCTGGCATAGCCTGCTGCAAATGCCCAACAATCACCCCGCTCTGCCCGCTAGAGACAGCGGCAGGCTGGTGGGAGAGAGTGAAGATAACTGCCATCCAAAATACCGGCGCTAGGATATATAACCTGCGCCACGCCCTACTCTGCCCCACGGTCTACCTCCCAAGCCTGAGCCAACTTATCCGCCTGCTTTTGTTTGAGGCCTTTCATCTTGCGAAAGAGTGTCTGCTGCAAGGCACGTAGTGTGTGGCGATTGATAGCAATGACGCCCGCGCCCGAGACGACAACATTGGCAATGGTTGCATATGGTGAATTAATATAATAGAGGCCAATTGCAAGTGCATATAGCAGCGCAACACTGCCAACTGCCGTGCGATCGTACGTGATATTAATCGATTTTTTGATGTCGAGATGGCGAAAGATAGCCATGCCAAGATACGCTGCGATCATCGCCACCGCTGGCCCATAGAGCCCAATGACGGGTATAAGTACTACAGATAGCCCAATGCTAATACCAGCTGCAACCAATGACGTATAGAGGACCTGCTTGGTTCGTTTCTTGGCGATATAGATCGCGCTGTAGACACCAACAATTGCACTAAAGAACGACCCGATCAAAAGAAGTGGGATATAAAGCCGTGCTTCGCTATAGCGCGCCCCAACAAGTATATTGAAAAAAACCGATACGCCGACGATCAGCACCACACCAAAGCTGCCAAATACCCGCACACTCATATTTGCCACTTTCGAAAAGAATGCATCGCGATCCTTTGATCGAATATGTATCGAAGCCGACTCCGCCCACGACAAGCCAAAGAAATTATACACTGCTGTAAATACCTGCGGGAATTTATAGGCCACTGCATAGATGCCATTCGCCGTCACCCCCAGCAAGGCAGCGATAATCATACGGTCGGCAGCATTGACCACCCACCACGAGATGTTATTTGGGATAAGTGGCAAAGCATAGTGGAGGAGTTCCTTCCTCGTATCTCCGTCACACAAAGAGAGGTCGATATACTGCGGTATCTTGAGAGTTGTAATGAGATAGAGCGCACTCACACCATTGCCAATCACCGTAGCCAGTAGCATACCCGTTGCACCCATCTTGAGCACTGCAATGAAAACGATATTAAGTACAACAATCGTCGCACCCACTACCATACTCCCAATAGCATATTGGGTATTGTTGCCAAATCCACGCGCGACTTGCAGGCAAAAGTTTGAGGCTACTGCTGCCACCACTGCACCAAGCGCAAGCCAACCATACGGCACTGCCACCCATTGCATCACTAGCACAAAGAGCACACCAGCCAGTAGCATACTACTCCCCATCAGCTGCAGCGCATTAGTGATCACGCGCGCTTGCTGCTTATGATGTCCCCGCCCATCAATCAAAAAACGAAATACTGCCATCTCGAGTGATAACATCACCACCGGTGCAACAAGCGATACTACTACTGTAACGAGATCAACAACTCCAAACTCAGCCGCCGCAAGATATGCCGTATAGAGCGGGAGAAGCAAAAAATTCAAAAATTGGGTTGAGATCTTACCGAGTGCAATAATGATCGTGTTTTTGACGAGAGCAGTAGTTTTTGACATAAATACAGCTAGTCTCTCCTTTTGAGCACAGTATCAAGCACCTGGAATTGCTCCTCAGCAAGCGGCTTGAGGTGTGATATATCTTGCACAGCAATCGCATCAAAATTAATAGTAGTGGGGTCAAAGTCATCAATTGTACGGATATCGACCACTGGTCCTGTATACTGCATATCCGCCAATATATTGATCGTCTTGTCGCTATACGCAATCGGGAGAATCTTTTTACCAAAGACCATGCCCACTATATTAGCATGGAAGCGTGACCCAATGATAGCACGTGCTTGAGCGAGCGTCTGCAGTGCACCGTCTATATCACCACGGTAGCGATGGATACTCACCCGCTGCTGCAATGTAGTTGGCAGCTGCGCGAGGATGCGCTCGCACGCCGCTTCGTCCCCTTCTTTTTTGCAAAAGGACATGAGCGTAACAGTGGCAGTGTTATCGTTGGCTAGCAGCCTGGTTGCGAGGGCGGCGATCATCGTGTCGTATTTTGTAGCCACTGTAGCATCAAACTTCTGCGTTGCATCGATGACCGATATCACATAGGATCCATTATCGCTCGTCGGGTACGGCACAGCATCAAGCGTCAAGACGATGTCCGTTGCATGCCGCACCTGAGGAATATCTTTGGCTAAATCGTACGAATAGCTATCGCGTACACATACATCGGCAGCCCCACGAAAAATCGATCGCACCATCTCGAGAAACTCTGGCGACCGATATGGGCCAATATTAGAGCCAAGAATATAGTATGGATGCGAGAGTCGACGATAGAGTTGCCGCTCTTGGCTCCAGAGTGTTGGATTTCCCTGCTCAATGAATAACGATCCGCCGATATACAGCAAAAGATCACCAGTAAAAAACCGCGCTGGTGCCACAACAGCTCGCCCACGCCGCACATAGCGCATCGCTCTATTGAGCAAATCGCTCACCACAGACGCCCGAGCATTATCATAGCGCTGCACGATGTACCGCGACCGACTGCTGATAATGAACGGATTGCGGTACCGCTCTAGTACAATCTTCACAAACAAATCATCACCCAAATTTACTGCATCATAATAGCGTAAGCTAACTGTTTTCATACGCTGCCTCCCTTATGTTTTGTCCTTCTCCACCACTGTAAAATGGTAACTCGTGTATTTTTGAGTGCAATATAGCCATAGGCGATGCCAAGCGATAGAGAGCGTTGCTGCATTGCCCAGCATAGCAGCTTCTTGCGCGCTCGAGCAAGATCGCGCCCAACTGTTGCTGATAGATTTTTGGTTGCAGAGTGGATATTATCTTCACGATACACATACCCTCCGTAATCAATCATAGCCACCATCTGTACATGCCGAAAGTACGCAATATTAAACATCAGATCTTCACCAATCTTCACCCCCACCGGAAAATCGACGCTATACCGCTTGATGATCTCCGCTCTATATACTTTGTTCCATGGTGCATTGAGTGTTTCACGCATAACAAGCCGCCAAGCAATTTTGCGCACTGGGCAAGCTACCGTCTTGCATGTATCGGTGTGGTGCGCATGGTATTTTTTGTATATAAGCACATCATGCTGGCTGGTGTATGCCTGTAGTAATGTCTCGACAGTCGTCGCATCGCGCAGGGCATCATCAGCATCAACGAACATAATATAATTGCCTGTGCTCTTGGCAATACCTGCATTGCGGGCAGCAGACACACCAGCATTTGCTTGATGATATAGCCGGATACGATCAGATGCACTACACAACGATTGGCATATCGCATACGAATCATCAGTTGAGCCATCATCGACGACAATGATCTCAAGCGCTGGATAGGTCTGCGCTATCAACGACTGCAAGCACTCGGCCACATAAGCAGCAGCATTGTATACAGGCACGATGATTGAGACGACTGGTCGCGTCATAGGCTAGCTCCTTTTGGTCGTTTTATCAACGAAATAATCAACTACTGCGGCATCAACTGCAGCATTAAATTTACGCGCAAAAAACATCCGTGATTGCTCGATGGCTGGTATATCCTCCTTAGTAAGTAATCGTGGCGATCCCGCCTCCTGCGTATTGGTGCTTGTCCAGTCGATATACCGTAGATTATCAGATACACAATATGCCTCGCACTCCCTCACCTCTGGCTGCATAAAGATCGTCTGAAAATAGATCTCATCAGAGGCCAAACTCGTTCGAAACACCTCTCGAAATTCTGGATGGGCTGCAAGATATGTCAGTGCGCGCTGACCCACATCTTTACTTACCGTAAACCACTGCGAACCAAAATAAAAATCAATATGTGGGATCTGCTTCATCATACGCCGCGGCAACCGCGAACCAACGATTTGGTAAAGCGCACGAATATACGGCATTACCTCTCGCCGAGTACCCTTGCGCCGCATCCATGACGGATAGCGCAGCACAAGTCGCTCCAGACCACCCATACCATGCCCAATGCCAGCAACTGGCATTTTGCGAATCGAGCAATACAGCCCCCTATCGTCATCACGCAAGAATGCCGCTAGCTCTGCCACTGGCCGAACACACAAGTCTGCGCCACTGAGTAGCGAGATATAGTCATTATCATCGTTGATGGCAGCCTGGAGTAGCACCTCAGTAGCATTGTTCAGGCTTGCATCACCCCAGTTGAGTGAAAATGTATCGGCTATACACATAACCCGTGGGTGCTTTGCCACCTGAGCAACAAACTCAGCGGCATCACTCTTCGCATCAATAAAGATATATACGTGGCTTTTTTTGTACACCAGCAGCTGGTCAATCAGTTGCGATACTTGGTCAAAGTTATTATGTGCAATGATGGCAAACCCCAATTTCATCACGAGCTACCTCCAAACAGCATTGATTTATACGGTATGATATCGGCCTGCATCAACACAACGTATGATATGTAGAAAATAACAAGGCCGTAGCAGGCAGCCCCCACCATCATTGCTCGCCTACCACTCGGCGACTGGGGGAGAAACGGCAGCTTGTCAAGCAGCATCACTGGTGCGATAGAAAAGTATACAGCGAGTCGTTTTGTGATCTGGCTTGGGTCAAGATTTACTAACAAAATGACATTCAGCACTTCTAGCACATAGAAGAAGCGGTAGTGTATATCATCATATCGATAGCGCAATATCATAGTAAATATCACAACGAAGCATACATGGACATAGAGCTGGAGGTTAATCCCCGAGCCAATTATGTTGTCATAAATACTATAGCGCGAGAAGATACTCTGGCTCGAAAACTGCGCAATCAATAATGGCAATACCCCGCCAATGATAAGTGCAATAAGTACTGTCTTGACAGCAAATCGGATGTGTGTGCCCCGCTTTGCTTGCACCAAGAACCGCACGAGATATAGTGGCAGCAAGAATAACGCGGATGTATGCAAAGAACTTGCGCATAAGATTGCAAAGATGTACTTAGCTGGCTTTTTCTCAAGAATAAACGAAAAGGCGTACAGTGCTATCATTGCAGCAGCAGATTGCCGAACGATATTGAGTGAGTTTGGAAATACGAGCATCAAATAGAGGAAATACACCAGTGCTGGGTAGCGAACATGCCAGCGGCGCATCGCACAGAAGAAAAAGACGATACAAATTATCGACATAATTGCAAACATAAGCCCTGGCCCATCCGTTAGCCACTGCGAGAGTTTGTTGATGAGATAGAACCCAACTTCAGTACCGTTCGACCGATTGCTAAAGAAATCACCGATCGACAACGTCCGAAAGTCTTCGAATACCTTAACATATGTTGCATAATCAGTCCCAACATTATCACGCAGTGCCGCAACAATAACCGGAATGATCGCAGCAACTATCTTGAGCACCATACTCTTATATCGGTAGCCAGCTCGCAAGAGTAACGCCGCTCCTGCAAAGACACCGATATAGAATAGGTAGCTTGCAATATCATTCATATATGCGCTCCATCATTTTTTTAATTGAGTGTGTCTCGTAGCGAGACAAATCTACCTTTTGCGCAGACGTGTCTGCCTCGCTTGCTGCAATCGACGCCAGTACATCCGCCATGCGCTTCGTATCTCTATCGGGCATCATCTGCACAAGTGGTGTCTGCTGAGCAATATCCTGAATACCACGGCACGGCAAAGCAACCACCGGCAGTCCCACACTCGCCGCCTCTAGCACATTAACAGGCAGCCCCTCGCGCCCACTTGCCGATACAGACACGTCAGATATCCCCAGTAGCTGCGGCATATCACGGCGATACCCCATGAATTTTACGTGGTCAGCAACACCAAGTTGCTGGGCAAGTGCCTTATACTGCTGCTCTTTGCCACCAACCCCACAGAGGACAAGCTTCGCCGTTGGTACAGTCTTGAGCAAATGTGTCATCATCCGGATCAAAAAACCTTGATTCTTATTCTTATTCAGTTCGGCAGCATAGATAAGAATAAAATCATTCTTATGAAACCCGTATTCTTGTCGCAGATGTTGCTTCTCTCGCTTGGTAAGAGATTTATACACCGTTAGATCTACCCCCACCCCCGGCACATACACCACGCTGGTGGCAAAGTGACGGTTAGCTCGGGCGTAGTCCTCAGCATTGATCGTGATGAGGACATCGGTGTAGTGTGCCATGAGTCGCTCGATGGGATAGTATATTAGCCAATTAAGCAGCGGCGCACCCGTAAAGAAGTGAAAGCCATGTGCAGTGTAGATCACCCGCGTGCCGCGCTGCCGAGCCTGCCGAGCGGCAAGGCGCGTCACCACACTCCCCACCGGTGTGTGGGTATGGATGAGGTCGTACTGCTCGCGGTCGATGATTTCCTTGAGTTGGCGATAGGCCCGGACATTACTCAGTGTGAAGGGGCTGCGCGTAAATGGCACAACGAACTGCTTGTCGCAATCCTCAATCTGTTCCTCACCCATCGAGGCATAATGCACTTCATACCCCTGTTCACGCAACATACACATGAAGGGCCGGTTGAACTTCTGGAAGTTGGCGGTATGTGAGGTGAAGAGGACTTTTTTCTTATTCGAGGGCATTATCGACTCCTGTTACTGTCCGCTCGCTTCCTTCCGTGTGGCCACTCATCATTAATACCGCTCCAATCGTCTTTATCATGATCTTGACGTCGGTCAGGAAGCTCAGCTGCTGCACATACTCACCGTCCATCTCGGCTTTGCGCTGGTCATCTAGGTCGTCGCGGCCATTTACCTGCGCCCAGCCAGTGATGCCTGGCTTAACGGAATTAGCCTGGTATTTTTGGCGCAGGTCAATCAGTTTTTTCTCCGTCTTAATGACGGGTCGTGGCCCAACAATGCTCATCTCGCCTTTGATGACGTTGAGTAGTTGTGGTAGTTCGTCGATAGATAACTTGCGCAGTACCCCACCGAGTGGTGTGATATAGCTATCTGCGTTGGTAAAACTATTGGTTGGCATATTCTTTGGTGCTTTCGTAGACATAGTGCGGAATTTATAAACTGTAAATAGCTGCTTATCTTTGCCGAAGCGCTTCTGGCGGAACAAGGCCGGCCCTTTCGATGTGAGGCGAATCGCCGCTGCAACCAGCAGCATTGGTAGCCCTAGAATCACCAGCGCAGCCAGCGCAATGCTCACATCTTCGATGCGTTTTCCGTATTCCCGATACATGGTATACCCCCTTGTTACCCTGTGTTGTTATCGTGCCGCGTACCCGTGCGGCTGTATGCTTTAGCAAAATAAGTTCTGTGTAGGTAGTGCTAGCGCTTAGCCTTGGTCGCCGCGGATGTAGCTGCGGCAGCTGCTTCGGCCACGCGCTGCGACTGCGCATAGTCGTAGGCAAAGAACAATCCTACGATGGCAAGCAGCAGTACTCCACCGCCACCAAGTGCCATTGCCTGCCACAGCCCCATGCTTGCTGGTGCACTTGGTGTATTGACAGCATCGACTGTTTTGATGCTAACTTTGGTCTTGCCATACAATGCTTTCGTTTGCTTTTCAAACTCGGTAATTGCCTGTTTGAGTAAGGTTTCGCTCATCTTGGGCTCGCCAGCATTCATCGAGACAGTGATGATATCGGTGTTCTTTACGTGCTTGGCAGTTGTGTTGGCCAGCAGTGTCTCGTAGCTCCCCTTGTACTGGGCACGGTCGATCACCGGATCGAGCACCCGCCGCGAGGTAAAGAGCGTGGTGTAGTTGGTAAGCGTAATGGTGTTTTGGCCTTGCTCTACCCCTGTTAGCAGCAACGTTGCGGAGCTTTTATACTGCGGCTGTTGGATTGACAGCGCATAGGCCGCACCAAGCCCAATACCAACGAGAATGGCAACAATCATCACCGGCCACTTCCGTGCATAATATCGTATTAGTTGGTAAAAGTTGATTGTTTCCACAATGCCCCCTGTGTGTTATGTTCTCATATTGTTTGTCCCACCTATGTTCGACTATAGCATACATTTTGCCGAGCTCCAAGCATATCTTGCAACATATGGCGATCATACATTTATAGAACAGAGGTTATACCATAAATCGTTGTGGAAAATTCAGCAGCACCTCTACCAGATTATGATGGTATAATAGCGCTATAGAACAACAAGGCTGATATAATTCAAAACGTAAGGATCATCAATGACAAACTCAACACCAACTAAACTAACTTTTCCAGAACTCTTGCATTGGATAAACCTCATCGCGAAACTTCCGTGGGATGCCGCAGGCGATCCTCAAGCCATCAATCATGCCGTCAAGGAAGTTCAAGACAACTACCCAGTCAGACTTGAAACGGTAATTTCAGACAGTATAGATCCGTTTCTATGTCACGACGGAATAGATGTCAATCGTCTCAGTTCGACGCTAGCAGTTGTCGCACATTGCACCGAAACTGGCCAAGACCAAGAAATGGCCATCGACTTATTTGCAGAATACGTTCAAAAGTTACGAAGTACGTGGCCAAATCCACCGCTCCACCAGGAAACCGGAGACCGTTCATATGCACTATGGCAAGGCCCGCACAATTGCTTCGTCGAAATAGTCCACCCTCATGGTTGGCCTCCGCTGCTCATTGTGAGCCCACGAAGCGCGCGACTTGAGCACGGCGGAATAACGCTCAACGAGTATATAGGGGACTATATTCTCAGCCGCGTATTTCCCCTGCGCGAGCTTGGTGTCATCAAGACTGCTATCCCGAGCAAAGCGTTTCAGAAGGACGGCAAAGACTATACCTTGCGTCGAGGTGACGATCTAACATGGGATGCGTTCGAAGAACAGCTAGCCCTCACAATCTCAAGGCTCCCCCGGCGTTCTTTCCTAATCATTGCTGATTCGCAGAGTCCAGACCATCTTCCTTTCGTCCAATTCTGCATCCACAACGATCTATCGCTCGACTATGCCGTAACTGCCGAGCTTACTGGAGAAAATATTGGGATACGCGAAGGGTCATTCACCACCGAGCAGCGCCAAACGCTCAATGGCCTCGGATTTGCTTACAACGATCCAGCAATACCAAATTGGGAACGCTATTGCCGATGGCCGCTCCACAGCAAAGCGATCACTGACATAGCACATGCTTGCGTGATACGGCTGCGGGACATAGGGGCAGTCAAAGTGCCAAGCCAACTGCGTTACTGGGGGTGGGTAGACTCAGAAGACCCAAACCCCTACACGCCTGATGATCAGTTGGATCCTGGTACTGATCGATTGATACCCTACCGTCTTGGACTTGATTACGAGGCATTACTTTAAAGGTAGCAAGTGGGGTAGTACAGCTCCTCGCTCTACTCCCCACTCTCTCCACTCTGATACTCGCTCAGTGTCACGCGCACGACGCGCTCTTTGCCGTCACGGAGGATGGTGAGGGCTACGACATCGCCAGGCTGGTATTCGCCAATCAAACTCGAGACATCGCCTTGCTTACCCACGACGAGGCTATTGATCTTGGTAATGACATCCTTCTCGCGGAGGCCAGCTTTATCAGCTGGGCTACCTGCTACAATCGCGCTTTTGTCGCCACTTGTCATCACATACGCACCTTCCTTCGCCGAAGTACCAACCTGCTTAGCAATATCTGGCGTGAGCATCACATAGCGCGCCCCAAGGTAGGCCCGGCGCACTCCCTTGCCCGCCAAGACCGACTTGAGCGTCCCCTTCATCGCATTGACGGGGATGGCAAAGCTAATGCCCTGGGCATTGGTCGCCACTGCTACATTAATGCCAATCACCTGCCCCAAGCGGTTGAGCAATGGCCCACCAGAATTACCAGAATTTACGGCAGCATCGGTTTGGATAAGATCAGTTAGGCTTTCCGTTCGCTGGGTGCTATTGCCCGATGTAGCGGCCGTCACAGGTCGCCCTTTACCAGAGATGATACCGCTGGTGACGGTGTTTTGGTAGCGGCCCAGTGCGTTGCCGATTGCCACAACCGACTGACCCACCCGTACCGTTGCTGAGTCACCGAGCGACAGTGGCGTGAGTACCGTATTGCCTACCTCAAGCTTGAGGTAGGCAATGTCATTGAGCGGGTCCTCACCCACTACCCGAACGTCATCATACCGCGTGCCGTCCGAAGCAATAACACGGATAGAGCTCGCCTTAGACACAACATGTTTGTTTGTGACGATGTAACCGTCTTTGCTGACAATGATGCCAGTGCCTGCTGCGGCTGATTGGCGAGTAGTCGTGCGGAGTGATGATGATTCTTCGATATTGGTAATGATAGACACGACACTCTTTGATGCTTTGTCGGCGACATTGGCTACTGCAGATTCATCGGCAGTGGGAGCAAGGTTGCCGTCGGTGCTAACCTGGTCGCGCTCAGTGACGGTCGCATTGCGGTCAATTGTTCGCAAATAAACCCACATCGCCATCGCCACGACGAAAACGAGGGCAAGCGCACCCGCTGCAATAATAGACATGATTTTTGATTGACGCATGGCGCGCGCCGCCCGCTGGTCTTGCGCTGTCATCTGCGGTTGTTGATTCATAACCTCTTTTCCCCTTACCCTTTTTCTCACTTGCCTCGGCTACGCAAGGCCAGTGGCGCTCAGGCTGTTAAACAGCAGCAAAAGCGTCAGCACAAGCCCAACTGCCAGTGTCGATGGCAAGACAATATCTGCCCCACGCACCACACCATGCTGGTAGTAGCTATTATAGGCACGCTCACACACAAAGCCAAAGAGCACCAAAAAGAGCGGCAGCTGCGCAAGCTTGATCGCCCCCAGACCAGAGATAGTATAGGCAAACATCCAGTGGTAGCTCACCCAGCCAAGCTCCGCAAAAATCGTTGCGGTAATCAGCGCGTAGGTACGTGTGAGTGGTTCCTCATAGCTACCAAGAATATGCCGCGCAGCACAGTACCCCAGCACCCACAGCGGTAGCACCACTAGAGCGGCATCCCACCGGTAGGAACTCATAGCAAGAGCAGTCGCCCCAACAAAGACACCAACACCCGCCTGAATAGCCACCGAACGGCGATCCGATCGTGGCTTGAGCACTACGAGCCACAACGCATGCAGCACTGCCAAGACAACCTGTAGCCAGATCACTCCACTAGCAGCATACATCAACATCACAACACTAATACCTACCGTGAGGTCGATCATATTTGCCACAATATTGGCAAGCCAAAAGCGTGGCCGCACTGCGAGCGCGCGCCACTTACTCGCAATCACCAGTGCCAATGCCAGCCAAGGAGACTGGACCTCTAGAACGATCAAAAATAGCAGCGTCGCGAGCCCAAGATTGAGCGCCACATAAACGACCTCACTGACTCGAGACTGACGATGTGTACCATGCAAAAAATCCATTGCCTTTTATTATACCATTTTGAGTGAAAAAATAAGAGCCTAGGGCGAGAACATTCTGCTCTCTACTGTACTGACTGTGCTAGTTCAGTAGTTTGTCTTGCTACGCCTCAGTTTGCAGAGTCTCACCATAAGATCGCACGCCGCTTCTCTCGCATTTCCTCCGGTGGAGCGTGAAATTTATTGTAATAAATGTGCTTTTTTAGATAAGTGTATAGAGAGTTGATGCCCGAGGAGCGCTAGCTCTTGTTGCAATTTATCAGAAGGAAGGTGAAACAAATACTGAGGAAGAAGAATTATAAGATTCAGGCAGTATTTGCTTTGTTTGACAATAGCCATACTATACGTTCTATACTTATTATATATGACAAGCAAACTCCATTTTCGCAACACCAAGCAACATTGGGTGGCCGCCGCCATCCTCGCACCTCTCCTCGTTATTACTGTACCCGTGACTGCCTTTGCTTTGACTGGCTATATTGGCAGTGAGATACCACTACACTTCCCATCAGGTTCGTACAAAGAGGTACTGAATGTATGGCAAGTGACAGATCGCAAGCTATTCGATGCAGCTGCTCAGTGCTTTACGAACCGTGGTTTGCCACACCGTGTTGTGAATGGCTCGTCAATCCAGGTCCAGGAATCACTCTTTCGTACCAGCATTGAGCGATGTTGGAATGAATTCAATAACGCAAAGCTCTCCACTCAGGACCCTGAGTGGACGAAGACACAGCAGTTTTGGCATGGGCGATAGATAGTAGGTATTTTCGTATCTCGCAGCTTAGCCGCACAACTCGTCGTAGGTAAGGCTAAGGCTGGGTAATGCAGGAGTGGTGCGAGCACCACCACTGCACACTCACTAATCACTAATTGCCGACGAAGTACCCGTCGTGGACTGGCCAACCACGACAACGAACTGCGTGTGGCTGCCAGTAGCTACCGGTGGTGTGCCAGTAGTAGCCTGAGCATGGTAGATCGACTCTAGCTTGGCCTTTGTGTTCGGCGCACTAGCTCTCCCAGCTACTTGGTAGATCTTGTTACTCCCTGCGCTGCCGCTGTGTGGAGCGTTGTCGATGCTATCAATAACCATGCCAAGCTTCTCTAGCTTATCTGCCTCGCGCTTGGCTACCCCTGATGCACCTGATGCATTGAGGACGACGACATGGGCCGACTCTTTAGATACCTCTGTGGCATTGAGTGTCTTGTTGATGTACGCTTGAATCTGGCTGTAGTCGTATGTGCCCGCTGCGGGTATAACCGAGCTAATGCCGTTGACTGTCTGTGCTACCACTAGGTCGCCAACAGGTGTACCGAGCAAGCTCACACTCTTGATAGCATCACTCTTGATATTTTGCCCCAACGACATAAGTGTACGGATCTCACTTGTCTCAAAGTTGGTACGGAGGTTCTTGCCTAGTGCATCAATGATCCCCGTCACCGCACCAAAGTTCGTCAGGGTACCAGCACTTGTCGCCTTTTCTTTAATAGCCACAAGTACCTTCTGCTGATTCTTCTCGCGGTCGAAGTTAGACTGCTCGAAGCCATACGATATACCCGAGGCACCGCGTGCCTGCGCTAGATAAAGCGCATGCTCAGCATCGAGATCAACTGGCCCATTGGGATAGTCGATGAAGTGGCCATTCGGCGGGCAATTCTTGACCATCGTGGCATGGCTCGCACGTGCATTACCACCCTTACACTTCCAATCGAAGTTACCATCCATCTGGCCACGAGGATCACGGCTCTCAATTGTTACTTTGATGCCACCCAGTGCCGAGACTAGGTCGCGCAGCACTGTGTAGTTCACGTGCACACTGTATTGCAAATCCAGCCCCACGATATTGCCAAAGAACTTACGCGAAGCAGCTTGGCGCTCATCCTCTGCCTCAGTGCTCGACCAGTCGCTATTAACGCAGTTGAAGTACTCATTAATCTTACCTGCATTGCCTGAGTTACACGACCGGCGATATTTGACATAGAGGTCGCGCGGGATGCTAATCATATAGGCGTCCTTCTTGCTCTGGCTAATACTCAAGATCATGATGGAGTCGGTCAGGTATGACCCCTCATGGCCTGGGTCATCCTCCGACGTACCAAGCAAGAGAATGTTGCTCCGGCCATTGCTATCTGCCTTGAGCTCCTTTTGTTGAATCAAGCCAAAGATATCACCCTTAAAGATATGTGAGCTCGCCATAAAGGCCCGCCATAGTAGCATACCGCCGAAGCCCACGCCAATGATGACGAGAGCGATGATAATACGCTTGATCCATTTGCGCCGCGTTGATTGCGGCTTCTTGCGGCCCTTGCGGCTACGCTTGCCGCTGCCCTGCTCGAGGTCGGCAAATATATTGTCGCTTGGATTGATGTCGAAGTCGGTTAGGCTACTACTGGGGTTATTGGTGCTGATAGATGCACTGCGGCGCGGTGTATAATTCCTTGGCTGCTCTGCTGTAGCTAAGCTGCGACTAGAGCCAGCCGTGCCCGTCATCGAGCGACCCATCCGCGGCATCGAGCCATCGGCACGACGAAGCGAGCGAGGACGTCTATCCACCGCCCCGCCATCTTGTGACCGAAAACCATCTATCGAATTGCGACCCGCCATAAACTCTCTCTACTATACTGGATCTGCCTCAAAAAATAAATACGAAACCGCACCCAAACTTGCACTTTGCAAGCCAAGAATGCCGCGAGAGACTGTGGTCGTATGAAGTATAAGCACATATTTGCACAATGCAGCACTATTCTGCATACGGACATCACGATACAACACGAACCTCAACAATATTTCATAATTTTTATATCGCAACATGTCCCATAAGAGCCGCTGGAATGTTACTTAAATAATTACACTTATCTTTATAACCGATACACTACAGACTAACGATTTATGTTATAATTATATCCATGAGCGAACAAGTTAAACAAACGATAGCACTTTACAATTATATTGACGAATCTCCTTACTTGTCTCAATCACAAGCCGAAAAAGCAAGGGAATACGCCAGGGTCGGCGAGTGGGCTATTTCGTTAGAATACATATGTCTCTGCGTCGCCTCTAACTTATCTAAGCAAAACAAACGCTTGACAGAAACAGAGATTAAAACACTCGAAACCTTAGTTGCCATTGTAGAAGAAGATGAGGAGGGCGCATTTAATCACGACTACTTTAAGATCGTAGTAGATCGATAGCAGCAAACAGTGTAGCCCGAGAGAGTAGCTACTCATTCTGAGTAGCTACTCTATTTATAAAATTTCTATAGCTGTCTGCTTGACTCCACCTCCATATATTGATATATATATTAATCTTTTGCGCCGACCCGCAGGAGATGGTACGTTTCCACCCAGAGTTATTAGAGAAAAAGAAAGTAGCTGATCATCATGATTATCTGGCTATTCTCAGCGTTTGCAGCAATTGTTGCAACTATTGTTGGGTTCTTTATGGCTACAGGCCTTGTGTTAGAACAAGATGACAAGGAAAGTAATCAATCTACCACAGTAGGATTTTTTACAAAGGTAGTCGCTACTATGCTTGTCCTCTACGGCATAGCAAATGCAGTGCTATATCCGATATCATCTAATAACAAGACAAAGCAGACATCTGCCACTATTGTGCAGGTTACCTCCCACTACGGGCTCAAGCCGGATACTCAATATCCGCTTAAGTTAGGCCAGCGCTTTGCTGGTACATTTGGAAGTATGACGGTGAATGGGAACTTCTTCTTCGTTCACGGCAATGGTTCCTGGGCGCCAGCTACCGCTATTTCTGTTGGCTTTGCGTCGCAAGGCAAAAGCTATATCTTAGAGATTCCAACATCTAAGATAACGTTTGTTCAATCAAACGAAGCAAAGTCTTCTGTTAGCATCCATATCGACTCAGCTGTTAATGCGGGCCACAATTACGTCGTCAGAGAGGACTATGGCTCGTGCCATGCGCGTGTTAGCTTCGGCTGGTGGTACTGCCACCGGACGCTCGAGAAGTCTTCTATCAGCACTACAGATAATGTAAGCCTACCTGAAGTCATTCAGGGAGCCTTTACAGATGGCCATGCTCGCGCTACCATAACTCTTTCTCCTGAGCAGTACAATCTGCTCCTAACGGGCGGAAACCCTGCTCCGTCATCAACCTCGCGTTGAGCCTCACAGTATGCGCTCCGCTAGGTCGGTGGTGGAGCGCATACATTGCAATTATTCCTCCCCTCCGCCCGCATTTAGTGATATAATACTTCATGATGGAAGCAAGTTTTTTGACCCGCCACCCCAGGCTCAAGGATATCGGTGGCTTTGTAATCTTTGTGGTGTGCGTCATTGTTGGCACACTCCTTATCAACACCTTTGTATTTCGCAGCTTTAGCGTGACTGGTCCGAGCATGGAGCAGACGCTCTACACTGGCGACCGGCTGATTGTCAATCGCCTGCCCGTCACGATGGCGCATTTGCAAAACAACTCATACACGCCCAAGCGGGGGCAAATCATCGTTTTCAAGAACCCGCTCTACAGTCCAGGCAGCGAGGATATGAACCTCGTTAAGCGCGTCATTGCCTTTGCAGGCGAGCGCGTCACAGTCAAAGATGGGACGCTGACTGTCTATAACAAAGAACACCCACAGGGCTTTCACCCAGACGACAGCTGGGATGGTCCTGGCTCTCCCACTAGTGGCGATACAGAGGTGACGGTGCCCGAAGGATCGATTTTTGTGGCGGGTGATCACCGTCAAGGTAGCTACTCGCTCGACTCACGTAATGGCCTCGGCACCGTGCCACTCTATGATGTGATTGGCCCCGTCAGCCTGCGCCTCTGGCCGCTGACGAAAGTTCAAGGGTTTCAGATATAATTATTTATTACTAACTCATCTTGTTGCTTTTACTCCTGTATAGGAAATGGTTAGTTTAGTATTTAGATTTCCCTCTTACTCTTCGTTTGGTTTGAGCCCCATTATAGCCTAGCCAGCCACAAACTGAAACTGACTATTATCTCCAGACCTTTTCGTTCAAGATATGAATATTCTAGATATATATTCACTATTACAGAGAACTTGTATTGCATTCATCAACAGTCTTTGGCTACAATAAATAAACCTTCTTTGTCGTAAGAAGGTTTATTACATATACTCTAATCTTGCTACTTCTCATCCTGCGTATGCTCAAGCAAGCCAATGATCCGCTCGAAGTCATCGTCGCTCGTGAAGCGGATAACGATCTGCCCTGCCCCGCGGCGGTTGCCACGGATCTGGACTGGTGCACTCAGCTGCTGCTCAAAGCGCTGGCTAGCAGCCGTATACTGCGGAGGTGGCGCTGGGCGCTGCGCCTTGGCGGTCTTTTGAGCAGAGTCACTTGCCTCGGTACGCTTAAGAATGGCCAGGTACTGCTCGATCCGCCGCGCGCTCCACTCTTCCTGAATAATCTTGGGTAAAATATCTGCAATCTGCGCTTCATCCAAGCTAATCAGCGGCCGGACTTGCCCCTCGCTCAGCTTGCCATCGACTACTGCTTGGCGCACTACCTCAGGCAAGCGCAAGAGGCGTAGCGTATTACTCACTGCACTAGGTGACTTGCCACCAACGCGCTGGCCGATTTGCTCGAGCGTAAGGTTGAACTGATCGCGCAATTTAAGATACGCTGTGGCGGTCTCAATAGCGTTGAGGTTTTGGCGTTGGATATTTTCGATAAGCGAGAGCTCGAGCTTGTGCTGATCAGACAACGTGCGCACCAGTGCCGGGATCTTCTCCAGCCCCGCCTTGGTAGCAGCTCGGTAGCGCCGCTCACCAGCCACAATGACATATTTGCCTTTGTTATCAGGGGTAACAACGATAGGCTGCAGCACACCATGAACACGGATAGACTCAGCGAGCTCATCAAGCAGCGTTTCATCAAACACCCGGCGTGGCTGGGTGGGGTCGGGCATAATTTCTGCAAGCTTGATCTGGCGCAGGTCACTAATCCGGTCATCTTGGTCGGCGGTTGGGTCGAACGATTCGTCCAGTAGCTCCGCTGGAATCAGCGAATCAAACCCCCGCCCTAAACCTCGTTTTGCCATTTATACCCCCGTTCGTTCGATTATTTCTTTCGTCACGGCTTTGTATGCCCGTGCACCCCGACTAAAGCGGTCATATGCCCCAATCGGTGCACCATGGCTCGGAGCCTCAGCCAAGCGAACATTGCGCGGGATAGACTCCGCAAACACCTTCGCCGGAAAATGCTTCGCAATCTCAGCCAAGACCTGGCTCGAGAGCGATGTGCGACCATCTACCATGGTGGGCAGTACCCCAATAAGATCAAGTGTTGGGTTCATATTTTTGCGCACCAGCTTCATTGTCTCGAGCAGCTGCCCGAGCCCTTCCAACGCATAGAATTCCGCCTGGACTGGCAATAGCACATAGCGTGCTGCAATGAGCCCATTGACAGTGAGGAGACTGAGGCTTGGTGGGCTGTCGATAATGATATAGTCGTAGCCAGTCAGTTCATCGATCGCCCCTTTGAGACGGCTAAAACGGTGCTGCGCCTTGGCCAGTTCTACTTCGGCATTAGCCAGCTGCGGCAGGGCGGGTGCGATGAAGAGATTCTTGTGCTCGGTAGGCTGGATGATATCAGCAAGCTTCTTCTCGCTCTTGACGACCTCTGTCATGGTAGCGTCGAGCAGCTGCTTATCAATGCCAAGGCCGCTCGTGGCATTGCCCTGCGGGTCGAAATCGACGACGAGGGTTTTCTTGCCGGCCTTTGCCAAATAGTAGGCAACATTAATCGCCGTTGTCGTTTTACCAACACCACCTTTTTGATTTGTTACACAAATTACTGCCGTCATGTCCCGTATTTCCGTTTATCCTCTCCATTATAGCATAACCCACATTGGTTAGTGAGGCGAGGTAACAGAGTTATACACAGGATAAGGAGGCTTTTTCGCGTGATTACCTCTGTGGTGTTTACACCGACTGCCTAAGGCCTACCTCGCGCTACTTCACTATGCTACCCACTCGAGGGTTTTCTTAAGTCTGATCATATTATACCTTTGTGTTGAGAAGAAAATTCGCTACACCCCTCACACTCCTCTAGGGTAAGGTAACGCAATAGTGGCCTAAGAGAAATTAGCGTTGCATATCTAACGCAAAGCAAAGAAGGTTGGGTCATCAATCTCATCGTGCGCATGCGCTGAGGTTGCACTATCAGGCTGCTTGGCTAGTGGCACCGGGCCATCTGGCTGAGTCTGCGTAGTATGCGGCTGGTGGTGCAAGAGCTGCGCCGGGATTGTGGTGCGTGGCTTGGCATGCTGAATGGAGAGAAGTGATGGATCGCGTGGCACAGCTGACTTAGGCGTGGTGCTCGCTGGTTTTTTGCCTGGAGAAGGAGTGGCTGGCTTGGCAGCTTTACTGGGAGCAACAGGCTTCTTCACCTGCTTGCTAGATTGAGCACTTGATTGCCCAGTAGTCGCCTGCTCATCGCGTGCTTCGCCACCAGCTGGCTTACGTCGGCGACGTCGACGGCGCTTGGCTGTACCTTCACCCGTAGTGGTGGCTGACGATGCCGCTGAAGTCCCCGTTTGACCTGCCAACGTTACACTCACTCCGGTACTGCCCGGGTGGATCCGCTCATTGATGGTATCCTCTACTGTTTGGCGCGACTGACTATACAGCTCGCGGCTATGCTCAATAATGCGCGACAAATGGCTCCGCTTGGCCTCAGGCAAATTAAGCGTAGTAGCACTAAAGGCTGGTGCCTTCTCGCCATTGATCACCATGTTGATGATGAAGTTGCGATTATGCATCTGTGTGAGGTCGTTCTCTTCAAACTGTGGCTCAAACTGCTTGGCAAGAATCGGGCTGTCGTCTGGCGAGACGCGGAAGCTAATCATCGTCCCGACGTTGCCAAAGACCGCATCACGCACCGTTGGCTCCATCTGCGAGATATATTGATTAGCCACGGTGAGGTTAAGCCCATACTTGCGTGCCTCACTCAGGATAGTGGCAAAGCTATCAGTTGCGAAGTTTTGGAACTCATCGACATAGAGATAAAATGGCCGCCGGTCATGGATATCGAGGATATCGCTACGACTCATCGCCGCCAGCTGGATCTTCGTAACTAAGAATGAGCCAAGAATTCCCGCATTATCCTCGCCAATCAGCCCCTTCGACAAATTTACCACTAAGATCTTGCCCTCGTCCATAATCTGGCGAATATTAAATGACGAGTGCGTCTGGCCAATAATATTGCGGATAATGGGATTCGCCGTAAAAGCCCCCACTTTGTTGAGTACTGGCGCGATAGCCTCCGTCTGGAACTTCTCCGACCAGCTGGCAAACTCCACATTCCAGAACTGCCGCACCACCACATCGTTGCAGTAGCCGATCGTCTCTTTGCGGAATTTTTTATCCGTCAGCATGCGGGTGATATCGAGCATGGTAGGCTCGGGCCGATCGAGCAGTGCCAAAATAGTATAGCGCAAAATATATTCCAGCCGCGGCCCCCAACTGTCGCCAAACATCCGCTTGAGCACACCAATCACCTCTGATGAGATTGTCGACTTCTGCGCTGGGTTGGTAACCTCCAGTGGGTTAAAGCCAATCGGGTGCTCGACGTCTGCAGGGTTAAAGTACACGACGTCATTTAGCCGTGCCTCGGGGATGAACTTCATATTCTCGATGGCAAAATCACCATGCGGGTCAATAATGGCATAGCCTTGATTATGATAAATATCACTCAAGGCAAAGAGCTCCAGCAGGCCACTCTTCCCCGCCCCCGTCTGGCCGATGATGTAGACGTGGCGCGAGCGATCGCTCCGCAGCATACCAAACTGGTGATTAATCCCCCGAAAGTTGGTCAGACCAAAGGCCGAGATCTTCTCGTCGTCAGCTGCATGACCAGTGAGGACAGGTAGGCGGTTGGGCGGTTCGGCAGTTTTGTTGCTTGCCCAGACAATATTGGGCGTCTCAACATTGGTATGTGGCAGGTGAAAGACACTCGCCATCTCCTCAATATTGAGCAAAAAGCCACGGTCGGCAAAGAGACGCAGCTTATAGCGGTTGAGGTCTTCCTTGCGGAAGCTATCGTGACTCATGGTAAAACCATTGAGGTTGGTACTGTTATACTGCTTGAAGGTACCGATGATTGCCTGCATGCGCAGCCGCGCATCAGTAGTGCTATCGCCAAGATATGCAACGCGAATCTTGACCTGGTAACCCAACTTAGCAGCCTTTTTTTCGGCCTCGGCGATGCGGGTTTTATCGCGATCAGAGAGCTCCGTTACTGTCGTCATGTTGCCTTCGGGTGGTTGCCACAGCGCCATGAGGAACTGGCTAAACCACCGCGCCTTGGGGTGAAATGCTTCGCCAAAGAACCCGCCACCGCGCACGCGCTTGACCCACGCATCGGATGCTTTGTGCCAGTCATCTGCCACGGGGCGCACCAAAATTTGGATCCAAATCTCATCATCCGTGTCTTCCAGTTTGGCTAACGTGCCCGTAATACCGGCTAGCGGATCAACCTCAAAGCTCTGAAAAGTCTTGATCGGCAAAAATTCACTCTCTGCCAGCACAACCTCCGCTGTATAGACGACATTGTGCTGCTGCTCGTGCGCCGTATAGTCGGCTGTGGCGGTGCGAATTTGCACCGTGGGATACTGCGAATAAATCTGACTCTCAACGAAGTTGCGTAGTGCACGCGGCGTCCAAACATAAAACTGAATCTGTCCACCGACTGACGCAATCTCAAAGCTGAGATGCTCTTGGTAGCCATCATTAATCTTGAGCTCGCGCGCATCACGCAAGATACCATGGAGGCTGGCAAACATTTGCTCAGCTGCTAGCTCAGACTTGTCATTGGCACGGGGAATCTCGAGAATAAGCAGCTCGCTCTCGACCTCGCGCAGCACATCAACCTGCCGGTTGTTGCGCCACGTCAAATAGCCGAGGAGGACAACCACTGGCACCCACACATACCACTGCAGAATAATCGTGAAAAACGTCGTAAAAAATGCCATAATGACGCGCTTTGATTATAGCATGGGACATGTGTTTTGACAAGGTATGTACGCAATTTGTTCAATAGATTTGCTGAGACGACGAGAATTAGCCCATTAGAGAGTACTCTGCCCTACCCTGCGGCTATAAATTCACCACACCCGTCTCGACTTGCTCGGCTACAAAGGCAGCGCCTAAGACACGTTCGAGGCTAGAGATCATCTCATTTTCAACTGGTTGGCAGGTTGTCATCGTCACGTATGCCAGACCGGTCTCGGGCCAAGTACGCGCTGCGATATGCGCTTCGGGCAAGAGAAGCGCCACACCAATGCCATACGGTACATAGTCGTGGCTCACCGAGCGCACCGCCGAGAGCCCCGCTCGCCAGGCAATCTCACGCAGCGCTTGCTGCACAACAATCCGGCTGTTGAGGCATACTGTGCTCCCACCGGTGATTTTAAATGTCATTGTTTGCAGCCGCTCTGCTTTCATGGAGATATTTTATCATATTTGCGGCTATTTCTGGGGATAATCATAGCAGGAGATAATAGCAAAGATCACTACCAAATATATATTTCAGAACCTCCCTTTATCCTTTTCAAAGCCTATGAGGTCATGCAGTAAAATTGACGATTTGTCCTGCAATGCTATACTAGCATTATGATTGATACACTCGCGAATACCCTCACCAAAATTTGCCAACCCCTCCCCCGCATGAGCGCTGCCATGAAGCAGTGGTTTCGTGATAACCTCTGGGTTATGATGCTGCTGGTTGCGGTTGTTAATGCTGGGTACGGAATATCCTTGCTTATCCAACTATATCAGGCTTTTACATCAAAGGTGAGTACTTGGCTGATGATGGTTGCACCACAAGCATCTTCGTCGCTGACTACGCGACGGGTTTATCTCGTGGTGGCATTGCTGTGTGTTATTACCCAGGCAGTCATGGCTGGTGTTGCGGTGCTCCCCTTGCGCGAACGGCGCAAACAGGGGTGGGTGCTTGCGGTATGCAGCGCGCTAGTGATTGGCCTCTTTGCGATTATTGGCCTTATTCTCAATATATTTATGATGCCAACGGCCGTACTAGTATCGCTCGTCTCGCTGCTGTTTGCACTGGCGGCGCTATATGTTGCACACGAAGTGAAGGATGAGTTTCAGCGCTTGTAGATTACACACCCGATACCTTGGCTACTGGCACCTGAGGGGTTTCACGCCCTTTAATTGCCTCACACTTCCCGCTCGTGCAATGAGAGAATGAATGTCTCTATTGAGTTATTCATTTCACGTACGAAATCAGAGAACTTGTTTGCCTGGCGACAAGCTACCATTTCTTCAAGTGAACGACAAGAAAGAAGGTTAGTGGGCAATACTATAAAGCCGATCAGTTCCGGTGCAAACAGCTTGAAAACCACCCCTGCCTGTGCTACAGTATCTACAGCGATGGGGTGTCGCCAAGTGGTAAGGCAACGGGTTCTGGTCCCGTCATGCGGGGGTTCGAATCCCTCCACCCCAGCCAAGCTGTATAACAGAGTGAGTGACAAGGTTCCGTGATCTTTAGCTACCATGAATAACTACCTCTGTTGTAAAGCTTGGTCAAATAGGAATTATCGTCCAGTCCGGAGCGGCTGGACGGTTTGTTTTGTGATTTGGTTCTGTGACTTTCTGCTAGTATCCGCTATTTGACATATAATAAGTATCAATGAGTAAGAGCAGCGATAAAGAGCTATACATGCAGTGCCGTGACGCATATCGTGAATGGCTTGCAGATCAAAAAACAGATGATCGCCTTGTGGGCGTGAGATCTCCTGGATGGTTTTATGGCCCCTACAATATTCCCGCAGAGTTGCTGTTTCGAACACTGCACAAAAAAGTCAACGACAGAATCGCGATGCGTGCCGAATTTGACAGTAAGCTTCTTAATATGGTCTACAACAATGATGAATATGATAGACGGGCGCTAGCGGTAAAGCCGCAGCACCAACAGAACAAGACCTTTACAATTTACTTTCAGATATATTTTCTATCAAAAAGCACAAAAACAGATTTATTTAAAACACGGCTTACGCTTTCCGGCATTAAGTTTGCCTGGTGTAGTGAGCGCGATTTTTGGAGGACAGTAAAGAAGACTGGTGATATAAGAGAGTATCGATGGCGTCGGAGTGAAGTATTTCCGAAGCTTGATAACGAGTCTAATACCTATACTGTTAAGGCTAAGGTCGCCAATCGCAATATGGAAGCGGCTGTTAATAAAGCCGCCAGAACCTTTCAGGGATTCATGGACTGTATTAATGTTGTACAAGTATTTAATTATCAGGAGCGCAATCTGTTGTATGGTCCGAGCAGCAATAAGACGGCTATAAGTAGTGTCGGCATATTTATAGCCGAGAGAGACGGCAGGGCTGAAATATTTTGGTCTACAACAAGGAGACATGCCCTGCCTTCAGAAAAGCTTAATGCTCTAGATACTGGCAAAAAGGGCTTTCTTAGGGTCTTGCTGAGGGCATTTCAGGATAATAATTTTGCCGCTGCTGAGCGGTTGAGGTGTGTTGTTATGGAATTTGCATCTGCACTGGACGCGGAAGATGTAAATCTTGGCTTGTTGGGGTTTTAGAGGTGTCTAGAAATTACCACCAGAAAAGCAAATGGCCAAACTCGCAGAGAGGCTGAGGTATTGGATATATTTAAAAATTATATCCCTGGAGAGAGATATTGGGAGCAGCAAGGATTCCTGATAAAGGAGACTCGTAATATCTATGTCCATCAGGGTGTCTCTAGCACGGGAGGCGCCCCTGACTACTACCTAAACTGGTCCAAGCAGTACGCTGAAGCTGCTATTAGAATATTAATCTGGCTTTATAATAATTGTGCAACATGGAGAAGTGACGATGATATAGATATATTTTTTGATCACTATAGCCAATCAAACCGCAAGCTTGAACTGGCTGAAAAGATATTAAGGAGCCGTAGCGTTCGTGTTGCACAGCCGCGACTTATGAGCTTCTGGGCCTCTATTCTTTCGCTTCTCGTCTTTTGTTAAATAAATAGATAAATTGTTTTACCATAGCTTCCTTAAATTCGGGTGATTTCTCATTTCCTACCTTTGCGATAGTATGAATATCACGTACCCTCGGACGCTCGAACAGGACAAGGTCTGACTCCTTCGTATTTATTAGGTTGCCATATCGCGGATCAGACGTGATAATTTGGTGTATAGTATCAATGCTAATAATAGCATCTATACTGAGTATTGCGTCTAGTGTTAAATCTCTATATGTATGGTTACTTTTTCCTATAGTGTGCCAGACTCCTGCAAATTGCAGTACAAAGCTTATCGCGTCATCTGCTGACCGTATCTTCCTCCCTAGATATTGACCAGTTTCCTCTCTACTGGAAAGCTCGGCCCATCTTGCGTACAGTCGTATAGACGAGCCACCTTGACTAGGCGACGGCAACTTATCATTGTCGGCGAAGCGCCTGATAGATCGCAGCACGACAGCTTTGTATTGTTGCATCTGGGATCTTTCCAATTTAATTGAATGACTACCCCTTCCTGTACCATAATGGATCACGTGGTCCATAGTACGCGAGAACGTATCTATCCTGGCCCGGCTGGAAAGGTGCTGGAGGATAGCATACAATCATGGTACAATAGTGATTATGCTAGAAGAAAACATCATCCACAAAAAATCAGCCGGCGGAATAGTTTGCTGCTCAAAAGGCAAGATCCTCACACTAAATGTAACCAAATACGGTGAAATCGTATTTCCAAAGGGGGCCATTGAGCCTGGTGAAAGCCCAGAAGAGGCAGCAGTTCGCGAGGTTTTAGAAGAGACTGGCTATCATGTTAAGGTTAGAGCTCCGCTTGGTGAGGTGTCCTATGAATTTGACGAGGACGACGGCAAGCGATATCGAAAGACGGTTTATCATTATCTGCTGGAATTGGTGGACGAAAACGAAACCCCAGAGCCCAACCGAGAAGAGCACGAAAATGATGAGGGTATAGAAAATTTGTGGCTTTCGATCGAGGACGCCAGAAAGCACTTGACGCATGAGGACAGTAGACAGAAACTCGAGGATGCGATTACTCTATTGAGGAGCTTTCGCCCTTAGAGCGAGATATAGCGAGAGATATGCCACATAGGCCCAGTTCTCTTGCGAATATTTCGTCAAATTCTGGTATTGATAACTCTGGCCTTTTAATGCTTAATCGGTTAAATATCCTTTGGCTTATGCATTCTCGTATAAATACATATCTTTGCATTTCGTATATAATATGCAAATCACTTCGCCTTTGGTTAATTATCTTTTCCCTGGTTAAGTCTATTTTTTCTTCAACTAACCGTAGTCTGCGGTCGCGAACATTTTCGTATTCTATGATTCTACTATCATAGTCAAGAGTCTCACGAAGCGACCCCCCATATATAGAAAGTCCACTTTCACATAGACCTAAAAAGTTCTCATAATAATCCGTCAAGGGGTTATTGGGAGGGTTGGTGCTATCCGGATCGATGATTGTTATGTCTATAGGTATTTCTCCGAATCTTACGTTCATTTCTTGTCGACGACCTTGGGAATCTTCAATAATCGTATTTTTATAAAATATCTTATCATGAAATTCAGCTTTTGCGCTATCAAGATCGCCAACAACCACCACTGTATCGATATCAGACCCCGGTCCAACACACCTATCGATGAGGTAGCTGCCAATGATAGAAATGGACTTTATGTCAGCGTCAATCCTATCTACTAAAAAATTTGCCAACTCATCATGAATGACAGTATTAGATTTCTCTCTGTTATTTGCCATAGCTACTATCCTCGGATAAATATAATTTTTTATCACCAGACTCGATTCGTCCAAGTTGCATCTCAAATATACACAGCTCAACTGCGCTCGGATTTATAATCTTATGCTTTTTGCCGCGACGAATAAGAACGCGTTCGTATCTAGTAGCTACGTGTCTTTTTATGTCGCCAACTTCATCTTCGAGATAATAGACCACTTTACTGTCTGGAATCCATATCTCGTCATAGTTATCATGGCTCTCAAGCGCTATCGATGCATTTGGTTTAAATATTAAAAACTTTTCTCTATATATCACTTTGTCGCCGTGGTGATCGTTGCGTAGTATTACTGACTGCCCCCAATCTCGAGCGGTGGAGCGTTCTATTTTAGAAATGGCTGCTTGTTTTGTCAAATCAAACATCTTTAACGTCCTTTATTTCTGCATAGTCAAAAAAATTATGGTTTTTTATGCCCGTGCTGTCGCCTATATAGCGAACATATTCATTTAATAGTGTATCAATTTTGCTATATATCTCTTCTACTGTCTTTCTATCAAAATGAGAGTTGAAGTTATATAGCTTCAGGCATCCATAAGATTTGCCCATATACTTATAGGAACGAGAGCAGCTGAAAAACACTCCTATTTTATGCTTCTTGGCTTTTTCTAAGAGGAAGCTATAAAAGCCTGTATTAAAATCTTTGATCTCGTCGGCAATGTCTTGATTAGTATCTATGTCGATGTTAAGATCTCGATATTTTTCCGGCTTAAGAATTAGAAAAATTAAATTGGAGTTTTCCTCAGAATTGCATACGATAGCGTTGGTTTTGCTAAACTTGCTCTTTAGCAAAAAGAAGGCTTCTGTATGATTTGCTAGTATCTTGGTAAAGCCCTCCACCCCAAGAGTTTTGAGTGTGCTATAGGCAGACACTGGGCCGTGTGGCGATCTTGAAGATTCAAGCGTAAAATCATAGGGAGCATATTCGGAGAAAGTCATATTCTCATCCTCTGAATACTTCCCTTCAATAGCAAACAGAGAACGCTTGTCTTTTACAAGAAATACTGAGCTTACATAGCTACAGTATCCTGTCTTGTGAAAGTCTGCCGCAAAACTATCCGCAAACTTGATCTGTTGAGATGCTATAGTCTTTGCTTTTAGCACCGACAATACTCTAGGGCAAATATTTAGGGGGTTCTTATTGAAATCGTATCTAGATAATAAAAGATAGATCCAACCCAGCACACTATCTACGTGTATATGAGGAGTGTAGTCTAAGCTGTATACTTTAACAATATTATCTACCATAGCCCTAACTGACTTCACGTCATCAAAAGTATGGTTATTAGTTGTCATGCCATTCAGTATAATCAGCGGAAGACGACCACCTTGTTTTATTATTGAGATAAAAGAAGACTCAATATCCTCGACTCGAACAATGCCATCATAGGTTGCTAGTCTTATGCAATTCTCTCGACCAATCCCCAGCCAGTTGCATATTTGGATGTGAGAGGGGTGTCCTAGGTTATTTGAAATTACATAATTCCTCCCCCATACTCCCCTTCTACTAGAGCCCTGTATAGTCTTTGAAAGACCTACCTTCAGTGCATATAATAGAGTCCCTTTGCCGCCAAATGTAAAAATACCACCTGAGCTATTCGCATCCCAGCCAGCAAGCTGATTAAGATAGTTTATCACAGCCTTTTCAATCAGCAGCAGTTTACCGGACGGTAGATCCATGCAGAAGTTTGGGTTTGCGAGGCTCGAGAAAAAACTAGCGACCTGGCTATAAATATTTACATTTGGATGAATATTGTACATTACACCGGGCATGTCAAAGTTTATAGTATTTTCAAATAGACTACTGAATTCGTCTATAAAATCACTTGTATTTTGTGGCTCATAGTCAAACTTGATCTTGGCTAGTTCGTCGCTATATTTGAAGTCACGGTATCTAGAGTGAAATACGGAATCCGATTCCTTGCTAGTCAGTACCCTCTTGCCAAATTTATCAACCAATTCCGTAATCTGCTTTTGGTTTCTATAAAATAAGTTATCTAAATCCATACACTTACCCGGGTGTTATATAATATTCTCTCGCTCAAGTATTGAGAGTAGTTTGCTCAGATGATTCTGTTCATCAATACGCGGACACCTCTCTACATAGTCTCTTATGATTTCTAGCTTAGATTCAATGGTTTTTTCATGAGCTAGCCTTGGTATGAAGCTAAATGCAGCTAGTTGATCTCCGATAGCGTCATATCTATCTTTGGATAGTCTAAGAATTCGACCTTCGAATATTCTGTTCATTCCTTCTATCTGGTCTAACCTCTTTCGATCTATCCGTGCTATCATGGAGTCTATCACGGTTCCGTGTGTGACTATTAGGGAGCTTTTTGGGCTGCCGGTATCGTCTTGAAATATTTTTTCTGTAAAATCAGCAACTCTATCGACCATTTCCTTGTTTGATTCGCCGCCATGACTTTTATAGCCATCCCTGGACAATTCCGGGATAAAATCCCATAGATGATGTCGTAATGTCACGCTTTCTGCGATCTCGCTAAACGTCAGACCATCTAGGCACCCGAAGTCCTGAGCTCTCAGTCGAGGGTCAAAAACAATGTCCAAGTCACATCTTTCGGCTATAATTTCAGAAGTTTGAACGGCACGCCGCAGGGGGCTTGATATGATCATATCACCCATTCCATTGAGGGCTACGGTGCCCATCATTCTATAGATATTATCAGCCTGCCTATGCGCCACCTCAATACCGTATTCACTCAGCTCTCTATCTCCGCCTGGGCCGACAATCTCCCCCTTGCGCTTATCTATGGGCGCGTGGTGTACGACGAAATGACTAGTCTTTTCCATCTTTAGGTCCATAATTTATTTGATAGTATTCGTGAATGCTTGAAAGATCGATTCTTGAAATTTCACTAATATTTTCCGTTATCACACTTGGCATGGACACAATATCAACATATAGAGAGCATATTTCGTGAAATGCACGCATAGTACTTATGATGCTCTTTTTATCTATATCAGAAAATAACAAAAGACCTCCATGTTTCTCTAGTAAAAATACCTTACCATTCTTAAAGTACTTGTCATCCCCGAAGCCACTCACTCTATGATTCGAAAAAGGCACGACCTCAATCCTATCTCCAAAATAATCCGCATGCATAGTGCTCAAGACTGGAATTGATCTGCCAACTATAGCCGCTAATGTGATTGGGTGGGCATGTGTATGGAGAATTGCGCGAATATCGCGACGCTTTTCATATATTTTAACATGTGAATTCAAGTCCGATGAAGGTTTTTTTGAGTTGCCCTCCGGCACTCCATTGCTTATGACAGAGAATCTGTCTTGACTCACATCTTCAAAATTTATTCCAGAAGGTGTTACGTAGATAAGTTCTTCCTCGCCCTTAATACTTAAGTTTCCAGATGATCCAATTTCAAGACTCAACTCACCCAAGCCCCTACAAACATCTATAAAATAATTTAAATCACAGGAGCTCATATTATTCATTACTGTATTATAACATATTTTTAATTATCCTAGACTGTATGTATTGCATGTATGATTCGAATAAGCACAACCCTGCAGACTGTCATGTCATAACAAGCCATCGCTAAAGCTTCGACGGTTCGGACTGTGGAGACCTTCCGAACAGGATTTTGTCCTGGTTTGCTTCTGTTGGTAAAGTTTCACTGAATAGGAGTTAACACCCGGCCTGGAGCGGCTGGACGGTTTGTTTTGTGACTTGGTTCTGCGATCTCCTGGTATGATATGCTTAAGTCAACTAAGATTGGGCGCTGGAGAGAAAAGGGCTTATTGGTTGATGAAAGCTAGTGCAATTCAGCTACTGTAAATAAAACTTTTATAAAGTATTAACTAACTTTATAAAGTTGATTATAATAGGAATATAGATTATAAAAAGAAATTACAAGAAATTATGGACGCCAGTGGGCTTTCGCAGCAGTCGCTCGCTAATGATATAGGGGCATCTTTGGTGATCCTTAATAGCTGGATAAATGGCGAGTCAACCCCAACTCGCAAGGCTCTACTATCAAAGATTGACGCCCTCTACAATAAATACGTAGAGGTCGAGGATGAAGAATTAATGGACGAAAAAGTTAAGTATTATGGCCCTAGAGACCTAGCAACTGCCTTCTATATCAGTTCAGTCTAGAATTGTTAGAAAATTTTGATGAAAATAAAACAGGTTACACTATGAACGATATTTTAGAGCTATACAACGTTTATCTGTATGTTGATAACCTGGTTCTTCCAAAAGATATCGGTGACAAAAAGCTGAATGAATACATTGCACTAAAACCTAAACTGCTTAAGGCTATTGGCTTATTTTTCAGTAGAATAAACGAAAATAATGTCTTTGAGATAGTCAAAGACGTAAAATTCGACTATCACGAAGATCTTTTGAAGATGCTCTCAGAGCACAAGTGCTACGATAAAATTACGTCAAATATAATGCTTCAAGCACTCAGTTCTTCAAAGGTTGCCGTGTCGAGTATACTGGCCAATAAGCAAATCGTAAAGCAATATGATCAAGACATACGAACGCTGGTATTATTAAGCGCAGAGAATGCTGAGTATATTATCCAAAAACATTTCGAAAAAAATGAACGTCAAGATATTCACCTGCCTCAAAGCCTCGCAAAAGAGGATGTAGGCGATCTATTGGAACGCTATATAAATAGTGCAGACGCAAATCCAAACTACCTGCAGCTAATTGCTCGGTCGAGACCAATCCCAGGGGCAGGTATTGATGACAAAATAAAATTACTTGCAAAGCAACGATATGCCGAATGGAATGATAACTTCTTTAAAGAAAACAAAGGCAGCTTGCTATTTGCGACTGAAATAACACTGTCTGATACTCAAAAAGAAACTGTTGATATATCGCGCGATGGTTAGACCACTAGGTTTACCTATAGTAAAAAATGACTCAAAGAAAATTCTGATAATCTGTCGGTATTAAGTAATTTTATACATATCTTCCCGATCGCAAACAAACACATGCTCCTTACTCTACCATCTTACTCATCACAGCTAGGAGTCGTTGAGCGCTTTATGAAAGTCACTGGGCGCGAAGAGTATCCTGAGGGTGCACATTTCCAATTTATAGATCAAAGTACCCTTATGCAGGTAATGATGTATGAACAATTTCTGCGATCAGAAGGTAAAGAGCTTGAAAATATCATTGCTTGGTACTTTAACGATTACCTAAAAGATACCTTTAGTGCTGATGGCTTTAGCGACACCCCTGACGCCTTCATTCTCCTATACTTTGCCATCAGCTGCTCCGAGTCTTGCATAGTAATTGCTCCCGTGAGTGCAGTCTGAAGAGCGCGCATTGCTGAGGAGGTATCGTTCTCTTTTCGAATTTTTTGTATCTGCTCCTCTAGCTCCTTTCGTGACTGAGCCATATAGCGCATGTCGTTACCGCGAAGATGGAATTCGATTGCTCTTTGATTGCCATTGCGTATATTCTGAACTAACTTCGACTCAGCAAGATCGGTGATATTGCGGCGGCCAACAGCAATAGCAGATTCCGCCCTATGCCTGAAGTTATCGTCTTCGTCTCTCCATCGATAGTAGGTACTGCTACCAATACCCACCTTGCTACAGGCGTCCATGACGATACCGTGTTTCTCTAGCTCGGACAGCAAGCTAGCTACCAACCTATCCGTCTTTCTTGTCATTGCTGCCCTCTCTAGGGGGTATGAGCTGTCGTTTTAACCCCGTCTCCTTCTCCCATCTACTGATAGAGACCTCGGCATAGACGGGAGATTTCTCCATAATACAGCAACGCCGCTTCAGTTTTGCTGCTGCGATAAGCGTTGATCCACTGCCGCAGAAAGGCTCAACCACTAAATCGCCCCGTTTTGTGAGAACTTTCATATAGGGTATGAGAATTTCTAAAGGTTTTACCCCGAAGATGACGCCTTGTCCTGAGCTTTTCTTGTCGTTAGCATCAAATTCAATAAAGTCAGTAGGGAGCGGCGGCTTGTTCTTGTCATACTCCTCCCATTCAGGCTTGCCCGATATGGCGTATAGTGCTGTTTCATACGTTTCTTACGGAGGGTCTTCTTCCTCGTCGGTATTGTATGCTACTTCACCAGATCCTCCAACCATAGCGATGTCATGTTTGGAAAAGAATTTATGCTGCGAAGCAAAGCCTTGATGACGGCCCGGAATGTGCCATACGATCATATTTCTGACTTTCCAATATTTTTCCATCTCACTCCAGATAATGCGTAGATTCTTCCAGTTCTCATAGCAGATAATCGAAAAATCAGGTTTGGCATGGTCTGCAATATTTTTCATCCACAACTCAGTAAAATTGTTAGGCAGCGACTCGGTTTCTAGGTAGCGACGATTGCGCCGTGACCCCAGATCTGTCACCGGCTTACCGCCACGAATTGCGCCGGAATAATCAAGGATATATGGCGGGTCGGTTAGGCACATATCGGCCTTTTCTCCTGACATATAAGCAACGAGAAGTCACTTGCGTTAGTGCTGTCGCCGCACATAAGTCGAGAGTCGCCGAGCTGGTATATATTATATGACCTTTCTCTACGGTGACATTACCAATGCCAACCTTGCGCAATTCCTGCTGCAAGTTAAAGGTATCTGTCTCCTCCGAGTCGCCATAGTCGTCGAATATAATGTCCAGCTCTTTATCGGTGAACCCAATATCGACGAGCAGCTCTTCATCGAATTCCTTCAATAGATCGAGATCCCAGTCGCCACCTGTGTGATTGAGGCGGATATTAAGATCTTTCTCCTTATCTTCTTGTGAGGTTAACAAAAACTGCCTCCACATGCGCATAACCCATTTCCTGCAGAACTTTGAGTCTCATGTTTCCGCCAACGACAATATTTTTGCGTGACGGATGGGGGGTTGACTATGAGTGGATCCACGAGACCAAACTTGGCTATACTTTCCTTTAGTTTTTGCAGTTGCTCCTTAGCCCATCGCCGTGGATTATATTCGCTAAATCGTAGCTCATTTACGGCTACCTGAGTAATCTGCAGTTTGCTATTGTTTCCCATAACACCTCCGAATAAGTTTCGGAACTTCTTCCTTGAGTATTATAGTATCGAATTCGTCACTAATCGCCTCAGCGATATCTTGGTTCTCCTTGCCGGCCTCATGAAGTGCGAGTGCCCTATATTGTATCTCATCTTGAGTTGAGGCCCGGACATCAACCTTGTAGCCTAGTTGTCGGTATTTTTTGATAATGTCACCGTAGGCTTTTCTGACATCCTCCAGCGTACTCTCTGGGTAGATTGGAATGGTGTACATCATTCGCTGGGTTATTTTATCGTACGACTCATGAACCGGTTGATTCATTTCTACAATGACGACACCATCTGGGCTGCAGTTAAACTGAATCGGCAATATCACTTCCTCCCAGTAGGGAGATAATTTGAACAGTCGGCGAGCCTCTTGTATGCAAGCGCCCCGGTGTTCGGGATGATGATAGGCTCGTGCCCATATGTCAATAAACTTAGGGTCATTTCTGAGTCTGGCTAGCATTTTTTGTACAGTGACTTCTTTTTTGGGCATACTAAAATAATACCGTAAATGTCCCATTTATCCCATTTTGATCTGATGTGTTGTGGGATGACCCGCTTGCTACAAGATGCTTGGTGGCAAGCGACTTCACCTAAGCTGCAGCCGCTTTAAGGTTCCAGACCTTCACGCTCAGCCATATAGCATTTTTCGTCTGCAGAGGCAGGCTATTTTTTATTACCGTTACAACCATCTGAGGGCATAAGAAAACTATAAGCTCTCTTGCGTGGTATTCTCACGGCACCTATTACACACCAGTGAAGGCCACCTGTAATTTATCAAAAATTAGCAAGAAAAACTCACCATGTAGAAAGGCAGTTTGCTTTCAAGCTGATACAGCTTAGTTCTGTTCGTCAGCGCGGCATTCACGCGGCACTGTTGCCTCAAAAATCTCGACGATTTGCAAGGCTTTCGTATAATCCCGTAGCTCGTCATCTGTCATCTGGCTAATCTCAGAAGCCGTTACTTTATAGGGATCTCTCCGTCGGAATGGTGTCTCAGGATAATCAAAATCCGTTTTACTTACTATATACTCGATCGCCTCCAGGCGCGTCATTGGTGTAGGTGTCGACTGCTGGTCATGGGTGTCAGCAATCGAGGGGGGGTAGTTTCATAGTGTGTTGTCATATGTGTATGAAACCACACCACTTGCCATAAAGCAATAGCAAGGGTGCAAAATGGCACCTTACCGCCGTCGGCGCGAACGCACCACAGCGTGCCCTTTACCAAAGTAGGTGCGGCCAAGCCACTTGTGCCCTTCGATAATCGCAAGTGGGACGAAGAACGCCACAATCCAGACGAAGACGCCATCGCTCCACGAGATAGGTGTCACATGGAGCCACTGCTCGAGCGGCCCAAACAATGCGACCAGCTGGAGCGCAATCGATACTGCCAGGCCACCATAAAATACTGCACTCCACCGCCGAGCGCGCTGCCAGACGGGCTCGTAGTCGCTGCGGGCAGCGAGAGCACTCGCCCACTGCATTACCACCAGCGCACAGAAGGCAATAGTGCGCGCATATCCTTCGCCGTGCGAGTGATAATACATGCTGTAGAGCCCCAATGTAATAACCGCCATCACCACCGCGATGAGCCCAACCCGACTCAGCATAAAGCGACTGAGCAGTGGTGCTTTGGGATGATACGGTGGTCGACGCATTGCTTGGGGTGAGCCTGGCTCAACACCCAATGGAATAACCATCGTTGTATCCGTTACCAAATTGACCCACAAGATCTGCACCGGCAAGAGTGGGATAGGCAGACCCACCAGCAGTGAGCCGATCGACACCAACGCCTCACCAAGGTTCGTCGCAAGCAAATACACCACCATACGCTTAATGTTAGCGTAGATCGTCCGCCCCTCGTGCACAGCACTAATGATGGAGCGGAAGTTGTTATCGAGTAAGATAATATCACCGGCATCGCGCGCTATCTGCGCCCCCGAGCCCATCGCAATGCCGACATTAGCATTGGTCAGCGCGGGGATATCATTGACACCATCGCCCGTCATGGCAGTAATGTCCGTCGCATTAAGCGCTGTGAGGATACGATGCTTGTGCTCTGGTATGACCCGTGAGAAGACGCGTGCCTGGGCCACCACTGTAGCCAACTCACCGTCGCTCAATTGGTCAAGCCGTCGGCAATCATACACCTCATCGCGCCCCCGCACGAGGCCGAGTTGCCGCCCAATCTGATACGCCGTCTCGAAATGATCGCCAGTAATCATCCGCACTGTGATGCCCGCTTGGCGTGCCCGAGCAATCGACGGCCGAGCCTCTGGCCGCACACTGTCTGCCACACCAACCAGCCCCACAAACTGCAACCCCTGACGGGCTGGCAGCTGCTCCAGCGAATCAATTGGCGTGCGAAGCGCCGTATACGCCAAGGCAATCACCCTATACCCCTGCCCCGTGAGCTGCTGCAAAGCCTGGAGCGTCGCGCGCTTATCTGCACTAGAAAGCCGCGCATGACGAATGATCGCCTCTGGCGCACCCTTTACGCACAAGCGATATTGCCCAGTGCCAACCGCCTGGAGTGTACCGCTCATCGCCAGCTTGTGTTCAAAGGGAAAGAGCGTCAGACCTGCTCGGCGCTGCGGCCGCGAGACGCGCTGCTCATTGCAATAGGCGGCAAAGGCTCGATCGAGTGGATCGTACATTTTGCTCCGGCTATTCGGCAAGGTGCTGCCAGCCAGTGTCTGGAGTAGTGGCTCAGTACGGTTGCCCGGTGCCCAGACGGCCTGGACAGTGAGTTTGTTGCGCGTGAGGGTGCCCGTCTTGTCTGTAGCGATTGTCGTCACAACGCCAATTGTCTCAATTGCCGCCATCGTCCGCACTAGTGCCTTGCGCCGCGCCATCCGCTGCATACCAATAGCCAAAATCACTGAGATTGCCACTGGCAACCCCTCCGGCACTGCACTAACGGCAAGCGCAATCACAAACTGCAGCGCTGCGGTGAATTCCATACCACGCCACAGCGCCAGCCCCAGCGCTACCACTGACGCCACCAACACAACGACGATGATTTGACTTACCAGCTTATTGATCGTGCGCTCCACTGGGCTCGTCTCACGTGGGTGACTCGAGAGAGCCGCTAGCTTGCCATACTCAGTCGTATTTCCGGTTGCCGTCACAATAGCAAGCGCACTGCCACCAATCACAAATGACCCCTGATACAAACAATTCCGCCGCTCATAGAGCGCCGTTGCCATGGGGAGAACCGCACTATTTTTCTCGATCGGGAGCGACTCACCCGTCAGCTGTGATTCATCCACCCGGAGCGAGCGCGCCTCGAGCACCCGCGCATCGGCCGGAATCTTATCACCCTCTTCCACGATGATCACATCACCTGGCACCAACTGCTCCGCATCGAGCGATTGTTCACCTTCATGTCGACGGACGCGCACCTGCAAGGGAGCGTGCTTTTGCAGTGAGCGGATGATGCGCTCGGTAGAGAGCTGCTGCGTGTAATCGATCAGTGCACTTACCACAATAATCGCCAAAATAATTAGCCCATCCACCACCGCCTGGTGGAAGAAACTAATCGCCGCCGCTGCAAACAGCACCAGCATAAACACCGAGCAAAATGGCTTGATGAGCCGCCGCCACAGTGGTTCGTGCACAACGCGGATAATATTAGGGCCGTAGTGTTCCAGCCGCTCAGCCACAGCAGCGTCATCGAGACCACGGACGCCAGACGATAGGTCGGCCATCGTCTGCTGAGGGGTCTTGGCATGGTATGTCATAATAGATCTATTATAGCACAAGAAGCATAAGCATTCTGGACAAATTACCACACATCGGCGTATACTAGAGCCATGACAAAAGCTCCACACACCACTGTAACCAAAACTAGGGCCGCAGCCAAAAAATCATCGAAGCGCACTAGCACATCAGCCGCTCACCCCTCATCACGCCAAACCAAGCAACCCAAGACGGTCGACTACTACCCCAACCGCATGACCATCGCCGTCTCGGTGCTGGCTGGCACAGGGCTTGTCTTGCTGTGTTTGATGGTGCGGATGACGGTGATTGTAGAGTAATATCAAAGCACAGCCAAAGCGTGCTATACTTTCCCATGAATCTTGTTTGATGGTGTGCAAGCATATAGGACAAACGTTATACACTGTCAGCATCATCTAGATCGCTTCTTACTCGAGTAAAAACACACAGAGGGTCAGCATCGTCCCACCGTTGTATCCTTGCCACTAATCCATCAGCAAATCGTGATATACTAAAGAGCATGAGAGTACGGATAGAGATAGACACGAAGACCTTTGTGCGGTTTTGGCTGGTGGTGATTGGTTTTGCATTTGCAATTCTCGCGATTTATCTGGCGCAAACTGCCTTGATTATGATTGGTACAGCGGGGTTCCTCGCGCTAGCGCTCAATGGACCGGTCAATGCCATCGTCGAGCGCTTGCCTAACCGTAGCCGGACACTCAGCACCGCGCTAGCCTTTATTAGCATCGTGGCACTGCTCGGAGTGGTTCTTATTCTGGTGGTGCCACCCATTGTCCAGCAGACGAGCAAGTTTGTCGATGCCCTGCCGGGGATGATCCACACAGCAGGTGAGCAGTGGCACAGCTTTGGTACTTTTGCCGAGCAGTATCATATTCAGGCACAAGTCAATCAAGTAGTCGAGAGTGCGCGCGGCAGCGTCGAGTCATGGACGCGCGGCCTCAGTGGCAACCTCCTTGCTGGTATTAGCTCTGTTTTTTCGGCGGTTGGTTCGGGCTTCTTGGTGCTTGTCCTTACCTTTTTAATGCTGACGGAGGGGCCAGCCTGGGCTGAGCGCTTTTGGGGGCTCTACCGCGACCAAGCCACGATGGAGCGCCACCAAAAGGTCGCTCACCGCATGCACGCTGTGGTAGCGGGCTATGTGACAGGGCAGCTCACAATCTCAGGCATTGGTGCCCTCTTTGCTGGTGCAGCGGTCTTTGTGCTCAGCCTCTTTTTCTCGGCTATTCCAGGCAACCTTGCACTTGTCACCATTGCCGTCACCTTCGTCCTAGCCCTCATTCCTATGTTTGGTGCCACGATTGCCGGGGTGATGATCTCCCTTTTGCTTGGCTTTAATGCTTTGCCAGGCGGCCTCATCTTTGCAGCATTCTTCATCATCTACCAGCAGATCGAGAATAACTTCATCTCGCCTACCATTCAGTCGCGCAAGATCGAGCTCACACCGCTGATCGTCCTTGTTGCCATCACCATTGGCCTCTACGTCTTTGGCATCATCGGTGGCCTCATCTCCATCCCCATCGCTGGCTGCTGCAAAGTCCTGCTAGACGACTATCTCGAGCACAATGCCCATGCTCGTGAAGACTCCACCAAGCCACTAGCCAAACTGGTGGAAAAGATTAAGGGCGAGGGATAGAAACCTCGCAGCGAGAGCCACGCCAGTAAGAATCATACAATATATCTACATACAAGATAGAGAAGAATAGAGATTTAAACACTCTAACTAATAAATGTTTCCTGTCCAGGCCGTGGGTGTGTAACTCTCTCGACATACCCATCGAAGAAGAAGGGAATATTGTCCTCATCGCCATTATCAATCCTCCCCTTAGCCTTGCTACATGCACCAAGAGAAACACTATACTCTGGCTCTCCTGTCACAATCGTCGGCTCATTCCACTCAGTAATCCACGCGTAGCGTCCACCAAAGTTTCGCTTGGCAACCTCAAGGATATAACAACCTGCATCCATCGCTACCGCATTTTTTATCTCAAGAACAAACGTATGGTTCTTTGATGTAGTATCGGCAGCTTCTCGATAGAGTACGTCAAGCACATCATCTACCACTACAAGACTCTTTACTGAATAATCGAGCATACCACAGAGGTCACGTCCCAACACTTTCGACATATAGTCGATGAAATACTGTGCATGCTTCTGTGTGTATGCTGCAAGCTCACGTTGACTATCTGATTGGGCATTATTGTCTGGATTCGTTGGCATATTATTTTCCTGCTATGTAATAATCTATAATAACTCTGGTCGCCTCGACGCCATCTCAATCCCCAAATCAACATCGAGTGGATCCTCACCCACGTCCAGCTCATCTACCTCTTCTGCGGAGTAATAGCGACCATCTTCTAGTTCTTCAGGAGCCCGCCATGCGTAGTAAGTCAATGAAGTTGGTTCACTGACCTGGAGTATGTTACGCAGGATGTGGATCGACTGTGCCGCGAGTGAGACATACGCCGAACTATACGTCGGCAGCAGGAGATGACGCGAGTAAGCTTCATTTTCATTACTCTGCTGCCACCCTTGATTGACCATAGCGCTGATAGCACTGGATTTGTGCACACTTGATACATTCCGCGTCTGTGGAGGCAGATGTAGTTCACAGACAATCGCCGTGTCGCTAACAACGTAGTGAAGGTACTGTGTCATATATTCTGTAGACAATTCGGGGATCAGTACAATGTGTACGCGATCGCCAGCGCGCATGAGTGCGCGAGCAAGTCTATTCTCAAACTGTGTCCAGGAGATTTGGCGCATCGTTGAAACCGTCATGCTTAAATACTATTGTATACTTTCGCATACTGCGGAGAAAAGATGTGTATGGCGATAGCTGAACGCCGATTGGATATTTGAAACTCACAGCCATTTTCTGTCTTCCAGTATGCAATTTCACGCTCAGCATCACGCTTGATTCGGGGCCTACCCCAAACGGCAGTGCCAGCTTCCACATAACCGACAAAAGCGTCGTTCATAAATCTGTCTTGTTCAACTGATTTTGTTGTATCAATATCTGTTAAACTCCACGAGATTATGTCAAGCCCTCTAACCGGATCGGATGTGGTCGCGCTCAGTCTCGGCTGGTTAACTGGAATATCTTTAGCAATACTACTCGCGTCACTTTCGTTCCAGCCTAGTTTTTCCATAGCCGCTGTCAACTTATCTTCTGTGAGCGGCCAATCTTGGTTGACCCAGTAATTTACAAGTTCGACAAATTTTTCTGGGGTAATGCTGTTCCATGTCATGGTGATAGTATACCACTATCATCTTCTATACACCATCGCCATTTTATACTATTACACTTCTATCCTATGCATAGTTCATTGCGTCATAATACTATCTCGGCACGCAGCGGTACACCACTGTTTGGTCTCGCATACACAGCTGCACAACTGGCGCTATAACCCCTGTTGTCTCGAGTGTATCGGGCGACGACCAATCGTAGCGTGGCCCTCCCTCACTGCCATATTCAATCGGCGCAACAATTAGATTGTAATAATGCCGCATCAGCACCAGCGCACGTAGCGGATCGACAAGCGGCGCGGTTGCCATCGGCTCATCAGGCATATCAAGCTCTAGTGTTTGCCATGCTTCGTTAGGTATCTCCTCAGTCTCCTCGGGTACATTATACTCATCGTAGCTCACAGCCAAGCCACTGCCGTCGTAGCCAAGGCCTGGCAGTTTCTCGGCATAGTCTGGCAAGTACGCCGCGATGGCAAGGTCGATATTCTTGGGTAGAGTTTTGCCTATGTCATAGCCCGTCCGCTCAGTCAGCGGCAAATCTCTGGGCAGCTCCCCGCTGCTCAGGGATGACTCGCAGGCAATAAGGTTGCTCAGGGTAATAATGGCTTCATGCCGAGCAATATTATTGCTATAGGTATCATCATGCTCCCACCCCCAACGGTTTACTGCATCAAAAACTGTACGTAGCGCGTATATCTTGTAATCTGTACGTAGTTTTTGTTCCACTAATGGAGCGCGTGGTGCGGTCTCGTGATTCACGTTATTTCTCCGCCCACCACCACACTGGCCCTTGCGGCGTGTCGCGCACGGCAATGTGCTGCGTGGCGAGCTCGGCACGCAGGCGGTCGGCTGTGGGCCAGTCGCGGGCTTCGCGAGCACGCTGGCGCTGGAGGATGAGCCGCTTTGCCTCATCTGTAATGTCTGGCGTCGACTCACAGAGGTCGAGGCCAAGTAGCTGATCAATCGCCGCTAGCAACTCCTCCAATCCACGATGGTACACTGCTGCCAGCGGCCGCGCTAGAACCCGATTAAATGCTTCGTCGATGAGCCACAGCGCCTCAGGGGTATTCAGGTCATTTGCGAGCGCCTCGCGCACTGCCCCACTTGCTGCCAGGAGCGACACATGGCCCGATTGTTCGTCACTCTTGCGCTGGTCATCATCCAGACTCTCATACGTCTGGTGGCGCAGGCACGCCACTTCATACCACTTGCGCAGGCGGTTGCGCGCTGCACTGAGGTTTTCCCAGCTAAAGTTCCCCTCGTGCGAGTAGTGGCTCTGTAAGACGAATAACTTGTACTCCATGGGGGTGTAGCCCCGCTCGGCGAGGTCGGCTAAGGTATAGCCATTGCCCAGACTCTTGCTAATCTTCGTGCCATTGACCTTGAGGTGGTTGCAGTGCAGCCAGTAGTGGGCAAAGGGTTGGCCCGTCGCAGCCTCACTCTGAGCAATCTCGTTGCTGTGGTGGACGGGGATATGATCAATCCCACCAGTGTGGATGTCGAGCGTCGCGCCAAGGAAGTGCATTGCAATCGCCGAGCATTCCAAGTGCCACCCCGGGAAGCCCATCACTGGGGTGCCGTCTGTCGGTGGTTGGTCGAGCAGCTCCGGTGGCGTGGGCCACTCCATGTCGCGCTTGACGCCAGTTGGCGAGAACTTCCATAGGGCAAAGTCGCTCGCGTGGCGCTTTTCGCTATTGGGGCCAATCCGTGCCCCCGCCCGCAAGGCTCGCAGATCGAGCCGGGCAAAGTCTGCGTAGGCTGGGAAAGTACTGGTATCAAAATAAATCCCATCACTCGTCTGGTAGGTGTGCCCCTTACGTTTGAGAGTAATGGCAAGCTGGATCTGCTCGTCGATATAGTCGGTGGCACGGGCCAGCTGACTCGGCGGTGTTAAGTGTAACGCGTTCATCCCGCGGATGAAGTCATCGGCGTAGAATTTAGCAATCTGCCAAGCAGTCTTACCCTCGCGGCGCGCACCCTTCTCGAGCTTGTCTTCGCCTTCATCGGCATCGCTTGTCAGGTGGCCGACATCGGTGATATTCATTACACGCTCCACCTCATAGCCCTCCGCCCGAAGCATGCGCACCAGGATATCCCAGTAGATATACGCTGCCCAGTTGCCAACATGCAAATAGTTATACACTGTTGGCCCACAGGTGTAGAGCGACACCTTGCCAGGCTGGAGCGGCACAAAGGTATCGAGGTGACGAGTCAGTGTATTAGCAAACTTAATCGCCATGGGCTGCCTCGCTCTCATCATACTCAACGAAGGCCCGGCTGGCTGCCTCGACGATCTCGCGCATCGCCAGCTGGTAATCCTCATACATTCGCCAGCCCGCTGCATAGGCATGGCCACCACCACCAAAGTAGCCAGCGATCATTGCTGCTACTGGTGCATTGCTGCGGATCTTGCCAGTCAGCTTGCCATCGGGGTAGGTCTTGATAGCAATCGCCACATCTACCCCTTCCACTAGACGCATCTCGTCTAGCACAAGCATACTGGGGTTATATTGGTCGCTATATTCCTGGATCTCCTCCCACGGGATATGGATGAGTGCCAGGCGGCCATCTAGCATATACTCGATCCGCTCGATCAAGCGCCCTTTGTAGCGAAGGATTTCTGGCGCTTTTTTCATAAAGTCACGGCGGCGCACCTCAATGGCGGCATTGCTTGCGCCCAGCCGGGTCAGCTCTGCGACGGTCTGGATGGAGTCGGCTGTGGTGTTTTGCGTTGTTAGGCCTAGGCTATCGCTCATGATCGCGATGAGGAGATTCTCTGCCGCTTGTGGGTTGATCGCCCACTGAGCATGCTGCGCAAGATTGTAGATGAGCTCGCCAGTCGCCACCACATCTTGATTGATAAGTGTATGGTCAAAGCTTAGGGTACTCTCCGTCGCGTGGTGGTCCAGCACGAGCACTGGGTGCGTCGTAAGGAAGGCGCGAGCACTGGGTGCGTCGAGCACCTTACTGAGCAAGATATCTGCACTGGTATCAACAATAATCGCCAGCTCAGCACTGCTGTCAAACTCATCAGTAATGCGATCCCAGCCGCGGATATACCGCAAATATTTGGGCACTGCTACCGGGCAATAGAGCGTCACCTGCTTGCCCAAATCGCCCAGGATTTCCTCCAGCGCGAGGCTACTGCCGACGCTGTCGCCATCGGGATTTTCAGCTTGGATAATAATAATTTTGTCTGCGCGTTGGACCGCGCGTATCACTTCGTCAAACATCTTCTTTAGTGTAGCAGAATTTGCTAGTTGGTGCGAGGTATGGTACGGTGGATTTATGGCCTGGTATACAAACCGCGGCAGGTCATACACTAACAATCAACAATAATGGGTTATGAGGAAGCACCATGAGCGAATGGGATCTGCTTCGGAAGATTTTCCGGTGGTAAGATAGTTCCACTGGGTAATTAGCGAGGTGTGGTACTAGCGCATTTGGCAGTATGCGTCGTAGCTAATCAAGAAAGGATCAAAACTATGCATTATTATTGCGAAGCTTTTAAGGGCACAAAATACGAATTGCTGTTTTGCTAAATAAACATCAGCATAACGCCCCTCTTCTGGATGGAAGTGGGGTGTTTTTGTTTGCATAGTATGACATGAATATGGTATGGTAATTTTAGTTGTACCAGTAAGGGAGGCTTCATGACAAACCACGAGAATACTCAACACCAACCAAGCGCAAGCGAGACCACTCCACTATATGAGAGTAGGCTGGCTACATTCCTACAAAAACTTGGCAAGAGATCTCTCAAGCTACTCGACACTGCGCAGCTCATCTACCGGTATGGTCTTCCTCTCCCTCCTTATATAAAAGAGGGGCAACAGCAACCAGCAACCTCTGAAGAAATGAAGGTACTAAATGGCGTTCTCTCTACTGTTGCTGCTCGAGCAGAGACCGCAGCTGCACCAACACATACTGTTAAAGCTCATGATTCAATCGACCCACCCCATCACGAAGCAGTGCTTACCCACGAGAACGACACATAGGATGACGCACCTTCACCAACAACCCATATTTACTACAATGGAGAGCTCATCAAAACACAGACGTTTCAACATATGCTGCGAAAACCTGAGACTAATCAGCCAAGCACCATTGTATCGCCCGAGGATTAGCGAGCGAGTAGCCTCTCGGCATTTCTCACATCCCCGTGCAAGGTATGAATAGTACCAAAAAATATTCACCTTCACCGCCTCTTAGGAGAATGGATGTAGAGCGATAACCAAGTAAGATACCAGAGTCTATACCAGCACCAATACTCCTTAGTTGCCTGCCTGCGCCTTCTCTACCAGCTTCTTGCCGCCACGCTCAAACCAGCGTGTATAGGTGGGGCTACTGCCGCTTACCCGCTCGCGCCACAGGTTCATGGCATCGCGGCTGTAACTGAGAGTCTCGATCGCTTCCAGTCCACGGCCATGATATAGGTTACCCGCTGCACCCGGGCCACCATTGTAGCCAGCAGCAACGAGCTCAACGCACTCATTTTCGGATAGATTGCCGAGCGGCACGCACAGTTGATCGCGCAGGTGCGCCAGGTAGGCCGCGCCAAAGGCAATGCTCGTTGCAGGATCAAATAAATCATAGTTCGTGCGCGCCGGCTTCACGAATTTAGCCGCAATCTCTTTGCCTGTGCTATCCGTCACCTGCATCAAACCACTCGCCACACCGCTGTGCGCCTTGGGGTACCCGCCGGATTCTAGCGTCATGATAATCGCCACCAGCTGCGGCGAAATATTATACTGCCGGGCCTGCTTGGTGATCTCGCCCTGCCAGCGCTTGACGGTATCTGGCATCCAGGCAGGCAAGGTATTATCTTGACTCGTGAGCGCTACATTTGCAGTGTCCTGTGGCGTTTTGACAAACCACGCCAACATGCCACGCTGCCACGCGAGATACGCTCCACCCACGAGCACAAGTACCAGCGCTGCACTCATAAGGCCCCAGCGATTGTTCTGCGCCCAACGCGTTAGCTTTTTCGTCCATTTCTTTGATTTTGCCATTGTTTTAGTATAGCAAATAAACGCGTGTTGTTTCTTCTCTTGATGAGGCCATCTTTTGTTTTCTCTTTAAACCTCTGTAGTTATCGCGTCCACTCCGAGAATGTGACAAAGCTAGATTCTGGAAGGATGAGGTTTCTTTTGATTGACAACTCCCTCTTCCTCCACTATGGTGTATATCATGACAAATTCTCCAGATGATACCACTGCTACCCAGCAACAAAGGCTACAGGCAAGCCAGCTCCCAATCGACCCAGTCAAAATAAAAGCAATGATTGACTATTACATCGCAGAGTATCGCGAGCAGCTGCTTGATCGGGATTTGCTCGAGCAGGCGATAGCAGATGATGAATTATTCTGGCGTAGCAGTGTATGGCGGATAATTACTAGCCTGATTCACGTTATGCGATTCTCTGATTGCGATCCCTACGCTGATAATTATTTTGATAGACAGGCCATTGCCGAGTGTAGACGCTTCGCAACCGATCTCCTGCGCGACCTACAGAAGATCAGCAAGGGTATCCCCGATCTTGCCGCAGAGCTCCCCAAGATTAAGCAGGATGTCTGGGAGTTTCTAGATGTCATTTTGCCAGATTCGCAGCCGACACAAGCAATGCGGTCGAGCACTCTCGAGCTCCAGCGCGATGAGTCTGGCACTGTCTCGCTCCAGACCATCCCTGCCGATCTTGAGCCACAGGAGCTCTTTCACCAGCGATACCGTGAGTATATCAAAATGGGTGATACACCAGATGGAGCAGCCCGCTTGCAGGAGCTACGCGAATCGCTCGATACTCGTATTGCTGCTGCCAGGGATATGCAGCGCGATGATATCGATTGGCCTTTTTATCACCTCCTCAATGATGCCAATACGCTCCACTTACATACTCAAGATACTCATGATTTTACTCGCATTTGCACGATTGCGAGCCTTTGCCAAGAAATGGCCTATCGACACTTTGAATATAACCCTGCGACAACAACACTCTCGCAAGATCGAGAAGTTAGTCAATATATTTCATCAGCTCAGCAAGAACTGGGCATGATCATCGAACTCCTTCTCGAATTCGATGATGATGGCGTAGCGAAGGCGCAGCAACTCGAGCAGTATGCCATCAGCCCCTACATCAAGGCAGAAATCGATGCCGAGTATGTCATACATGGTAAGGATCCAGACGGCACACGCCAAGCCCGGGCTTCTGCTTATGCTATTGTGCCCGAGGATGAAGAGTATACACTCCACCCTGTTGTTAATTCCTTGAACGACCGGCGCTTTATCTTCGATCAGCGGATTCGTGATACTTACATTACCATCATCACCAAGCATCCAGCAGAGCAATCTTCTTCACAATTGTTTGACGACTACTATATTGTAAATCTCTGCGCAAAACATGGCGAGCAAGCGATCGCTCGAAAGGCTGCCTGGGATAGAGTGAATTATTATTTCTACCAAACAGATGAGATAGAGGAGATTCATTTTTATGTGCTTTTGCTCAAAGATGAGCTAGGAGAAGCTGAGCGAGTCAAACAATGGGTTGCGCAGCAATTTCGCGACAACCCAAACAGCGAGATTGCAACGCTTTACTTCGAATGCATTGGTTATGATCATGACATATTTCGCTTTTTGCAAGAAGCGACTACGCGCGAGGCAGCATCGCCCATGGAAGCGCTTGTCCAGCATGTTGAGAATCTTAATACACTCGAAAGTACTGTCAGCGACTGCCTCTATAACTTCGTCGAGAAGCAAGAAGCCGCCGAAGAGCGGCGGCGTCTCCATGCAGAATCAGCACAATAGCCTCTTCACTATACCGCACGCCGCCCCTCCAGCGCGTGGCCGAGGGTTATTTGGTCGGCATATTCAAGGTCAACGCCGACGGGGATGCCGCGTGCCAAGCGTGTCATCCGCACCGTTAGGCCTGCCTCGGCAATGTGCCGCTGCAAGAAAAGCGCGGTCGACTCACCCTCTACACTTGCATTAGTGGCAATAATTACCTCTTCTACTGCGTCATGAGCAATCCGCTCCAGCAACTCGGGGATGTGTAATTGCTCTGGCCCTACCCCATCAATCGGTGAGATGACACCGCCCAGTACGTGATACGTCCCCTTGTAGTGGCCAGTGCGCTCCAGCGCCACGATGTCGAGTGGCTCCTCCACCACAGCAATCTGCTTGCGATTGCGCTCTGGGCTACTATAGAGCGGCGAAACATCTTGGTCAGGATCCATCAGAGCAAAGGTGACGGGGCAGGTCGCAACAGCAGTGTGAAGCTGCGTGATAGCCTGGGCAATCCCCTGGCTTGTCCGTCCATCGGCTCGTAGCAAAAAGTACGCATAGCGCTCCGCCGTACGCGCACCCACTCCCGGCAGGTGCCCTAGCTCGTCTATCGCCCGTTGCAGGGCCTGAGGCAGAATATCTGCCATACTAGCTAGAACCCGAGGTTGCCAAGCCCACCCATCAGTGGCTGCATTTTCTTGGCAGCAATCTCTTGCGCCTTGGCCATACCGTCGCGGATTGCAATCTCGATCCAGTGCTCCAGCTGGTGGATGTTATCTAGGTCTACCTTAGTTGGGTCGATCTTCACACTCTTAATCTTCAGCTCGCCAGTGATCTGCACAATCACCGCACCATCACCTGCCTCGACCTCCACGATCTCCTTCGCCAGCGCCTTCTGCGCCTTGCGCAAGTCATTAAGCATTTTCATTTGGTTCATGCCCATTGCCATACTTCTTCATTTCCTCCGTTTCTTGGCTGTCGTACTCGATTTATTATACATGATTTGGCAGATAGCTGGAAGGGATGCTCGATCGCTCAGCGCCTCTCATCCTCATGATGATTACTATCAAACGAAAAATCATCAACTGCAACCCGTGCATCAGCATGATGAGTATGGTACACCTCTTGATCCAACACAAATGCTTCGGTCACATCCAAGACAACAAGTACAACATGATATCCATTTCGAATCGATTGCGCCTTTCGCTCTGGATCTATAGACGAATCAAATTCGTGGCACCGCAACAAAAATGAATCAAGTTCATCATCGCTTACGACACTTGCCCGTCCAGAAAACTGTACGCAGTCAATCTTGTTTGGGTTCGTCTCCGAAGAATCAAATATAACACCAGAAACGTTAGGATCATGTTGGATATCACCGATATGCCGTGAGTAACTTTGCGATGTAAAATATATCTGCCGCGGCCCGCATACTGAGTAAGCAAGAACCGCTGTCCAGGTACTTTCATCGTGTTTAGTTGAAAGGACGAGATAGCGGTTATTCTGTACTAGGTTAAGTAGCCGTTCTTTCGCTTGTTGTATCATTAACTGACTTCTTTGTACTTCTTTAGGTACATTATATCAAACAGCAAAATAACTTATTGTATTAGCAATCTGTTTCCCTTATAGGAGGACCAGGCGTTTCTTACCTTACACAACACAGTGTAATTTTTATGGCATAATACCCTGCTCTACCAGCCAACGGTAGTTCCAGCCATCATTCGATTCGGTTTTATAACTCCAGAAAAAGTGGGCGTCGGCGCTGGCAAAAGCCGTTTGCTGCGCTAGTATGTAGGCGGTGATGGTCGGCGGAGTCATGGCAATGGCGGGCGGCAAAATCGCGCTCCACTCCCCAATGATAGTTGGGCGCTGCAACGACTGGTGCATGTGGGTAAATTCATCCACAATACTCGCGTGCTGGTCATAATCCACCAGCGCTAAGTTGGCCGCCCCAAAACACTGGTAGTGGTGAATATCGAGCCAATCACGGGGCTGCGCCCGGCGCCACCGCGGTAGCTGGTAGGCGTCACTGATAATAATACGCGTTGTGGCCAGTACATTGCGGCGCAACCGGCCAGTTGTGCGGCGCGACCACAGCCGCAGCAGCCAGTGCTGGAGCCAGTTTTTGGTAAAAGGTTCGTTTAGGAGCTCAATCCCCCAGAGCTGCGGGCTTGCACTATAGCGCTCGGCAAGCTGCCTGAGAATACGGCGGGTTGCGCGGCGGTTTTTGGCCTGGTACCACCCCGTTTGTGGCATGCGGTTGCCACTCCCACTGTGGTCGCCCAAGTTCTGTGCGCCAGGCGCTGCGTGTAAATCAAGCAAGACACGCATATGGTATTTTTGAGCCATCGCAAAGCACCAGTCCAGCTGCTTGGTAGCCTCAAGGTAACCATCCTGGCTTTCCAGCACCCAGTAACCAACCGGCACACGCAGCGCCTCGATACCATGTGCATGCAGCCAGGCAAAGTCCGCTTCGGTCATAAATTCCTGCCGGTGCTTGGCAATGCGCTCCGGGCCGTCTGGTTGCATCATCAGCTGATGCTCGTTGCTCGCATCGGTATCCGCAAAGACCGATGGCGTCATCCAGCGCTCAAGCACCAGCCACCCACCCAAGTTAACACCGCGTAATGGTTTATGCATATGCTTATTATACCAGTGCAGGAGCCAGGCCACGGGTAGAAGGGTGTTACAAGTACATTGCAGCATGGCGCACCTCGGGTGTTTTGCCTAGTAAATGCACATCTATGGTATATAAAAATGGCTCCAAAGAGCCATCTGATAAATCCGTGGTGACCTCACCGGGAATCGAACCCGGGTTGCTGGGATGAGAACCCAGTGTCCTAACCGCTAGACGATGAGGCCGCCTAGTCACTATAGCAAAAAAATCGACACTTGTCTAGCGATAATGTTGTAAAAAAGGCTTGACATGCCATAATCATGATGCTACACTGATCGTGTCATGCACTTGCATGGTGGAGACAACTAACACAAACAGCACTCGATACAGCCATCGCAAGCCACGAGATGCAGGAGAACCCATACTGCATTTGTCTGGTTTGTTCACGCTATAACTGTGCAAATTCACACTTGGCACCCGTGCGAGAGGTGCCAAGCAAAGGAGGACTCCTTGGGTATCTTACCCAGCCCAGGAGATGTGCGATTTTCACTTCCCACGCGGGGAGTGATTTTCGTTTGGTAGTGTGCTACTGTGCGGCGTGAGGCGATCGATCGGCAAGCGGAAGCCAAAGGTGCTACCCTGCCCCTCCCGCGAATGAAAGATCAGTTCGCCATGGTGTCCCAGCACGATCTTCTTTGCTAAAAATAGCCCAATCCCTGTACCATCGGGCCGCTGCAGCTGGGCATTGTGCGCCCGGAAGAACTTCGTAAAGATCTTGCGCTGCTCACCCTGCGGCACTCCAATGCCATGGTCTTGCACCGTGCACACCACCCAGCCGTCCTTGCGGTAGAGTCGTACCGTAATAACATCAGCACCAGGCGAATAGTAGATGGCATTATCAATATAATTAACGATAACTTGCCGGAGTTTATTCTCGTCGATTAACAGAGGTGGTATAACCCCACGCTGTTGATAATCCACCCGCAAATGGTGGCGCTCGGCAATGAGCTGGATAGACTCGATACTCTGTGCCACCAGCGCAGCAACATCGCCTAGGCGGAAGTCAATTGTGAAGTTGCCAGTGCGGATGCGCGACACATTAAGGAAGTTGCCAATCAGCTGCACCATTCGCTCGCTACTCGTAAAGGCCTCGGTAAGGAAAGTGCGCTGCGTGGCATTAATCTCACCAGCGTCACCCTCCAGCACCATCGATATATAACCCTTCACACTAGTGAGCGGTGTACGCAGCTGGTGGCTCGCCATACTGACAAACTCATCCTTTGCGGCATCGAGCTCACGCAGGCGGCGGTTAGAAGCGCGCAGTTGGCGCGTTGCGTGGTCTACCGCTTGGGTGAGCTGCTGCTGGAACTGCTGCGTGGTATTGTGGCACTGCTGCGCCATCAGCGTCAGTGCGCATTGCTGGGCTATCATTGCAAGAGTGGCTCGCTGTGCAGTAGTATACGTGGCTCGCTCAGCTGGCGGGCCTAGCACGATATATCCACAGTGGTTTCCCTGCCACACCAGCCGCAACACTACAGCAATGTTGTAACGACGAAGTGTGTGGCGCTTGGGTAGCATGGCGGTCATTGTACGAGCCGTTGCTTCTTCACACAGCGGCAAGAGTGTATCTACAGAGGTAGCACATTCATCTGGCAAGTCAATTAGCGGCGGCGCTCCATCCACCATTACCATCACCCCACACCAAGTCGGCCAAGCAACTGCCTTTAGCGCTGTACGCACTGCTGCTACCACTTCTGCAAAGTCGGTCGCACAAGCTAGCGCGCTACCCAGTGCTACCAGTGGCTCGGCTGGTGTGGGCGTCATGCTTGATTTTGGGTGATTTTGTTCCATTTTCATGCTATACCTGCTATTATAAAGCAAATGGTTAAAATTGCCATCATCGAAGACGACCAAGCCATCAGCCAAATGTACCGCATGAAGTTCGAAGCGGCTGGCTTTACGGTGGAAGTCGCAGGCGATGGTAAAGCTGGTATCATGCTCGTGCAACGAACTCACCCCGATATCATCTTGCTCGACCTCCAGATGCCCCACCTCAATGGTGCCGACACACTCGAGCACATCCGCGCCTACTCATGGGGTAAGACTATCCCTGTTATCGTCCTCACCAACCTTGGCCACGAAGAAGCCCCTAAAAAACTCCAGCGCCTTGGTGTCCACAGCTACATTGTCAAAGCCGAGCTTACCCCCAGCCAAGTCGTCAAGCGAGTAGAGGAAGCTTTGGTGGAGCGTGGGGTGATAACGGAATAGTAACAAACTAAACTACTAGTGAAGCCACCAACACCGCTCGGCGGCCAACTCGTCAAGTTGAAAACCATCAAATTGCAAGCCTCGGAGTCGTGGCAGCAAAGGACGTATCTGTTCATCAAAAGCCGCGAGCTGTGTGCGGTATTCCTGCAGCTGCTGTATTTGCTCCGCGTCTGTTAGTAGTCCTTTGTCGACAAACCACTCGAGTGTTGCAAGCACGTTATGTACACGATCGAACTCATCAGAGTAGCTATTGTAATGGAACCACTCGTAGTCTTCACGAAGCCATTCGACTGAATCTTGACTCATGTCCTTGGCAAGGCGAGGAAGTGCTGTTTCGGTGGCATACTCCATCGTATGACGAACGGCGTCTCGGCAGAATTCTGTATTGATTGTAGGTTTCAGAATTTCGACAATGATGTCTGCGCCGTCGCGCAATGACTGTGCATCGAAGGTGTCGGGAGCTTGGGGTGCTACATCATCATTCAGGCGTTCAGTCCGTTCTTTATACTCCAGGCAGTACGATAGCGCATCGATATAATGCTCACGCGCCATCGGTTCACCTTCTTCGTACTCAAGTACTGAAAAGTAACTTGCTCCATAGGCTAAGGTGAACAGTCGTAGTACTTCTTGATAGACAGGGTCGTCGCACGAGTCCTTAGATTTGACGACAGTGCTTTTGAACCAATCGTCAGGAGTGAGCCCAGATTCACTTGCCCATTTTTGATATAGTATGCTTGGCATTTTTACCTCCATTGTTTTTACAGATCTTTTATTATTTTACTTAATTTTACCACATCATTTTCCTTGTGCAATTGCAAAAAACTTCAGCTTAACCAACAATAACCAGTCCACACATTCTTCAATAATCAACAAATTAATGACTACACCTGGCGTATGTGCTATCTTTTTGTAAATCATCTCACCAGTAGTTCCTCATCATCCCCTATCCCATTTTTATATACGTGACATGTACGTTACTGTTGAGTCTCTTATTCACTTTTCTACATTACATATCATATAAACCTTATGCTACCAGTCTCACAAATTAGAGGCAGTTTGGATTCTCACGTCAGTGGTGATACAATAGGGCTAGTAAGCACCCGTAGCTCAGCGGATTAGAGTACTTGGCTTCGAACCAAGTGGCCGCAGGTTCGAATCCTGCCGGGTGTACCAATTTTGTTCCATGTCACCCAGCTTGGTCTGGGTTTCTTTATACGGCACTATTTGCTATTCATTTTGTGACCGCACCATACAAAAAAAAGGGTTAGCACACCGCTAGCCCCTTTTGCTATACTACCACCACAATAGCTATTAGCGAGGATAATAGTATGTCGATGACCGCATAGGTCCTGTTGTGTTTGTTGTGTCCCACAGCACAACCACCCCAGCTGCCAGCAAGATCAAGAAGACAACAATCGCCACTGCTGCCAAGACAAGACCAACAATGTAGGCGATCTTAAGCCCTTGCGCCCACGTTTTGTCGCGCTCGGTCGCAACATATGGCGTACCGTTTGCATCTGCTGTGGTACTTGTCAGCAAGAAGAAGTCGACGATACCCCAGACAGATAGGACAAACAACCCCAACAGTGAAACGATATTAATATACGGCACAGCTGATGTTACCGTACAGCCCACTGCAATCCAAAAGCGGATCTTGCCCAGCTCGTCGCCACGGTACCAACGAGCCAAGCCATACTGCCCCATAAACGCAGCGAGGGCAACAACCGCCAAGTAGTTGCGCGGTGAGGTATCAACCGGCGCAGGCGCAGCGGCTGGTACTACTGGTTGGCTGGCAGCTGGAGCTGCTTGCGATGCTACCTCAGTTGGTGGTGTTGGTTGTGCTGTAGGTTGTTCATTTGCCATTGCTATTCTCCCGATTAAACTCTCTTGCCCCATGGTAATGCGTTTTTGGCAAAAAGACAAGCAAGCGCGAGCAGTGCAGTAAGAGAGCCTTTTAATTCACCTCGCTGCCTCTTGACAGAACCCCAGGCTATCCGCTATAGTAAAAGGGCATTGCACGGGTAGTGCAGACACGACATGGGCCAGTAGCTCAGCTGGTTAGAGCACCTGCCTCTTAAGCAGGGTGTCGAGGGTTCGAGCCCCTCCTGGCCCTCCATAGTATGTAGTCCTCGGTATTGCCAGAGGACTGTTTGCTATAGAGATACCTATCACCGAGTATTAACCACATATTTACGAAAGGACTACGCCTTATGCCTACTTCATCACTCAACGGCCGCGAGCTCGCAAGTTTCATCAAGCAGCGCCAAGCCCGCCAAGTACGCCACTTACGCCAAGCGCATGGTATCACCCCCAAGCTGCTCATTATCACCCCGCTTGACGCATCGGGGCCAATCAATGCCTACGTGCGCTACAAGCAAGCCTATGCTGCTGATATCCTCGTTGAGACAGAGGTAGCGCCAACCGCCGAGACAGATATGCCAGGCACGATCGACCGAGCAAACAACGACCCACACATCCACGGTATTATCGTCCAACTACCGCTCAACGACCCATCACAAACAGATGCTATCGTACAACGCATCTCTGCCGCCAAGGACGTCGATGGGTTGAGTGGCCCGCAAGCTACCTATACGCCAGCAACAGCGCAAGCAATCGATTGGCTACTGGCAGGTTACAACATTAACCTCGACGATAGGCAGCTCGCCATCATCGGGCGAGGGCGGTTAGTAGGCGCACCACTAGAGCGGCTGTGGCGCGACCGTGGCTTGATGGTAACAGTGTGCGACCGCCAAACACCTAATACCACAGAGATCATCGCTGCAAGTGACGTCATCGTCACTGCTACTGGCCAGCCCCATCTCATTACAGCGGATATGGTCAAAACAGGTGCAGTGGTAGTTGATGCTGGCACAGCAAGCGAAGGTGGTGTTATCGTTGGCGATGTTGATCCAAGCGTGCGCGAGCGCAGCGATGTCACCCTCACCCCAGAAAAAGGCGGCGTTGGCCCTCTCACTATTGCTGTGATGATCGACCACGTTATCCAAGCGGCGCAGGCAACGATTGAGTCGATAGAAGGGTAGCACTAGATTCCATAAGAGTCAGCAGTGCTTGCAGGCTTGTTATTATTAATACCTAAATATCTGTACTGTATGCATGTGTTGCGGTATATCCTCGCCTAGTATGGTGTAGTCCTGATATTATCTAGGTTTAGGTCGACACACCTTGCAGATATATATCATGAGTGATATATTATACCTATGGATATTCGTACTGACGTTTCACTCAAACCATATTTGACGATGCAGCTTGGCGGCAACGCTCATACTATGGTCGACCTCTATACCAACGATGATGTCGTGGCAGTGTGCACGATGGCCCGCCAGCAGCAGGCCGAGCTCTTTGTCCTTGGCGGCGGGAGCAACACTCTAGCTCAAGACAGCGGCTTTGCTGGCATTGTGGCGCGTAACCGTATTCCGGGCTTCTCGGTCATTGCTGAGGATGCCGAATCGACAACAATCACCATTGGTGCAGGAGAGATTCTCGATGATGTCGTAGCAAGAACAGTGGCCAGTGGCCTGAGTGGCATTGAGGCGCTATCGGCCATCCCAGGTACAGCAGGCGCTGCACCAGTGCAGAACGTTGGTGCGTATGGGCAGGAGATTGCCGACACACTCGTCTCGCTCGAGGCATATGATCGCCAGCAAGAGCGGTTTGTGGTGCTGAGCGCTGCCGACTGCGAGTTTTCGTACCGGCACAGTATTTTCCGGGGCCGCGAGATGGGGCGATATATCATCACAAGCATAACGCTCCGCCTGCGCAAGGGTTTGCCGCAGCCACCCTTCTACCAAGCCGTTCAAGATTATCTCACCACCCACGCTATAGCAGAGCCTACCCCACAAGACATTCGCCGAGCCGTCATGACAATCCGCGCTAGCAAGCTGCCTGACCCAGCCAAGCTCCCCAATACTGGCTCGTTCTTCAAAAATGCGATTATTTCAAGTGAAGAATTTTCTCAGCTCCAGCAGCACTACCCCACAGTGCCGCACTATGCGCTGCCCGATGGGCGCGTCAAGGTACCATCAGGCTGGCTCATCGAGCAAGCGGGGCTCAGAGGCAGCGTTCTCCACGGCATAAAAGTACACGATAAGAATGCAGTCGTGCTCATCAATCAATCGGCCACCAGCTACCGCGATCTTGCTGCCGCTCGTGAGGAAATTATTCGCACAGTGGAGGAAAAATTCGGCATCACCATTGTGCAAGAACCGCTAGAAATGCCAGCGGCGTGACAAGTCAAATAACATACAGTACCTGTAGATATTTTTGTCTTTTTACCCTTGTTCATCAATAATTTTTGCGTTACATACATAGTCAAGGAAGTAAAATTGACTATATATTCTTGAGCATCTGTATCTCACTACTTTTTGCTTATCCTCTGCCAGTTTTGTACTTTTCTCCTGTCGGACAAGCACGAAGTTCATTTCATCCTACTAGAGAATCCTTTTCTTATTGCTCCCCTATTTGGTGACCTATGGGGCACAGTCGAGGCAAAGTAAGCCATAATCACCTCGATTCAACTTCTCACCTCTTGCACTTTTATCTCAAAACCCTTATGCTAATTGCATGAGGGTACGACGCGGGTATACAATCGTGGAAATTATTATTGTGCTGGCAATTATGCTAGTGCTGCTAGTGCTGGGTGTGGTGACACTCAATAATACACAGCGTTCCTCGCGCGATACCGCTCGCACAACCACTGTTGAGACAGTAGCACGCAGCCTTGAGTCTTTCTATAACGGGGACGCGACTGGTACGTCGGGTGAGCAAGGACACCGCTATCCGTCGGCCGAGCAGTTTTTGACTTCGCTTAATGGCACGGCAATTCGCCATATCCTCCCTGGGCTATCTGAGGATAGCTATCAATACCCATCGCGCAGTGGTCAGCAAGCGCTCTTCGTCCAGTCGCCAAGCAATGGTATTAGCAAAGATAGTGCATCGATTGACCGCTTCGTCTACGAGCCACGCGCTCGCGATGGTTCGCTCTGCGTCACCACCAGCCAAGAATGTAGCCGCTTCTTTCTCTACTACCGACTAGAACGCGCACCAACAGTAACGATAACCATCACGAGTAACCACCAATGAAGCAAAGTCCAGACGCTGGCTTTACTCTGGTAGAGATGTTGGTGACGATGGTACTGGGCGTGCTCTTTGTTGGGACGCTCTACCAGCTCTACATTGTGACGATCCAGGGCGCCACAGAGGCCAATCGCGATGCCAAGGCGAGCATTGTGGGGTATGAGCTGCTCCGCCGCGAAGTTGGCGATGGCACACCAACGCCGTGCACAAACCGCGCAGCCAATCGCAATCTCACGACTGATCACTCACTCGATACTGATGGCTTGCCTCAGCCCATTAGTGCCACCATCATCGTTGATTGCCCATATAGCACCACCGCACCACAGATAAGCCGTGTATCGGTGACGGTGCGCTACGGGCAAGGCTCTAGCCAATCGGAGGTTCGCCATGCGATTCTCAGTAGCCACTAATATACGAGAGCGAATGCAGCAGCTCATCCGCCGCATCTACCCTGCGCGGCACCAACAGCGTGGCTTTACTGTGGTGGAAATGCTGGTGGTGATTCCGATTATTGTGGTAGTGGTTGGTGTGTTGGTTGCTGCCCTGGTGGGGCTACTGAGCTCTATCGTCATCTCCAACCAGCGCGGTGCACTAACGTATAGTATGGAAGATGCGCTTGACCAAATCGAGCAGGACGTCCGCCTAGCAACAAAAGTCGAGAGCAAAGCCATCGCAGCCAACTGGGCACAGCACTACGCGAGCGATAATGTCTTGATCCTTACTCAATACGCCACCGATCGCAACCCCTCCGACACCCAGCGCGAGCTCATCTATCTCAATAGCCAAGCCAACCCCTGTCGCACTCAAGCTGACCTAGCCGCCAAGCTCTACCGCACAAACAACCCACTTACCGTCAAGGTCGTCTACTTTGTGCAAGGCACTACCCTCTGGCGGCGGACTATCGTGCCAAGCCAGTACGAATTTAATGCTACTAACCCCAGCAACAACACGATGTGTGGCCAGCCCTGGCAGCAGAGTACCTGCAATTATATTGGTGGCTACTGCAAAGCACTCGACACGCGCGTCGCAAGTAACGTATCAAGCATTCGCTTTGGCTATGCAACGGGTTTTAATCAAGCAGCCAGCACCACGCCAAATGATAGCACCACTGTCGTCTCTGCTGCAGTAGATATCGCTGCTCTTAGCACTGGCCAGACCATCCATGCTCGGGGGTCAATGCAGGCCCGGCGAATTAATAATTAGCTGAATCGAAAGAACAATAGGCAGCGTGTAGCTCAGGTATTCTAGCTATACTAGCGCACCATTAGCCACAATTCAGCCTATGCTAGTGCGCACACTATCTCTGAAAAATATTCTCATATATCTGTGTTCAAAAAGCTTGTGTTTAATGAATGTTCGTAGTATGATCGTAATATAATCAGTAACAAGGAGGGGTAACTCTGTATGACAACAAAAACTCAACGTAACCTGCGCGGTTTCACAATTGTCGAGCTTCTCATCGTGATTGTGATCATCGCCATCCTAGCGGCTATTACCATCGTCGCTTACAACGGCATCCAGCAACGCGCTCGTGACTCTGCAGCCGCTGGCGCTGCATCGCAGCTCTCGACCAAGGTAGAGGCATGGAACAGCCAGAAGGGTGAATACCCAACAGCCGCGCAAGTCAGTAGCAATCTTGTTGACGATAAAGTAACTGAAGCAAAGATCGATCCAGACCTTAAGAAGAAGATCATCACATCTGGTACGCCAAACAACGACACTCCTGTCTTGTACACCCAGTGTGGTAGTGGTAAGGGTGCAAAAATCACCTACAAGAAGGGCGACAAAACCGAGGATATCGTCCGAGGCAGCTGCTAAGCTTATCCTCCCAATCAACAAAAACACCCGCTCTCTGGCGGGTGTTTTAGATATGCGGATGTATTACTACTGCACCTAGCGAGACGCGATTATCAATGACAGCGACAAACTCCCTAACCTTCTGTCTATTCCGTCGGCACCGGAAAATCCGCCAAGAAGTGTGCCACCTCAGTACGGAGCTTAGCTAGCTCTGCCTCATCATCACGGTGGTCGATAGCTTGCTGCATCCACTCAGCAATCTGCGGCATATGCTGCGGCTCTAAGCCGCGCGTTGTTGCCGCTGGCGTGCCTAGGCGAATACCGCTAGGGCGAAATGGCGGCAGTGGATCATCAGGGATGGCATTGGCGTTAAGCGTCAAGCCGATCTTATCCATCGCAATCTCCGCCGCCTTGCCATCAATCCCAAAGCTTGTGTGGACATCGGCCAAGATAAGATGGTTGCTTGTGCCACCCGTCACGAGCACAAAGCCGCGCTGTTGCAGCTCCCGTGCTAAGACAGCGGCATTAGCCACCACCTGCTCAGCATAGGTACGAAAGGCTGGTTGGAGCGCCTCGCCAAAGGCAACTGCCTTGGCGGCAATCGTATGCATATGTGGCCCACCCTGAATACCAGGAAAGACTGCTCGATCGATAAGTGTCGGAATATTCTCGAGTGTCTTGGCTGGGCGCTTGAGTGGGTTGCTCACCACTCCCTTGCTAACGATGAGCCCACCACGCGGCCCGCGCAGCGTCTTGTGCGTCGTTGTCGTCATAACGTGAAAGCCATAGTCGAGTGGATTCTCTGCCACTCCACCAGCAATCAGCCCCGCGACATGCGCCATATCGGCCATGAGCAACGCACCAACCTCGTGGCCGATCGCCGCAAAGCGTGCAAAATCTAGCTGGCGCGGATAGGCACTAAAACCCGCAAGGATGATCTTTGGTCGATGTTCTTGCGCCATCCGCTGCAGCTCATCGTAGTCAATCTCGCCCGTTCTCACGTCCTTCATTTTGTAGCGAACAAAATTATACTCACGAGCACTATGTGTCACAGGTGCACCATGCGTCAGGTGGCCACCATGACCCAGATCCATCGCAAGGATGGTATCGCCTGGCTCGCACCATGCAAAATACACTGCTTCATTCGCCTGAGCACCACTGTGCGGCTGGACATTGGCATGGTCAGCCCGGAAGAGCTGCTTGGCACGGTCGATTGCCAGCTGCTCTACTTGGTCGGTATACTGCTGCCCGCCATAGTAACGCCGGCCTGGGTAACCCTCGCTATATTTATTCGTAAAGACACTCCCAAGCGCCCGTAGTACATCACCAGAGACATAATTCTCGCTAGGGATGAGCTCCAAGCCTTCGCGTTGGCGCTGCTGCTCACGGGTGATAAGGGTAGCAATAGTTGTTTCGTGCATGGGTAATACTCCTCGTTTGTTGGTTATATCTTAGGATTCGCTATGCACTTTTCATCAGATCATATGTGTAGTATAGCACAGCTACTCAATGTGGGGAGTTGCAGTACTTGACTACGTGCGTCTTGAGCTTGCGATAGCTCTCTTTTTCTCTAGTAGTATTGACGTGCTATCGCATCTCTTTTGACATTACTCTCTGGTGTGAAGACGAGACACTTGCTTGTGTAGTAAATATAGGCCTTGCGCACGGCTAGTTGAAATAGCAGAAAGGAGCTGATGGAGTTATTAGAAAAACTTCGCAGCCTAATCTCTGTATTTCTTTTTGCAACACGAGATGCTTGTGTTTGACAATATATCACCGATGATATATTGTACAGGCATGGGAACAGCAAAATATCTCCGTAATATCGGAACACTCATCCAAGAAACCCGCCAAGCGCGCGGTATGACGCAAGCCGAGCTCGCTGCAGCACTTGGCACGAGCCAGTCGGCCATCAACCGCATCGAAAAGGGTGGCCAAAACATTAGCCTCGAAATGATTGCTCGCATTGGCGAAGTGCTGAGCAGTGAGATTGTCCGCATCAACAAAGCTGGCAAAACAAACTTCGTCATTAATGGTGGTGGCTCGCTCCATGGCGAGATTGAGGTAAAGACGAGCAAAAATGCCGCTGTCGCTTTACTCTGCGCAAGCCTCCTTAATAAAGGTAAGACGACACTCCGCCGAGTGGCACGGATCGAGGAAGTTAATCGCATCATCGAGGTGCTCGAAAGCATTGGCGTGCGCTGCCGCTGGCTTGAACACAATGACCTCGAGATCACCCCACCACGGACCCTCCATCTAGACGAGATGGATATCGCCGCAGCCAAGCGCACCCGCAGCATTATTATGTTCCTGGGACCATTACTCCATCAATATGAGTCATTCCAAATCCCATTCGCGGGTGGATGCAACCTTGGCACACGGACAGTTGGACCACATATGGCGGGCCTCGCACCCTTTGGCCTGACTGTCGAGGCAACGACCGATTACTACCAAGCAACAGCCAACCCACATATGGTTGAGCACGCTATCGTCCTTACCGAGCGCGGCGACACCGTCACTGAGAATGTTATCATGGCGGCAGCGCTCCACCCAGGCGTCGTGACAATTCGCAACGCCAGCCCCAACTACATGGTGCAAGACCTCTGTTTCTTCTTGCAAAAGCTTGGGGTACAGATCGATGGCATCGGCACAACAACTCTCACCATCCATGGCGTCAGCGAGATCAACCAAACAGTTGAATATTGTCCGAGCGAAGACCCTATCGAGGCAATGAGCTTCATCGCAGCGGGTGTAGTGACGGACTCTGCTATTACCATCCGCCGGGCACCAATCGAATTCCTCGAGCTCGAGCTAGCAGTGCTGCGCGGTATGGGCTTACAATATGAGCTCTCCAGTGAGTACCCAGCGCGCAATGGCCAGACTCGCCTGGTCGATATTAGCCTGCACAAATCGACTCTCACCGCTCCACAAGACAAGCTCCACAGTATGCCCTTCCCAGGCATCAATATGGATAATCTCCCCTTCCTTGGTCTCATCGCCACGGTAGCAACAGGCCGGACTCTGGTGCACGACTGGAGCTACGATAACCGCGCCATTTACTTCACCGACCTCACTCGCCTTGGCGCACAAGTAGAGATGGTCGATCCACACCGCGTTTACATCAGTGGCCCTACCCGCTGGAAACCTGCCGATGTCGTCGCACCGCCAGCCTTGCGCCCCAGCGTCGTCGTGATGCTAGCTATGCTCGCAGCCCCTGGGCGCTCCATCCTGCGTGACGTGTACAATATCAACCGAGGCTACGAAGACTTTGCTAACCGACTCAACACTCTCGGGGCGGATATCGAAACAACTTGGGAATATTAGCCGCTTCTTAGCTTGTCTTACCACGCCAATAGAGAGCCTCTCATAATGAGAGGTCTCTTGCTATATACACCATATCTTGCGCAGGCTTTGCATAAATAGAGCCTAAGTCTTAGAAAATCTACTTTCTCAGTATCAGTTCCCGTTCGCCAGCGCTTCGTCTGATGAGCTGCGAAGATTGATTGTTACCTCGCATAGCACGAGAAAATGAATGCAAAAAGTAAGAGCGCACGAACAAACACATCAGACACATGCCTTAATCTTCTGATGATAACCAAGTGAAGTCACCACTGAGCAGAATGAGGTGATAATTGCCAAACATCAACCTCTTACGCTAAGCTGATAGCCTATCGAGTCTGGCGGCAAGCTTTCCCTCCATAAGACGAAGTGGCAAAGATAAAGATAGTGATCGAGCACAGAAAAAGCAGCTGTGCGCTTCATATTTTCTCATAAATAAAATTACTACAGTTACAATAGTAAGTAGCAAAACGACATTAAACCAAAATAAAACCCCGGAATCATCCGGGAATTTATCTTGGGGTGGATAATGAGACTTGAACTCACGGCCTCCGGTGCCACAAACCAGCGCTCTAACCAAACTGAGCTATATCCACCAGACAATTGCACAGCAAATCTACTGCGCTGCTGACATGCTGTATTGTAGCAGAGATAGCGTGGTTTGTCTATTGCCTATGCCCATTCATTTTCAATCTCGCAGCTTTACTGGGTTACATCGCTCTCATATCTGAACATCACTAGGTCAATTGTTTCTTTTCTCTGGGCTTCTCACTGCTTGTATAGTGAGCCTTACTATCTGTATCTGTAATAACAGCCATCACCACACTTCGTTGAGCGGATGATCAAGAAAAATAACAAAAGGCCAGGCAAAATTTGAAGTTAACTAATTTAGCGGGCTTTCTTGCGACGCCACAGCGCCTCAACGCACATCACCAGCCACAGACCAAGCGCAATCGCCCCAACTGCCCCACCAAACCACACATGCCCCGCACTATAGCCATGCTGATTAACCATCCGAGTGAGCAAGCTAATCGCCACGACGTCACCAAGCAACGTAAACATATTGAGCGCGGAGAGGAGCGTTGCTTTGTATGTATGCTGCAGCTCGCCGAGAATCTTTGACTGCAAAACAATCGGTCGCACTCGCGTATATGCAGTAAATAGCACAACAGCAATGACCGCGATAATCGGGCTTGGCGTTACGCCCATCAAGACAATACACAGCGCCATGATCCACGCATCGACCCAATAAAATGCCAGTGGACGCAGGCGGTCAAACCAATGTACATACCAGCCCAGTAACGCTCCACCCAGGCTCCCGACCGCCGCAATTACCCCAAACCACTCTACCGCAATACCAACGTGCTGGAAGAGGAGCTCGCGATATTCTAGCCCCTTATTGGACACACCAGCCAAGAAACCGGCGAAGGTAAAGAGAGCAAGATTTTTCGCAGTAACGATTGCGCGAGCAGCCTGCCGTGGCCGCTGAGCCTGGGCAGCTCCTCGGCGCGGTGGATAAGCAAAGCTCAGCGCCAACCACACCGTCGCAGCAAGCGACAAAAAGCCAATCAAAAATGGGAGCGTATGATGAATACGGTATGTGAGTGGCACTACGATAATGAGCACAGTATTACCAATCAATCCATACGTCTGGGCGCGGCCCATCACCTTGGTATAGTCGCGCGCTCGCCCCAGTGCCGTCAAGGAATCGTGCATAAACGCCTCGACCGCACCAGACTGAAACGCATAGCCGCCAAAGAACAAAACCGAGGCAATTAGTCCACCCCAGAAGCTCGGCCATACGGCATACAACAGTGGCGACGCCACAGCAATGCTCGCACCAAGGATAATCGCTCGCCGGTTGCCAAACTTATCGGCCACATAACCTGCCGGCATCTGCAGCGCCGCCTGGACGATAGACGAGATAACAACCATCAGTGCTAGCTCATCCAAACTCACTTTACCAACATTCACCAGCTGCACCGTGATAAGCGGCAAGTAGACACGCTTAGTAAAAATCCGAAACCACGAATATTTGATAATGTTGCGCTTGAGAAGGTCGTGGTTGGTTACATCTTGCATAAATCTCGCCGTACTATAGCATAGCCTCGCGCAGCATGTAAATGCATTTTGTATGTAATAAAAACAACCCCATCGAGATGGGGTATAACGATAAAAATGGCGCCCCGAGTAGGATTCGAACCTACGGCCTTAGGCTTAGAAGTCCTCTGCTCTATCCAGCTGAGCTATCGGGGCATGGGTTTATTATAGCAGGTTTCTTGGCAGGTGTGGTATGATAAACGAAGCATGAAACACACGAACGAAAATTATCGATACTTTAGCGTCATTCTCGCAGTATATGTTGCGGCGCTGCTCATCTCCAACATTGCCGCCACCAAGCTGGTGGCACTCGGCCCACTTATCCTCGATGGTGGAGCAGTACTCTTCCCGCTCGTATATATCTTTGATGATGTCATGACAGAGGTCTATGGCTATCGCCGGGCACGCCGCGCTATTTGGACGGCCTTTGGGGTCATGCTGCTAGCAATTGGCTGCTTTACACTAGTACGCTATCTGCCCGCGGCGGCAGTGTACCACGACCAAGCCGCTTACGAGGCAGTGCTCGGCTTCTTCCCGCAGATCGTCATGGCGAGCTTGCTTGCCTTCCTAACGGGGAGCTTCCTCAACTCGTACATCGTTGCTAAGCTCAAGGTTATCATGAAGGGTCAGCAGCTATGGCTGCGCCTGCTTGGATCGACAGTAGTGGGGAGTTTATTTGACACCGTTATATTCTGCGTTGTTGCTTTTGGCGGGCAGCTCACGGGGGGGGCACTGCTCAACTATATCGCCGTTGGGCTTGGCTTCAAGCTTGCCGTTGAGGTCGTCTGTCTGCCACTCACCTACCGCGTCATTGCTATGCTTAAGCGACGCGAATCCGTCGATACCTACGACACCACCACTAACTTCACACCATTTCGTTTGCGTGTCTAGCGAGCGAGTTGCTCGCTGCAATAGATTTGCATCTCTCTCAGAATATGAAGAACGCAGTACTTTCATCCTGGTAGAATAGAAAATTGCCCGTGGTGATTATTACAGTATGATCATTGAAGAGCCTCGTGTGTTAGGAAAATACTAAGACCCTTTAAAGAGACGGTGGCGAGAGAAAGGGCTGGTGCTGGAGAGAAGGGTTTACTGTGCAAACTCTCCTCCCTAGTTGTTATGTGAATGCATACTATATCTACAAAGCTTATCAGTCGCTATCGGCGATAATACTGCGCCAAGAAATGATCCCGAAAGGTGTAGAATGTGCCATCTTCGAGGCTGTGGCGGATGTCGTCGACAAGCTTGATGATAAAGCGCTCGTTGTGGATCGACAGCAGTGTCCCCGCCAGGCTCTCCTTGGCGCGAAGCAGGTGACAGATGTAGGCCGCAGTGTAGTGCTGGCAGGTGTAGCAATCGCACTCCGCCATAATAGGTGCAAACAGCTCGCGATATTTCGTCCCACGCATATTCACCCGCCCATGCGGTGTGTAAGCCGCACCATTGCGTGCTACACGAGTTGGGCTTACGCAATCGAAGGTATCAATACCCTGCTCGATCGCCGCAAAAATGTCATCCGGCTCCGATATACCAAGCAAATGCCGTGGGCGACTCTCGGGCAAGATCTCGTTTACCCACTGGATAGTCCGAGCCATTGTTTCCTTCTCCAGCGCCCCACCAATACCATAGCCATCAAAATCCATTGCGCCAAGGCGTGCTGCGGTTTGCTTACGCAGGTCCTCATAATTCGCCCCTTGCAAGACACCAAAGAGCGCTTGATACGGCTTATCTGGCCGAGCAGCCCGCAGGCGCTTGACCTCTGCGAGGCTGCGCTCCGCCCACGCATGGGTACGCGCCAGTGCCTCCACTTGGTATTCATACGAGTCAATCAGCGACGTCAGCTCATCAAAAGCAAAGGTAATATCCGCCCCAATCCCTGCTTGGATTTGCATCGACAGCTCTGGCGTAAACTTATGTAATGAGCCATCGAGGTGTGACTTGAACATCACACCATTATCATCCACCCAGGCGTGCCGACTCGACTTCTTAGCAATCGCGATCTCTTCATCAACATCAGTGCTCATCGCCAATACCTTCTTAAAGCCCGAGCCCAAGCTTAACACCTGGAAACCGCCACTGTCAGTAAAGGTCGGACCACTCCAGTGCATAAACTTACCCAAGTACCCAGCCTTCTCTATCAGCTCGTGCCCTGGCTGTAGGTAGAGGTGATAGGCATTAGCCAAGACAGCTTGTGCGCCCACGCTAGCTACCATCTCGGGCACCATTGCTTTCACGTTTGCCTTTGTGCCCACGACAATGAAGGCTGGCGTCTTGATATCACCATGTGGGGTGTGAATCACGCCTGTCCGCGCCAACGTCTGCGGCATGCGGTGAGTAATGGTAAATGAGAATGGTGCTGGCATAGTGCAGTTGTATACTTATACCCCTCGGGGTATTTTACATTGAAATAATCATGCTTTTGTGTGAGTAAATCTATCTTATCTCACAAAAATCTCCCTTTATTGTACCACAAGCACTGAGCAGGACAGTGTTGATTCTCTACCTACCTATCACCCTGACAAACAGACTATAAGTGTCTGCTATAGCAATCGACTCCACCACTACTACAAAATCTCAATACTTGAGAAAATATAAATTCTTATAGGTGATATATGGTCAAAAACACCTCCAAAGCACCTGCATCACAATACGAGAACGCGACACTCATTATTGTATGCTCCCAAGATAGGGCGGTAAGCAACTAATAGATAACCTGATAGAGGGTTAAAGGCTTTCGTGCTCACACTACGCAACTCGCCGTGCAGGTTGGGTGTGACGCACTTGCGCTTGCTGCAGCGCCACCACGACATCGCTTTCCTCATGCTCTTGGCCTGCTAGATGCGGCGCTAAGCCTGTCTTCACCTGCAGCCATTCACGGGCAGACCGCGGCATAAGCTTTTGCACAAGGTCTGTTGCCACCGTACCGAGCGTTGCAGCAACAACCATACTATCAAACTTGAGTGAGGCTTTTTCTTTAGCATACATAATATCCTGTTCCATTGTACGGATGGTATGAGTTATATCTAGCTCGTAGCCAAGCCCATGCTGATCTTTGCTATAGGGCGCCATAATACCGGGGCGAGCCGTCTTGCGTGCGTCGATCCACTGCTGCTTGAGGCCTTCAGGAATGTTGGGGTTCGCAAGGATATCATTATACACTTCGCCTGTGGCCAGTGGCCTTGGCCCGACGATTGCCATCTTGCCACGCAATACTTGCAATAGCTGCGGCGCTTCGTCTACATGTGCTTTGCGCACAAGCTTACCAACTGGCCCCGCGCCACTGTGGTTATAGCCATTAGCCGAGGCGGTATTGCGCACCGCACCACGCAACGTCCGCAGCTTTGGCACCTTAACGAGGTCATCAAGGTCACTCCCATACCGCTCCTGAATGAAGAGCGTTGGGCCATCACCAAGCTCCTTATGCATTGCCGCAGCCGCAACGAGAGCCGCAGAGCCCATACCAATTAGCAGAGGCGCCGCTACGACTCGATCAAACCAGCGCTTCTCAGCACTTTTGTTATAGTCTTTGCCGTGTTTTGTTCTATTTTTTTGTGACATCCGTTCGATGGTAGCACAATGTTGCGTATTTGTCAACAGTATCGTGCCTATCCCTTCCTTTTTCACTTGATTTTAGTGTAATTGTTATAAAGTATTACACCCTTTAGGGCCACGCCAAACCAAAGAAGAGGCTACGACCTCTCTTCATCCAATCTGGCTCGCTATACTCTCAACAAAAACATCGCTCCCTTGGCGGAGCAATGCTTATTTCTTGCATCTGTGGTGCGGGTGCGGAGAATCGAACTCCGATCCCAAGTTTGGAAAACTTGTATACTAGCCGCTGTACGACACCCGCATGCGCTATCCATTATACCACTTTTTTGTGTATAATAAAGGTATGACCCGAGGACTCCATCGCTTGCGCGGATCGAGCATACACACCAATGGCGTTGCGCGCAATACCCGCACCATCGTCAATGGCGCTAAGACGTCGTCACTACGCGTCGACCAGCGTCAGCATCAATCCATCCAAGAGCGCCGCGCCAACCACCTGCGCTACCAAAGCTCGCACACTATGATGGGCTGCCGGCCAATTGCAGCTGATATCGCTGATGATGAAGCACCTTATATGAACAACGAGCGTCTCCGAGGTGCTTGCGGTGGGCCACGCGACCCATCAGGATCGCGGCCAGGTACCGCCACCTACGCCCGTCGGCGCGATAACACAGTACACTCGCCGCGACAATCACAACCAGCCTATAGCAAGCCAGCCATGAGGCCAAACTTCCGCCCAGGATTTATGCAATCAAACCAAGGCCAATAATCACGCAGCTTTGGCTCGTACCGCTAGAAGTATATGTCACAAAAAGAGGTATTATTTCTCGCTCTTACATTCTTTCAAGAGTAGAAAATGTGCGCTTTCAAGCCTACTTGAAACCCCTTCATACCTTCGTTCTTCTTATCTAATGTGCGACCCGTAATAGAATGGGCACCTTCTCGATATCATTTCTTTGTAGAGCTAAAGCTAGTTACTCGAAAGTGCCGCACTTTTACCGTTTGTACTCTGGCGGGATGATTTCGTCTGCTGTCACAACCTCTGGTGTACCATCTCCCTGGAAAGCTTGGCGGGCCTGCTCAAGCGTAACAGTAATGGTACTGCCAGGTGCCACACTACCACTGAGCATCTGGCGTGCCACGGTATTCTCCACCGCTTTTTGCACCACGCGGCGCATTGGGCGAGCACCAAGCCGTGGATCATAGCCACGTTCGACGAGAAAGAGCTTCGCATCATACTCTACCGCGACCGAAACCTTTTGCTGGGCGAGCGTGGCGTTGACCCCCTCGAGGATAAGGTCAAGCACTTGCACTAGTTCTTCCTTAGTAAACGGCCGGAAGAGGACGATTTCGTCAAAACGGTTGAGGAACTCGGGACGGAACTGACCACTGTTAATGAGCTCGTCGGTAAACTGCTGTTCGAATTGCTCAAGCTTATAGCCATGCTCGATATATTCGCGGATGCGGTCGGCCCCAGCGTTGCTCGTAGCAATGACAATTGCATCACGGAAGCTCACCTCACGGTTCTTAATATCGCGCAGGATCCCCTCATCCAGCAGCTGCAGCAAGGTTGCTAATACCTCTGGCGCGGCCTTCTCAATTTCATCCAGCAATACCACGCTAAAGGGCTGTTTCATCACCTGGGCGGTTAAGCTGGCTGGGTCATCAGCGCCATCGGCAATTAGGCGCGACACATCCTCAGGCCGGACATATTCGTTGAGGTCAATCCGGACAATCTTGCCCTCACCACCAAAGTACACGTCAGTCAGAGCCTTGCTTAACTCTGTCTTACCCACTCCTGTTGGTCCAAGAAAGAGAAAGGTACCAATTGGCCGATTTTGGTTGCGCACACCGGCTCGTGCTCGGCGCAAGGCGTCACTTACTACGCTGACCGCTCGCGTTTGGTTGACCATTCGCTGGTGGATGAGCGCCTCCATATTGAGCAGTCGCTCACGATCATCCGCAGTACTGGCCACGCTTATCTTCACATCCATCGTTTGCTCAATAGCTTGCTGCACCGATTGCTTTGTCACAATACCATCCTCGTGGTAGCTCGCGGCCGATTCGAGCAGCTTGATGGCTTGGCCCGGCATAGCGAGATCATGAATATAGCGCGCGCTTAGCCGATACGCCTCGCGCAGCGCTTGATAGCGATAAGCCACATGGCGCTGCCCCTCGGTAATGACGGCTTGTTCTTGCAAGACGCGCAGTGTCTCGGCTTCGCTTGTGGGTGCTATGGAGATGCGATTGAGCGCATTAGCAAGCGATGGGTTGCGCCGGCCAATCTGCAAAAACCGCTGCTCGTCCATACTCAGAATAACCCTCAGGCGCCCTGCCTCGAGAATAGGCAGTAATACATTGGTAAGATCCACCGCGCCAATCCCTTCCTCAAAGAACAGCTGAGCATTATCCAGGCAAATGATGATATTCTTGGCAGTATACGCCTCACCAAGGACGCGCATGACGAGGTTCTCGAGCTCGCCCCGGCCTGGCGCCGCAGCGATGAGCGACGATGAGTCGAGAATAAATACCTGTCGAAACTTGAGACTACTCGGCAAATGCGCCGAGGCATCGAGTAGTCGCTCGGCAAAGGCGTGGATGATGGTCGTCTTGCCCGTGCCAGCCTGCCCTACTAGCACGGCATTCTGCCGCCCACGAGTGCCGAAGATGTCGATGAGCTGATCAATCGCTTTGGTGTGCGACGCAACATCAACAGAGAACATCCCGCCACCACGACTAATTTGCTCACTAATATTCTGTCCAAAGCGGCGTAACAGTGGGATATAACCAAACGACCAATCGCGTGCCACCCCACCAGTGCGCCGCGGCTGATGAATCTGTGCCACCAATTGACGTAAGTGGTGCTGCCACTGCACAGCGCCATCGAGATCTTCGTCGTCAAGCTGGAGTTCTGCCAAGATATTTTGGTAGCCAGGCACACTACGCACTAAAGCCACCATAAGCACACTACCAGTGATTTGCTCAAGCTGGTTGTACTGGCGGATGCGATCAGCAAATTGCCAAAACTCGGGCATAATGCTCGGGTCGTCACTCACGAGATCCTGCATAAGCGCCGGGCTGAGACCGAGTCGCAATGCCATAAATAGCCCATCATTAACTGAGCGCAATGCCCATGCAATATCGCGTGGTGTTGGCGCGGCGGGCAACCGACCCAGGACGTCACCAGTGAGCAAACCGTCAGCCGTGCTACCACTGATAGGTAAATGCGCAATCTCACCCTGATACCACCGGTGGAGCCCATATGGCACCACAGCAAGGCTCGCGATAAACCACCCCAGCGGCAGCTCAATCGCCAGCAATGCTCCTGCCCCTGCTAAGAATAGCACAAATGGTGCCCACCACCAGTGATCGAAGCGGCCCATCTGCACACCCAAGCGAGCCTTCTTAGCACGCAAGCTATCGTAATGAAAGTCGCTTACCATGGCAGCCACCCCACTATCGCAAGCCCTGCCCCCAGCAGTGGCAACACGGGCACAAGCGCCCACGCAATAATAAAGACAAGCCCCGCCGCAGCGGTTACTGCGAGCGCTACAATGCCAAAAATAATCATAAAGCTCCGCACGATGCCGCCAATCGTCCGCGAGATGAGGCGGTCAAAAAATGCCCGAATCTGCACGCCAATCGGCCCATCCACCGCTCCTGCCGATATCTGTCGAAACGGCGCAAACCACGTTCGCACCAATAGATCGATCGAAAAATAGTCAAATACACTCACCAGCTTCCCCCACACTATCGTGATCCGCTGCCACCACCCAGCGCCATACCACCACGCAAAAAATCCAACCACTATCATACTATGCATTGTAGCGCACTAGCGTAATTTGTGCTACTCATATTGTCACAAAGCGACTCTACCTAGGATATACAGATGTCGCACCCTGCAAATCCATATCTTGTTACAAATGAGCAACGAGTCGATCGATTGTCAGATGTGCTTTGTTTGACTCATTACGAATTCTTTTGCATCTATCGATGCAATGCATGAGCGCTTTATGTCTGTCATCGTCAAGCAAGAATAAACTATCACTCGCTTCTATATATGGCTGTAGTAAATTTTCTTGAATCTCCTGCCAGAAAATCTCGTCACTCGATAAGGCCATGAAGCCACTCCGCGCAAAGGACTCAATTACTGTAGTGATATCCTTCATACAATCATCCTGAAAATCCACTTGCTGCAGAGCACTTTCTTTGTCTGCATGGAAGTAAGCGTTTTCCAAATCAAATGTAACAAACTCACCGGAAGGTATAGTTGCGATATTCTTCAATTGCATATCGCCATGATGCATCCCATTTGCATGTAGACTCCCGATATATCGGCCAATCGATTCCATAATAGGAACAATATCTGACTCGTATGAGGGCTGGCCTGCGTAATATTCAGACCATGCTATGGAGTTCATCGTACCAAGCGATGGAATTCGCTGAGTTACAACATCTACGCCCCTCACATTAGAAACCGCTAGTGGCTTATCAAGCACCGTCTGGAGAGTCTTTAGGCCGCGGTTAGCAGCTTCATGTAATAGATCAATCTCTCTCTGCGCTTTTTGACTATTACCAAACCGTTTAATTGCATATGACTGGGTATTATCTTGAGTATCCAATGCAAAAAATACACCATGCCCGCTATCAGATGCACCTATCTCTCCAGCGTGGCTTAGCTCAAGCGGTCGACCGATCGCTTTAGCGAGAGCATCAACGGTAAGTACTTTTTCTACCTCTGTAGGTTTGTCAAGCTCAGGGTGCACTATCTGTTCTTCATATTTGTGCATATAATCCCTATCTCTTTTCTATACTTTCAATTATCTGTTTAATCACAGTGGCACTGTCGGCATCCATATCTTTTCGAGACAGAGTCGACTCTAACATTTGGACAACAACTCGGCTTGTTGTGTCGCTAATAGCGATATCGCGCTGGAGATCTAATTCTTCAGCCGTCAATTCCCTTTCGTCTCCTTGCTGTATTTGTATAGTGTCAGTATCAACTACAAACTCCTCTGCATAAAAGGGTGGGGTAAACTCTGCACTACCCAATTGCTGACTATTGCGCTTAATCAGAATATTTTCTATGGAGTTCAATTGAGGGATCTTGCCAGTCACTGATATCGTATCAGCAACTTGATGGGCAGCAATGACAACCGAACGTGTGAAATCAGTATAATCACCCCGTGCTCGACACGTTGCCAACACCCCATCCATCCGCACAACGTCAAGACTTGATGGATATGAAACCTCTACCTCATCATCATGTTTCTTTATTGATGCACTACTCAGGTTATTTTCTACCATTAGGTTGTGGAAATCGGGATCATATACACCAGACTGGATATCACTCCATGGAACATATACTTTTCGTACACCATCTTCTTCAACAACCTCTTTATACTCCTTAGTGATACGATTCTGGATACTAGGCTCACGTATAGTAGAAGGTTTATTATGGTCTGCTAGATCTTCATAACTACGCATATGACATATAATAGCAAACTAGGTACAGTTTTGGAATCCAACTCAATCTCATCGTGTCAGGTATGTATGCTCATGCTATAATAAACACCATGATTCGTATTACAACTCTTGTGGGCAAAGGGGTGCAGCGCGCAGCTCGGTTGCGCGGTGGTGGCTCGGCATTGCCAGGCCTCGTCGTCGAGAAGCTCGATCGGCACTTTCTTGCCCGTACGCTTGATGCTCTACCGCATGGTGTGGTGGTAGTAAGTGGCACTAACGGCAAGACAACCACTACCAAGATGGTAGTAGCTCTACTGGAGAGTCAAGGCCTCCGCGTCTTTACTAATCGCACGGGGAGTAACTTTACCCGCGGCGTGGCAGCAGCACTGCTTGAGGCGGTTGATACCCATGGTGTTTTGCCAGCGGATATTGCCGTGCTCGAGCTTGACGAAGCGCATGCGGTGCACTTCGTCAAGCAAGTTGCCCCACGCTATTGTTTACTACTCAACGTCCTGCGCGACCAACTCGATCGCTTTGGCGAGATTGACTACACAGCGCAGCTGCTTCACACCATCGCCATGCGCACCACAAATGGCATTGTTCTCAATGGCAACGACCCACGGCTGACGCGGCAAGAATTTACCGCTGATCTCACAGCACCAATAAGCCGCTATGGCGTCGATCCATCACTTACCCACCTCTTTCCAAGCGACGATACCATGCGGAGCGCCCCAGGCCAGACTACAGCCACCACCGATGCTGATGTGACGCTATGCCACTTATCTGACCAAGCTGCCACTTTCCGCTTCGACGATTCTGATCATCCTGTCTCACTCAAGCTCAAGGGTAGCTACAATGCCCAAAATGCTGCAGGCGCACTTACCCTCGTCCGTACTATTCTGCAAGATAAACTCGATACACCCGCCATGCTCGCTGCCCTAGCTCAGGTCGAACCAGCCTTTGGCCGCGGCGAAGCCCTGACCGTCAATGGCCAGCCCTGCGAGCTTGTCCTCGTCAAGAACCCGAGCGGTTTCCGCCTGAGCCTGGCATCGTTTGACCCTCACAAGACTGCTACAATGATCGCCATCAACGACCAGTACGCCGATGGCCGCGATATGAGTTGGCTATGGGATGTCGACTTCGACACGCTTCGGCCCACTGGCGTAGCAATGGTGAGTGGTGTGCGCGCCTACGATATGGCACTGCGCCTCCAGTATGATGAGGTAGAAGCTCGGCGCGTTGTGCCTGGCCTCAAGCAAGCTCTGGCAGAGTTTGTCCAGGCCAACCGCGGCACCCCCTTGCGCATCTACTGCACTTATACCGCCATGCTTGCCTTGCGGCGCGAATTAGCTCATTACACAGAGGTAAATGCTGTATGAAAGACAACACTATCACCATCCTCCAACTCTACCCTCACGCCATGAATATCTATGGCGACTGGGGTAATACCCTCACGCTCAAGCGACGGCTTGAATGGTATGGTTACAGCGTGCGGCTCGTTGAATACAACCCAGGCGACACCTTCCCAACTGATGTCGATATCATCGTGGGCGGCGGTGGCCAAGACTCCGGCCAAGCTACCATCCAGGATGATTTACTCGCGATTGGCCCCACCCTGCAACGTCTGGCTAATGATGGCGTGCCAATGCTGGTAGTGTGTGGGCTCTACCAGCTATTTGGGCGATTCTTTAAGACCACTCAGGGAGCGATCATTCGTGGAATTGGTCTCTTTGATATCGAGACGGTCGCTGGTGAGCAGCGCCTGATTGGCAATATCGTCACTGCCAGCAGCGACTTTGGCGAAGTCGTTGGCTATGAGAACCATAGCGGCCTCACAACCCTTGGGCACAGCGTGCCACCCCTGGGTATCGTATCGCGCGGGGCGGGCAACAATGGTACCGACCAAACCGAAGGTGCGCGCTACCGCAATGTGATCGGCACCTACCTCCATGGCTCGCTCCTACCCAAAAATCCACGCATTGCCGACTTCCTGATCGAGCAAGCAGTATCGCGGCGCTATGGTGAATTTGCGCCCTCTGTCCTCATCGATGACACCTTTGCCACCAAGGCACGCACTGTTGCGAGCAAGCGACCACGCTAGTGCGTCGCTATGCCCCTCAGTTTTTTAGACCATAGAGTCATCAGTGTTGGATATCCAGACCTCGCTCACGACAACATTAGACAATCTTAAGCATACTTTTAGCAAACCTGCTATACTAGATCATTGTGACAACCCAACCAAAAGCCAGCGCGTCCTCTGTTGGGCGCATCGTTAGTCTCGACCTCATGCGCGGGTGGTTTTTGGTTATCATTATTCTCGACCATCTCACCTACTTCCCTAATGGCCTCACTTTCCTCACTGGCGACAGTCGTCTCGCTGTCTCGGCAGCCGAAGGGTTCTTCATTATATCCGGCCTTGTCTTGGGCATTGTGCGTGGTGCCAAGCTCCGCACACAGCCCCTCATGACAGCGACGCGCTTGCTCTGGAAGCGGGCCGGTACGCTCTACCTCACGAGCATTATCGTGACGATACTATCGCTCCTGATTAGCTGGTTCTTTATTGATAATAAAGGCGTCAAGTTGCCACTACCGCTGCCCGACGGTAATTGGCTCGGCCTGGCGTGGGATATTATTACCTTACAGCAATTCTACGGCTGGGCGGACTATCTGCGCCTATATGCACTGTTTATTGCGGTAGCACCAGGCGCGCTCTGGCTACTGCGGCGCGGCAAGTGGTATATCGTGCTAGGGCTCAGCCTACTGGTGTGGGCGCTAACACCACGGCCAGTCAGTGAACTATACCAGCCGCTCACCTGGCAGGTGCTGTTCTTTATGGCCTTTGCCCTAGGCTACCACCTACCAGAGATTACTGCACGCTGGCAATCGTGGCCGCTGCGCCGTCGACGCATTATCAAGCGCAGTATTGCAACGCTCTTCGCCCTCACACTCTTTACCGACGCATACGTCACCTTTGTGGCACATGGGCTGGGTGACGGCTTCCATCAAGCGCTTGCCGCGGCCGATACCGCACTCGACAATCAGCTCCTCAAGCTCGACCTACCACTGCCTCGCCTTGCCCTATCATGGCTCTGGTTTGCTGGGTTCTTTATGCTGTTTCGGCGATTCGAGGATCGCATCAAGCGGTGGCTAGGCTGGATTTTGCTGCCGTTTGGCCATAATTCGCTCTATGTGTATACAGTGCATGCGTTCGTTATTCTTGTCATACATCTCTTTGTGGCACCAGATTATTATATTAGCGACTTTTATTTTACGTCGGTCGATCGTTTCTACGAGATCCCGGCCAACTTCGCTTTATCCGTCAGTGCACTTGCGCTTATCTACCTTGCCGTCAAGACAAAGTTTTTGATGAAGATTATTCCACGCTAACAGGGATCAGCTAGAGAGATAGACCTTCTTTTGTTTCATTGGTCTATCCCATCAATTGGTGGTATATCTTTACTATACATATCCCATAAAAAACAGAGGCCGCGCGAGCCTCAATTATCTATGGTATACCCGGCAGGGTTCGAACCTGCGACCTTTGGTTCCGGAAACCAACGCTCTATCCAGCTGAGCTACGGGTACGTATAGTGGTATTGTACCACGGATGATTATGGCTTTGCTAGTGGATTTTTTGCCAACAAATCGGTACTATAAAAGATATGAGTAAACAACTAGCGCGGCAACAATCTGCCGCTCGAGTCAAGAATTCCGCCCTTATTCTCGCTAATCGACTATTTCCCCTTGCCTGTAAGATGCGATGCCATTGGTTTCGCATCGCCATTGTACTAGCACCACTGGTGGCAATGGCGCTGTGCTGGTGGATTGGCAGCCAGCAGAGTGTATGGTTTGATGAGGCATATTCGGTGTGGCTCGCCAAGCAGCCAATCAGTGAACTCATTCGCCTCACCAGTATCGATACACACCCGCCGCTCTACTACCTCATCCTCAAGCTCTGGGCCAGCGTGTGGGGTTATAGTGAGCCAGCCCTGCGTGCCTTTAGTATCCTCTGCTATGGCGGCGCGATGGTTATTATGGGGTGCTTTGTGCGGCGTTGGTTTGGTAAGCGCGCTGCGGGATATACACTCCTCACACTGATTGGCACGCCCCTACTCATGCGCTACGGCTTCGAGATACGAATGTATGCGCTGGGGTCGTTGATTGGCGTAAGTGCAACTGCCGTACTGGCACGCGCTTGGCACGATGATCGCTGGCGCGACTGGATGCTCTATGCGGTGCTTGTCGCTTTCGGTATGGGGACGCTGTATTATAGCGCCTTACTCTGGCTAGCCCAGCTACTCTGGCTCATGGTTATGACCTACCGTCGCCAAGGTCTACAACAGTGGTGGAAACTACCGTGGCTCTGGGCGTATGTAGTGAGCTTCATGCTATTCTTACCGTGGCTACCAACCTTCCTGGGACAAATTGGCAATGGTGCTTTAGCCGAGATTGGCCAGCCGATGAACCTGCAGAATTTGCTTGGCATCGCATCCTTCAACATGATTTATAAGCCATCTTGGTTGCTAGGCGTTGTGTCGTCGCAACTTGTTCTTATCATTATCTGTGCCGTTGCATGGGCGTGGCCTCGCGCAATGCGTTCGTTGCCACACCCTGAGCTTGCTTGGCTATTGCTTGCTCATGTGGGCGTACCAACTGCAGCACTGATCGTTGTGTCACTATCTGCTCCAATGTATGTCGAGCGCTACCTTGCTCACGTAGCAATCAGTGGCATTGCTATTGCAAGTGTTGTCCTCTATACGGCCTGCGTAGCCCTGCATCGTTCGCCATTGCGCTGGCACAAGGCTGTGTCAACCGCTCTCTTGGTACTTCTGCCAGTAGTTATGTTTTATGGCATGGTGCAGTTATCACTGCAGGGTAACTTCAACTTCCAGCGCGATGAGCGACCCAATGTGAAGCAAATTGCTACCCAGCTCGGCACCTGCCGCGATGGGAGTGTCATCCTTGCGGCCGACCCGTACATCGCCATAGAGATAAGCTATTATCTCGAGCAAGCGCAGTCACATTGCCCCATCTACATGGCCTATGTGGGTGGCCCACTGATGGGCGGCTACGCACCGCTCGAAGGGAGTACCACGTACCGCAAGGTAGCCGACACCACTCAGCCCTTTACCGATGCCAAAAAAATCAACGTTCTCTACTATAGCAGCTCGACGGCAACTACCACCCCAACACTACCCAGCGCCTACACTCTGCGCTCCGTCACTGGTGACCCACTCGTGCTGATGCAGTTTGCCCGTGACTAGTGCCTGAGCACTATACCATTTCTACAGTGGTAGATAGTTCATAGTCTCACCTATTAATTGCAGATTACCCCGCCATCATCTACACTAGAAAGACAAGGAGGCATATATGATCGAACAACTCAAAAGACAGCTTATTGGTGCGTGGTGGGTGATTATTATCATTAGCCTGTCATTGATTATCTTTGGTGGGGTATCACTTGTGGTGCCAGCGGTGACTCTCACTGTTTTGATGACACTCCTCGCAATTTTGATCATCATCTGGGGTCTGTCGCAGCTGGTGCGTGGGCTGCAGGTAGCGAATAGCCAAGCGAAGACGTTCCTCGTGGTGGCAGGTGCGCTGCTCATTCTGCTTGGTATAGTCATGCTTGCTAACCCTCGGGTCAGTGTAGCAACACTCAGCTTTGTGCTTGGCTGGGTGGTGATGCTGCGTAGCCTCATCGACCTTATACTCAGCCGCATCTTCCCTGCTAGGAGCCGCACGCGAGCGCTCTGGCTAATGTCTGGCGTGATCGGTGTGATCGTGAGCTTCGTCCTCTGGCTCTTCCCTGTCGGCAGTGCCCAGCTTTTCGTTCAAATCGTTGGTGGCTATGCACTGGTTAACGGCATCATTCTCCTCACCAACGCCATTGAGTTGCGCCGCACGGTGCGCCATAGTATGCGTGGGCATCGCACAGTTCATAAGCCGATCGACCGGGGTGAAGTGATTGATCTATAAGCACGAGTAGAGATACTTGAGAACACCCCATACTCATTATGTTCAGCATCGCATTTATGTGCGCCATCATCATAGACATTGTGGCGCTAAACTACATTGGAGATGCCCGCCGCCTTGCCATTCATCCTTTTCTCGAGCACTTAAAAAGTGCTAGTAGTGACGATATACTGTGGCCAGACTAAGCTCTTTCCATCTATCACGACAATCGTGGTTTACACTCGCACACCACCATGCTTAAATAGAAGTATGACCGAAAAAGACTTCCAACGCATACAAGAACTACTAACCACTAACCTCAGCGCTGCCGAGGGGAGAATCAATAATCGCATTGACAAACTCGAGCGCGAGATAAAGGACGTACGTGGCGAAATTAAAGGCGTACGTGATGAAATGAAAGACGTGCGCAGCGAAGTTAAAGATCTGCGTACCGCCATGGAAGAAGGATTTGACGCCATCGGCGCTCAGTTTAATGAGATTGATAATCGGTTTGCAGAGCTGGACGAGAAGATTGATCGCAACCATCAGGAAGTAACCGAGCGAATCGACGCACTCAGCAAAGATATCAAAACTCAGCGGGAAGACGCCCTTCAAGCTCAAGGCGCACTACGGCTGCTCACCACGCAACATGAGGACCTCGCCGGCCGGGTAGCAGTTGTTGAGAGCAGGTTGCAGGCGGCGTAGCGGCCCGTCGCAGTAGGATCTACGCTAGATGTACTCTATTCTGGAGCTGCCTTACCTGCGATGAGACGCTCATAAAAGGCAATTAAGGAGACAGCTGGTTGTGTTTGAATTAATGCTATCTGGAAGTGTGCAGTTGCTGGCTGAAAATTACCTTTGAAGCTCTGGCTCGCACGCCGCTGGCTGGGTTGGTTCAACCACGCGGATCACATGACAGTAGCGCAGTACACCATCGGTCGCTTGCGACTCATTCTCGCCAGATTGCGCATGGTAGGTATCACACCCGCCCTCTTTGGGCTCGCTCTCTGAGCCCTTCATATGATAAACAAGCCCCCGAGTGGTGCGCGTCGTTGCCTCTATGCAGTATGTTGCCGATGCGACGTATTTGAGTGTCGCTGTCACATTCTCACTCTTATTATAATCAGCTGGTAGCGACGTTGGGTAGCCATTATAAAACGTCCTGTAGGCTGTCATTGCCGCGGCAGCAGCTCGCAGATCACTCACGAGCTCCGTCTGGGCTGCACGCTGACGCCACGCACCATACCCCACAATCGACGCCGACACCAAGATCGCTAGTATCGCCACCACTGTCAAAATCTCAACTAGCGTAAACCCTCGCTTATTCATGTCTTCATCATACCATAAGCATCATAGAGAGTACAGATGGTACTGCTGTGGTGCACAAACAAACACACGCCCACCAAACCCCATGGTGTACTCACTATCTACTCTCTGGAGCGTTTTACGCCAAGTAGCTGATAATCTCATCTGCCACTGCAATAGCCGATGGATAGGTGCTCGTGTCAATCGGGCCACCAGGCGTTAGATCGTGGCTGGCCAGCACCGCTGGGAATTGCTGCATGCTGTCCATGTCATCCTCGCCATCGCGCATAAATTCTTCGAAGCTCTGAATCACCGCTGCATCGCGCCCAGCACGCCGCCTCGCCTCGGCCACGCCCTTAAAGCGCTCATAGCGGAGTTCATCTGGCGCTGTGAGCACCACCGTCCGGTAGCGATCACCCAGTCGCTCCTTAAGGCGGCAGGCACTGCGGTAGTCACGCAGGCCATCGAGCACCACGAGCTCCACGCCAGGCCGCTCAAGCAGCTCCAGTGCCCGATCGGCTAGCAAGCTCGGTGCAGACTCCGTCATGATCTGCAGCACGCGTAAATAATCGCTCCGCTTGCGCAGTGTCATATGATGGCTCGCGGCATATTCGCGCAAGACATCGCTCGGGCGAAACAAAACAACCCCGGCACCTAGCCGCGGCATTAGCTCACGAATTGTTGATGATTTGCCGGCGAGTTCTCGCCCAGTAATATTCACAATTTGGATGGTTCGAGTAGATCTCATACCCTCTATTGTAGCATGGCATCTGCGGCAGAAATACCTCAAAAACGGCAAATTTATGGTATTTGTTCTATTTTTGGTTCACGACCTCTGGTATACTCTCATCTCTGCCTGTAGTTTTATTCAATGAAATATGATGGTTCGCCGCTATAATAAGTGCTGCATCCTCGCACTAAGAGGGTGAATGTTCTAGAAAAGCATTCATTTTATGCAGCTGAACTAGCATCAGAAAGCGTGTGAAGTGAGCTACTGGGCTATAAAATGAGGGCGTCTCGGTATTTACAGTAAGATATATTATTGCATCATTATGTATAATATTGTGTATTATATGTTATTACCCCTGTTTTTGAGCACATTATGCAATATTGTGCGTTATTTTGCTATTTTCCTCTTCCCTTTTTGCGACCTCTGTTGTATAGTGAATGAACTATGAGTACACAACAGAGAACAAACAGGGGTAAAGAAGCCTCACATTCTTCATCAACACCCAATTATGAAAAATATGGTGACAGCAACTATCCTCACTTGGTAGAAGATCCTGCTACGCAGCCTGAGTCACAACACTCAAAGTCTAAGAGTGTCTCACGACGAAACTTTCTTGGAGCCGCCGCAGCGTTAGGACTAACAACGTTCATTGCTTTTCGATCAAAAGATAACCACGATCAGCACTCTTCTGCCGTTGAGCATCAACCCACCCCCGAAGAGCAAGCTACCCGGCTAGTCGATGCCTATAGCGCTTACCTCAGCCAGCGCGAAGCCTACGAGGCAGGCAAAACCACAAAAAAGCCTCGGCTACCAGCCAACCTAGATGGTATTGCTACTCTAGCAGTTCAGGCTGGCGACAGCATCGGCACTGTGGTAGACCGGCACATCGCTGCACTTACCGAAGCAGATGCATTCCATACTAAGCCCGAGCAAGATGGCGTGACTAATGCTACGTCGACCCGCGTTGCGGAGCTCTACCTGACCGATGGCGACACCCACGACGAGCTACAGCCTGGAGACGTCGTGACACTCGCGCAATACCAGGGTTTTGTTGTGCCGCTGGCAATCAACTCGCACGAGCCAAGCTCTGGCGTGCCACAGCACACTCTCGAGCCATAACTATTCGCACGCTACAGCAGACCAGCCAGCCAACCTGGCTGGTTTTGCTATAAGCAAGGTGGGCTCGCTCTTTAGCATCATAAGTGGTATAATAACGCATGCGATGCAAATGGAGCAGGTACAAGCACTGATTTTTACGATTCGCCAGGCGGATGCCACGCGGCTCAATGATCTCGCATATGCCGAGAAAACGGTGCACACACTTGCCGAGCTGGCTGGCCTGCACGCGCTCGAGTCTGTCTCACATCAGTTCTCGCCGCAAGGCGTGAGTGTGTCGCTGCTGCTTGCTGAGTCGCACGCCACCATCCACACCTGGCCCGAGAGCCGCGGAGCATACCTCAGTATTGCCACGTGCCGACCCTTAGGCGAGGATACAATCGAGACTCTCCGCCAAGCCATTGCAGACGCATTTTATACCAACACTATAACGATCGAAAGCGCCATTTTATGACCAAACGCACCAAAGCTCGCCTCAAGATTAATGATGTCCTGCGCGGCAAGCGAACCAACTTCCGCGCGGTAGGTTGCTTGCTATTTAAAGAAGAAAACCCCGAGACCAAGCAAACCTCCTATTGGGAAGAATGGGAGCTGACGGGCCTCGAAAATTACGATAGTTGGGTAGAGTACGACCACGATAGCAAGGTTGTGTCGCTCTACGAGCCAGTGCGGTTTGCCCAGCGACTTGAGCCAGAGCACCTGGCTGCTGGCAATGAGTTTAGCATCACGCTCGAGGATGGCACAGTGCAAACCATTACCGTTGCCGAGGCTGGCGAAGGTACTATTATGGCCATCCACGGCAAGAACGCCTACCAGGTCTTTGAGGGCGAGCCAATGGCCTATGCTAGCCTGCACTACACCGATGCCGAAACGAGCGCTACCACCACCTACACGGTAGAAAAATACAACCGGCGTGAGTACGATGTTTACCGCAAAACACCGCTGTCCGATGCACAGCAAAAGGAACTGTTTGGCCGGCTGATTCGCCCACGCAACTGGCCGCTGTTTTGGCGCTGGGTGATGATCATCAGCTTTGTTGGTGCACTGCTCTTTGCTATTTACGATGAGTTCTTTGGCCACGATGATTCGCACGGCACCGGCACCTACCACGGGCGCAGCGTCTATGGCGGTGGCAGTGGCGGCGTAGGTAAATAACCTGAGCGCGAAAGGTAGACGAAAGACACTATGGCACATACTCGCGTCACGCCACCAGGCACCAAGCGCATCACCAGCAAGGAAAATATCGCGCTGTTTGCGGCAGCGCTCCTCGTGGCAATTGGCGGACTCATCTACGAGCTCATCTTGGGTACGGCTGCCTCATACCTAGTGGGTGATTCAATCCTGAGCTTTAGCCTGGCAACTGGTATAACCCTCTTTGGCATGGGGGTGGGGTCACTGCTCGTGCGGCATATTCACTGGCACCCAGCCACAAGCTTCGCCGTTAATGAAATCCTGCTGGGGCTGGTGGGTGGTAATTCGGTGCTGCTGCTCTACAGCGCCTTTAGCTTGAGCAAGCTACACTGGCCAGTATTTGCGCTGATTAGCCTGGTGATTGGTGTGTTGATTGGCCTGGAGATCCCGCTGCTGGTGAAGATGTTTACACGGTACGGCCGGCCGTCTTCGGTGGAACTGCTTAGCAAGGTGCTGGCGATCGATTACTTTGGCGCACTGGTGGCTTCGCTGATCTTCCCGCTCTTCTTGTTACCCAGCCTTGGCCTGATGCGCAGCACCTACTTGATCGCCACGCTTAACATCGCCGTGGCAGTGCTGATTCTACTGCAGCTCAAGACTTCGCGTAGGCTTCTAACTGCCAGTGTGGTAGCAACCATTCTGCTGCTGGGGCTATTCTTTGGTGCCAGCTGGCTGGAGCATCGCATTGATACCAAGGCCTACAAAGACCCGGTGATTCTGTACCAACAGTCGGCTTACCAAAAGATTGTCCTTACAAAGTATAAGCAGGATTTACGGCTGTATCTGAATAACAACCTGCAGTTTTCGAGCCTGGACGAAGCCCGCTACCACGAAACGCTGGCTGGTGCGGCTATGACGGCAGTAGAGCAGCCCAAAAACGTGTTGATTATGGGCGGTGGCGACGGGCTGCTGGCGCGCGAGATCCTTAAGTACCCGAGCGTAGAGCGCATCACCCTGGTGGATATCGACCCAGCTATGACGCAGCTGGCGCGCACCAATCCCCTGCTGACTGAGCAAAACAAGCGCTCGCTTGCCAGCCCCAAGGTGCGCGTCGTCAATGAGGACGCTTTTTTATTTGCCTTCAATACGCACCAGGCGTATGATGCCATTCTGATCGACCTGGTCGACCCATCGAACGACCGCCTGGCCAAGCTCTACTCGCAGCAATTCTACCGCCAGGCTGAGCGTATTCTCAGCCCAACTGGCGTCATGATCACCCAAGCAACATCGTCGTACTTTTCGCCAAACGCCTTCGCAACGGTAGCAAGCACCATCACATCTGCCCAGCCCCAGCGGCATATCACACCTTTTAGTATTAATGTGCCTTCCTTTGGCGAGTGGGGCTTTGTGCTGTCGACAAAAGATAAAGCTAGCCTGCTGAGCCAGCCGCTGCCGCCTGGGCTCAGCTACACCGATACTAAGCTGCTCGACTACACCCTGCGCCAGCGCCCCGCTAGCCTACCTCCGGCCGGCATCTCTACCCTACTGACACCGCGAATCATCGACGTCTATAATCGTGATATGGGGCAGTGGCGGTATCAATAAAGAGCACTTCGTGTGGAGCCTAACCTCTTCCTGATATCAATCTATAATCACAATCCATCATGTGCGGGTATATAGTCTAGCCAAAACTAACCCGTCAGAGCCGCCACATTCCTTGCTTTACTCATCAATATCCACCAATTCCTCTATACTATTGGGATATTTTGCGTATGTTTGCTCTGCAGGCTGGTATATCGTATGATATATTTATGCATCATAAACCACTACGCGAACAAGCCCGCCATTATGACATCCAGTGGCACCGCCAAACAGGTGTGTTTTGCCCTGAGCAACTATCAAGTACGCCAACCGCTGGTGTATCCGCCAATACCTGGCACGAGTACATAAATCTGATACGCCAAGCAGCTGCCGATAACCCCGCCCATCGCTTCATCAGCCCCAAACTCATGACGACGGCAGGCATGGAGCTAGCTGAAATCCCAGACCAACATGCAGTGGTAAATGATCGCCTCGCCGAGCTACAGGAACTCTCTACCTCTATGCCCGCAGCGGAGCTAGTGGTAGGCACACCAGAGTATCAACCACATAGCATCTATAATTCGCTTGTCATTATCAAAAATGGCACACGCAGCGTGCTTGAGCGCAAACGCACGATTTTTAGCTCAGCCGAGCGGGGGACATTCACCGCAAGCAACACATTGCAGCAACGGTATACTCGCACATTATCTGCTGTGTGTGCCGATCTAGTGGGTTATGGCATGCAATACCCCCAATACCCCAAACTCCCCCAAGACACCCGTGCCATCCACGCCAGCTGCTGCTGGGCGACACCGCTCGAGGAGGGAGCTCACTACGCCGCAGCGCCAGATAAAGAACGCTACCCCAGTGCCATGGCGCGCACGCTTGGTCGTCTCTTCGCACGCTATCAACAGCTACAGCAGGTCATAGTCGTCGATCGCACTCCACCCAGCACAGCCATCCCACCGCTCAACTGCGTGGCGCGGCGGAATACGCATAATGGTATAATAGAGCCATGACACAATACGAAGGAACTAAACTCGCCGACTTTACACCTATAGCCAAAGTCGACGCATTGCAGATTATCGACATTATCCCCGGCACTGGTACCGAGGTACTAGCTGGCGCGACCATCACCGCACACTATACTGGTGCACTATGTAAGAATGGCATCATCTTTCAGAGCAGCCACGACTTTGGTCAGCCCGTCACCTTCGGCCTCGACCAAGTCATCCGCGGCTGGACGGAGGGCGTGCCTGGCATGAAGGTCGGTGGCATGCGCCGACTCATCATCCCAAGCGAGATGGCCTACGGCTCCGTTCGCGCTGCCGCTAACATCCCGCCTAATAGCGATCTCGTGTTCGACATTGAGTTGATGGACATTAAATAATAAAAGGTCAGCGCGCAACAAGAAGCTCTTACTAGGTGAGCTTCTTGTTTTCTTTGTAGATTTGCCTAAGGCGTTTGAGGAGTTCGTCGTTATCCATGATATTAACTATTATAGCTTAATGTTGAGATTTTTCAATACGCTGAATAATCTCTACTAGCCGAATTGCACTGGGTAAATAATTCGGATATGCATGTCTCAGATTATTTATATCCCCAGCTGCAACAAGCACAGGATAATACTCAGGGTGTTCATTTTCAAGCTCCTTTAGTTTTTTTGTTGCTTCAGTGAATTTATTTTTTGCAAAACCAAACAAAAGTATCTTTTTCTCTTTCGTGTCTATAGCTAAGATGGCATAGTGAAACTTCCGCCTCTTACTCTGTTCCAAGCCTTCAACTTGACTTATTGTGCTGACCCATGCACTGATCTTATCGACAGCTTCGAGTCTCTTTGCAAGCTCTGTCGTTTGCTTAAACAGATCTTGAGGATTCAAATTTCGGTGCTGCAATAGAGTAGGCTTATTCTCAACGAGTGCAATAATAGACGATATGTATCGAAAGAGTTCCAACCATCCCTTGTCGCCCTGCCCAGCCTTCAAATTCTCTCCTCTCATAACACTTACGATCTCAACACCAGTTGCCCATGCGTGTTGTAACTCTGTGCGAATCTGCATCTCGATCTGAAGACTCTTCCAATACTGATCATTTTCGTTACTTACTGGTACGTTATAAAACTCAAATACTAAGTGTATACCTCTGTAACCACTTTTTTGTGGTTTTTCTATGTAATCTCTAGTTAACTTATTTTTGAGTTTATAAGAAAAAGATCCCTCTTGGTATACTCTTTTCATTCGATAAACTTGTTCAATATTCTGCATAACTATTCGGACACCACCGACGTCTTGCATGCGACTCAGATTCATATCCTGTTGACGATTACTAATCTTATCAATGATTGTCTGTAACCTCTTGAGTCGGCGCGCTACCACTGCATCTTGATAAATCATTTTTCGTTTTTTACGCAATGTGACATTAAACCTTTGCATTGGACGCTCGTGGCTCATACGCCACTGGTCGACAAATGCACGTGCCTCTGCATATTCAAGAGTATTTGTTTTGTGAGAACGGAGAATATTACCCGCCTTATCTATCTGGGTCTTGCTATACTTAATAGGCTTCTTTTGTTTACTCACAGTCTCTATTATATACCTCTAAAAATACAAATAGCCACCCTTTCCAGGTGGCCATTCGCAATGCAGCTGTAGCTATAACGCGATGCTACTTTTTGTCGCTGCTTTTGTCGTCGACAACTTCGCCTTCGACGGGTTCGTCTTTGCCAGGCTTCTTGTCTGTAGCTTTTGCCTTAGCGTCAGCTTCTTCTTCGGCTTTTTTGTCCTCAGCTTGCTGCTGATAGAGCTTAGCTCCGATAGACATTGTTACGTCGCCTAGTGCCTTGGTGGCAGCCTCGAGCTCATCTTTGTCTTCTGCGTTCTTGTGCTTCTCAGCTTCGGCAATGGCATCTTCCAGCGTCTTCTTGTCGTCGCTCGAGATCTTGTCCTTGAACTCATCGGGCATTTTCTTTGCCTGGTAGATGGCATTCTCGAGGCGGTTCTTGGCGTCGATTGCTTCACGCTTCTTCTTATCTTCATCGGCGTGGAGCTCAGCTTCCTTCTGTGCCTTCTCAATGTCTTCTTTGCTCATGTTGCCAGAGTTTTGGATGGTAATCGACTGCTCTTTGCCTGTGCCTTTGTCCTTAGCGGTAACACTGAGGATACCATTGGCGTCAATATTAAAGGTTACTTCAATCTGTGGCACACCGCGCGGTGCTGGTGCAATACCGTCAAGCACGAAGCGGCCTAGGCTCTTGTTGTCGTTGGCAAACTCGCGCTCACCCTGCAAAACATGGATCTCCACTTGCGGCTGGTTGTCTGCTGCGGTTGAGAATACTTCGCTCTTGCTGGTTGGCACAGTAGTATTGCGCTCAATTAGCTTGGTTGATACGCCGCCCATTGTCTCAATGCCGAGGCTTAGCGGTGTCACATCCAGCAGCAGCACACTCTTGACGTCACCGGCCAGCACACCGCCCTGAATGGCTGCACCTACGGCCACCACTTCGTCTGGGTTGACGCCCTGCATTGGGTCTTTGCCAAACAGTTTCTTCACCCGCTCGACCACTGCTGGCATGCGGGTCATACCGCCAACCATGACGATGTTGTTGATGTCAGACTTACTCAGCTTGGCATCTTTGAGCGCTTTTTCTACTGGCCCATCGAGGCGGTCGAGTAGATCCTTCACCAGGTCCTCAAGCTTAGCGCGCGTCAGGCTCATCTCAAAGTGCTTTGGCCCGTCAGCATCAGCGGTGATGAATGGAATATTGACATCATACTCAGTAACTGTCGAGAGCTCCTTCTTTGCCTTCTCGGCTTCGTCCTTGAGGCGCTGCATGGCGGCGTTGTCTTTGCGCAGATCAATACCTTCTTTGGCCTTGAAGTCATCGAGGAAGTAATTAACGATGGCGTTGTCGAAGTCCTCACCACCAAGGTGGGTATCGCCATTGGTCGACTTCACTTGGAAGAAGTCATCAGCGATCTCCAGTACCGACACATCAAAGGTACCACCACCAAGGTCAAAGACAACGATGTTCTCTTCTTTGCCTTTATCGAGACCATAGGCGAGAGCAGCCGCCGTTGGCTCATTGATGATACGCTCGACTTCTAGGCCAGCAATCTTACCCGCATCCTTGGTGGCTTGGCGCTGTGAGTCATCAAAGTAGGCTGGCACGGTAATAACCGCTTTCGTCACCTTTTCGCCCAAGAAGGCCTCGGCATCAGCCTTGATCTTGCTCAGAATCATGGCGCTTACTTCTTCTGGTGTATATTCTTTATCGCCCAGCTTGACGGCAACGGCATTGCCCTTTTTGACGATCTCGTATGGCATGATGTCGAGATCTTTCTGGACTTCTTTGTCGGTGAATTTGCGGCCAATCAAGCGCTTAACGCCATAGATCGTATTCTTAGGGTTGGTCACGCGCTGGCGCTGCGCCACCTGCCCCACAAGGCGCTCACCTTTTTTGTTGATTGCCACCACTGATGGCGTCGTGCGGTTGCCCTCAGCATTCGCAATAACCTCTGGCTTGCCCGCAAGCAAGTATGCAAAGGCACTGTTGGTTGTACCGAGGTCGATGCCGATAGTTTTACCCATATGTTTCCTCCTAGTGCGCCTGCCCTGCCGGCAACGACGCAACGTTGTTAGTTTATTGTTTCGGTTATTAACATCTTGTTTATTCTAGCACTCTTCAGCAGTGAGTGCCAATATGTTTAGTATAGCGAGCTAGCACTCGGCTGTCAAGAGTGCTAATAGATTTTGCTCACCACTGATAGATCTCATCACCTGCAGTAATTGCTGCCGCCAACGTCTCAGCCCGCCGGAGACGCCAATACGCCATCACTGCATAGATAAGAACCGCTACACCACCGGTCAGCACCGCATAGCCCACGCCGCGCACAACCCGTGTGTCACTCCCTTGGATAAATATCACATAGAGCGCAACTGCTCCCACCAGTGGTGCTGCCGCTGCTGCAACCACCGCCCAGCGTGCCCGCACTACACGCTTACTAGCAAATGTCCGGGTATGCTGGCGCCGCGCCCACACTGCAGCAAGTGCCGCCACGAGCCCAGCACCAATTACCATAAGCAAGTAGAGGCGATTCGTCGCTTGGTTGGCATCGTCTACTGTTGTATTAAGCACACCGACGGCTGAGTCATATTGACTCACCGCTGTTTCTACATCTGTCAAATAGACTGCTGCAGCCTGCGTATCTTTGTTAGCAAAGGTTTGCGAAGCACGCTCAAGAAGTGTCTTGACGGCCGAGGATTTTTCTTTCACTGCTGCCGCATGACGGCTGTATTCATCGCCAAGTTGCGGAGAAAATGAGTGCTTCGCCACTGCTGCAAAGGCTGCCGCAGCCTGCTTGGCCCGTTCGTCGATGGAATCCTTCTTAGGTTGGGAGGCATAAAGCTCACGTGTAAAGGCTTGATAGGCTGTGCTCGCTCGCTTAACCACTGTAATGTCGGCTTGGTTAGCCAGTGGCGTTGCATGAGCCTGAGCACTGCCAACACCAAGTGTTGCTAATATGATGAGTGTTCCTGCAAGCAGCCAACGCCTCATCCCGCTCACCCCTACGGCTTCCGGCTGACCCGCACCATGGCATGGCGGAGGACGTGGCCTTCAAGCTTATAGCCGCGCTGCAGCTCTTCACTAATAATTTCTTTGTCACCACCCTCATCGTCCATCGAGACGGCCTCGTGGAGGTCTGGATCAAACTCGGTCGTGCCAAGTTCAACCACGATCGGCTCAAGCTTGAACTCTGCCATCAAGCCATCGAGCTTCTTCGACATTGCCACCACTCCACTTGCCCAGGTATCATTCTGGAGCTTCTTAGGGACGTTGGCGGTGGCGCGCTCTATCGTATCAATCACGGGTAGGAGCTTGCGAATTGCTTGCTGAGTACCCGCTGCCTTAGCCTGGGCCTTCTCTGCATCAACGCGTTTGCGATAATTCTCAAAGTCTGCTCTGGTGCGCTGCAAATCCTGCGTGAGCTCACCAATCTGCTGCTCGAGCTCGGCCGTATCTGGCGCTTTCTTGTGTTTTGTCATCGATATCATTCCTCCTGCCTAGTGGTGTTGCCTGTGGTACTGAGCAGACTGCTCAGTTGTCATTATCCTTCATAGTATAGCATGGCTGCAGCACAAATAACAGTGGTCGTGTTATCATAATATCTCCTCCAACATCACCCCGGTGCGCTTGACCAGCTCGATGGTACGACGGTAGTGCTGGCGCATCGGGCCTATCACGCCAATGTAGCTGCGGTCGCTATAGGGCGAGCGAAATTTACTAATAATGAGCGTCGCATCACTGCTCTTGCCGATGGGGTTCTCGCTACCAATATAGACGTTAAGTGGCTCATTGGGCCGGGCTTCGCGCAGCCACGGCTCGATATTGTCAATCAAATGTGCGACCGATTGGACGTGCTTGCCCTCAAGAAATTCTGGCTGGCTAAAGAGCCGACTAATGCCATTCATATAGAGCTCACTGCCGATGGTAGCAAAGCCTAGGTTACCCGTGAGCTCGACGAGGCTATCCACCGCACTGCGAATGGCTCGGTCGGCTGCATCGAGATGTGAGTTGACGTGCGCTTCGATAGCCTTGGTGCTGCGATCAATCCCACTAGGGAGCTCACTCATCTGGGCGTTGGTAATGCCATTGACATAGAAGCGGTAGCCCTTGCTGGTGGGGATACGCCCAGCACTAGTGTGCGGCGCCTTGACGAAGCCCATCTCCTCGAGCTTGGCCATCTCGCTCCGGATGGTTGCACTAGACACACCAAATAGCTTCGCCAGCGTCACACTCCCCACAGGGGCAGCGATCTCAGCGTATTGCTCGATGATGGCAGAAAGAATCGCTTGTTGCCGTTCGGTCATAATCGCATTATAGCGTAGGTTTGGCACTCTCGTCAATAGAGTGCTAATGAGCTAATGGAAGTGAAAAGGGTTGCTGTAGCTTCTGGATATTGCGCAGCTCTTGCTACATTACGGCGTTGAGTTGGTGAGGGATAGCACATTGGTGATCGCACACGGTCGTTTGCAGGCACAGCAATGAGCGGATATACATCGCGCTCTTGCCATTGTCCGTGCGGATATTCGCGTGGTGGTGAGAGTATGCCACGGCGAGTCACACGACAAGCATGGAGCGTATCCAGCGTTGTCGCAAGTATACAGACGTTTCCCAGTGCCTCTTGCACTCTCGGGAGGTCGGCAATTTCGTGTGCTAGCTCCAGCCCATCACGAGCAAGCGTATAGCCATACCCTCGCTCTTGGGTAGAGCTATACCACTCTTGGATCGACCGTGGTGATCCAGCTTGCCGGCGGCGTATCACAGCGAGCTACCCTCCGCTCCTTGGCCGTCAAGATCGCATCGCAGGAGTGACGGTGACATACATGCAGTGATCTTTACCTCTATTACCTTGCCATTTCTTTCTATTGTTTCGCACATTGAGGCGAGTCCTTCACAATGCGCAATGAGCCGACTCAGTTCATATCTTGTCTGCAGATTCTCCTGTTTGAGCCTGTCCATAGCACGCATAGTATCTCTTCCTTGTTCGGGATCCCCATCTTCTGCAGTACGGTTAAAGTGGCCCTTCAAAAGATCATTATGCTCCCAGGCCACCGCCGCTATCTTGTGGCGCAACTCGGCCGCTCGCGGGCAGCCATAGCACTGCTTGGGGATATAAGAAGCCGCAGATATATCTGGCTCATCTAGCCCATCAATAATGCTATAGAATTTTCGAGATTCATCGCGCGATATCATAGCATCTATTGTGCCTTTATCTGTGGTTATTTATCATTAGCGTAGTGTGTTATTGTTTGGGGGGTGTCTGCCGTGGGCGGGTCCTGTTCACCTCTGCCAGTACGATCGACTACTGTCGCTTCGCGGTTTTTCCCGTCTGGCATAGCAGATGAGCCGCACACCTCTGCAACTGTTTTTCTATCTAAACTTATACATTTTATAATTCCAGAACAACCTGCTGTTTGCCTTTCTATGCCTGGCAGCAGCTGATTGAGCGCAGCATCACCCAGCGCAAGCTTCATCTCTGCAATCTTCCCATACTCAGCTCGTGCCTCTTCTAGCCGCTCTGGGTCCTCTAGGATCTGCTTTATCTCTTCCTCAGGTATGCCTTGCGCTCGCAGCCATGTTGTAATATTGTCTACTGTTTCAAGTACTGTACGCTTCAGCGCTTCATTCTGTGCTAATGCTATTTTGAGCGCCTCTACTGTCTCTGCCAGCAGTGGGCACTTTCGACACTGTTCAGAAATATAGCTATCAAGATCAGGATCCGTACTCAGCCCACCAATAATATCGTCAAAATTATCAAACCGCCCTGTCACAATATCAGGTAGTGTAGCGATTTTTTGCCCTGTTGTCAATCTGAGTAAAATTTGAGCTGCCAAAACTCTGGCAGCTCTCGCACCTCTCGTTGTTGTCGCCTCTTCCTTGGAACATTGATAGATATGAATATTATTCGTGATTATTCAGCTCTTATCCCCGAGGCTGGGATTAATTATCACAATCAATAGCAGCTCCATCAGATGAAGTAGCCTATCCCCTCTCACCATACCAGAGTAGAAACAGCGTAACAGTACCGGGTATAACCTACAAATTTGCGACCATTACTTCCCGCTGCGCGCTCGGGTGAAGCGTCGGGCAGCATCGGTAGAGAACATGAGCACGATGACAATGTTGATACCAATGAAGAGCAGTGTGCCAGCCGCCGACCACGTGACTCTGCCAATGGTCAGCCCAAATGAGCTAATCACCGCTGCGAGGCTGGCGATACTCATCAGCAAAATCCGCGAGCGGTCGCTGCCGCGGAAGGTTAGCCCCGCAAGAAAAATCACGATGCCAATCCACGTTGTCGATACAATGGCTGAGATAGTCGCCACAATATGCGTCGCACTCTCAATACTCTGCAGCGGCAGGCCACTCTCGTGAAAAATCCGTACCACCTCCATGCGCAAGTGGCTAAAGTTGAGAATCTCGAAGAAGGTGCTCATCGTGGCCACAGCAATCGCCAGGCCAATCATAATAATCCCAAGGGCGATCTGTGGTGGGCGGCGGCTCAAAAACTGAGACATGAGGGTAGCGTGTTCATCAGGCATAGTCTCGTGCGTCGTTGCGTCGAGAATCAGATCGGAAGGCACGTCCTCGTCTTCGCTTGCTTTGGCGCGGACACGGCCAAGCTCGATAACGGGTAGGTCGCCATCGGTAATAATGTTGTCTCCACCCCCGTTGCGCGAGTGGTAGCCCGTCGAGAAATCCTCCAGCACCGTGAGCTCAATCGAACGAAGGGCGCGCGTAACCGTCTTGACGACGTAGTCACGCTCGATATCAGTATTTTCGTCGATCTTGTGTGTCACTTGCAACGTAAAGATTGATAGCCCCACACTCTTGTCGTACGTACCAGCCGCCAGCCAGTCCACCTGATGCCCACCGGGCAGCAACCATCCCTGGGGGCAGCGCCAAAAGCGCACGTGGTGGCGCTTGCCTGGGTTGCCATCAATCTCTTGTTGGTAGGCAAAATCCTGCTGTCGGCCAAATAGCACCAGGGGTGAGACTGGTGCATTAGGATAGCTGCGGCGGGTCAGTGTGGCAAGGATAATCCGCCACGACGAGCGCACCGTTACGTCATCGGCCAGTGTCCAGCCAGCAGCAGTCATAGCACGGTGTAGCTGAGCCTCGCTACCACGAAAGGCGAGATTGACTGGGTCACCAAGGAGGCCATCTGGGGTGCGCGTCCGGCCAATGAAATAATTAGGCACATAAATACTACTCAAGATGCGGTGCAAGCGTGGCAACGCAAAATACGCCGTAATCACCCACACCACAGCAAAGAACCCCACCAGCCACCAGCCACCAGTGTGCCAGCCCTCACGCCACACCAGCCACACAAACCAAAACGATGCCACCCCCGCAAAAATAAAGAACCCTTGATCAACCAACGCCGTGGGCGACCACACTGGTCGGCGCAGTGCCAGAGATGAACGTTGCTTATGCTCTACATCACCTGGCTCAGCGGCAGCATGCGTGGCTGGCTTACTCATACATGCTCCGGGTGCTCGCGCAAGAGACTATCGAGCAAGTCTCGCGCCGCCAAGCGCGCTTCGTCATCCTTGCGATTATACACATCCGGCTTGGAGGCAATCGCCCGCACAATGCGCGCCGTCTCGTCAATATCATCGTTGATGACAAAGTGGTAGTATGGAACTTCGAGTGCGTGAGTCAGTTCACGAATCGCACTGCTATAACGCTTTGGCCATTCTTTTTCAAACTCTTGCGTAGTTGTATAACGGGCACTTAAGCGACGACGCCACTCATGAAAATTCGGTGGCAATACAAAAATTGCCACAACATGCTGTGAGAGCCTCTTATATTCATCAATCCCTTGAACGTCAACATCATTAATCACAATCTTACCCTCGTTGTGAATCGACCTAATTTGCTCCACCCCTGTACCATACAGTGTTCCATGGACAAACTTCGCCTCAACGAAGGCATGCTGTTGCAGCATTTCCTCTGCTGTCGCCTCATTGATAAAATAGTATTCTCGCCCATCTACTTCCATAACACCTCGATTTTGCCGTGGTGCACGAGTCGTATATGAAACAAGTCGTCGAAAATCTTGTGATTGCAGTACGCGGCGCTCAACCGTATCCTTGCCGGCCCCCGAAATACCAACAAGCAGCACAATACGTGCATCACGAATTAGGCGACATGCTGCCTCAGTTGGCTGATACTGTTCGATAAGTGATTGAAGATTCGTCATAGTCATATCATATTTATGATAGCACATCGTAGAGCGTGGCTTCTCACCCTTAGTATAAGAAATTGGCTAGCTATTCTTGATATTGTTTAAATCTATCTGAAAGTAGTCTTCCAGGAACTCTTGAGAGTACTGGTCGATATCTGTCATGTGTCCTCCGATACGCACACAACCAGGCATTCCCATATAATCTGGTTTCGTTACAGCGTGATATTGCCGATGCGCAATAATCAGCGACGGTTGGAGCTGCTGCTCAGGTCGAAACTCATGATTAATCATTGCTGCAAGCTCCTCTTCTCTACCGCGCGTTTGGTATGTCCACTGGCCACGGGCAATTAACTGCGCTGTGCGTCGTGCATCCGCATAGTGACGAGTAAAATGCACTGGCATGCCATCAAGAGTAAGCATATCGTTGCCATTGCTCAGTTCTAGCGCAAGCCGCGCTAAGCTCACTGCTCGCCAATACCGATAATCGCTCTCTCTCTCTGCAGGTGGCACATTGTCATACACGAGTGCTCTGTCTATATCGGCCACCAATCGATCATAACGTATCTGCACTCGTAACACCACTCCTGTTAGTTGCTAATCTCGCTTGAGCATTACGGTAAAGGCTTCACTAGGGATATCGACCTTGCCAAAGCGTTTCATGCGCTTCTTGCCACGAGCTTGCTTGGCAAGGAGTTTCTTCTTGCGGCTCACATCGCCGCCGTAGAGATAGCCAGTGACATCTTTGCGGTAGGCACCAATATTTTCGCGGGCAATAAACTTTCCACCGATCGCCGCCTGCAGTGCCACCTCAAAGCTCTGGCGTGGCACGACATCCTTGAGTTTCTTCACCACCTCGCGCCCCAGCCGCTGCGACTCCGAGCGGTGACACATCACGCTGAGCGCATCAACCATCTCACCTGCCACGTAGAAATCCACGCGCACCAAATCCTCCGCTTGATAGCCCCGCAGTTCATAATTAAACGAACCGTAGCCGCTGGTGACCGACTTGAGTTGGTCATAAAAATCCGTCAGAAGATTAGCCAGTGGTGCCGCAAAGGAGATGAGAGCACGCTCGTCGATGTAACTGAGGTTCTTTTGCCGACCACGCTTGCTAACGATGAGCTGGATTACTGCGCCGATGTAATCTTGGGGCACGACGATCTCACCATCAATCCACGGCTCGCGAATCTCCTTGATCTGGGCTGGGTCAGGTAATTCGCTGGCAGACTTGATATCTAACTCATCGCCATTGGTCAAGCTCACTTGGTAATCGGTACTTGGGTTAGTAACGATGAGGTCTAGATTATACTCACGCTCGAGCCGCTCGCGAATGATATCCATATGCAAGAGGCCAAGGAAGCCAATCCGCACGCCATAACCCAACACCGGCGAATTCTCTGGCTCAAACTGCAGCGCACTATCGCTCAGGCTCAGCTTCTCAATCGCCTCCTTGAGGTCATTGTAATCTTCGTTGCTCACCGGGAAAAACCCCGCATAGACGAAGGGCTTGACCTCTTTGTAGCCAGGGAGGGGCTGGACGGTTATTAACGACATATTAAGCTTATTATAGCACCTTGCTGACACGACGGGGATATATAGCTCGCAGCTTACACACTTCTATCTAGGGTGTCTTGCGTTTTATATGTTCTAAAGTCTTTTCTGTAGTATAGCGATGAAAACCAGAATTAAGAAGATCCTCTGCTACTACAGGGTCAACGTGGCCGCCCTCGGTAAGGCGACTAAGGCGCACACTAGCCTTTTCAGCATTGGGATCTGTAAGCATTGCTTCCTGGGCTGACTGTGGACGAGCTGCTCTACTCATCTCATCCTCGGCAACAACAGGATCCATATCACCGGTTTCTACCTTCGCGGCTAGCTCAGCCGACAATTTACCAAGCTGTGCATCCCTTTGATTTACCCCCCTCTGAACTTAAGAACATTTCCACCAAGACTGATAATATCCCAAGAAGCACTTATATTTTTTAAAAGACTACGCTTTTCTTTCACAGCACGATACTCCATAAATAGCTTATTAAGTTGAACGAGATGAATTGGACGATACCTTTCGCACAAAGGCCGCCTTACCTGCCGTATACGCCTCTCTGTTGTGTCGATACTGCTGTGCCAGCTCATGTTTGAGTTTGGTATACTTCTCACGCAAGACGCAGCTACTCCGCAAGCGATCACGAAAGATAATCTTTGGCGATGGCATCGCATCTACCTGCTCGACATGGAGATGGTACTTCTGGCGTAGCGGATCATCCACGTCGTATCCTTTGCCAAACTCCATTGTCAGTTCCGTCTCAGCATTAGTCATATTTTCGTAGTCAAGCGGGCGAAGCTGCTCCACCAGCCTCTGCTTCGCTCTACTATCAAGCTTGTTCACAAGGAGTAGGCTATCTATGATTGGTTTGGCTGCCAATCCCGGCACCGCTGTGCTACCAATATGCTCGATGGCACACACCTCATCACCCAGCACACCACTTACCCGCACTGCCTCAGCCATGAATAACTGTGGCCATCGTTCATCATATGGCACTACCTCTATCGGAAAGAGCTGGCCAATTTCTTCTGGTGTCATGGCGTCGAATTTGTTCATCGTGGCTACTTCTGTTAAGAATTATCTTTCCCTTATTCATTCTTTTTATCTGTTAGATACCGTAATAACACCATCGCAATTCTATCCTCGCGCATGTCACCTTTCAAGGCCATTTCGTACACCTCATCATACGAGAACCACAAGTCTGTCTGAATCACTTCGCCATCCTCAAGTTGCTGCCCATCATCACTTTTTATAAAATTCGTTGCAACAAATGTATATAAATCCCACTTCACCGTCGCACCAAGTGTCGAGGTGTGAATAAGCTGCGGGTCGACAATCGTGTAACCCGTCTCTTCTTGCACCTCATGCACAGCCTTCGTCGCTGCGGTTTGAATTATATCAATATGTTGGGCGCGAGCAGCTTGGTAATCAGCACGTGAATCAAATACCTTACCCCCTGGCAGGCGATAATCATATCCATCCAGCTCATGACGAAATTCGCGGGTGAGCAAGATTTTGCCACTGTTTTGATCATCAAGTATAATGCGCACGCCTGGCGCTCGCACCACTCTTTCCCAGCCCTTATCATTATGTTGGACATCAAACATCATGCCTGCAAAAGCTGTGTGCCAGCCCGCCTTTGCTTCACCTTCACTGTTATGTGTTATGTTCTTTTCTGTCAGGAATCTTTCTTGCGTCATACCAATCCTCTACTAGGCAGAATATTACTGCTCCTCTATCATCTGCACCACACCCGTCTCGTTATACCTCTGGTAGGCAGTGAGAATCTGGCGTGTGGCGTCATTCGTATTGAGCTGCAATGCTTCGTCTAGCGAGAACCACTGACCTGTCGCTACTTCCTCAGTATCGGTGTGCAATGCCTCACTTTGCCATTGCTTAAGGCAAAACACCACGGTAAAGGCTTGTGTGTCACCATCAGGATAATGATACACCCGTCCTGGGCCAGACTGCGTTGCAAAGAGCTCAAGGTCGCTGGCGTGCGCAGTGATTCCTGCTTCTTCATGCAGCTCATGTAGTGCCGCGCTGGCATAACTATCGCCCTCCTCAACGTGTCCACCTACTGTACTCCAGCGATCAAAGGCTTTGGCGTAGATGAGTTTGACGCGCCCTGCTTCATCAACAGGCAAGACATCAACAGTCGTCGTGAGTAATTTCCTATCCCCAACCTTCTGGCGCAACTGCCACACATACGAGCCAACGTACCCTATATTCACACTCCCTTCTCTGCCGCCAGCAGATGATCAATGGTACTTTCTATTATGATTTTAGCATATTCGTTGAGGATGAGGTGGCTAGCTCCACACTACTCGTTCGCACGAGAGTCTCCTACTTGCTGGAGGGTGTTGGCGAGCAAGGCCCAGGCAGCGAGCATGGCGTAGTTGGTGATTGCACCAGTAGCGACCATGTGGTGAATGGTGGCAATTGGCAGCCACTGTGAGATAATTTGCTCGGTGCTATCTGGCTGGTGGTGATGGTTTGTCCCAGCGTATTCGCCGTAAACCACGTGGAGCTTCGCACTGGTGCGACGATTATCGGCATAGAACCAGCCACATGCTCGCACACCTGTCATGGCAATACCCGACTCCTCAGCCAGCTCTCGCTGCGCCGCCGTGCACACATCCTCACCCGCCTCAATCTTCCCGCCTGGGAACTGATACAACACCTCATCCACCGGGTACGAATACTCTTGCTGCACCAAGACGCTATCACCTCGGCGACACACCACGATCACTCCACCATGCCCATGGTAGGGATAATGGATATACCGGATTATCTTTCCATTTGGTAGCTCCACTGTGTCTTCTGCGACAGTGAGCCGAGGATGCTCGAAGAGTGTTTGTGATGACTGGGTGCGCCACTTTTGCAGCTGGTGTGATGACATGGTTGGTAAAATATGGATAATAGCTTTACCTATTTGACCCTTTCTTAATAAAATTCATTTTCTTAACCCTAGGGATACGACGACGAGACAACACTGTAACCAGCCACAAACAGCCACTACATAAAACAAATCCAATTGTCGCAGGGGCAATCACCGCCAGACCAGCTTCACCAGAAAAAGTTATACTCCATAGTAATTTACCGGCAGCCATGAACGCCATGACTGCCACACCTAGCCAGATATTTCGCCACCACAATGCCGCTGCTAAAGCACTAAAGGATAGTGGTATAAGCAATGTGAGAAAAATCTTACCAAATGTCCATTCACCCTGTAGGTACTGCTGCTCAACTTGCAAAAACTGTTGCACCTGTAAATTCGTTTCACTGGGCGCAGCAAACCACCCCATGCTGGTCAAGGTGAGTAATATCACCATCATTATCCCTGCCCAGCTCCGCCGATACGCGAACCAACAAAATGGTATCAAGAATAACGGACGGATATACCAGCTCAGCTGATTATGGTGCCGCTGCCACAGCCAATCCCAAAAACTCGGAACAGTAAATGCCGCGGCGATGAATAGCATAATCAGGCCAGCAAGCAAGATAGCGATGAATGTGTCGTACTTTTTTATCACAGCTATCATACGATAAACTATATCACTATGTTATAACTACTCGAAGTATTTCTTGAGTGTCACCGTATCGCCCACCCGTGCCTCACGCGTGGTCTTGAGGTTGGTGACGATGTAGCCGATTTCGCCGGTGCCAAGCAGTGGGTCGGGTTGCATGGTTGGGCTCAGGTGCCCTACCTCCAGGGCAAGGCCACGGGCGCCGGTGGCCATCATGGTGATGTCCGCACCTTTCGGTATTGTGCCATCTACCACGCGCACATAGAGGATGACCCCGCGGTAGTCGTCGTAGTAGCTATCAAAGATCAGGGCGCGGGTTGGTATGGTTGGCCTATCACTACCCTGCGCGGCCATGCGCTCAGCCTGCAGTGCCAGTGGTGATACCGGCGCTGGGATACGCTCAACGATAGCCCGCAGCACCTGCGGCACATTTTGGCCAGTCTTGGCCGAGATATGAATAATATCGCTCTCATCACAGCCGAGCAGATTAATCACCTGCTTGGAAACGCGCGGCACATCGGCCGCTGGCAGGTCGACTTTATTGAGCACCGGGATGATGGTAAGGTCTTGCTCCATCGCTAAGTACACATTGGCCAGCGTCTGCGCCTGGATCCCCTGGCTGGCATCCACCACCAGCACCGCGCCTTCGCAGGCCTGCAAGCTACGCGATACTTCGTAACTAAAGTCAACATGGCCGGGAGTATCAATTAAGTTGAGGTCGTAGGTGCCAGGTTGGGGCGTGGTATTATCGCTTTGGCTTCGTTTCGATGCTGACCCACTCGTTGTCTGCGCACTGGTAGGGTTTGTATTGTCCGCACTATACTCATACTTCATCCGCACTGGAGCGAGCTTGATGGTAATCCCCTTCTCGCGCTCCAGATCCATACTATCCAGCAATTGCTGCTTCATATCCCGCTTGGTAACGGTACCTGTCAGCTCCATCATGCGGTCGGCCAAGGTACTCTTGCCGTGGTCGATATGGGCGATGATGCAGAAATTACGGATATGTTCCATACGCTAGCGTTTCCAGTTCCAGCCAAGGTTAATCCGTCCAAAGAAGATCTGCCGCAACCGATTAAGCACTGGCTCGGCCTCTTTAAGCCTTAGTCGCCGGCTGAACCATATATAAACCGCAAAGCTCACAACTGTAATCATAATAAATTTCGGGAAGGCGAGGAAGAAACTCTTATCGTTTGTGCCAAAGGGGATCATTACCACGCTCAGGTAGGCAGCTAAACCAGTTGGCACCGCAGCAATAACCATCTTGTAGATGCTATTAACGAAGCTGCGGTCAAACAGCCTCGGCATACGCCGCCCCATGAAGAAGAAGAGGATAATCACCTCTACCACGGCAGTGATAGACTGCGCCCAAGCTAGGCCATAGCCTGGATTCTGGTTCTTGGACCAGAGATTCACCAAGATAATCGCCAGGATAATGTTAAACCCAATCGCAAAGAACGAGATATAAAGCGGGGTCTTGGTATCTTGCTGTGCATAGAAGCTACGTGCTGCAATATGATAAATCGTGCGGAAAAATATCGTCAAAACCAGCACCCCAAGAAAACCGGATATCACTGGGTCACCCCCGTTATAGATAAAGCTCACCACATAGCCTCGTGCAAAGTAGGTAATAACCGCTACTGGCAATGCCAGCCAAATAATTACCCGGATCATCACCTGCAATTCTTTGCGGAAGAGATCCTCGCGCCCCGCCCCGAGGTGCTCTGTCATTTGTGGGAAGGCGGCATTGCTAATCGCCACACCAATCAAATTCACTGGCATCAACGACAATGACGACGCCTGTTGGTAAGCTCGCACCGTCCCATCAGCCATGCGCGAAGCGAGGTTTGTCTCCACAAGACCATTGAAGTAGTCAATCCCTTGGTCGAGTGAGCGCGTCCGCAGCAGACGCAGCACCTGGCGAAAGCTCTTGTTCTTGCGCTTGATTATAAAGCGATAGTCAAAGTCTAAGCCAAGCAGGCCAATCGAGCTAACAATCAACTGCAGCACCGAGCCTAGCACCACGCCCAATGCTACACCCATAATGCCGCCATCAAACACCTGCCAGCCAAAGATGTTAATACCGTTCGTAAAGAAGGTCGCACCGATGATAATGCCGATGTTGTAGATCGTTGGCGCCAGCGCATAGAAGGTAAAGCGCCCAATCGCCTGCTGCATACTAGCAATGACGGTAGAGATAGAGAAGAGGAATGGGTTGACGGCAATCACGCGCATCATACTCACTGCCAGGCTCCGCCCCGACTCGCTGAGCCCCGGCCCCACCACAACATTCACGAGCGGCTCGGCAAAGATCATAATCAAAATACTTGCCGCTAAGGTGGTGAGCGCTAAGAAGTTGATCAAGCTCGAGCTCAAATCCCATGCCGACTGCTTATTGCCTGACGCCAAGCGCTGATTAAACACCGGTATAAAGGATACGCTCAGTGCCCCAGACACCAGCACAAAGAACATGAAGTCGGGGATAGTAAAGGCTACGGTATAGGCATCAGCACCCACCTTGTAGGTGTCGTAGTACATGCCATTGATGAGCCGCTCACGATACATCCCCAAGACGCTCGATAGTAGTGTCGAGCCTGCCAGGAGGGCAGCTGCATTCTTGATGTTTAGTTTGCTATTTGCTTTGGCGACGACTGAGCGGACACGCCGACGATTTGCTCCATGTGCCACTGATACCTCCCCGCTCCTAGTGGAGCTTGGCCTCCGTTGGCAAAGTGGCATCTGCCATCGCAGCCTTAGCTTCGTCTTCTTCGAGTGTTTCGTGGGCAAGTAGCTCATCCTTAAGCTTCTCGAGCGCTGGGCGGTTGTGCGTCAACACCAGCTCTGCGCGGCGTGCTGCTTCTTTGATAAGCGCCTCTACCTCGTGGTCAATTGCCTCAGCAGTCGCATCGCTATATGGTCGCTCGTGAGTGATCTTGTCAAACACCATACCACCGTTATCTTCATGGAAAACTTGGTCACGGAGCTTTGCGCCCATACCCTGCTCAATCACCATATCACGGGCAATCTCCGTCGCTTTGCGTAGGTCACTGCCTGCCCCAGTTGTAATGCCGTCATCGCCATAGATCAGCTTCTCAGCAATCCGTCCACCCATTGCTCGGGCCAGAATATCTTTAAACTCGTATACATTGGTGTAGCTTTTGTCTTCTGGGGGTAAGAACCATGTCACGCCACCCGTGCCACCACGCGGGATGATGGTCACCTTATGGACCGGATCGCTATCCGGCAAGACGTGCCCCACAATGGCGTGACCCGCCTCATGATACGCCGTGAGTTCTTTTTCATGGTCGGTCATTATCTTAGCTTTGCGCTCGGGGCCAATCGCCACCTTCTCAAAGGCCTCGGTCAGGTCTTGGTTGGTGATCGTCTTCTTGCCACGGCGCGCTGCAATAATCGCTGCCTCGTTGGCCATGTTCGCGAGGTCAGCACCACTGCTACCGGCCGTCTTGGCAGCAAGCTTGTCAAGGTCGACCGATGCATCGGTTGGTTTGTTCTTGAAGTGTACTTTGAGGATCGCCTCACGGTCTTTGCGCTCGGGCAGGCTGATCGTCGTATGGCGATCAAAGCGGCCTGGGCGCAACAGTGCTGGGTCGAGCACATCGGCCCGGTTGGTTGCTGCTAGGATAATCACGTTTGTATCAGCCTCAAAGCCGTCCATCTCTACCAAAATCTGGTTCAGCGTCTGCTCGCGCTCGTCGTGACCGCCGCCCATGCCAGAGCCACGTTTACGTCCCACAGCGTCAATCTCATCAATGAAGATAATGGCTGGCGCATTCTTCTTGGCCTTAGCAAAGAGGTCGCGTACCCGGCTTGCCCCCACACCAACAAACATCTCCACAAACTCTGAGCCACTAATGGAAAAGAACGGTACGTTAGCCTCGCCTGCAACCGCTCGCGCCAACATCGTTTTACCGGTACCAGGGTTACCAACAAGGAGAATCCCTTTGGGAATCTTAGCGCCGAGGCTCTGATATTTCTTGGGGTGCTTGAGGAAGTCCACCACCTCTTGCAAATCTTGCTTGGCGTTTTCGTTACCAGCAATGTCATCAAATACTACCCGCTCTTTATCAAGGCCATACAGCTTGGCCTTACTCTTGCCAAAGCCCATCGCTTGGCTGTTCTGCCCCTGGGCTTGGCGCATCATAAACATAAAGAGAACGCCAAACAATACAACCGACAGGACAATTGGTGCGAGATTCCAAAACAATAGGCCTGTCTGTGACTCATTTTGCACTTTTACCTCTGTTTTGTCGTGCTTGAGTCCTTGGGTATAGATAGTGCCATTCTCTTTGAGGCTGCGCTCGGTCGGCTTAGACTGGCCTTTAGGCGTGACAGTCAGCTCATTGCCTTGGATCTCGATCTTAGCAATTTTGCCATTATTTGCCCGGTTCACCACGTCCGAGAGTGGCACCTCCTTAAGGTTGGCCTGCGGCGAATTAATCGCCCAAAATGCCAGCACACCCAGCACCACAATCGCCCAAAACAGCCCTAGACGCAGGGCATTGGTCGCTTTCGACGGTTTTTTATTCATCAGGGAACTCACTCCTTTCGTTCGCTTGCATTCTCACACAGTAATCTGATCTATTGTACCACTTCTACAGTGAATTGCCGAGGGCCAAACTGCAAATACACGCCATCACCCACCACATGACAGCTGCCTGGACGAGCAGTCTTGATGGCTAGCACCGCACGCTCAAGCCGCGGACGGGTTGGACGCGGTGCACCCGCCCACATAATCATCGCACCCAATAGTTCCTGGGCGCTTGCTTCGTCGATCATAATCAATCCATGGCGCTCAGCTGCAAACTGCGGCAAGAGGTGCTGCACTTCATCATTAATCGTATGGCGCAGCGCAAGTTGCCGATGCCGCAGCGCGGTAATCTGCGCCGCCTGCTCTGCCGTGAGGAGCCGCTGAATGCAGCGCCGCAGCCGATTGCGTGTATAGCGGTCACTCGCATTCGTCTCATCTTCTACCCATTCCAGGCGATGAGCCAGTGCATAGGCGCGAATATCTGCCTTGCGCCAGCCCAGTAGTGGCCGCTCCACCCCAGGGCGGTTCAGCACGGCCAGCCCACGCCATCCCGTTCCACGTACTAAGTTAAGCGCCACTGTTTCTACCAAATCGTCCAAGTGATGTGCTGTTACCACTGGTGCTTGGTACTGCGCTGCTGTATCGAGCAAAAAATCATACCGAGCCTCTCGCGCTTCTGCTTCGCTCGCATTCGGCCCAAGCTTAAGCTGAGTAGACACAAAAGGTAGTCCATAGCGCGCCGCCAGTGCTGCCACAAAGCGCGCATCCGCTGCCGACGTTTCACCCCGGATCCCATGATCGACATGCGCCACAATCAACGGCTCCGTCGCCTGCGCCGCCATCACATCCAAGAGCACTACACTATCCACACCACCAGACACTGCAACAAGATATGCCATGGCAATAGTATATTCATTTTGCCAAGAGGAGTAAATACTAGTTTTATTATGTGTAATATGCTAGGCGTAAGACACAAAACAAGCCGCCCGGGAGGAGGAACGGCGGCTTGCATAATAGAGGAGGAGGTAGCGTGTGCTACTACGGATAGTATGCCCCGCCTTGCTTAAATGGAGCTGAAAGTGGATACTCTTTACTATTTTTAGCAATACGCCGATGCAAGCCAGCGTGGCAGAGTCTTCACCAGTGAGCTTCTTGTAAGCTCTAGAGTCTCGCAAACTTCTTCGTCATATAATGCAAAGCAATAGGCCACCCTATGCAATTTACACCATTATATTCTCTGTTTTTATGAAGAATGCGGTAGTATATTCAATTTTTCCTTTTTCTCCTAATCACCCAGGCTTTAGCAATTTCCACTCTTTTCCTCTATACCACTCTACTCTCAGAAGTAGCAGAGAATAAAAAACTAATCCGATAGTGTCGAGCTAAAAAAGCTCAAACTCCTAGATTATTAAGCAGCCAAAACTAAGAAGGTGAAGATGCCTCAGCTACAAAACAGATCTCTCTACTTACGCGACAGCTTACTTGCCGCCGTTCGCACTGCCTCGCTCCACGTTAAGAAAACGTGTGGGAGCTCGGCCAGCTGCTCAGCAGTGAGGTCGTGTTTGATGGCGAGAGTGACCTCTTGGATAAGCTCACTAGCACGCGGGGCAACAATCGTCCCACCGAGCAATACCCCTTGTTTGTCGCTAATCAGCTTGACGAATCCCTCACGGAAGTCACTTGTATTGCTACGGGCAATCATCCCGAGCGGCACCAACACCTTATTAATCTTGAGATCGCGCTTAATACAGTCATCTTCATTAAAGCCCACACTAGCCACTTCTGGATAGATGAAGGTAGCGCGCGGCACTAGCTCGTAGTCAAGCGTCATTTGCGATTTGGGGTGAAGGATGTTGTGCGCTGTTAGCCGGCCCTCGCTCAAGACGGTGTGAGTTGGTACATCATTGCCCAGCACATGACCCGCCGCGTAGATATGCCGCACGTTGGTTTGGAAGAATTGATTAACTTCAACACCACCATCGGGCGAATACGTTACCTCAGCATTATCAAGCCCAATATCAATGGTTGGCTCTGGCTTGGTTGCCACCAGGACACGCTCTACCTCCATCGTCCGCTCAATACCACCACGGATATATTGGACGATCACATTACCACTTGGGCCACGCATGAGGGAGCGAATCGTCGTTTGCGTTAGGACCGACAGTGGTTGGTCGCGCTGCAGGAGGCTGCTCACTGCCTCACTTACCTCTTCATCCTCAGTTGGCAAAATGCGTGATGACTGCTCTGCCACCGACACCGTACTACCAAAGGTCGCAAAGAAATGCGCTAGCTCAATCGCCGTCGTCGTCGCACCAATGATCAACAGGCTACGCGGCGGACGGCTTAGCTTGAGGGCGGTGCGTGGTGTCAGCCAGTCAATCGTCTCGATACCTGCAATCGCTGGCTGGGTCACGTGTGCCCCTGTTGCGATCAAAATATGCCCTGCTGTTACTTCATGGTCACCAATCGTTACAGTGTGCTGGTCACGTAAGGCACCTTTGCCGTAGAATGTATCAATCCCTTGTTGGTTATAATAGTGCTCGTTATCGCCCGCGCCAGTCCGCTCTACCACTGTATTTTTCCAATGCTGGATGGCTGGGTAGTCAAAATCCACTCGCGATGTATCGAGTCCAAACTGGTGGCCCTGTTGGATGCGGTTATAGAGCTGTGCCACACCCAGCAGCGTCTTGACAGGGATATCACCCCAATTAGGCGCACCACCACCAAAGGTGTCTGCCTCAATCAACCCCACCTTCTTATCTGCCCGGGCCGCCACCAAAGCTGCAGTACTACCAGCTGCACCACTACCCAGCACCAACAAATCATAATCGTAGCGTGGTCGTCGTATCATGTGGTGGTTCTCCTTAACTCCTGATTGGGCGTTTTCTCTATTATACCACTGGCCTGGGCAAAAAAGAACGCCAAAACACTCGCCTGAGCTCTAGCCTTCTTGCCAATTCTCTGCTATAATGCGTCATGTTTGGCACCGTAGCTCAGCCGGTTAGAGCGCAGGACTCATAAGCCTGAGGTCACTGGTTCGATCCCAGTCGGTGCTACCAGGTATGATAGGCGGCGTACGACGAGTGCGCCGTTTTGTTTTTTATCCAAGGCTATAGCCTATTTCGGATGTGCGAGGATGAATATTATAGAGATATATTCAAAGCACCTCAGGCGCATCACCCAAGGTGCTTTCGATCGTTTAGAGTTCTACCTCTGCTAATTTGCTATGGCGCGCGGCAATGAATGCCCGCAGCTCTGCCATACTACGCGACCGATTCCAGGTGGCGAGTATGGTTTCTTTCGTCTTTTTTCGCATATCTACCCTCTTTTTTGTGTTGTCATTATCGACCTACCTCGATCCTAGCATATATACGAACAAAATGCAAACAAATTATTTCTTAATTTACTTTTTTCCTTATTTATCCCCAGTTATTTACTATTTATTCTAAGAAACTTTGTGTATCGTACTTTGTGTGCCACCTCTGAAGGTCTGCATTACTTACATTACACCCTCTTTGTCTTTTGGTCTTCACGGTAGAGACAATAGCCGCTGACTGTATTGAAGGCGTGAGCAGTACCTACCAGCCCATGAGCCAGTAATGAATCTCCACTCATTTGAACGAAAACTACACTCTACTAGACGCCAGTGGTAAAGGCACCAAGAATAGTTTTGAGGTTGATACTAACCTCATTCCATCTCTACCTTCCCAAGATAATCCAAAGCAAAAACCCTACCGTGTGGTAGGGTCCTTACCTTGGTTGCGGGGGCAGGATTTGAACCTGCGACCTGTTGGTTATGAGCCAACCGAGCTAACCGGGCTGCTCCACCCCGCGTTACGGTTCTTATTCTACCAGTGATGAATGCCGATTGTCAAGGATTTACCACCTGAATGTCAAGATTTCCGCTCCCCGCTTGTTATTTATCCTTTTGCTGAGCCTGCTCGGCTGCACCACCAAAGAGGAAGGTTACCCACTGCTCGAAGTTGCTACTCTGTGTATCGGGGTTAGTGGGCTTGTCGGTTGGTGGATCGTGTGCCTCGGGGCTGTTCTTGGGCAGCACAATCACCTTCTCGCCAGGTGCCACCAAGCCGAGTTTCTCACGAGCAGCAAGCTCTTTATATTCGTCACTCTCGCGGAAATTCTTTTGGTATTGCAGCGTTTGCGTCTCAAGCTCGGTGAGGACGAGCTGCCGCCGTTTCGTCTCTAGCTCGCGCTGCTGCGTATAGTTCTGCTGGAGACGTGCCACCGACTGCCAGGCAAGGTATGTCGCAATCACGAGCGCAAGCACCAGCACAATGGTATTGAGCTGGAGATAATCATGCTTGATCTTGTAGATGATGTGGCGCTTGGTAGTGTCGCTGAGCACAAACTTCATAGGCTTCTATTATACCGTAGACCGTGCAGTTGCTGCAAAAGCTGCGGCCAGCAAAAAACACGCTGCGCACCACAATTTTGGTTAAAAATCGCTCATAGACTTGCCAGGTGTCGACCTCTGTGCTATAACCAATGCAAGATGACATACAAACAACCCTCTCAAGAGGCTACTCAACAACGCAGCCTAGAGTCTTCAGCACCACCAGAAACGGTAATAGGATCCGCCGCTGCAATATTAGGACGTGCAGCGTTATTACTACAAAAAAACGGCAAGCAAGGTGATCTCTTAGCCGACTTAGAGGACGATGGATTGCCAGCACCCTCTCACATATCAGACGCCTCACCTCAAGCACAGGCTGAGACATTATCATCTCATGAGCGGCCCACATCGCCAACACGCGAAGACCTCTACGCCCTCCAAAGAATCATCAATAGTTACGATCGTCAGGTTGCACAGCACCCACGAAGCAAGGCGCTCAAAGAGAAGCGTGCCGCAGCCTGGTATAATCTTGACATTGCCATTGCAGAATCACTTGGGATGACACCAGAGCAATATGCTGAGGCACATACCAATCGTGATGCGCAGTTCGATAAGATTGTCCTGGAGCGTATGCGTATCCGCCACGAAGTGAAAGAAACAACACGAGCCACTCACCCATCCCAAACTGCCGCTCAGCGCAGCAACAGGCCACAACGCAATGAGTCAAAGGAAAAGATTGACTCGCGCTCCGCTGCTGCCGGCGAAGGCGTCCGGAGCCTTAGTAAACTCGACTACTAGTAGCATATACGCTAACAATACGGTATAATGTGGCAAGTGGATCTGGGGGCGTAGCTCAGTGGTCAGAGCAGCGGGCTCATAACCTGTTGGCCGCTGGTTCAAGTCCAGCCGCCCCCACCATTACAAAGATTAGTCATAGCACGCCCGTAGTGGCGTGTTTTTAGTACGCGCAAACGGTATTAATAGGACTATGAGTAACGCAGCTGACCGCATAGACTATATCGAGCTTCCAGCCTGAGATGCTACGAAGTTGGCTACAGTAAAAGTGCTTTTATTTTTGAAATCCAGTAGATAATACCCTTGCAAATTGGTCGGAATAATTATCAGGGATCTTACGATTATATTAGTAACATCATACTATTGCTTATTGCAAAACTTCATTGCATATAATCGTTACCTTCTGCTATACTACGGCTATGAAGAGCAAAAAATTATCCGACAAGATCATCATTGCATGGCTGGCGGTGCTTACCATCGGCCTCTTGTCGCTTATCGGCTGGGCCGTAGCACTGCAAAACAACTACCACAGCGCAGTCGACTCGCTTGGTAAGCAAGTGTTTGACCTTCAAGTGCAGCTTAATCAAAAGAGTAGGCAGAAATAACAACCATGCCCGTCCTCCATCACATCGCGCTCTCAGTGCGCAGCGCTACTGCAAGCATCCAGTTCTACAAGCGCCTTGGCTTCACTGAGGCAGTTGTGTGGCATACACCAGATGGTACGTTGAGTATTCATCAGCTGATAGACTCCAGTGGTGTAATCCTCGAGCTCTTTGCCTATGCCCACAATACGCATCAACCACAAGCACAGCCAGCAATTGGCAATGATCTCGAAACAGTCGGCGTCAAGCACATTGGCTTCAGTGTTGATAATCTCGATGAGTTTCACGCAGTAGCCCTTAGCTGGAGTGAGCCAACTGACATTATCATGGGACGAACTGGCCTTCGCTACTGCTTCATCAAAGACCCAGACGGCAACTGGGTGGAAATTGTTGAAGACAAGCGCAACCTCGTACCAGGTATGGCAGTCGTTGATATGTCGTCGTCATAATATTTAGCCAGCAAAGGAGGAATATGTCTCATTCAGTCATGCTCACTCAACTCGCCAACAGTGGCTGGACCCAGTGCTCATCAATTGCTCGTGCCTTAACCGAAGCTGGTATTCCTGTACCAACTGAAGCTTATCTACGGAGTGCCTTTGACATATCAGTCTGGGATACGGTTGCGACACTATCTAGCGATCTGTCACGACACTTCCAGAGCTACCCCTTCGCTGAGGAGGCTATCTATGGCCCACACCTCGTGCCGCACGCCCGTTTATTTGATGTGCGCCGATCTCAAAGCAGACATATCCGCAGCAGCCAACCTGAGATAACCAAGCCAGACTTCGTCGACGAGCGTCTTCCTCTTGGCGCTGACCATACTGACCCTGCAGCTCCTTGGACACTCTTTGTCACCATTATCTCTGATGCTGGCCTAGCAATGGGCAGTTACAACGATATCACCGCACAGCCCAGGAATATATACACCGTCAACGGCTCCGACACGCGCCAACTGATGACCCGGCAACTATGGTGTGCGCTCGTCTTGCAAAATCTCCAAGCACCAGACTGTGAACAACGCAAGCGCTGGACGAGTACACTCTTTGCCGGTGAAGCATTGATTGATGGCAGCGCCGTCTCAGGGACAGTCTTGCATGGCCAAGTGCGCCTACGTCTCGGCAAAGCCACTCGTGGTAGTTCGCCAATGCGCGTTCGTCCGGCACTGCATGTGGGGAGCGCTACACCAATACATAACATGTCATACAGCTAATTGCTAATACGCAGCTTATGCGCTCACACCTCCTCTCATACTCCTCTCGCTGCGAACGGCGCAAAACAAGAGAAAACCGCAGCTCACGCTGAGCGCCGCTCTCTGGTGCTCTGAGTGGTGCGAGAGCATACTTCTCTATACAAACTTAGTTATCGTCACGCGGTATAGGTTCGCGGCTTACTTCATCTCATACTCTACTCGCTGTATAGCCCTCTCTTGCACTAAGTTCAACAAAAAAGACCCTTCTGTTATAGAAAGGTCTTTTTCATATACACGTGTCCGGGTTATTTGGTTGCTTTAGCAGCCTTCTTGGCGGGCTTTGCTGCGTCTTTCTTGGCAGCAAAGGGGAATTTGTTGCGCGAGTGTTCCTTCACGTAGTAACCCTTAGGCATGTCACACGGCTCACCTTTGCCGTTGTTTGGTGATTTGCAAAAGTAGTAAATCGTCCGCTTTACGCCACCGCGCAATACTGCATCTTTTTGCGTGTGCAAGTAGTATGTAGTACCATTCGAACTAGTATATTCGTAAGCCATAGTGCTCCTCCTATTTGATCTTACAAAACCTAGCCTACATGCTCATAAAATGGATGTCAACACTTTGATAGCGATTTTTTACAGAGATAACGGCTAAGGGTAAGCAATTTTGTTTTTTGCTTATGGTTATTATGTATGATAGATGTTGGTACTATTTTTGTACGATAAACAGGGGTCAAGCATAAATTTTATGGAGCACCCAGCGAACGCTTGCTCAAGGCCATCATGCGTATTGTACGTGTTGTAAATTATATTGTAATTTTTTATTTTTTGGCGATTTATTTCGCCGCTCGATACTGAACGCGCAGCATAATCCGCAAAATAATCATCCCCACAATACGCCCAAGAATGGCCGAGATGACTACGCCAGTGAGAAGAATCGTCCAGCCAGCAAAGTCGGGCGACCATAGTGGTGCGCTGAAGTTGTAGTGGTAGAGGCTGGTGTCGGGCATTTTGGCGGTCTGAAGGCCAGCATTGGTGCTGCTGAGCTTGCCAAGCTCCTCGTAGACGCAGCGCACATAGTCTATCGACCAGCTGCGGAACCGTGGCTTACACACTGCATCAGCCTTGGCATTGGCGGTTTGGCCAGCGCGATTGGCGGTACTCATTGAGGCGTTAAGCGCAGCCTTGACGTCGCGATTGTACTGCTCTTGCAGGTAGATAGGGCCGGTATCCGCATTCATATGGGCAGAGGAATACTGCTGGAGGTCAGCGATGCGCTGGCGAATCTGCTCCATATTACCCGCCTTGTCAGCCGAGAGAACTGCCCGCCGCCGCTCGGTCATCCCCACATTATTGAGCCGCAAGAAGGTCGCAGACAGCACAAGCAGCACCATAAACAGTAGCACCAAGTGCCACATCTTGATGCGCCGGAGTCGCTTCATCGAGCGCTTGACTTGCTGTTTGTTTGCCATGCTATGTACCCTACGTATGCCCACTTATGCTTTGGCTCTAGTATAGCATAACCTCAATATTGAACCCAGTAGCGCGAGGTGGAGCGATTACACTCTTTAGCTACCTCTGGTGGTTTTGTGCCAGAGGCGGTACAATGGAAGGTATGAATATCTACTTCTCTGGAATCGGCGGTGTGGGCCTGGGGCCATTGGCTGAGTTGGCGCACGATGCAGGGCACCGTGTGCTTGGCTCGGATAGCCATGTTGGACTCGAGACACAAGAACTCGAGCAGCGTGGCATCTCCGTCTCACAAGACCAAACAGGCGAATACCTGGCCTACCGCCACAAGCAAACCCCCATCGATTGGTTTATCTACACTGCGGCCTTGCCACCCGATCACCCCGAGCTTGTCTTGGCACACCGACTTGGCATCTATACCGCTAAGCGCGACGAGCTCCTCACTTATCTCATCAACGAAAAAGACCTCCAACTCATCGCCATCGCGGGTACCCACGGCAAGACAACAACAACTGGTCTGATGGTGTGGGCGCTGCGTCAGCTGGGCGAACCAGTGAGTTACTCGGTGGGTACAACATTGAGTTTTGGCCCCAGTGGCCATTATGTGCCAGGCAGCCGCTACTTTGTGTATGAGTGTGATGAGTTTGACCGCAACTTTTTGCAATTCCACCCTTATCTCACGCTGCTGACCTCTGTTGACTACGACCACCCGGACACCTACCCTACCAAGCAGGATTACACCGATGCCTTCAGCCGCTTCCTCGAGCAGAGCGAATATACCATCATGTGGCAGCGCGATGCCGACGCAGGCGTTGTGCCACCACGGCGGCGGGCGCGTGTCTTGGAAGATGAAGATGTACAGCAATTTACCCTCGCAGGGGCCCACAACCGAGCAAACGCAACACTGGTGGCAACGGCGTGCAAGCAGCTCAGGCTTGGCTCACCCGAGCACATTCGAGCGGCTATCAATACCTTCCCGGGAGTGCAGCGACGCTTTGAGCGGCTTGGGACTGGGCTGTATAGCGATTATGGCCACCACCCGGTAGAAATCGCCGCGACATTGCAAATGGCACGAGAGTTGTCCGACCACGTTGTGCTGGTGTATCAGCCACATCAAAACGTCCGTCAGCATGAGATCCGTCAGCAATACACCGACTGTATGGAGCGTGCTGAGCAAATCTATTGGCTGCCAACCTACCTCAGCCGCGAAGACCCAGCTCTATCCATCCTCACTCCGCAGCAACTTACTGAGCAACTAACAAACCGTAGCAGCGTTCACTATGCCGAGCTCGATGATACCTTGTGGCACGCCATCCAAACGGCCCGCGCTGAGGGCAAGCTTGTGCTCTGCATGGGAGCAGGCACGATTGATGGCTGGGTACGACAGCGGCTCGCGCAAGAGGGGTAGGTACACTTACCTCATGCTATCCACACCCATCACGAATGACATTGACACGTGTTCACCTACTGTCGGTAGCTACAATGCATTATAGCATTCTCAAACCATACACAACTTACCGGTCATCCCCACTACCCCGCAGCTGACCGCGCTGCTGGCGGCTGGCGAGCTTGGCGTTATTACGCTGAGCGACCTCCTCAAGACTCGAACCAAGCAAGTGTGCCACTGCCGTTACATACCACAAAATATCACCCAGCTCCTTAATGATTGCCTGCTTATCTTCCTCGGTTATTGTGCCCTGATGGTCACGCAGTAGCTTCTTGAACTTCTCGAGCACCTCGCCCGATTCGCCGCCTAGTCCCAGCACCATACCCATCAGCTGGGCATTAGCATCACCGTAGGCATAGTCACTGCTCAGGGTAGTGATTGCTTGCTGTGCGTAGTCGTCGATCTTCATATATCCTCCTTGTTATTGATCTAAAACGTCGTCAAACTCCTCAAAAAAGTACGGGTCGCGAAAGAACACCCGTGCGACAATCTGCTCCACCGCCGGTGCAAGCGCGTACTGCGCCAGTTTGTGTGGGCGCGCCCAAATGAGCCGTTCGTGCGGAGTGATATCATCAGTCGCCCCATAAAATACATGAGCAAGCGTGGTTGAGAGAATTGCCTTGTCTGCCCAAACACGAATATAGCATTCGCCCGCATGCTGCAGTACTAGGTCTATAGCGCCAATCTTTTCTGCCGCTTCGCGCTGAGCTGCCGCTTGGATAGATCTGTCATCAATGTGGAGCTTGCCGTAAGGGAGCGTCCAGGTATCAATGTAGGGCTGCTTGGTGCGCTGCTGGAGTAAGACGTCACCATTACTATTTTGCACCACTAGCATAGTTACGATTTTAGGTTGGGTCCGAACCAGCATAGTGTCTGTACTCACCCGATCGACATACACCAAACCACGCGGTGCCAGGCTATAGCCACCCGGCACCTTTTGGACAAGCTGGTGACGAATCAGCACCTTGAGATGGTAGCTAAAGAGATTGGTATCCACCCGTGACGGACGCAGATCACGAAAGCGAGCCATCTTGCGGTAGCACAGCACACTGAGAATTCGCCTTTGGATGTGGTGGTTAATCGTATCTTGCTCAAACATATTTGACTCAAACTATCATAACTGACATATCTAGTTTAGCACGCTATACTGGAGCTGGGTCAACCTTTCGACAGGAGAGAAATATGCCACAATGTCAACGAAATAGCGAGCATAGAGGATATAACAAATCAGCAGAAACCAGCAGCTCACCTCATCCTACCACTGTAAAATCTATCGGATACACCGCACGAGTGCAAAGTGAAGGCACCCCACCACAGCAGCAAGAGTACGCAAATCCTCCAAAAGAAATCGAACGCAAGTTTATTATTGACCCAACATCAAGCACCTTCGCAAGAGAAGTCTTGGCCGGAAAGAGTCTTGATGATTTTGACCATACTACTCTCCGTCAAGGCTATTTGGCAATTCGCGATGATGGGAGCGAAGAGCGCATCCGAAGCTTTGGTGATATGTATTTTGAGCGCACAATGAAATCTGGTGGCGATCTCGTCCGCGATGAGGAAAACACCTCTCTCAGCCGCGAGGATTTCTCAGCACTGTGGCCTCGCACTGCAGGAGCACGAGTCGAAAAAACACGCTATCAAATTCCTTATCAAGACGTTGTACTTGAGCTTGATATCTATCATGGCCAACTTGCTGGTTTGTGCGTCGGCGAGGTTGAGTTTTCTGGCGAATATGAAACAGCAGCACGAGCTGCAGCAGACGCATTTGGTACTCCTGCCTGGGCTCAGCACGATGTCACTGCAGATGGGCGCTTCAAGAACAAGCGACTCGCCACTAGCAGTACAATACCGGTTTTTTACGAGCAGTGAGGTGTCGCTCGCACGCAGCCAATCGCCTTCCCCTCACTCATCCAGCGCTGTTCGTAGGCGGTGAGCGTCTTGTATTCATCAGGTAGTGACGACTCGTGGAGATCGAAAGATAATTCACGAATCGACCACTGACAGGCAACAAGCCGCTCCAGGCTCCAGCAAAAGAAATCACGATCGTCATGCTTGAGTAAAAGCGAGCCACCAGGCCGCAACAGCTGCTCGTACTGGCGCAAGAATGTTGGGTGAGTAAGACGCCGGCCAGCGCTGCGCCGCTTAGGGAATGGATCAGGAAAAGTCACCCACAACTGCTTGAGCGAGTGAGCAGCAAAGAGCTCGCCAATCTGATCGGCCCGAGCCCGCACAAACAACACATTGGTGATGCCACGCTCGAGTGCTGTGTATGCACCTTTTTGCAAGCGATCACCCTTAACATCTAGTGCCACAAATACCTCATCCGGGTGCTGCGCCGCTAGTTCCACACTAAACATCCCGGTACCAGCGCCAACCTCGAGCACTGTCGCACTCTGCCGCACCTCTGGCGCTGCCTGGCACCATTCGTCGTACTCGTAGCAGTTGTTGGCGTTATGGAACTTAGCAAAGCGATATTTCTTACGCTTGCGAGTGATGATAAATTGCTGAGGGTCAAGATACGTCATGAATCTATTATACCTGAATCATACAGCCTTTCTCTCGAGGTGACCCCACGCTCCACGTTATTTAGGTGAGGTATGAGAACTCACTATCTGTCTAGCATGTTTCTCACTCGAATAGTGAGAACCGCTCTAAAAAATGTTGTAATACTTACATCGCTGAGTAAGCTTCTCAAGCTTTGGCTCAGATATTTATAACCTACCTGAGCCGCTCCACTCCCCCATCAGGTAGCACCCGTACTAAGCGTGATGGTGGCGTATCAGTCGGCACAGTGTCGCCATCATAATAGTAATCGACACCATTACCAAAATACGCACGAGCTTCGACAATAGTGCGGGCGGGCGGCTGCCCTTCGAGATTGGCACTGGGGGCGATCAACGGGCCAGTCTGGCGCAAGACCGCCTGGAGCCACGGCAGCTGCGGCTGGCGATAGGCCAGCATATCATTAGCGCGGCGTAACCACCGCGGAGCATGGGGCGAATCGAGCAAAATACTTGTTGGCTGGGAAGTGTTAAGCGACGGTAAGATAGGTACATCGGCATAAGTTTGGCTGGCATCGGCCACGAGGATGATGGGTGATTTATTACTATCACGCCGCTTAAGACGATACACCTGCGCTACTGCCGCTTCGTCATCTGCCCGGGCAACAATACCATACAGGGTATCAGTCCGGAGTACTGCCACGCCACCACGCTGCAAGGTAAGCACAAGCTGGTTTAATTCATCATTCACATCTGTTATACTACCATATTATGAAGCCAATTACCTCACCTGAGATCACTGCACTAGAGATTATTATCATTATTATCGTAGCGATTGCACTGTATTGGTTGGGGCCGCGCGTGGTGATGTGGCTGACGCGGCATGCCTTCGTTACTACATACCAGCGGACGCTACCCAAGAAGGACCTCGAGAAGCGGCATAAGACGCTGGGCGGGCTCTTTGCTAATGTGTGGCGCATTATTGTCGTGGTGATTGCCGGCTATGCTATCTTTACTCATTTTTTCAATAGCGCAGCTCTTGCGCCGCTGTTTGCGAGCGCAGGGATTATTGGTGTCGCCTTTGGGTTTGGCGCGCAGTCACTCGTTAAGGATTTTCTCTCAGGAGTATTTATTATTAGCGAAAACCAGTATCGGGTGGGAGATATTATCGAGATCGATGGCTTTGGCGGGACGGTCGAGCGGATCGGTGTACGCTCCACAGTGATCCGCGACGTCGAGGGTAACGTCCACTTCTTCCCTAATGGTGTCGTGCAGCATGTCATCAACAAGACGATGGGCTATAGCAAAGTGTACTTCACCATTACCGTTGCGCCTGATACCAATATTAGTACTGCGAGCGATATCATCAATCGGATCGGGGAGGAAATCTCCAGCGAGGAAAAATGGCAGCGCAAAGTGATTGAGCCACCACACTTCGACATCCTTGGCGACTTCAATGCGTCGTCGATTAGCCTCGTTGTCTCTGGCAAAACTCAACCGTCCGACCAGTGGGCCCTCACGGCCGAGATGCGGCGGCGAATCCTGCGCGAGTTTGAGAAGGAGCACATCGAGCTCGGCGCGGCCTCGCCAGGCAAGCACAAGTAATCTCTATTGCGTATGCATTGCTCCCGCCACAACAAAAATTCATTCTGCGTAGCGGATACTCCTGCTGAGCTATTATGCTTTAATGAAGTCCTGATCTCAAGGTATATGACCTCTGTTAAGACACATCGCGTATTTACCAGTATAGTATAATACACTCATGAATCAGCAATTTCCTTCTTATCCTTATCAATCACAGCCAGCAGCTCCACCTCAGGCTCAGCCTTATTATCCACAGCAGTCAGTACAAACACAGCCACAGCAGCCATCAGAGCCAACGCTCCAGGATAGTCTCACCCAGCCAGCTGAGCAATCACCTATCCGGCAGCCGGCTCCTCTTGTTATACAGCCAGCGCCACAGCCTGCACCAGCTCAGATATCACAACCGGCAACTCCAACGCCCCAAGTAACCCTGCGCAACCAGCCGAGCAATTACCCGTTCAGCAGCCCACACCCCTTGTTGTCCAGCCAGCAGCCCAGCCGGCACCGGCAGCGATGGATGCCAATTACAGCAGTGTTTTTGACGGCACACCGCTGGTTATGGCAACGCCCGTCTCGCACTATCATAACCGCACCGTCTTTAGCCAAGTGCCCTGCATTCTCGAATGGACGACAGCCAATCGCATCCGCGCCGTCGATTTTGACCCCCAAACAAATCAAATGATTGGTGTAGTGCTTGACATCGATCCGCAGCAGATTACCAAAGCGGCGGTCGAGGCAAGCTTTATCATTATATGGGTCAATGGTCAGCGCATTCAATTCGACTTTGCTGGAGCGAGCGCTCAGCTGCTGGCAGGCCTTGGTGCTGCAGTGTCACCTGGCGTTGGCGGTGCTCTCTATGGCCACAACATCGAGCGAGCCCTCAACAACGACTACGACTAGTGGTGGGCCGCCATCCAAGCCTACGCACCCTTCGCCAAGCTCGTCAACGGTCTCGAGCGCGACGCGATGATTATCAACAATGGCGTCAACATAGCCCTCATCATAGCTTTTGTGATACCAATCATAGTAGTATTTATCGCCTTTATTATGGCATTATTATCATAAAACCAGATGACTCCAGCAAGCTGATTGACTTATTTTCTAATAAACAACAGTGCCCAAGACACCATATAATAGATACAGCAAATGCAGGCATACTCCTGCATTGTTACTTCTATAGGAAGTCTACAACCAAAAATATATACCGCAAAACATCTTCGTACTTGCCGATCTCAAGTTATATAGTATAATACTTCCATGAATCAGCAGCCCACGACACCTGTATACCCGCAAACCACCTTATACTACCCACCAACACCAGCTATGCAACCCGCACCACCAATTGGTCGGACTCCTGTTGCAGCAAACCCTCTCCCTCAGCCCATTATGCAGCCAATGCAGTTACCTACTGCCCAATCATTGCAACCTACTATTGAGGCTAGTTATAGCAGCGTCTTTGATGGCACACCACTCATTGCAGCAACATTTGTCTGGTATAGCACTGGTTATTTCAATGAGACACCCTGTGTTCTCGAATGGACGAGCACCAACCGTATCCGTGCTATTGATGTAGATGCTTCGATGGGTCAATCAATCGGTGTTATCTTTGACATCGACCCACAGCAGATTACCAAAGCAAGAACTGAGTCAAGCTTTATCATTGTCTGGGTCAACGGTCAACGCAACCAATTTAACTTTGCCGGAGCGAACACGCGATTACTCAACGCCTTGAGCGCCGGTGTGTCACCTGGTATGGGAATCCTTTATTATTCCCATACCGTTCAAGATGCTCTCAATAATCACTACAACTGGTGGTGGTGGAATATTCAGACATACGCACCATCTGCCAAATTCGTTGATGGTGACGACCAAGGACTCAAGATTGGTGTTGCTATTGGTCTTGCAATACCTTTCATGGCTTTTGTTCTTGCAGTTATTGTAGTTATTATACAGATGGCATCACACCACCCTTAAAGAACTCCCAGGTTTTGTGTTGAGCTTGAAGGTGCTAACGCAAAATCTGCGTAAGATAGTGGCCAACCGGAGCGACACAAGAATTTAATTCAATCTAGGCAAACTATTTGACCAATCTCCTCTGATGCGTCATAATGGGGAGCTATGAAGCGCACTTTTCTTGCTGTTGTTATGATTGCTACTGCTGCACTTGGCTCTCCGGCCTATGCCGAGCCCGCTGCGCCACTCAGCAACGATCAACTCACTCAAATAAAACAAAACTGCGTCCGCGTCAAGTCTACCCTGCGGCGCATCCATGCCAATGACGGGCTTGTCCGCGTCAACCAAGGGCAGCAGTATGAGGTGATTGCCACTCGCCTGATGGCACCACTTAATAGCCGCATCGCTCTCAACCGGCTCGACGGTGTGGAGCTTGCCAAGACAACGGTAGAATACAATACTCAGCTTGCCGCCTTCCGCAGCGAATACCGCCAGTATGAGGAGAAACTGTCCGAGTTGCTACGGACTGATTGCACCGATCAGCCCGTCGAGTTTTATTACCTCATCAAGCCAGTGCGTGAGCGTCGCAAGCGAGTGGCCGATATTACACTACGGCTCAACCAGCTGCTCAGCCAGTACGGCTCGCAGTTTGATGTATTTTATAGCAAGCAATTCCCTACCAAGAAGGAGGTGCCAAGTGCCCAGCAGCCAGCCCAGCCAGTCCAATAAACTCGACTTCGAGCACCAGCTGAGCACTATGCGCGAGCACCGTTTTTTGGTGATGATCTGCGGAGTCATCGCCATTGCGGGCGTCATGGTGTGGGTTGCTATGGATATGTACAACACCAGCGGTGCAGCGCAGGTTGATCTCAGTCGGCCTGGCTTCCAGGAGGTGCGCAAGCAAGCTGCTCGCGATGCCGAGCCCGAGACATACAAAACCGAAGGCAGCGTCACGAAGGAGTCGCTCGACGAATTCAAAAAGATGTACCAGCAGCGCCGCAGCAAAATCGCCGATGGCACCTTTGACCCAAATGTCCTAAGTGACGAATCACTCCAGCTCTTCTCTACCAATAGCGACACCGAGAATCAGCAACAAACGCAAGCGCCAGCTGAGCAGCAATAGCGCCTCACGCTGGCAGCGCACCTAAAACTCGCTTTAGTAACAAGCGAGTTTTATTTTTCTATTACTCTACTTTTACCTCTGTAGAACGGCTGAATATTTTAGAGGGACTCAGCGTTATTTATATTTACAAAAGAGAATGAGAAGTAGGATCTTAAGCTGCAGATAGCTAGAACTACACAGCGTAAGCCAACATAATTTGACATTGTTACCCCTTTCGTGATATAAGATAGTTACTATGACTCGCTCAAAATCTGAGGCTGTACCAGATGGCTCAGCCCAAACACCAGAAGGTTTACCACGCCGCAAGGTATTAATGATGGCTGGCCTGGGAGTGTTTAGTGCACTACTCCCCAGCGGCGACACCCCTCAGCCTTCTACAGAGCAGCACCAAGACCACGAGAAAGATTCATTTCGGCCGGTCGTTGTCCGGCTTGGTGTTGTGGCGCTCAATGCTGCTGGCTTCGAGCCTGGCAAAACCAACGAAGAAATATACGAAGAAGTGCACGTCCATACCGGCCGCATCACTCACACAACTCGTGGTGCGTATGAGTTCCACATTACCGAGTTTGTCTGCAACACTGCGCCAGATAGCACCCGCACCAAAGAAGATGGCACGACCGAATACTATTACTCCAACGACCAAATCAAAAAAATCGCTGAAGAATACCGCGAGCAGCTAGACGTGCAGGATGGTGAGCATTCACTCATGCTGATGGCCGTTAATACAGCAGGTGTGGAGAATGATGTACTCGGCCTTGCCTTCCAGAGCACCGACGAAGACAAAGCCAAGGGCGGCAACGGCCCGATAGTGCTTGTGCTGAGCAACAAGACTGGTGGCAACGTATACAGCCATGAGATTGGGCACATACTCTCGGAAGATGAACAGAACAGCGACCCCAGCAAGGAAAAGCAGTTCGGCAAAGGCATGGGGCACGAGATGGTGATGGACTGCCTCATTACTGATGCCGAGGGCAATATAACGCAGTATTGTGCTGTCGATACCATCCAGCAACTGCTTGCTATGGGCTGCGGCCTCAGCAAGCGTGATAAGTCGGATGCCGTGAATGAATACGCCTCCCCCGTCACTGTCATGGGTAATTCTATGGTCTACACCGACGCCGATACAAAGGTGAGCCAAGTAACAAATGAGGTCACCGCGACAGAGGAGCATAAACCAATATACTCGCCTGCCGAGCTTACCTTCCTCGATTCGCGCCACCAAGTCGAGTGCACCACATCGACCGATGGACGCTACCTGCTCTCGTATGACTTTCGCAAGCGCTTTGCCTTGGCGTACTCGCTACCCGCTGACCACGCACTCAAGACGATCCTCCCCAAGGCCGATACACTGATCTTTGCACCAATCATCGAGTATATCGATAAAGATACGCCATTTGACTCGACCGATCCAGATGCAGTGCAGCGCCGCATTGGTGTCTTTGCCACGTGGGACAATGGCCGCGGTACGGCACTGCTAGATGTAAGCTTGTTCAACAAAATTGACTACGATGGCAAAGAAGAAAATGTTATTTACGCCGATGAGCAGCTTGGCATCGTCGCTGTCTCGGGCTACGACAAGAAGACCAAGAGCGAGTATGTGCGGATCGTTAGCCTCAGCTCGCAAGAAGGTATCACTCTGCTAGATGAGGCGCGGACGCGCACTGCCGAACGCAATCAGCTTCTCCTCAAGCCTAAGCAACCAAACGAATAGTGACCAGCTAAACCTTGCAGTTTCTCGCTTCGCCTCTTGCTGGCTTCTTTTTCCTATTGTATTATTATGAATATATTTTCTAACTATTCATTATCCATATCAGTGGTAATGTGCTCTACATTGGCATTGTAAGCTATTCACTTTATCCCCACCAGTCACTCGTTTTTTGCGTCTTGCTTGATGATTCCACTGATGATTTTCACACCCATTCCAGGGGAAATACCTTCAGCAATCACCAATTTTATAGCACGAAGAATCTATAGTACGGGAGGCTGTAACACCAAAGCATTCACCTACCCACAGCACAATTTTTTGCATTTGCACCCTACTATGCTATACTAACCAAGTTATGAATATGAAACCTGTCCTCAAACGTTATATTTCTGAATTTGTCTATGGTGCAGTCGATGGCACCGTCACAACCTTTGCTGTGGTAGCAGCCAGTGCTGGCGCGGGTATCTCGAGTGCAATTATCTTGGTGCTGGGCGCAGCTAACCTTATTGCCGATGGCTTCTCGATGGGTGCTAGTGCCTACCTCGCAGCCAGTGCTGAGCATGATGAGTCGGCGCGGAGTACAAGCAAACGCGCCTCGCCAAAAATCATCGGCTTCATGACCTTTGCTGCCTTCGTTGTCGTTGGTAGTGTGCCTGTTATCCCCTATCTTGCCCATGTGCTGGCACGCGGCTCGAGCGCGGCTCATCCTCTGCTGTTTTACATCAGCTCAGGAGCGACAGCGCTCACCTTTGTAGCAATTGGCTATATCAAGGGCAAAGTTGGTGGCGAGAATCCACTCGTTGCTGCCCTGCAAACTCTCGCTCTCGGTGCTATTGCTGCTGCCCTGGCCTATGGCGCTGGAACAGTGCTCGCTGGATGGCTTGGCGTACAACTGTAAGAGCTGCAAACAATTCTAATGATTCTACCTCTGTTATTTATCTTTCTTCTATAACTTGCTAAGTTTTATGGATATGAATATATTTAGTGAATGTTCATCATTGTTTATGGCATAGTCATTAAATCATAATGGCTGGTTTCGTCACACTCTAGAAATAAGCTTGGCATCTCTGCTCATTTTGCCGCACCATTCTTTGGCAACTGGTCGATCAGCTCCAGTAGCTTCTCCCAATCAGCTCGCCGGGTGTGGTCAATATCGACGTCAACCGCATGGTCGCGAATCGCCCAGAGGAGCGGCTCGGCCTCTGGCGTGATCCATGGCTGCATCTCAAGCGGATAGGCCAGCTGGTCAGACATAAGCACCCCATCGCCATAGTCACGCACCAGCGTGTCAATCGTATACTCTCGGCGAAGCATCCGCGCCCACGTGTGACATAGCGCAATGGCCTCTGCTCGCGTGAGAGCTAACTCACTCATACAAGCCCATCCTTCCGTAGTCCATCCAGTGCAGCAGCAAAACGCGGGTCACCCTGCAGCTCCTGGGTAATGGCGCTCAGTGGTTGCCCCTGCGCCATGCGCCGCACAATTTCACCCCGCATCTGACGCAGGCTGCCAGCAAAGCGCGACTGCCGCGTGTAGTGCCGGCTGGTGCCAAGCTGGCCCTTCCCCGCCACCTTCAGCTCAGCGCCGTAGTCCATCAGCGCCCAGAACCACTGGCGGGGTTGTTCTGTATCCATCGTCTGCTCCACCAGCGCCAGCACATCCTTATCTGCCACGCGCTCCTGCCCAGCAAAAAAGTGATTAAAATACACCGTGCGGATATTGGTCTCTACAAAGGCGGTTGGGATTTGATGCACGTAATTCATGATGGCCCCAGCGGTATTTACACCAACACCAGGCAATGCCACAAGGTCGGCCTGCGTCGCAATAGGTGCACCAGCGGCAATCGCCTGCGCCGCGCTGTGGAGGTACTTGGCCCGGCGATTATACCCCAAGCCCTGCCAGGCCTGCAGCACCGCTGGCAGCTGAGCAGCCGCCAAAGCCTCGATGGTCGGGAACTGCGCGGTAAACTCGGCAAACTTAGGCAGCACCCGCACTACCTGCGTCTGCTGCAGCATGAGCTCGCTCACCAGCACATAGTACAGCGTTGGCTGGCTGCGCCACGGCATCGGGCGGTAGAGCTGCTTGGCTTTGTGCCATATCATGGCCTGGAATTGCGCTGTGTCCATAAGTATAGTATACTAGAAGGATGAAATTATCTCGACTTATTCTCACAATCGCTATTGTCATTATTGCCGCATGGCTGCTTGGTGCAGCACTAAAGCTGGCCGCATGGATCATCAATGGACTACTCTCGCTCGCAGCAATCGTCGTCATTATCTGGCTTATTATGACGTTCATCGAGAGCCGTAAGCAGAAATAATTTTCTGAGCTGCGCCGCTCTATTGCATTAGCTTTATTATGACAACTTAGCCAAGAACAGCTGGCGCTGTTCGTTTTGTAAATATCCCCTTCTTCGTCTTCGCTATGCTCTTGTGCGAGGCAATACAGTATGTAAGAGCTGCGCGTCATTTTCCTTTAGCCCTATGTAAAAAGTTTGGTTTTTATCTCACTTCTATAGGGTGTTTTCTTGTAGAGCGAGAGTCGTACAGGGTACTAGCATAGCAATACATCACTTGAGCATACGCACACTCTACCTCTGTTACTGGGTTCTTACTCATCGACCGTGCCTAGCTCATGCGCTATACTAAGAACAATGGATGATGAACTATATCTTGATGAAGTCGTGGAGGTGGTAGCGATTTTTCGGCGTGGGCACCAGCCATGTCAGCCAGTCAAATTTCGGCGCGGTAATGGCCAGGAAGTGACGATCAGGCGAATCGGCCTAGGCTTCGAGCATCAGCGCGGTGCACGTACGGTGCATATCTTCGATGTGACAGATGAGCAGGCTGATTACCGCCTCGAGTTTGACAGTATCACACTAGTATGGCGGCTCACACGCGAGGCCGATCATGTCTCATAGCAATATCAATCCCGCCCCACCACTGATGATGCATATCGATCTTAATAGCTGCTTTGCCACGATCGAGCAGCAATCTCGGCCGTTACTCCGCCACCGGCCAGTCGTTATTGTTAATCGGCGCAACCAACACGCAGCTATCGTCACCGCAAGCTACGAAGCCAAAGCGCGTGGCGTACACACCGGTATGCGATTACCCGCAGCGCGACTACTTTGCCCCGATATTGTTCCGCTAGAAAGCGATCCACCCAAGTATCGCTATGTCTACCATCGACTTGCAACCATCCTCAGCGACTACTCGCCCAGTGCCACCATGAAAAGCATTGATGAAGGGGTGATCGACCTAAGCCAAAGCCCACCTGACATCCGAGCACGCGGCGCGCTGGCGATTGGCCAAGAGATCAAGCAGCGCCTCCGCAGCGAGGTTGGCGACTACATGCGCTGCAATGTCGGCATTGGCACCAACCGCTGGCTAGCTAAGATTGCTGCTGGTATCAATAAGCCTGACGGCCTGACTTGCATCACTGCAGACAATCTCCACGCAGTACTCGCTACGCTATCGCTCGAAGACCTCACCGGTATTGCCACTGGCTACAGTAAGCGCCTCCACCAGGTTGGTATCCAGACACCACTGGACTTTCTGGCTGCAGACGAAGCAACGCTCGAGCACATGGTGTTTCATGGCAAGCCAGGACGCGACTGGTATAAGCGGCTGCGCGGTTGGGAGGTAGATAGTGATGAGCGCCCACTCAAGACAGTCGGGCGACAGTTCGTCCTTGATCAGCCAAACCTCAATTACGATCAAGTCTTGCGCCGCTTCCACGTCCTCTGCGAAGACATCGCGGCTGCACTCCGGCAACAATACGTGCGTGCCCGTGGTGTGCGCCTCTATGCCAAAAGTTATCAAACAGGCCGCTGGCGCAACCACGAGCGCCGCGAGCATCCACTATGTGATGGCACGACGCTCTTTCATATCGTCAAGCGACTCACCCAGTCGATGCCGCTGCCCGCCTATGAGATTGGCATGTCGTGTTATCTTCTTACGAGCGAGACAGACGCACAGCTCGCACTCTTCGACGACCCATCAGCTCGCCACGCTCTCACTGCTGCAATCGACGAGATCAACCAATTCTACGGCCCACACACCGTCCAGCCAGCCGATACTCTCGGCATTGCTACGCAGATGAAGCGCAAAATACCATTTGGTAGCGTGCGGTATTTATGAGCACTCACTGCACGCTATTGCTATCAGCTCATCGTGCACAGCGCCATTAGACACAAGCGCACCACAAAATGGCTGCGCATAGTCAAGTGGCTGGCCCGATACACTCGTCATCTTACCACCAGCCTCCTCAACAATAACGTGCACTGCTGCCATATCATACGCATTCACCTTCTCGGCATAATACCCAACGAAGCGCCCCTCAGCCACGCGAACACTCTTGGCTACTGCGCCACTAATGCTTGCTGTACTCACCTTGCGTTCGATCAGCTTATCATAATATTCATGGCGGCGAATATTTGCATAGCTACACGACGCAGCAAAGATCCCCTCCGCAAGCGTCTGGTGGTTCACCTGCAGCCGCGTACCATTGCAAAAGGCACCATGGCCACGCACTGCCCAGTAGAGCCGATCTGTCATTGGTTCATAGCCAACGCCGACGGTTGGCACACCATCAATCACTAACGCAAGCGAAAACATTGCTGTGGGCACACCCCAGGTAAAGGCCTTTGTGCCGTCGACTGGGTCGCACAGCCACTTCCGCCCGAGGCCATAGCCCGTCGTGCTCTCCTCTTCGCCAATGACGCCATCGTCCGGGAAGGTCTCGTGGAGGCGCTGGATCACCAGCGAGTTGATTGTTGTATCGGCAATTGTCACTGGCGTGCCATCCGCCTTGGTCTGGCGCTGTTGGTCGCCATCAAAATAGCGGCGCATAATATCGCCCGCCTCGCGAGCAATCCGCTGCGCGGTATGAAGTTCTTGTTCGTACATGCTCATCAGTATATACCGTTGGCTCTTGTAAGTGCAATGCTTAGGCGCTTCATTGCCATAACTGAGAGATAAAGCCACTTAATCTCTTACTAACAGAGCCAAAATATACCGAGCAAAAAAGCAATCACTCTCCCTTGCCATTACTATGCACCCGGTGTATAGTAGATAATATTACTAGTATTATTGAACCGAATAAGGATATACCGATGACGAAAAAGCTTCTGAAAATTCTGGGTATCATCATAGCAATACTCTTTGGCTGTTTTGTGATTCTTATGCTTTATATGAATTACCTCAACCAAAGCATCACCGGCGATGATGGTGTAGCAAAGGGCTACGCCTCGAAGTTGAATCCCAGTGGCACACTGGAGCAACGTTATACTAAGCCAGGCCCCTACCGCGTCGCACACCACACTCATCGCAGCGATAGCACAGCCATCAAAGAGTATCATATCTATGCCCCGCAACGCACTTCTCCAAACCAGACTTTTCCGCTTGTGCTGATGGTCAATGGCACCGCCACCTACGCATCTACTTATGCGCCAATATTCGAGCATTTGGCCAGCTGGGGTTTTGTTGTCATTGGTAATGAGGATGGCTGGCCAGGCACTGGCGCAACGACATCGATCATGCTTGATGCTGCACTAGAGCTCAACACTGCAGAGGATAGCCCCATCAAAGGCTTCGTCAATACAAGCAAAATCGGCATCGCTGGACATTCCCAAGGCGGAGCCGGTGCTATTAATGCCGCGACAAAATACGGCAATAGTAGCCGCTATACCTCCCTCTACACCGCTAGCGCAGTTGGCCATGGCACCGCAAACGACAACAACTGGCACTACGACACCAGCAAGCTCAAGACAGCCACCTACATGATGGCTGGCACTGGCCCAAGCGACAACCTCGCCATTAGCCCACTGGGCGACTTACAGCAGAATTTCCGCGCTCTTAATACAGATAAGCCTAGTATCATCGCGCGGCGCAAGACCGTTGGTCACAAAGATGTCCTCGAATATGGCGATGCCTACATGACCGCCTGGTTCCTCTGGACGCTGAGCGACAATACTGAAGCAAAAGCGGTCTTCGCTGGTGACAACGCCGAGCTACGGCACAACAACGACTGGCAGGACGTAGAGACAAAACACATACAATAAAGCTAAAGCTCACGCTACGCTAGCCAAGAAACGGCTAGCGTAGCTCTTATTATTGCTTACTTAATCTTCCTGACGTAGTGCTTGCAAAAGCCTTTCTTCTTCACCTGGTGCAAATACCGTCATCGTCCCACCAATCACATCAATAGGAGTCGTCTTGCTGATATTCGGGATAATCCCATCAGTTTCTGACAAATCATAGGTTGCATTATCATCAAACACAGTGAAGCGCGTTATTGGGTCTCCAGGCTTCCAATAGCTATCCTCAACACGATGAAGTGCCCACTTGATTGCAGCCACACCAAAGTGGCGAACCTTCTCTTTTACCCCCCTAGAAGGTCAAAATGTTCTTCAGGTTTTTGCGGTAAGGTGTCGTGTGTTCTCGTCATAATTGCCTATATTATACCACAGTTATCGCTCTATTGCGTCGCACACTGCCGCCACATACCGCGGATCATCTACCGCATGCCCAGCGCCTTCTACCACTGTGCCATGGACGGTGGGAATGTGTTCCATAGCAGTATCAAAGACAAGTTTCATCTCTGGCCACTTAATAAACTCCTCGGAGCCAACGAAAATCTGCACAGGGCACGTAATACGCTGCGCAGCCGCTACCAAGCTCACCTGCTTGGCATATTCGAGCCGCCGCTTACCGATCACGCGCCAGTCACGCCCAGACCAATACTGCGCACACTCTGCAAATGATGGTGACAGCGAGAAGAGCCACAGCTCACTTGGTGCTTGCTCACACGCCGCCAAGAACGCAATACACGCCCCAAATGAGAAACCAGCCAGGATGGTCTCAGCTGGATCATACTGCCGATACCGCTCTTGTAGCGTCTGTAACCACTGTTTTTGCATAGTGCGATGCCATTGAATTGGTACAAATTCCACCGCGTAGCCCATCGCTCGCCAGCGGTTCATAAGTGTATCATAATCGCGGTCGGCGCGCCCTTCTTGGAAGCCCGGCACAAAGAGAATGGTTTTATTCATACAGCTATGATGCCCTATTTCTGGTGGTAGCACAATAGTTTCCTAGCTTGCTTTCAAGACCTTCTCCCTCCTGTCTACTGTTTTGTCTGTGAAATATCAGAAATTGCTACTACGCCATAGTTAAGCTTTTCAGCTCCCGTACTAGGAAGCGGTTTTTGAGCGTACATATGTATCTTTACTATAGGGAGCCCTATAGTTACTGACACCAGTCAAATATTCTCAACCAATACCACGACAAGAAGCAACCTATCACTTCACCCTCTTCTCCGCTATACTAGATGTATGACAACACTAACGAAATTCGCCCACTCTTGCTTTACTATTACAATTGACGGCCAAAGCTTGGTCGTCGACCCAGGTGTATACACCGACGACTTTGCTATGCCGCAGCAGGTAGTGGCAGTTCTCATTACTCATGCGCATCCCGACCATTGTAGCCCTGCGCTCATCAAGCGTATTATACAGGCATTTCCTGAAGCAGAGATTATAAGTGTTCATGATATCATTGTAGATAGTACAACGATATCTTTGCCAGAAGGCACGCTCTCTGTCCGCCATGCAATAGCCGCGATGCCTGGTGATACACGCCAGATCGGACCATTCACGCTTGAGTTTTTTGGCGGTGAGCACGCTGTGGTAAGCCCAGACATTCCACGCCTCCACAACCTTGCCGCGCTGATCAACAATCGTATCTACTACCCTGGCGATTCCTTCGCTTTGCCTCAGCGCCCCATCGACGTCCTCGCTCTGCCTGTAGCTGCACCATGGCTCAAATTCTCCGAGGTACGTAGTTTCTTGCAGGCTGTCGCGCCACGCCTGGCTTTTCCTATTCATGACGCTATCTTGAGTGACGCTGGCAAGGGATTGATTGATACACTTTGCACAGCAGCGGCAACTGAGGTTGGAGTGAAGTATCAGCGGATAGAAACGATAGAGCTATCGTAACTAGCTAGCCTACCTCTATTTTATTCTTATTACACCCGCAACACGCTTATGATTTTCGTGACTTTGCAAGGTCTCGCAGCACCCGCTCACTCCACTCCTGCCAGTGCCCGAAGCTGCTCTGCTTTGATAGATCCAAGAACTCGCCGGTGCTCCACTCCACCAGCCGCATACCAAGCTGTTGGATGAGATACGCAAATACCTCCGTTGGCTCCTTACTACCTCTGACGAAGAGTCCCATGGTGATGAGGTGTTCCCTGTGTTTGCTCAGGCTAAATTCAATCAGCCACTCCCTCTTCTGCATAACAAGCCACGACGGATCGCTTGTATCGAGATGCGCATCACATACTGTGGCAGCCTTTTCTAGCTCAGCAATCATCTGCTGACGCTCGAGCGGCACGCAGTCTTCCTCCGTCAGGTCGCTAACCGACTGGACATGACGTTTTGTTTTGATTGCGGTGAGATCCCAGCTCATGGGGTGTCCTTTGCTTGTGAATCTACTTGCGTGAGGATTGTCCGCAACACTATGTCAATCGGCTGTGTGCAATCTATGGTCGTTGCGCCAATCTTCCGAAAGTTATCTTCGTAGACTGGCCAATAGCGAATGATATTTTCTAGCTCGCCAGGTTCCTGACCATAGCTACCGGCTGGACGCTGAGCGATTCGCTGCCGCAAGACTTCCTCGCTCGGATACTCAAGGAGAAAAATAGCGTCAAACAAATACGCATACTGATACAAATCATGGGCCGAGCCAAAGACACCCGTCAGTCCATGAGACTGTCGTATAATATTCTCCAGCCTACCACTGATAATTCGCCATTCATGATGTAAATTAAGCGGCTCTACTGACTTATCGGTTTCTGCCGCTGGGATATTCGTCTCTTTGTGTACCCACCCTGCAAAGCCTTCGTCGATATCGTATGTTTGGTATCCTCGACTACGAAATATGTTACGTAATGTTGTCTTGCCAGAGCCTGCAACGCCAGTGACGAGGTAAGCTGTCACGACAACCCCAACTCCTTCAGCTGCCCAGGTTCTACCTGCGCGGGTGAATCCATCATGACGTCGACACCGCTGCCGTTTTTGGGGAAGGCGAGGGTTTCGCGGACGTTATGCTCGCCGATTAGCTCCATCAGGATGCGGTCAATGCCAAAGGCACAGCCCGCGTGTGGCGGCGCACCGTAGGTAAAGGCCCGCAGCATAGCGCCAAACTTCTCTTCCACATACTGCCGGCTATAGCCGAGCAGTCCGAATACTTCATACAGTACGGCCGGGTTATGGTTACGCACACCGCCGCTGCAGATTTCGTAGCCGTTCATCACCATATCGAACTGGTCGGCCAGGATGGCTAGCTTCTCATCATCCGACTGGGCAGCTTGCAGCGTGCTGAGCCCACCCTTTGGCATACTAAAGGGATTGTGACCAAAGTCGAGCCTGCGCGCATGCTCATCCCACTCGTAGAATGGGAAATCGATAATCCAGGCCAGCGCCACCACCTGCGGGTCCTTGAGGTCAAAGTGCTCGGCAAACTCACTGCGCAGCCGCCCTAGCACTGCATTAACCACTGGGCGCGTATCAGCCCCAAAGAAGACTGTATCGCCGTCCTTGGCCCCCGTCTTGGCTTGGATAGCGGCCAGCTCTTCCTCACACAGGAACTTGGCAATTGGGCTCTTGGCTGCGCCATCTTGGTAGGTAATGTAGGCCAGGCCACCCGCCCCTTCACTTTTGGCAATGTCGGTGAATTGGTCGATTTGCTTGCGACTGAGCGATGCGCCGTTTGTGACGCAGATTGCCTTGATACACTCAGCGTTTTTGAACACGCCAAATTCGGTGTCGGCAAACACGTCCGTTAGCTCAACCAGCTCCATACCAAAGCGCAGGTCTGGCTTGTCGCTACCGTAGGTTTCCATGGCGGTTTGGTACGGGATGCGCGGGATAGGTTGGCCATCACCAGCTGGGAGGTTGCTGAGGTCCAGCAGTGTTTTGCCCGCAAAGTCCGTCACCAGCTGCTGCATCAGTGGCTCCATCATCTGGCGGACCTGCTCACCATCCTCCACAAAGCTCATCTCTAGATCCAGCTGGTAAAACTCACCATACAGGCGGTCGGCGCGCGGGTCTTCGTCGCGGAAGCAAGCAGCCAGCTGGTAGTAGCGCGGCACGCCACCAACCATCAGCAGCTGCTTAAACTGCTGCGGTGCTTGTGGCAGGGCGTAGAATTTGCCTTCTTGTAAGCGGCTGGGAATCAGGAAGTCACGCGCACCCTCGGGGCTGGAATTCGCCAAAATCGGCGTTTGGATTTCGATGAAATCGCGCTCGTCCATATACTGACGCATGCGGCGGTACATATCGGCGCGGCGGCGCAGCATCGTTTGCAGCTTGGGGCGGCGCAGGTCCAGGTAGCGGTAGGCAAAGCGCAGGTCTTCATTCGCTTGGTTAGTCTCGCTAAAGGGCTGGATAGGCAGCGTCTCGGCTTTGTTCAGCACCTCTAGCTCACTGACGGCTAGCTCGATGCTGCCACTGGCAATATTGGGGTTGGCCAGGCCCTCACCACGCTGGCGCACCTCGCCGCGGGCCCGCAGGACATACTCGTCGCGGGCGTGCTCTGCCAGTGCAAAGGCCGCAGTTTGCTCGGGGCTGACGACCAGCTGCACCAGGCCAGTATGGTCGCGCAGGTCGATAAAAATCAGGCCACCATGGTCGCGCCGTGCATGTACCCAGCCGGCCACAGTGATGGTTTGACCGGTGTAATCCGGCGTTTGGTTGGCAAGTATTCGTTGTGTCATATCTGTTAGATTATACCACAATTTCAGGCATCATTCTGCTCGCCCATGGGGAGGGCGCGCGGCTGCGTGGGTTCGGGCAATGCTACTGGCTGGCTATATACCTCGTCATCATCCGCTGTGGGAGCATGACCAAGCAAGGCTTCGATACAATCATCCAGCGTCACCATCCCTACCGTCTCACGATACGTATTGACGACAATGAAGACCTGTTGGCGCGTCTTAATAAATGCACCCAAGGCTTGCTCGAGTGACTGTGCCCCATCGATGTAGTACACGTTTGGGTCCATCACCGTTTGCACCTGCGCCGACACCGCCTCCTTGAGCGACATAAAGTCGCGGGTGTGTAGCACGCCAATAATATGATCAATGTCGCCATCCACCACTGGGAAGCGGCTATGCCCGGTGCGGTGCAATTCATCGAGTAACAGCGGCCCCACCATAGCGTCTTGCTCGACTGTCTTGATAGCATTGCGCGGCACCATGACTGTTTCGACTGTCTTACGCGCAAAAGTCAAGCTCCCCAGCGCTTGCTCACGCTCGACTGGTGGCAAGACTGATGGCCGAGCATGACGCACCAGATGCTCAAGCTCAGCCCGCGACCCCAGGCGAAGATTCGTCTCCACTGGCGGCACAAACGAACGGACAATGCGCACCACTCGCGGGAATCGCCCAGCAAAACTAACGAAGCTCGGCTCAACCGCGTTATAGAAGCGCTGGGCAATCGCATGCACCCAGCCAATCCGCCCCACACCACCATAGAGCAGTGCCACCGCGAGCGCAACCAGCACACCACCACCAAAGTCAAATGCCCCAATACTTGCCATCACCATCAGCACCAGCAATAGCGCCACCACGCAGCGCTGAAGCGAAACGAGATCATCGTAGACAGCAATGCGCCGCAACTGGTGGATTGCTGTGCGATTATTCTGCTGGCGACGCCGCTCGAGCTCGTATTGGCTCACTGGCGGTATATCAGGCCATGCACTACCAGCCAGGATGAGAGCAATCACAAAGATAGCAAAGATGATGATCATGAGCATTTCCATGCCATCATTGTAGCGCACTCCCCTGATCGGCTCAATGCTTTGGCCTGTGCAGCACCTCTGTCAGCTTGATTCGACCTCTCGGGCACGATATAATATGCAAGAATAAGGAGGAATGTTTCGTTTATGACAAAAAAATCATGGCTGATCTTTGCAGTGCTCTGCCTCGCAATCTTAGGTGGGCTCGTGTGGCTGTCACGCCAAGGTGAGTCGATCAATCTGTCGGGCGTCGACCCATTGCAAGTACAAAGCGCCAGTAGCCAAAATGGCGACATCGCCGACCATACCCACGGGAGCAAATCACCCAAGGTAACAATCATCGAATATGGAGACTTCCAGTGCCCTGGCTGTTCGCAAGCCTCGCCCGCACTCAAGGCAGTTACTGAGAAATACAAGGATCACGTGCAGCTCATCTTCCGCAACAACCCTCTCTCGTCCATCCACCCCAACGCACTCGCGGCAGCAGCGGCAGCCGAATCAGCTGGCTTTCAAGGCAAATATTGGGAAATGCACGATAAGCTCTACACCGAACAAAATTCGTGGCAGTCACTCGATGGCACAGAACGCACCAACTACTTCGCCACCACTGCACAGGGGCTTGGCCTTGATGTCAACCGCTTCAAGACCGACCTCGCCGAGGCCGACCGCTCAGGTGCCCGGATTAAGAAAAAGATCGCCTTCGATAAATCCCTGGCTGGCGCTCAAAATGCTGCTAGTGCCACACCAGCTATTCTCGTCAATGGCAAGAATGTAACCAATCAATACGTCAAGGACGGCAAGCTCACCACCTCAGGCAGCTCAGATGCGCGCCAAGTGTGGGCCGACGCTGATGCCTTTGGCAAGCTCGTCATCGAGCCAGCCCTCAAAGAAAAGGGTGTCTCCTTGCCACAATAATCCTTACTCCAGTAAGCCAAAAACCACCTCATATCAGAGGTGGTTTTATTATCAGTATTAGGTATTCTTGGTCGTATCTTGCGTGGTTTGTTGGGTGGTGCCTTGCTGGTTTTGCGTAGTGGTATTTGCTCCATTTGACGGTGCGCTTAGCTGAGCACCACTGCTCGCTGGCTGACCTATTTGGCCTGGTGGCGACATATTCCCCTGGCTGGTTTGACCACCCATCATACCATGGCCACCAGGGCCACTTTGGCTCGATGTGCTGCGGCTATTGACCTGCATGCCACCAAGAAATCCGAGCGTTGCCGCCACAATCACGCCGCCGATCACCGCGGTGATCAAACCAGGGTTAGCCGTGCCTTTGGCCTGCACCTGCGTGGACGATGAGGATGTTGGCGATGTACTACGCTTTTCCGTTGCAAAGCCATCTTCTATTTTCATGCATACTCCTTTCGTTATTATGGTTCGAGTATAGGGAGCAGGCGTTAAAAGAAGCTTAAAGTGAAATCTTGCAGACCCATCGCATTGCCGCGCGCTTTTCTCGTGCTCAGCTCACACTATTTTTTATATAAGCTTCGTCCGAGTGTGCTATCTAATAGGATGCAAGAAAAGAACACTGTTCTTGACGCAGTATATTACTTCGTACATACTCAGTAGTATGAGTATGGTGACAACGCGTATAAAATTAGATGAAGATATCAAGCGCCAAGCCCAGGAAGTTGCAAAAAGCGCTGGCCTAACGTTGAGCGCGTTAATTAACAGCTACCTCACGCAAGTCGTTGCAACTCGCCATATTGAGCCGTATACCCCTGAGCTAACGACACCACAACTCGAAGCACTGCTTACCGAAATTGAGTCATCGCTAGCAACTGGTGCTGACCTGAGCAAGCCGTTTAACTCTGCCGAAGAATTTTTAGCTGATCTCAAAAAGTAATACAACTCATATACCCTTACTACCAGCTAGTCCAAGCCCAGTTTGATACGCGCCTTTGCTTATTTATCAAGCATCCGCTCTTTATTTCTACAAAACGTTATCTACTACGTACTCTGCCTACCAGCAAGGCGCAAGCCTACCGTAAAGGTCGTACCACTACCAGGCGTACTGTCGACAGTAATTTTGCCGCCATGTTCGGTGATGATCTGCTGGGCAATCGCAAGCCCAAGGCCATAGCCCTGGCCTAGGCCACCAGTGCGAGCTTGGTCGGCTCGGTAGAAGCGCTGGAATATCTGATGCTGCGTGGCGGTGTCCATCCCGATGCCTTGGTCAATGACCCGCACCCTAGCCCAGCGATTGGTACTCTCAGCGGTGACAGTAATGGTGGTATACTCCGGGCTGTATTTGATGGCATTGTCGAGCAAAATGGTAAGGAGCTGAACAAGACGCTGCTGATGAGCCCGCACCATCAAAGGTGGCGTGGTGTCGTCAATGGCAATCGACTTCGCTTGGGCAGGTGCCACCACTAAGTTCATCGCTTCGCTCACCACAGTTTGTAAAGCAACTGGCTGCAGCTGCACCACCGAACGATCGTGCCGAAGCAAGCCAAGCATTGTATTGGCTAGCGTTTGCAGCCGCGTCGCATCGGTCACATTCGCTTCTATGACGGCGCGAGCCTCAGCGAGGGTGAGCTTAGGGTTGCGCAGCGCTACTTCGTTCGCAGTGCGTAGCGCAGTCAGCGGCGTGCGCAGCTCATGACTGGCATCACTAACGAACTGCGTCTGGGCGCGCATGTTGGCGCGGATCGGCCGCAGGGTGTGCTCCGCGAGGAGATAGCTCACCACAGTGCCAATCGCTAGCGCCGCGAGATTCACGAGCACCAGCTGAGCGATTAGCTCTTGCCGTGCCTCAGCCGCTCGCCGCTCAAGGAAGCGATTGACGGTATGATCGGTAAAATGAAATTCTTGCTCTCTGCCAACCTCACTCGGTGGGCGCTGCCGCTCCAATTGCGCAGCCGACGTCTGATAAAACACCAGGCTAAACCCGAGGCTCATTACCATGATAATCGCAAGGTAGGTACCAGCCAGCCGGAGTGTTGTGGTGCGAAAGCTCATTGGCGCTGCCTCATGCTGGGTCGTCCTTGATGATGTAACCAAAGCCCCGCACTGTCTCGATAATTGGACGGCTATCTGGGAATGGCTTCTCGAGTTTGCCCCGGAGATAGTTGATAAAAACCTCGACATTATTTGGCAAGATATCAGCATCGAAGTCCCAAACGTGAGTCATAATGTTATTTTTGCTGAGGATCTGATTCTTATTGCGCAGGAGGTGCTCGAAAATGGCAAACTCTTTAGCCGAGAGCGCAATAGGCTGGCCAGCTCGCGTCACGGTCTGCTTAACGGTATCAAGCTCAATATCAGCTACGCGCAGCACGGTCCCGAGTGCCTCTTGGGGACGCCGTAGCAGGGCACGCACGCGAGCCGCTAGCACATCGAAGGAAAAAGGCTTGGGCAAATAGTCGTCTGCGCCGTGGTCGAGCCCCGCCACGATATCCTGCGTCTGGTCCTTGGCTGTGAGCAGCAGCACTGGTGTGTGGTTACCCATGCTGCGAAGCTTCTGCACCACTTCGAAGCCATTCATCACTGGCATCATTACATCAAGAATAATCGCATCATACTCATCGGCCCATGCAGCATTGTAACCATCCTCACCATCAAAGGCGACATCGACGGCGTAGCCTTCTTGCTCTAACCCCTGTTTTATCGACTCGGCAATGCGCCGCTCATCATCAACGACTAGTAGTTTCATATCCTTATTATACCGTGTTATTCGTCATTATAAATCTTTATTGCACCGCCCTAAACTTCTCTTTTCAGATATCCGATGGCGCGCTAAAATGAATATTTCCCAAGAATGTTCAAGTTTATCATTACATATTGCGTAAGCCGTGTCAGTCACATTATCTCACCTTCTTAGTGTCATAGTGACGACACTCATCCTTCGTATTGCGAGCTAGTACCCCAGTGCTGCTTCGGACCATAGGCGGCGCATCATCTGTTGGCCGCGGCGGCTGACGGTGATCCACCAATCACCAGTCGTCATCTTGACTGTAATAAGCCCTTTGTTCTTGAGGTGAGTGAGTTGCGCCATAAGCTTTGGGCGGCTCATGCGCAGGCTCTGCTCTAGGCCAATCACATCGTCTTCGCCATGCTCGTTGATCTGCTGCAAAACGAGAGCTTCATCCGTGGTAAGAGTTGGTTGCTGTGCCATTGTTGTATACTCCTTGTTTATGGTTGTATCTGTAGTATGCACGACGTGGCTTAGGGCAGTCTTAAAAATTCGATTTTTTACTTCATTACGCCATTCCTCAAGGGTTTGTATAGACAAAAAGGCAACTATATCAAGGTATATTATGACTTACGCATTAGTATTTTCTACCTCTGTTCATTCCTCTTATGCTATACTAATCATATGAATCCGCTTGCGATGATTGCCTACCAAACCAAAGACTATCCGCGTCTGCCCGATGGAAGGATTGACTACACTGGTCAGCCTATCTGTTTTGTCTTCAATTGCGTGGTATGCTACGGTGATGAGATTTTACTAGCGCGGCGTAGCCAGCAAGAGGTGGAGCAACCGCGTATGCTCAATGGCGTCTCCGGCTTCATCGACCGGACTGATACGAGTATTACGGTACTGGCCGGGCAAGAATTGGCCGAGGAGCTAGGCATTGACCCGCGAGATACAACTATTGTGGTGGCGCAGCAACCCCTGATGCAGATCGATGCAGCGCATAGCCGCCAGTGGTATGTGTATCCGGTACTCGTTGAATGTGCGCAGCGCATAACGCCTCGGCTTAATGCCGAAAATAGCGCAGCAGCGTGGTATCCACTCACCGAGATCGATGCCTTGCCGCTGCTACCGTTTTATCATGAGACGCTCCGCGCTGGCCTGGCAATGCGCCACAAGTAGGCTTTGCGTTAATTGAAGAAATAATAAAGAGCCAGCCCAAAGACTGGCTCTTTATCTCTGTTACGATACGATCTAAACTGCTTGCGAGAGATCGTACACGGTGTATTGCGTGCCACCGTAGTCAACCTTGGTGCCAGCACTTGCCGCCCAGGTAGCGATAGCAGAGTTGCCGCCCGGCCCACCATGATGATGGGTAGTTTGCGTTTGGGCCGATGAGGATTGTGCAGTCGATGGAGCCGACGAATTCGTTCTTGCCTGCGTCGATTGCTGCCCGCCATGCCCACCTGGCCCATGCTGACTCACCACATAGTAGCGCACACTACCCTGACGTACCAGCTGCTTGAACTGCTCGAGCGTGAGCGTGCTATCGCTGCCGTTAAAGCCACCGACTGCCATCACCGCCTTGCCTGTGGAGAGCTGGATTGGTGCCGATTCATTGGCGCTGTTGACTGCCGCAAGCCATGTTGCATTCTGCTGGTGTGACACAAGGTACGAGACAAGAGCGGCTTCTGCCTGGGCTGATTCGTTATTCGTACCGCTCATTGCCGTTGCACCCGGCCCCGCTGTAGGAATGCTTCCACTATGCGCTGTCGCTATTGTGCTCAAGCTAAAGGCTACTGGTGCAACCATACCAGCTAGCACAGCCATAGCAAGAGCCGTCCGCACATACCACCGAGGGAGTGTTACCAGTGGCACAAGCGTCATCACAGCCGCTGCTCCACCAGTGATAATGACAAGCCAGGTAAGCCACGGCCAGGTATTGCTATAGCCAAGCATAATGACACCAATGATCGTCGTGAGCAGTACTGTCAGTGGCACAAGCCAGGCCAGCTTCGTGCGCCGCGTGTAAGCTTGCCACAGATACGGCGCGCCAATCCCTACCAGGGCAGCAACACTCGGTGCCATCGCCACGACGTAGTATGGATGGATCGTCCCACTTGTCATACTAAAGATAATGACATGAATGAGCAGCCAGCCCAGCCACAGCAGTACACCAACACGCTCTTTGTTGTGCCGTGGTGCGCGGCGCAGCAGCCACAGCACGAGCCCACCACCGATCACGGCTACCACAAGCAACCAGGCAATATTAGGGCCAAAACTTTCGTTAAAGATACGCAGCACCCCTGTCTCACCGCCAAAACCAACACCTCCTGGGCCACCACCGTGGCCACCCATACCACCACCGGCCGGTGGCGTCATGGATGCTGTCTGCGTCGCCGTATGACCAGCTGGCTGCGCGGCAGATTGGGTTGCGGTTGCCGCCGCTTGGCCCATCTGCGCTACCCCACCACCTGGCGCTTTGCCAGGGCCACCGCCACTACCCAGCAAGCGCCCAAAGCCATTGTAGCCAAAAATCAAACTCCAAATGTTATTATCATTGGTACTGCCCACCCACGGGCGATGAGCCGCTGGAGTAAGCCACACAAGCACGCTCCACCAGAAGGTCGAGACGGCTGTTACCACACCGGCCACGCCAAGATGCCAGAGGCGCGTCACGAGCTTTGGTCGGGCGCACACTAGATAGAGCAGTACCATCACTGGTAGTACCAGTAGCCCCTGCAGCATTTTTGTATTAAAGGCCAGGCCCGTAAAGAGCCCCGCAAGGCTCAGCCACAGCACTGGCTTCTTATTTTCAAAGGCGCGGAGGAAGGCGTAGGCACTGGCCGTCAAGAAGAGCGTCAAGAAACTATCGGGGTTATTAAAGCGAAACATCAAGGCAGCTGCTGGCGTCAGCGCCATCACCACACCAGCGATGAGCCCTGCCTTGGCACCATACCACCGCTTAACTGCTGCATAGACAAGTATAACTGTCGCGACCCCCGCAAGCGCATGCGGCATGAGCATGCTCCACGACGAGAATCCAAAGAGCCGACCACTCAGCCCCATGATCATCATACTGATAGGCGGTTTATCGACACTAACGAAGTTCGCTGCATCAAGGCTGCCAAACAGCCAGGCTGTCCAGTTTGTACTCGCTGCCTGAGCAGCGGCAGCATAATAGCTATTGGCCATGCCATTGATGGTCAAATTCCAGAGGTAGAGCACACTCGTTAGTAGCAAAAATCCAGCCACAGCTGCTAGCTCACCAAAGCTCGTCTTGCCATATTCGCGCCGCACCCGCGAGAGGCCCTTGAGGTCATCTGTTGCGGTCTTGATGATACGAACACGCGAGTCGGTGTCTTCGACCCACTCAACCGGCTCCTCGTGGATGGTATAGCCAGCGTACTCTGCCTTGACGAGCAGCTCGGTATCAAAGAACCAACCAGTATCCTTAATGCGAGGTAGAATTTTGCGTGCCGCATCGCGCCGAATCGCCTTGAAACCGCACTGAGCATCAACAAATTTTGTCTTCATCGTCCGGCGAATAATCCAGTTGTAACAGCGCGAGATAGTGTCACGCTTGAAGCCGCGGGTTGTGCGCGACTGCTTCATCAGGCGTGAGCCCGTCGCCACAGCTGCCTCACCCATAACTAGTGGGGTAATCATTGGGACGAAGCTGTCTAAGTTGGTAGAGAGGTCGATATCCATATAGGCCAGAATATCAGCTGAGCTCTGTAGCCAAGCTTGCTTGAGAGCTCGGCCACGGCCTTTCTCGGCAAGCTGAATGAGCTGCACCTCGGGGTAGCGTACCGCCAATTGGCGCGCTACCTCCGCCGTGCCATCCGTGCTGCCATTGTCGGCAATGATGATGCGCCAGCGATGCGGCACATGCTGTGATAAATACGCGTGCAACGTGCTCACCGAGCGCGCAATAACATGCGCCTCATTAAGCACTGGCAGCACAATATCGATACTGAGCGTCTGCGGATTAAGCGCACGCAGCACCGGCGCAGCGGGTGTCTCTACCACTGCGGCTGATTGGGTCATGGTTGCTGTTTTCATGTGTGGTATTGTGCAGGAGGGAGATGAAAGCTAGCTTAAAGAGGTTCCTGCAGAAGCGACGTGCTCGTATCAGCCCATTTATCATTTCTCGCTGTCTTATTCTTCCTCTAGGAAATTATGAAGGCTAGTATGCTACCTAAGCACCAATATTGAGAAAGTAGCCCAAACCATCTAGTCCATCAAGATAAAGGTAATAAACCTAATACAGCAGGAGATATACGGAACCAAGACAAAGGTTACACGCTATTCACTCGTGCGTTCTGCAAGCATTTGTGCAATCGTCTCTGGTGTCCATATCGTACCATCAGCAAAAACCACTTTTTCGATCCGCTGGCTTGTGCTCTCATGCAGTCCGTCGTATGAGTACGAGCCAAAATATCCTTGGATAATGATTTTATCACCTGTGCCCATGATAGCAAGCTCGAGACTCTCATACGATGAAAGGTCGATGCGTCGAACAGTCACATCACGCGGATTAATGCCTTCGCCAAACTGCAGTGTGTCAATGCCGTCATTATCACTTATCGTGTCAACACCATCCCCTCGCTTGAAGGTATAGATATCGTTGCCGCCTGCACCATACAGCACATCATTACCCTGCCCACCAGCCAGCATATCATCTTTCTCACCACCAATGAGGCTGTCATCGCCGTCGTCCCCATAGAGCACATTTGCGTCTTGCCTCGCGCCACGCACCGTGTCGTTACCAGCCCCACTATATACCGTGATACCATCATCATCAAAGGCATCAATAGAATCGTCGTCAGCTGTGCCTTGTAAGTGATGCGTCATGGTGCGGATTGCCTGCTCATCCCACACGGTGCCATCCGCAAAGACAAAGCGCTCGACACGATGACCTGGTACGGGACGGTTCCGTCCTGTCCAGTCACTCGAACCATAATAGTCTTTGATGCGAATACTACCAGAGCCTTTTATGTCTAAGACAAGATCATAGTCATTGCCTGGCGCGCCATACGGGCGACTCTCATAGCGTGCCGTTACATCGCTTGGACGATACCCACACCTAACCGTACAGTGTCAACGCCACCAAAGTCGCTAATCGTGTCATTACCATCACCACGGTTATAGATATATGTATCGTCCCCAAATTGAGAGTTGATCCGGTCATCACCTGCGCCACCAACAATCAACCCGGAGCCATTTATTCCATCATCACCTGCGCCACCATAGAGCTTATTAGAATCACCTTCTGAACCGTTAAGGTTGTCGTCGCCAGCACCACCAAAAATTGTATCACTACCACCATCACCATATAGAGAGTCATCACCATCACCGCCAAAAATCATATCATTACCACCTTTGCCCATGATAGTGTCATTCCCTGCATCACCCATCAGTGTATCATCAGAATTCGTTCCTGTTACGTAATCATTCCCTTCTCGGCTCTCTACATAGACCGCACGCTTCGTCACGCCATAGTCTGGGACGTGATCATAACCATCAATAGAATCATCTGCTGCTGTACCAACGACATGCGCGCTTACACCAAAGACTATCTGCAGCCAACGCGCCATCGCATCAGGTGTCTCTACTATAGCAGCAAGTGTGTCGCGCGTTATTCTGGCCGCACCACTCAGTGCACTCAGCACGGCAATGTCGAGACGGAGCGAAGTTGTCCATTGCGTAGCCGCAGCAAGTTGTGCCATCAGCACACGAGCAAAGGCATCAGCTTGCTCACCCATAATCCGGCTTGTTTCATATACACTAGAGGTAAGGATATTCACCTGATCGCGAATCACCTGTGCTACATCGACTATGATCTTCTTACCGCTTTCAGCGACAGAGAGCGTTATTCGCACAAGCTCTTCAGCTGTAGCACTTGGAATCTCAACAACGATGAAATGAACACCATTGGCAATACCGGTATATACTTCCAGTGTTGTACGAAGTGCGCCGGCCAATGTACTCGTGACAGAGTCTCCCTGCGGTACAGTGGCTGCTAGCGTACCATCATCAGTTAATAAACTACTTGGACGATGTGCATCGAAAGCTAGCTCTTGGCTAGTGCGATTCACTGCATACCCGAGCGATGCTATGCTTGCAGCTGCCATCCACCCCATAGCTGAGGCATGCTCGCCATTGCGTGTCGCCACGGCAATGGCACCCTGCACATACTGCAATATTGCCATATAGTCACGGTCCTTCTTACGAAGCTCGTCACTATTCATATCCTTAATGTACACTGTACGGCCCAGCTGCACGCCATACATACCAATGATATCGTGCTCATTGGTGTAGTCCGTTACTGAGGTGTCATAGTCCCGCGGGTTGACATTCTTCAGCACTTGGCCAATCCCTACCGCGTCGAAGGTGACCGTCTTATATGCACCACCAGTTTTATACGCCATATACTGCGCTAATCCACCACCGAGTGAATGGCCAGTGAAGCTCTTGGTGCCTACGTGAGCACCGCCACCAACTTTCTTGATCGTCTCGATATAGAAGGTGTAGGCATCGTGGAATTGGTTCAGCCCATCCCGCACGAAAACATTCCCACTCGATGCAATCGCAAGATCCGACTCAATATCTTTCATCGCCTCCCAGATATTCTTATCAATATCTGTCCCGCGGTAGGCAAAGACAATGTCTTTGGTGGCTGGATCTTGCACAGCAATAGCCGACATACCAGATGAAGCGGTTGTGGCGTTAATGAGGTGCCAGGATGCGAGGAAGGAGAGGGGTTTGAGTTCAAGGCGGTTGTTTCTAGGTACTTTCTTAATGATTTCTTTTAAAGATTTGTTGATATCATTATCAGAAAACGGCTCATATGCCAATGAGCTCAAAGTTAAAAACTGTTCATCTTTTACCATGACTATATCCTCCCCTTACTCTTTTTAAAGCAATCCTTAGAAGTTTCTTGCGCCGTTTTCTCGCTTATGCCTCCATACTCCTGACAAACATATCGCGCATCTTCAGTTCTGCTATTTACAACGTATCTCACAGCATAACTTTTCGGGTTTTTTGATTGGGCATACTCCATAAGTCTTCTTACGTTTTGGGCATCCTCTTCTCTTACCTGGTCCCCTACTACAACAATAGATACTTCATATATAATATAGTCCCCATACTTTCGCAACATCTCAGCAAAAGCTGGCGTGCCCTGTACCCCATCAGCTACGTCAGGAGCAATTGTAATATCTGGCATATATTTTACTGCAGGTATAGACAACTTTTTAACCATCTTGGTAAGATCTTTTTCTTCCTGCTCATTGTAAAGTGCCGAGAGATAGTTATCGCGGTAGAGCCGGTGATCTTTCTCTAAAACACGAAAGGTGTAAGAGCTACCCTCTCTATGTGCATCTGCAACTTTGCCGCCTCTTCTTGCAAATCCTCCTCCTTCAATTCGATAGTTCTTGATAATGAAGTGCTGGTGATATTTTTTCTCTAGATAGGCGCGCATTTCAGCCTGAGCTTGACGAGCCTCTATAAGATACTTAATATGAAATATACCGATCAATGTACCAGTCAATAGAAGTATGACGCATGTCGGAATAATGATAACGCGGAGGATACCACGAAAGAGGATGGTGCGAAAGCTTAGCCTATTATTCTCGTCTGGTTCTTTCTTGTGCATGTTTTCTGTCCTCACCCCTTATTTTCTAAAGCATTCATTGGCTTGTTTTTCATCTAATAGACGCGTACCTTCTACCTGTATATTGCACACTATGTCTGCGTCCATCTTCGTATCATGTATGCCGTAATGTATAATACGGTAGCCAACTTTTTGCTGATTGATGTATCTAATAAGGCTTATGAGATAGTACCGATCCTGGTTATCGACAGCCAATTGATTTGTATTACGATTAACACTTATTATGTAGTGAATATCTTTTCCATAAGACGCTATCGCTTCTTCGTATGTTTTAGGTGTACCGCTCAGCGACTGTGCTGTATTGTCTGCAAGACTGACAGTGATGTCGGTCTGCGCCCACAAGTTATTTATGATATGATCCTTTATTAACTTATCATTCTGAGAGCGGGACCATATTACGCCTGGATAGTTATCTTGATTGCCATTCGATGAGGTGTTTACAGAAAATCGTATATGAGGATCTCGTATAGGGTAAGCATTGGCAGCTAGTACTCCCTCTACGCCGAGGCCACTGCTCTTCCGCTCTGGTTTCTCAACGATAAATTCCTCATTATATTTGTTTTGTAAATAAGTTTTCATTGTTGCTTGAGCTTGATTCGCCTCAATATCGGCCTTGAGATAGAATCCACCAACAAGGAGAAATATAACAGCTGTTGGTATAATGATGACATAGAGAATACTACGGAGAAGAATGGTGCGGAAGCTTAGTTTGGTGTTATTATTTAGTTCCTTCTTGGACATATTCTCTTCTCCCAACAACCCCTATTTTTTGGCTACGTGACTATTATAGCGCAAATACAGAACTATTGAGTTATTCTTCTTATTCTGCAAGTCGTAGCGTTGATGAGTTGTCAAGGTATGAGAGAGGAGAGGGGTTGCATTCGGGAGAAATAGATCCATCGCTATGGCGATAATTATTAATTCTGCCCCGTTCTTATCTTATAAGCACCCCAATGGATAGCTTCGCGCTACTAGAGGCAAAACTACTTAGGGATGTACTATTAAGATAATGAGCTTAATGCCAAGCATTATTCTCTTTTCACAGCTTTTTCTCCTTCATTTCGATATATTTCCTTACATCCTGCGATGAATGTATACCGCGTATACTTGTTTCTTCAACTAATGCAACATATACCGTGGGGTTCTCATAATTAATGGATAGCGACACACCGAACTCTCGCAGCTTGACGATTATCTGGTATATCTGTGCGGCTACATCATTATGGACGACCCTACTCTTTATACGCACAGCGACATGTATATCTTTACCAAATCGCTGGAAGGCATCACGATACAATGGTATCTCTTTTCCTATCCTTTGGTTCACTGCAGGTATACTGTAAACTTCTATTGATGCGAGTGATGTGTCAGCACCAAATACGTTTTGTATCATAGGATCAATATCCTTTTTGAGGTGTTTTGCCCATATCATATCGGGGTATCCATCCCAATAGTTATTACTGTATGGGCTGTCCCCCGGAAAACCCTTCACTATAAATCGAATCGTGTGGTCACTTTTAGCGTACGCATCAGCCTTAGCAACACCATCTACTCCAAGGCCAGCTCCCTCGATTCGATAATTCTCTACTATAAATTCTTGGCCATACTTACGTTTGAGGTATGACTGCATATGTGATTGAGCAATATGATCATCAATGGTAGATTTTGTGTAGAATATACCAAATATTACCAACATGATAACTGTTGGAATGATAATCACATAGAGAACACCACGGAAGAGGATGGTGCGGAAGCCTAATTTGGTGTTATCGTTTGGTTTTTTCTTGGACATATTTTCTACCCTCGCCCCCTACTTTGTGCTCTGTGACTATTCTAGCACGAATATAGAACTTCTGATTTCCCCTTTTATGCGCTATATCAGTCTAGATGCCACATCGATAAACAGTCTCCATCCTACTCCTCATTCCTTATCAATCACCTCAACCATTAATTTTCCTTTTTCAATACCTGGTTTACTGTCCCAGACTTATGTCTCTTCATGTTACCATCTCCTCTCTAGCGCTATCCAACCTGCTGCTACGGATGCTGCCACAGATAGCTCATTATTCATGAGCATAGTTCGTAGCTCGTCAGTTATTGGCTGTATTACTTCAATATCCTCATTATCATCAAGATGTTGCCTATGCTTTATAGTGACATTATCAGCAAAGACGATCGCTATCTTGACACGGCTATTCGTAGGGTCCTCAAAAAATGTAGGTCCCTCTACAAAAAGACTGGAGGTGCCTCCAGTCTCTTCATATAATTCCCTTTTTGCAGCAATTAAAGCAGATTCACCCGCATCAATCTTACCCGCAGGAAATTCTATAACACTTTGCTGCGCTCCGTGTTTATACTGACGCACCAGTAAAAATTTGCCTTCATAAGTGCGTGGAACGATCAAAACGGCGTTCATACCCTCTCGCATGTAATAATCATCAAGGACTTTGCCTGACGGTTTCAATATTGAGCTTGTACCACGGTGAGTCGACTAACTTCTTTTGACTTATAACGTTCCATTCTTGATTCATAGTATTATTGTAGTGTATCTTCAGATCTAGCACTACCATCAACAGTAGCATAAGTAGCATAAGCGGTGTCATACATCTATGTATAAACAAGACATTTGCACACTCGCAGTTCCCTTTCAAATTGTGATACACCGTACATCATAGGACTCCAGCGGCACACGACAAGTGAGCTCAGATGTGTTAGTTTTTATCTCTTCTCGTATGTAGTAAAATACTATACATGAATACTCAAGCGCACCACGTTATTACCGACGAACACTTGATCGATGAAGCGCTATCTCGCTCAGTTGCCGAAATTCTTCCGAGCAAAGATAGTCTCAAAAAGGAGCTACAAAGTGGCCGCCGCCTCACATTCTATCTTGGTATTGACCCAACTGCGAACTATGTTCATCTTGGGCACTCAACAAATTATCTGATACTCGAACGGTTCCACGCTCTTGGCCACCGGATTATTGTGCTAATTGGCGACTTTACCGCCATGATCGGTGATCCGAGCGATAAAACTTCGATGCGTGTGCAGCTAACACGCGAACAAGTGCTGGAGAACCTGCAGACATTTAAGGCACAAATTGGCAAGATTCTAGACTTTAGCGATATCGACAACCCGATAGAATTCCAGTTTAATTCGGAGTGGCTCTCCAAGCTAACATTTGAAGATTCCGTGGAGCTTGCCTCCAACTTTACTGTGCAGCAGATGCTAGAGCGCGATGCGTTCAAAAAGCGAGTCGCTGCCGAGAAGCCACTCTTCGTCCATGAGTTCTTCTATCCGCTGATGCAGGGCTACGATTCTGTGGCAATGGATGTTGATGTAGAGATTGGTGGCACCGACCAAACATTCAACATGCTGGCTGGCCGTACATTGCTCAAGCGCTACAAGCAAAAAGAAAAGTTTGTCATGACAACCACACTGCTCGAAAACCCAGAAACCGGCGAAAAATTAATGAGCAAAAGCCTTGGCACCGGTGTGGGTCTCGATCTGAATGCCAAAGATATGTTCTTTAAAATCATGCAGCTGGCGGATGCGGGTATTTACCAGTGTTTTGTGGATTGTACGCGCCTGCCTATGAGTGAGATTGCTGTAATTAAAAATCGACTCGACGATGGAGAAAACCCACGCGATATCAAAAAGGATCTTGCCCGAGAGATAGTGTCAATGTACCACGGAGCGAGCGCCGCCGTTGATGCCGAGCAGCAATGGGTCTCTGAGGTGAGTCAGAAGAATCTTGCTAAGGATATTGACGTCATTCAGGTAGATGCCCATGAGTCAATTATCGATATCATTGTCCGACTGGGCATCACAAAAAGTCGCGGCGAGGCCAGACGGCTCATCAAGCAAAATGCCGTGAAGATCAATGACTCCAAAATTTCCAGCGAATATACACCACTTGCTAACGGTGACATTTTGCGTGTTGGTAAGAAACACACCCTCAAGGTAACCTTGCACCCGAAATAGCATGATGCGGAAAACTGGTATTATATGTCTACTACGGCAAGATGAATAATGTATAAGAGTGGGCTTACCTTCATGCAGTCATCTTTCAACCTTACTATCATCGATAGGTGATAAGATATTACTAGTATGTACACCCGCACCATCGCCATACCATCCTCCAGCAAGACTCAAACACTGCGCCTGGTTAAGCCAAGCCCAGCTTATGCGCCAATTACCACAGCGTGGATTCATCGGCCAGAGGTGACACAGTATTTGGGTGCGGATTTTTCGCAGATGACTGAGGAAGACGAGGTGGCACATCTCCAGAATATGCTTGACGATGACGATCGGTATAGCTGGATGATTGAGCGTGATGGCAAGATCGTTGGCAATATTGAAATTAACGAGATAAGAAAACTAAGCCACAAATACGGCGTCACAGCTGGGGCATTTTGTACACTGATTGGCAATCCGAAAAACTGGGGTCAAGGCCTTGGGAGTTCTGCCAAGCAAGCAGCCTGCAATTGGGCGTTTTCTGAAGGTGGTTTTGCAATAATTGAGGCAAAGGCCTACATGCAAAACGTCCACAGCTGGAATGCGCTCGAAAGGCTTGGCTATCGGTACGCGGGAATCGAGCAAGGTGAAGTTGCAGGCAAGGCAGTGAAATGGAGGGTATATACACTGGCGAGGGCTGATTGGCGGCAACTGGATTGGGCTAAGTAACAACTATCTTATTTCTCTTACTGAAGCGCACCCGAGACAGAGGTCTTGACTTGATTAACGCAGAGACTGCAAGCATTTCTTCTATACAATCGCTAACTTCTGGATAGTCGTACTTTCTCAGCACTTTGTTTATCTTGTCAACTAATTCCGAATTTGGCACAACTAAACTAGTTATACTCTTACCATACTACACATGCATCAGGAATGTGTTCTTTTGCGGGTGACCTGCATCTCATTACAACGCAATACAATTGACTGATTATATTTGAATATGATTGAAGGTGACTCTACAAGCAGTCATTCACGACAATCAAAAAAGAAGAGGCGCGGCCTCCGCAGAACCACGGTGGCGACGCCTCTTCTGTATTTAGAGTAGCAAACTCACTTTGTTTTATCAATTATTCCTCTACTCTTTGTAATGATCATCAACCGCTTGACACTTCGTAGGTCTGTAAATTCCTTTTCAAGTTTTGGTAGATTGGCTTCATCAGGTAACTTAGAGCTCCGTAAGTCGAAGATGATGTTCGCCGATTGGCGAGAGGCGGTCTTAAACGCACGTTTAATCGTGTGTGCACTCTGGCCTTTAGGGAGCTTCATCTCCCAGTTGAGTCCGTCCATGTGGATGTCTGGGGTGTGCGCACCTTTGCGACGCTGAGGAGGAATGAGCGCGACGTCAAACCCTTGTTGCGTTAAGAACACCACGGTAGACATTTCGTGTTGCTGGAGGATAACTCCGTTAGCGATAATACGGCCTTGTTTCTTCATGAACTATGCTTTAGTATCACATGCTAAATTCAAGCCAAATCCAATGCAGTGCAAGAATAACCCGCGGTGTAGCCTGAAAACCATCCGCTGGGAATTGCGGTAGCGCAGATTTAACTGCACCTAACTATTGCAGTATTCATTTTCATATTCATATTCAGTGAGTTCGTCAATAAAACTGCTTGTATTTCTTGCCAGGAGGTTCACATTTGTCACATTTGGTGTTGCTGAGATGGTAATAAAACAGACCAGCAGTTAGCTGAGCTACATCCGTGAATAGTGCAGGAACCGATTCTAGAGTTGCCGAGTGGAGTCGCGCGAGGTGTCTGTCGTGCTACGGGCAGTTGATGAGCAGACCGAGGGATGTATGCAGAGCCTTCTGACGTATCGCGGCTGAAGCATTCCACACCAATACATGTCGCTACTTGGCCTGGCGGCAGACAGCCTTCACCGTGGAAGTGGATGTGCCGAGCTAGCCGTGCTCGACTCCGGAGCTACCTCACCCACAATGAGACGCCTATGGAAGGCGAGTAGGGGCTTCCAGTTGTTTGTGTCGAGCTTACTGAAGCGCACCTGGCAACAAGTCACACTCTATCATACAAAACAGCGTCTTAGCTCACTTAACACTCTTAGAGCTATCCAAGCTCACCTATAAACAATATGCTGGTATATATACTATGAAACGTACACCGCTAATAAGATATGGTAGACATGAGATAAGCTTTAACCGTTATTCCTGACACCTCACAGCCTGGCCTTCCTCCTCACCCCGCTTCTCAGCTTAGGCTACATCCCCTTACGATTGTACTTATTAGCGTCTCTATCTCTTGCTTTCTAGCACTCTACCACCCCCTTACAATACCTCCATTTTAACCATTTTCTTCCTTCAAACCAGGCGAATTTCGAAATTCGCCTGGTTTACTCTGTTTTTTCCCTGTTAGCGTGGTTCTTTTTTCTCTTCTTTTATATATTTATATATAATAGGAGAGAAATCGATATGAATATATGGATGTATGGAGATATAGGTAAAGATAGAGAATGGTGTGAATATAGAGAAATGTAAAGATAGAAATAAAGAGATATAAAAATAAGTAAATAGAAATAAAGATAGAGATAAGTATAGATAGAGATATAGATAAGGATGTAGATAGAGAAATATAGAGAAAGAGATGTATAGAGATAAATATAGATAAAGAGAGATGAATATATAAAGGTAGTGAGAGAGATAGAAAGGTTGTGAGGAGGCAAGGAGACGTGAATATAGTATGAGCAAGAGAGAAAATAAACAAAATCGTGTTCAGCTTGGCACAGATAAGCGCTCAGTGTTAGGGGAACGACAGCATTCTATTCTTATTGCACTATACCGATACCGTTTTGGAACGCGGCAGTTACTTGCCAAGAGCCTCGGAGTTGCTGCCGGATCAAGCTTACATACCCGTCTTACTGCTCTATGCAACCATGGTCTTGTAGCACGCCGCTATACCAGCCACATGAAGCTCCAAGGCAAACCAGCAGCCTACTATTTGACAGCACGAGGGTTGCGGGTACTGCAGCAGATCGATAACGAACCTCGGGTAACGGCGCAGCTCATCAAAGCAAGCTATCGAGATGCCCAAGTCAGCCAATCGTTTGTCGACCACGTACTTGCCGTGTACCAGTGGACTCATCAGCTGCAGCAGTACCATCCAGCACTGCGGGTATTTTTACCGCGGGAGATGGCGCACTACCACTACTTTCCTCAAAAGCTGCCCGATGCCTTTGGATCACTTAAAACAGCCTCAGAGACGCGTCGCTTTTTTCTCGATATCTTCGCCGCTAGTACACCACGAGCAGCAATCACCAAAACAATTGCTCAGTACCTCTCGTACTTTCGTCATGGTGGCTGGGCAGTCACAGGACAGCCATTACCTGCTCTGCTCTTCGTTGTGGCATCGAATCGAGAGCAGCGACACTTACAGCGAACTATTCGAGCAGTAGAGCAGCGCATCGATTGTGACACTGCCGTGCAGATAGCTATCACACATCAAGCACTAGCCCAAGAAAACCAAGCACCATTATGGACCCCGCTTGACGAACCAGAACACTCCTACTCGCTTGAAGAACTATGGCGCTAGTATCCTTACGTTATACCCACGATACTAGTGCCTCGAGCGGATGCCTCAAGCAATCTCCTGCACATTAAACCCTTCCACGCAAATACCGCTCAGTACACGAGTAACTCTTCTGTTTAGCTATCATCTGAGTGGTCCGGCAAATTAAAAACGTACACCGCTCAGCATACCCATACTCACGCTCATCACGCTGCACGACGAACAGACTATTGCTATACCACGACATCCCTCATCAATTGTCATATACCCCACACATAACAAGACAACCCATATTCTCGTGGCCACGCCATCCCGTATAGGTCATACGGCGTACTCCTTCCTTGCACGGCTACCCTCTTTCCCATGACAAAGCACGTATAAAACAAGCGAGCAAAGTAACCAAACCACCAGTAGATGTTCCCCTTACTCGTACCACTCTGACGTGATTATATTTTCATGAACAACTAACCTAAGCTCGTTTATCTAAGCCATATACTGCATCAGGAGATGAAGAAAAAGAAGACATGCTTCAGTATTCCACTATCCGCTATAACCGACACACGTTATCACCTCTCTGACGTGCCTGACCTATCTCTCTAGCGCCGCTCATGAATCGTCGTCGTCTCATAGCATATCAAAGGGTTCACATCACGATTCTGCATCAATCGCTGCAACCAGTGCAGCAAAAGACGTATACTGCTGCGATGGCTGCGTGCCATCCATCATAGCACGCGCCTGAGCAATCGCGCGTTCAGTCTCCTGGTTATACCGTGGCTGCATACTCTGAGACGAAATCTCACCTTCTTCTCTCTGCTTGGTGGCTGGACTAGTCCCAAGACTACTGTGCGCCGTCTTTCCCATGGAATATTCACCTCCTATCATCTAACATGACACCCATAGACACTCGTGATATGCACAAGTAACCTTTTTGCAGCAACCATAAGCATCCACGAATAGTCCTTAGCTGTTCAAACCTAGCATATCATACGCTGTGGCTGCCATATACGCCTGGAGCCGCCGCACTGCCTGAGCCGCCTCAGGAGCGGGCTGAGCACTACACACGGCATAATACCCTACTAGGCCAGCAAGTAGCGGCCGGTTCAGCTCGGCCTGCCAGGCCTGCACATCGTAACCGCGGCGCGCCATATCGAGCAAGAACTCGGTTGCACTCCACTGCTTTGGCACATAAGCTGCCCACTGCCAATCAATTAGCTTCACTTTATCCTGAGCAGCATGGTAGGCAATTGTCTCACTCCGCACATCGCCGTGGCTCAAGCGATCACATGGCTGGTCAGCCACCTGCTGGGCCAGCATGGCAAGATCAGCCAAGCGCTCGGTATTATCAAGCACAGCGCAAACCTGCTCGTAGCGCTGGCGAATCACTGGCTTACTGGCTTGCTCAGCCCAGGAGCGGTACGTCTGCTGGAGCTCCTCACGCCGCGTCGCATCATCGCAGAGCAGCCGAAGCCCCTGACACTGCACCACCCGGTCAAACGCCGTAGCATGCAGCCCAAGCGTCTTAGCTGCCGCCGCAGGCAGCGTGGTCTGCTCAAGCTGAGCAATCGCCCGCAGCACCGCCGCTACATACCGCTGACGAGCCAACTTATCTGCCACGTCAGGCGGCTGCCACTGCCAGCCATCCTTAGCAATATACGCCTGGCTCAGCATAATCACCCGCTCATCATCATACTGAACAAACTCTGTCACCAATGGCGAACCGGCCTGTTGCAGCGCTCGGATCACCGCATCATCTTTGCTCAGAGCCGCTGCCAGCGCAGCGTGGTTCGAGGCTTCTGGATCAGCTTCCTTGACAAACACCGCCTGCGTCCCAGCCAGTGCAACAGCTCGCCGGCACCCAGTTGACGCGCCGTCAATCGGCACCACCCGCACCTGATCGCGCGCCACTTTGCAGTGCTGCGCTACCATCGCAAGCGCCGATGGACTCAAAATCTGGGAAGACGACGGCTGACTCATACCTCTAGTATAGCAAAGGTGCCATAAATCGCCATACCGACCAAGACGCAGCCCATCGCATACTTCTCTGCTTCCCCTCTACCCAAAAAACAAAAACATATAAAAACCCGCTCATCCAAGCGGGTTTTAGTGTCTATCCTCACCGCAGCTACGACCGATCGGTCACCACATCAGGGCGATGGTCCACCTCCATCATCTGTGGCGATGGCCCATAGACGCGGACGCTGACATAATCCTTGGGTGAGTAAGTACACGCCGAGAAGAGGTTATGGCGATCACGACAGGCATCATGCTGCACGGTCACAATAGCCCGGCTGCCCTCCTTAGCAATCGTCGCTGTTGGCTCTTTGACACCCTTCATCTGCAGGTAATCTATCTCAACACGCGGCTTTTCAGCATAGCCCCCATAGCTCACCCTGGCGGTGCCATCGACGCGCACCGTAGTGGCATCGGCGACGTCAACCACCTTGGTGCGCTGCACGTCGCGCATTTGGCGCTCTAAGCTCATCCCCGCATTCATGCCACCAACCGCTAGGCCAGAGATAGCAACTGCCCCAACGAGGAGCATCGCCAGCATGGCAATACCAACCGGCCGCTTCAGCCGCCAGGCAAAGATACTCCATGCGCCAAGTGAGAGCAAAGCAGTCAGCGCCACGCCGCCGAGCACTGCACAGCCATACGCCAACCACAGCCAGCTCTGCGCAGCAAAGTCGCCCATGCTTGAGACCATAGTCGCGCTCATGACGCCACCAACCATTAGTGCGACGAGTGCACCCAGCGCCATCATCAAGACCCCACAGCCAATCATAATGCGCAGCACCTTCGCCGCAGTCTGGGCCGCTTGGCTACCGCCGGCAGGCTCGGCAGCGGCTTTTTTTAAGCTATCAAACGTCACTGGCTTACCGGCCATACGCAGCTTATCCGACGCCGTCACTGCTGGTGGAATAGAAAGCCACATCACGATATAGATCAGCAGCGCCGTCCCAAACGTCATAAAGGGTGAGACGATCGCCAGCAGACGGATCCACAGTGGGCTAATTCCAAAGTACGCCGCTACCCCAGCACACACCCCACCGATCAACGCATGATCTGTATCGCGCATCAGCTGCTTGGGTGCCCCGTCCGCGAGAGCCGCCTCAGCTGCATCTTGCAGTGCAGCATCGTCGTCTCCTGCCTCGGTTTCACTGGCAAACTCCCGAGGTTCGCCCATCTGACCGCGCAGTGCCGTAACATCCTCAGTAGTCACCACACCATCGCGCGTCACACCGCGCTCGGCGAGCAGCTCAACCATCCGCGCTTCGATCTCGCGCATTGCTTCTGGCTCGGCATGCATCCGCTGCTGAATCGACGCCAGATACTCTCCCAGCGCGTGCTTTGCCTCAACCTCAACACGAAATGGCGTCTTGGCGAGGTGGATATTGGTAATTTCCTTCATGACATGTCCTCCTTACAACTTCTCTATTGTACTACTTAGTGCCGCAATATTGTGTTTGAGCTGCTTGGTTACCTCTGCGCCAAATGATGTGGCCGTGTAATATTTGCGCGGTGGCCCTTGCTCACTTTCTTTCCATTCGTGTTGCAAGAGCCCATCCTTTTGCAAGCGACTCAGTAATGGGTAGATCGTCCCCTCCACCACCATCAGGTCAGCCTGACGGAGCTGCTGGATGATCTCGCTGGTGTAGCGCGGCTCCTTGGCACACACCACCAGCACGCAGTACGATAAGAAGCCTTTGCGCAGCTGCGTCGTCAGCGCCTCGGCATAGTCAGTTGCATTCATCAGTGCCCTCCTGGGATGTTATGGCGTGTGACACGCCCGTCTTTGATCACCACTTGGTAGTCACATTGCTTAGCCAGATCTGCATCGTGCGTCACAATAATCAGCGTTGTGCCATGCTCACGCTGCTGGCGAAAGAGCAGCTCCTCGATCTGGGTACCCGTCTCGCTGTCCAGGTTGCCGGTTGGCTCATCGGCAAATAGGATCTTCGGCTCGCCCACGATTGCTCGGGCAATTGCCAGGCGCTGCTTCTGCCCACCAGACAGATCCTTAGCCTTATTGTGCTTTTTGCTGGCCAGACCGACCGCCTCGAGCGCCTGGTTCACCTTGGCGCTGCGCTGCGCCCGCGGCACGCCAGCGATCTCCAGCGGCAGCATCACGTTGCTCACCACACTATCGTTACCCTCGACAAAGAAACTCTGGAAGATAAAGCTAATCGTCCGTGCCCGGAAGGCATCAACCTGCCGCGGCTTCATCTGCAGGATATCTCGCCCGCCGATCACCACTTGCCCCGTTTGCGGCCGGTCCAGGCCAGAGATAGCGTGCATCAGGGTGGATTTACCCGAGCCAGATTTGCCGAGGATGGCGACGCTGGCGCCCCCAGGGATGGTCAGGTTAATGTCATTGAGTGCCGTAAATTGGTTGTGCTTTTTGCCATAGGTTTTGGTAATATGCCGTAGTTCAATCATGTCCTTCTCCTTATTCTATTCTGTCCTTAATGCCTCGATTGGGTCAAGCTTGGTTGCTTTGCGGCTCGGTAAGTAGCTGGCAATGATGCCGAGGATGGCCAGTAGTGCCACGAGGGCAACCATCTGCCAGGCTTCGGGTAGAAGCAGCTGCATGCCCTCCTCAAACTTGAGCTTCTCAACGATCCAGGGGTTGAGCAAGCTCAGTAGGCTGGCCCCGCCCGCACCAATCGCACCACCGATGATGCCGATCAACGCAGCCTCGTAGCGGAAGAGCTTACCAACATCACGGCTACGCATCCCCAGCGCCTTCATCAGGCCAATCTGCTGCGTTCGTTCCAGCACCGAGATGTACATAGTGTTAATAATCCCAAACATACTGGCCAGCAAGGCGAGGGCACCAAAGGCGAGCAGGCCGTACTGCGCCCCATTGATGAGACTGAGCATACCTTCCTTCGCTTCAGTAAAGGTCTGGGCTTGGTAGGTACCACCACCGAGCTTGACGACTGCGTCTTTCACAGCGGCAGCATGATCATCACTATCTGCCCGTACTACGACGCTTGGGTACTGGTTAGCTGCGCCGGGAGCTTTGGTCTTTTGGTTGATAAGCAGCGCATCATCGGTTGCAATCGTCACACCAGGCTGGTAGCCAATTGAGGCCATACCGGCTGTTTCGACCGCCACAATAGTCAGCTGGGCATCATGCGTCCCGCCTGGCCCCTGAGCATGGAGCGTAACCGTCTTGCCAACCGCATCCTGGGCCGAGTCAAAGCCGAAGTCGGCCAGATATTCCTTGGCAAGGATGGCTTGGCCAGGCACGAGGTCTGTACCGTCATCAGTCTTCGTCAATTCACCAGCCACAATCTTCGATGATTTGCCCTCGTTCTTGACGTTAATCGAGGCAATCAACCGCTTGTGGTTGGCTGGGCTCTCTACGTAGCGCACCACTTGGGTTACATTCGCGTACGGCCGCACTGTCTTGACATGATCCAGCTTGCTGAGCTTGGCGACATCATCATCGCTCAGCACGAGGGTGCCGCTCTCATTCACCGCCTTATTTTTGCCATATTCAGGTAACTTCTTTTCGTCACGGGCGTGCGTCACATACACCGTTGAGGCACTACCGGCACTATCAATTATCGAGGTCAAGAAAGCCCGGCCGCCATTGCCCAGCATCAACGCCAGACCAATTGTAAATGCTCCCACCGACATCGCCAGTGCTGTTAGTGCTGTGCGAGCCTTGGCTTGGCGCAGGTTACGCCCTGCTCGCTTGATTATATCGATTCTCCTCATTCGATACTCCTTACTATATTATTGTTATTGCCTGGTACTATGCTATACAAGGTATACTGAAATGTCAAGTAGTTTGAGAAATAAAGTACCAAATACTTAGCTCTTCTTCCATTCACTGCCTATATTGTCCGGCCGAGGAACGATTTAGATTTCACTGTCACGCTTTGTAGCTCGCCGCACCACATTTACTGTGTACCTATGTAAAAGTATTATTATGGTCAGATACTAAGGCACCAAATATTTCACTGACTGGTAACTCTGTATTTCTCAGCGTTAGGTTTTACCCCTATAGTATATTACTTAACATGAGTTCTCTTATTTAGAGATATAAATAAGCGAGCTCCTCGTCTATATTTCTTGGTGGTGTTCACGGTTGATTATTAAATATAATACATTGAATGTCACCAACATTATTTGCGCCCAGCGCAAGCCATATCTCAGCTTTTGCCCTATACTTGTTTACGGAAGATATTACCTGCAATCTAGATATAACATCATGTGCACTGCTGCCAATAACATACGTTATACCTCCCCAAGGTTTTTCGTTGTTTGTGATCTGAATTGAGAAGTCATGTAGCCTACCATTATCTTTATTAGTTTGAGTATTAGCTTTCTTTATCTGCTTCATCAGAGCGTCTATGACATTGTGAGGTATCGTCATTAGAAAGAAAATAGCATCAGTTACCAAGGGATTATTGATCTGCTTAATCATGTCGATAAGTTGTTTAAAATCTTTATTCTGCCAAGGATCAAATAAGGCATCTTTCTTTTCAGGCTTCGGAGTACCCATCTTTCTGTGATAATAGTCTGCATCGAGGATTTGACCAAAGGATTGGTCTAACACGAGCATGTCAGAATTTTTAGGCATAAATAGCCCATATCGCAGATGATATGCAAGATGAATAATCTCGTTTGACGATATTATATTTTCGTGATTTTCAAGACGTTGCTTAATATAAAAGACAAACTCGTAGGGGTCTTTGAAATATTCAGCCATTAGGTCGAGGTCAAACAAGCTTATCTGCATTGGCGGTAATTGGTTGATATCCGCTAAGAACGCACGCATTTGATCCATCGCAGCTGGATATGGCTCATTTGATACGCATAATATATACGCGTGCTTTATACCTTTTGGTAGTGTAATTTGACTGCCAGACTTATCAACTAATTTGTAGGGCTCGTTGCCTAGAATTACGCTACGGACTTTTATACCTTGCTTGTACGGGTCAATAACTGCCTTCTGAAAATCGGATTTAATAGCTTCAACATCACCATTGAGCGCAGAAGCTGTCATTTTTTTACTTTTATTCTGTGCGATAATAACTACATTACCTACGACTCCCATAACGTCAATATCGGTCAAGGTTTTCTTTCCTTTGATAATCTTTACAGCTTTGTATGCATTTGATTCACCAAAGATATTTTTGAAGTAATTGTAGGTTATGTCTTCGGCTACCTCGCCAATGTGTTTATTAACAGTATTGATGTACTGCTCATCTTGGCGCATCCAATACAAGGGACTCTTATATATAGCTGAGGCCAGTGCCATCGTGTTCGGGAAGAAATAGGTATCGTTTGCTAGTTTGATAATTGGCTTATAGGTGAATATATTCTCATTTCCAGGCTCATTTAATGTTTCTAACTGGTCACCAAACGAGCAGCTGAATAGTTCAAGAAATGCTCTAATATCCTCTTTCTTAATACTTTTGTCTATGTTCTGCACAGCTTCAACTATGAGATCAAAGTGAAAGGATATTTCATCTATCGCTCGTAATAACCTTACTTGTTTGTTGGCAGATATTGAGCGAGCGAGATGTATACGATTGAACATGTCCTTTAGAGCAAAGAATATAGTTTTTGACTTTATAACACTAAACTTCGTGTTGCTCTTAATCCAATCTTCATCTCGAGCATATAGCTTTTGCGCTATCTCAAATGGCTGCACGTCATAAAATCCTACATCGCCGTAAAAAGTAGTCTCTATAATCATCTCTTTACTACCAAAGATCTCTCGAAACTCTTTTTCTTTCTCTTCGTCGCTCATAGCCTTGATCTGTTCTGATGAGTGTTTCATTATAGCTTCGTAAAAATTGTACCTATAAGTACTATGAAGCTCATCAAGTAATAACCTGGTGTATTTGATTGCTTCATCGATTTGTTCCTTGTTAATCTCATTAAAACTGACGGCTTCATTTTTAAGCATTAGACCCATAAGAAATGCTACCTCATTGCTATGCAATCTCGCACGCCAGTCAATATTAGCTACATTTTGTACATCTACAAAGAAATCTTTTGAAATAACCTCTGCAAAGGCAAATATATAACCTTTTTTTGCTAAAAGTAGTTCTATATCAGATATAATATCCTCTCGCGAGCGTTTCTCTGCTATACTCTCACTATCTCTCATGTATAACATTATATCGTTAGACTTATTTATTAGGTTAATATAATATTTTCAACAACACCATAGCTAAATCGCCTAAGCGAAATCTCAATACCTCTGCCACACCTAACAAACACACATCGGAAAGAATCGCTCTATGACGGCATAACAAAAGATGGCACCTACTTCCGTGTCCAAATCAAAGAAGATAAACGCAGCGATCGCCGAGACTTCATATCGACCACGATAATCACTCTAAAACAAAAATCTCCCGCGGTGCAGCTTAGAAACTACTTGCCGGAGATTTTAAGCAACACAGCGATTAACTGTGTCTAGTTATAGACTATATACCTTTCGGCAGTCATGTCAATGGCTATTTTCATCAAAATACGCCAACAAAAAATCTCCCGCTGTGTGACCTGAAAACCACCCGCCGGAGATTAGAGTGACACGGCATTAGCCTGTGTCTGCCTAGAATTATATGTCTTTTGATACCATTGTCAACAGCAACTCTGGAATTTACGTCCACATAAGCGCGCTGATCTGTTACGACTCATCAAGGATCTTTTAATTAAAACCATCTTTTCCGTCCGACTTTACTTCGAAATTCTCTCAACATTTATCTTTTTTGTTTATCCTGCATAGTATTTCTACTACTTTTATCATGAAGATTTAATAGACAGGTAAAAAAACAATATTGAGAAGTTTGAAGGCGAAGACTTTATGTTCCAATTAACTGATGAGGAAATATCTGAACTTTCAAGATCACAAAATGTGACCTTGAACAAAGGAACAGGGTATTTATATGCTTATGACCGTGTTAAGAGGTGAACGTGCTATTAAGCAAAGGAGAGCCTTAATGAGAACATTTAAGCAAATGAAAGATAGATAATCTCACCTCATACATGGTCTTTCCGATCTTCTTTGTCGTCTTTGTTACTGTTGTTTGTTTATTTTTATTTTTATTTGCACATAGTTTTCCTTCTATTTGTTGCACATAAAAAGACGTTAGATTTTTACTTCTACCGCCCTGCTTAAAGCTTATATAACTGTCTCATCTGTTATTGACATATTTAAATTTTTAAATTTTTAAATTCTTATTGTGTAACATTCCACCAAACATCGTATGATACATATCCTTTGATGATTCTTCTATCTTGGTAATACTTGATATTTTATTTCCGGCGTCTTTTGATGATGCTCCACAAAGATAAAAGGCTTCATGTTCTGTCCCATAGTCTATCGCAATATACCGATCGTGATACTTTTTACCTGCAATCCTCATTTTTACATTGATGGTAGGGTAATCTCTTATAAAATCATGGAGAATATTTTTTGTAAGCATATCTTTATGTCTTACATTATCGCTAAATATAATGACCTCAACACTATCCTTTGCAGCTCTTAGCAGTTCTAATGTTTTTAAGCCTATATAGTTATCTATGACATAAATGCTTTTCTTGGCAGACTTATATAGCTTAGTATAGGCAACATCAGCTTCTATCTTATCTCCATTCATCAAGAGGAAGTGTTTATAGGTATCCGGATCTATAAAATTATCCATCACTTTTTTCAAATCCTCTTTTGTTGCTAAGGTGCTTATTGTATCATTTATCTTTGCTATATCATGTGTGTTCTTATTAGTCTGTATAGCTATTTGGACTAATTCTTTTGAGCCGATAAAATCTTGATTTTCAATAATAAAGTCTTTCATCTGCTTAAACAATCGTATTAAAGCCTTGCTCTGTTTAACTGCCAGGTCTCCCCTTAATACGGTCATAAGCATATAAATACCCTGCTCCGTAAAGGCGTAGGGATTGTACTTTATATTGCTTCCTCTACCTGTTCCTTTGTTCAAGGTCGCATTTTGCGACCTTGAAAGTTCAGATATTTCCTCATCAGTCAATTGAAACATAAAATCATCATCAAATTTTTCATTATTTCTTTTAACTTGTTCGTTAAATCTTTTTGTAGAATATCCATAAATTTCAGCAAGTTCAAAATCAAGCATAACCTTTTGATTTCTTACATAGTGAATCTTGCTTTTAATTGTCGTTTCATCTATTACCACAATCTTTTTATTTTCTTCTGTCATGAAATGCACCTCCACAATTATCTCAATATCTTTTCCAATCTGATACGCACTATAAGCTATTTGAAATCAACATCATATTCTCTTATATTTTTCTATTCCACCTTCAGCTTTTCCGATGTGCTCCACATTCTTTACAAGTCCATTATTGACATTTTCATAAAACCATCTGCCTATCAAAGCCGGCGGTGTTGCGATTAATTCCCTTAAAACAAACTCTTTTCCCTTCGGCAAGGAGCTTATTGTATTGAGTAAGGCAGTATACAGTGTGACATAGCTTGTATTTTCTTGTAGACTGCTGCACTTACAATATTCACTCACACTTGGGTAATTACCCTCTATTGCTTTTTTCGTTAAAGTTTTCAGTTCTTCATCGGTTACGGTAAATTGAATTCGCATTTATATATTCTCTCTTTGCAACTGAGCTTATTACAATATCACTATCCTTTTATCATACATACAATGATTTTTCTCATACTACAATTTTACGCCTTACATGATGTTTTTACACTTCGCCATACTCTGACACCACTTTTCCCATTACCGCTCTAAAAACACCTTTCACTTACTTTTAGGATAGCTATATGCTTTCCCTTGTCATAATAATCTTCACGAGTTGGAATCTTGCTGGTCTTTTTCTGTGATAGTGTATATAGTCTATCCTTTATCTTCTTCATACCAGGTACAGATCGTTGCATCATCGTCTTGATACGTCTTTTCAGACAACCCGGCTAACGCAGCGCCGGATGGCCGAACTGTTCGGCACCACTCGGGCCAACATCACGCTCCACCTGCGCAACATCTACGACTCTGGCGAGCTGGAGCGTGAGGCAACTATCCGGAAATTCCGGATAGTTCGATCCGAGGGTTCACGCCAGGTGACATGCAGCATCGACCTCGATCATTTAGAGCAGCCCTCTCAAGCCGCCTAGCACAAGCACCACGCACGACTAAATCAAATGAGACACTGGCTTCTCTATGCCAGTGTCTCATTATCTTTTCTCTTACGACGCTTCTACGACACAATAATCGTCCCTTGCTCACCTGCTACAGCGGCAGCGGCGTGCTCTAGGTTGGCAATGATAGCGCGCCGACCAGGCTTTGCCACGAAATTGAGCGCGGCCTGCACCTTCGGTAGCATACTACCCGACGCAAACTGCCCCTGCTCGGCATAAGCCTGCATCTCCTGGCTGGTCGTCTGACCAATCGCACGGGCCTGCGGCGTACCATAGTCGACCATCGCGTTATCGACGGCCGTGAGAATCACCAAGGCTTCGGCATCAATCGCATCAGCCACCACCGCAGCGGTAAAGTCCTTGTCGATCACCGCCTCGACGCCGGCCATACCGTGCGCTTCATTCTCAACCACCGGAATTCCGCCGCCACCCGCTGTCACAACGGTCAAGCCAGCATCAAGCAAAGCACGCACCGCGCCTTCTTCGACCACGCGCTGCGGCCGAGGTGATGGCACAACGCGGCGCCAGCCTCGCCCCGCATCTTCTTTGAAGACGAAATCGCGCCCCGCCGCCGACTGCTGCGCCTCAGCCTCGGAGGCATAAAAGACCCCGATTGGCTTCGTAAGATTTGCAAACGCCGGGTCACCCGCATCAACCACCGTCTGCGTCACCATCGTCACTGCGTGGTTTGGCATACCACGGCGGGCAAACTCATTCGTCAGCGCCTGCTGTAGCCAGTAGCCGATCTCTCCCTGGCTCATCGCGCCACACGTATCAAGCGGCATCGTTGGTACCTCAGGGGTATTAATCGCCTCCTCATGGAGCACAATATTCCCCACCTGTGGTCCATTGCCGTGAACAATCACCAGCCGATGCCCAGCTGCAATCAGCGGCACTAGCTGGGTCGCCGTCTCGCTCGCCACTCGCTGCTGGGCAGCCGCACTTGCTTCACCTTGTTTTTGGAGGGCGTTACCACCCAATGCAATCACAATTGTACTCATCCTAAAACCTCAACGACATGCAGGTCAAACTGCCGGTTATCTTTTCAAATTCACTGGTATCAATTAGTTCTACGTGGTAGCCACAGTCGCGGATCTGCTGCTCGATCTTAGGAAAGCCCCGCGGCACAATCACCGTGCCATTAATCCACAAGCTATTCACCGCATAGTACTCATCGTCATCCACCACCAGTTTGTTAAATGGTGCAAAGGCTGGGTGGTGCTCATACGCCTTGGCAACGATCAGGTTGTTGTTATCCAAGTAAACCACATCATCCTTCAGGTGCAGAATCCCTGTCACCTCAACCGTCTCGGCCGTCATGCCATAGCGCTCAAGGATAGCAGTGATCTGCTCGGCCGCTGCCTGGTTGGTGCGGTGGCTCAGGCCAATATAGTAGTGGTCGCCCACCATCATAATATCGCCGGGGTCGACGGTACCCGGTGCCTCGACCTGCTCAATAATATCATAATGCTGGCTGAGCGCCTGGCGCAAATCCGGCAAGTTCGCCTCGCCGCGCCGGCTTGCTGCCCCAGGCCGCGACAAAATCGCCACTCCATGCGGCGTACACAGAGCATTATCCTCAATAAAGACGCTATCCGGATACTCCTCATTGGGCTCCAAGACCGTCACCTCAAGACCGCACTGGCGGAGCAGCGCAACGTACTGATCGTACTGCTGTATTGCCCGCTCGTAGTCTGGCTTCCCCTTCTCCGGCGTCTGGCTAATGCCGTTGATCAAACTACGGCTTGGCCGGCGGGTAATCGCGTAATGAAACATCACACTCCTTTCTCTTATTATCAATGCGGTGCGCCCTATTCTTGGCGCACCGCATAGCTCCTCATTAGTTAAACAGCTTGGGCATCGTAATACCAAGTGTCTTATCCAGCCCACCAGTCAGCAGCTGAAGCAGCGCATAAGCCAGCGCCACCAGCAGTGCCGCGACAAGCAACCACTCAAGCGCCGTAAACGGCTTCTTGCCCTGCTGCCGACGCATCAGGCCATAAACCACAATACCCGGCACATACAAGAACACCGTCACCAGCAGGTTCTCCACCCCGGCGGCATAGACCAGCCAAACGCTATAGACACTAGCCATCACACCAATCAAGATATTGGCTGCCCGACCCTTCGTTTCTGGCTTCTCGAGAGCCGAGTATTTCAGCTGGTAAAAGGCCGTCAAAGCATAGGGCACGAGAATTGCCGATGTCGCAATGGCAATACCAATGTTATACACCGAGCCACTCGTTAGCGGTATCGTCAGGATAAAGAACTGCACCAAAGCGTTGGTCACCAGCAGCGAGTTCTTTGGCACGCCAACCTTGTTCTCTTTGGCAAAAAACGTCGGAAAAGTACCAACCTTTGCCGCTTGGTAGGGCAGCTCAGCTGCAAACATCGTCCAGGCCAGCCAGCCACCAAGCACCGCAATGATCAAGCCACTATTGACCAGCCAGGCACCCCACGGCCCAATCACCTTCTCAAGCAAGAGCGCCATCGCTGGGTCTTTGAGACCAGCCAGCTCCGGCTGCGTTGCGACGCCAAAGGCCAGGACGGTCATCAAGACATAGAGCGCAAGCACGGCGGCAAAGCCAATGAAGGTCGCCTTGACGACGTCACTGCGCTGCTTAGCCCGGCCCGAGAACACAACTGCACCCTCGATACCAATGAACACCCAAACGGTAACGATCATCATGCTCTGCACCTGGTCGAGCACTGACCCAAGACTCAGATTGCTGCCAGCCAGGCCCCAGAGGTCCTTCGAGAAGATATCGAGCTTGAAAGCAGCAATAATCGCCACAAGAAAGACCATTAGCGGAACAATCTTGGCAATCGTGATAAGCAAATTCACGACACTCGCCGTGCGCACACCTCTGAGAATCAGGCAGTGCACACCCCAGAGCAGAATCGACATACCAATTGCCGAAGCCCAGTTCTGGCCATCAGCAAACAGCTGCGGGAAGAAATAACCAAGTGCCGAAAAGGCAGTCACCGCATAGGCCAGGTTACCAATCCAGGCCGAGATCCAGTACCCCCAAGCCGAGTTGAACCCAACATATTTGCCAAACCCTGCCTCGGCATAGCTATAGATACCGGCATCAAGATCAGGACGCTTCTCGGCAAGGTTGCGAAAACTCAGGACAAGGAAGACCATCCCCACCCCAGTGACGAGCCAGGCAATAATGGTCGCCAATGGCCCAGCCGACTCTGCGGTATTACGGACAAGATTGAAGATACCAGCTCCAATCATGCTGCCGATAACAAGCCCGGTGAGTGATCGCCACCCCAGCTTGCTCTCTTGTTGTGTTTGTTGTGTTGTCATACGTGAGGCCCCCTATGCCTCAGTTACTTGTTATAACGTCAGTGCCATCACTGCCTTAATCGTGTGCATGCGGTTCTCCGCTTCGTCGAAGACCACACTGTGCTCGCTCCGGAACACCTCGTCTGTCACCTCCATACTCTCAAGGCCATATTCTTGGTAGATCTTCAGCCCCGTCTCGGTATTGAGATCGTGAAAGGCCGGCAAGCAGTGCAAGAACTTAACGTGTGGATTATGCGTCTCATCAAGCATCGCGCGGTTTACCTGGTAGGGCCTAAGCAAAGCAATCCGCTCAGCAAACTGCGCCTCCTCACCCATCGACACCCACACGTCAGTGTAGATTGCGTCTGCTCCCTCCAGGGCCGCGGCGCGGTTATCCGTCACGGTAATCTGCGCGCCAGTCTCGGCGGCAATCGCCCGGGCGAGATCAACCAGCTCACTGCTCGGGTGCAGCTCAGCTGGCGCTAAGATGCGGAAGTCAACACCCATCTTGGCCGAGCCAATCATCAAGCTATTGGCCATATTGTTGCGCCCGTCACCGACAAAGACCAGCTTCGTGCCAGCCAGCGGTCCAATGTGCTCCTCAAGCGTCATAAAGTCGGCCAAAATCTGCGTCGGGTGGAACTGGTCGGTCAAACCATTCCACACTGGTACGCCAGCGTGCTTAGCCAAGTCTTCCACCGTCGAGTGCTTAAAGCCACGGAACTCAATCCCATCAAACATCCGGCCTAGCACCTTCGCAGTGTCCTCAACCGACTCCTTTTTACCGAGCTGAATGTCGTCCTTGCCAAGAAACTCCGGCGCAACGCCAAGGTCATTGGCCGCGACCGTAAAGGCGCAGCGCGTACGGGTCGAGTTCTTCTCAAACAAGAGCGCGACCTGCTTACCTTCGTGCAAGCGGTGCGGCACGCCCTCGCGCTTGAGCTTCTTGAGCTCGTGCGCAGTGTCGAGCATCTGCCGGATTTCCTCTGACGAAAAGTCCTTGAGGGCTAGGAATGAGCGGTTTTTTAGATTGGTTGGTAGGTTCATTTACACATCCTCTCGTATTAATGGCATACTCATGCAGCGTGGCCCGCCACGGCCCCGGCCAAGCTCCGAGCCAGTAATCTCCAGCACTTCGACGCCTGCCTCACGCAGTTTTTGGTTGGTGACGTAGTTGCGGTCGTAGGTGACCACCACCCCAGGAGCAATCGCCAAGGTATTGCTCCCGTCATTCCACTGCTCGCGCGCTGCAGCGATATCGTCACCGCCACCGCATTCGATCAAAGTGATCGACGGCACGCCAAGGGCTTGGCTGAGCACCTGCTCAAGATTATGTTCTTTGGTAATGGTTGGGTAGGCTTGCCCGTCTGCTTTATGCAAAACGAAGATATTCATCCGCCCCTCAAAGCCTCGAATCTCTGGGTGGATGGTAAATTTATCGTGGTCAATCATCGTAAAGACGGTATCCAGATGCATAAAGGCGTGACTCTTGGGGATCTCAAGGGCAATTACCGTATCAAAGTTCGACTCAGCAAAGAGCTTTGTCGCCATCAGCTCAATCGCCTCTGGTGAGGTGCGCTCACTAATACCGATGGCCATCGTGTGGTTATTAAGCACCAGCTCATCACCGCCCTCAATCGAGAATGGTTGGCTGCGATCATACCAAACCGGTACATTCTTGCCAGCAAAGCGTGGATGGAAGTCGATAATATAGCGCATAAAGAGCGATTCACGCCGCCGAGCTGGCCAGTGCATCTTGTTGATCGTCAAACCTTGACCAATCGCTGCTGCTGGGTCGCGCGTAAAGTAGAGGTTCGGCATTGGGTCAAGATAAAACGGATATTGCTCATGTGCCACCATCGTGTGAAGTTGCTGCTGCTCAGGTGGCAGGCTAATCTCATCTTTGCGCACCCCCGCCATCAGCTTGCGCACCATCTGGCGCGGCTCCATGCTCAGCAAATACTCGGCAAGCGTCCGCGATGCGCGTTGGTTGTCTTGCTTTGACGCCACCAGCATCTCAACAACAAATTGCCGCCGCACCGCTTCGTCAGCGAGTGCCTCGGCGGCAAGTTCATCTAAGTACAACACTTCGACCCCACGCGAGCGGAGCAGCTCCGCAAAGCGATCATGCTCCTCCTGCGCAACCTTGAGATACGGAATATCGTCAAACAATAGGCGCTGCAAATGTTCTGGCGTGAGATGCTCGAGCTCCTCACCCGGCCGATGCAAGAGCACTGTCTTCAACCGGCCAATTTCTGATGTAATATGAATTGGATCGTCCACCTTTTCCCCCTGTGTGGCTTATAGTTGATGCTTTCATTGTAGCATGTTCTGAGGTAAGTGCAATGGATAACAGGTGTCACGAATACGAAACACACGGTAAGAAATGAAATGTCCAATCAGCCGAAGTCTGCGCGCTATCGAGTACGTATTTAGATTACGATTCATCAACCTGAGTACATTATTTGTGACCCGAAGCCAAAGAAGACTATTGACATCAGTGCATCATTCCATTACGGTTTAGATACGGGGTGGCGTCACCGTGGTTCTGCGGAGACGACACCCCTATCTTGATACTATCATCACTCTACCAACTGCATACCAGCCGTTGGTTATTTTATTGCGGTAATAACCGCCAAGCTCGCCTCCACCCGGCAACGGAATCTAGAGTGCGCTTGCAGCCACTCATCAGTTGCCCGGGCCGCACCAGGCAGTGCTTCGTTAGCATAATCGTCCACCACTAGCACCGCATCAGGAGTGAGCTTCGGCGCCACGAGCCGGAGTGAATCCATAATCGACTGGTAGTAGTCGCCATCGAGAAAGGCAAACATAATGTCCTCCGGCACATCCTGCGGGGTAAGCTCGGCAAACCACGCCTTGTGCACCACTGGCGGGCGCAGCCCGGCTTTCTTGAACTGCTGGAGAAACCCCTTGCGCGTTGCCGCAAGCTCCCCTGCCACAAATTGCTCACCAGCTGCGCTTGCATCCTGCGCCGTCTTCTCTGGCAAGCCAGCAAACGAATCATAGGCGTGAAAAGCTCCCGCATGCTGATACGCATCAAGCAAGCGTCGAATAAACAAACTCGTCGTCCCCACATAACAGCCAAATTCAACAACCGACCCCTGGCAGCCAGCTCCCAGAAGCCGCTCAAGCTCACGCAGCAAAACCCGTAGCTCGCGCTCGTCCACTTGGTCAGAGATGATTGGGTAAGAGCGAAGAAGTTGGTCGGTGATCATTATTGGCCCACTATAGCAAATAATTACCTATGATGCTATGACCTAGCTCATTATTAGCACTTTCTCATATACAAATCCCATTTGTATGCCATTTGATCGAAATTATTCTGGCGAGCATGACCAGTATACGGTATACTATAACCATGAAAGTCACCAGCCCTGCCTTCAACAACAACGCCAAAATACCAAAGATCTATTCGCGCTTCGGCGGCAACCAGCGGCCGCCTCTCGCTATCAGCGACGTCCCTGATGGTACGCAGAGCCTCGCTGTGGTGTGCTATAGCCCCGACGCACCCTTTATTGGCGGCTTTTACCATTGGATTGTCTGGAATCTCCCACCCACCACCACAGAAATCGGCAGCGACTACCTCCCTCACGGCGCGATCGAAGGCACCACTACCTGGGGCAAACCAGGCTGGGGCGGCCCACACCCCGCCTTTGGCACACACCGCTATCAATTCTTTGTCTACGCGCTCAATACCGTGCTCGACCTCCCCGCCAAAACACGCCCCAAGAAATTCTCCAAAGCAATCGCCCCGCACATCATCGAGCGCAGTATGCTGACAGGGAGATTTGGCGCGTTGGATATATTTGATTTGCGGTAACAGCAACTAATTAATCTTATAAACAATGTCTCTACTTGATAGTATTGAACCTCTATCCCCGGTTATATCAATCATTTCTGCCGTAATTGCAGTGATATCGTGGCACAAAAGTCGCGTTATTTATGAGATTGAAGAATTAGTTATCCGTCAAATTAACCGTACACGCGATGATGCAGATGGTCGAGGTCTGCCAAAACTTAATGAGAAATTGAAGACCGGTCATTATACAATCCTTGAAGCCCTCGAAAGAAATGATGGCGATTGGGCTATCCTCCTTGCCCGCATCAAGCAGCCAAAACGGGATTGGCTAAGGCAACTCAGAAAGCTAATTGCGTCTAAGTAACACATGATGCAATTAGCTCTATGACGCTTGCTATGCGGGTTTATCGACTTCTTCCGCAAACTGACTCCGATACAGCTCCGCATAAAAGCCACTCTGGGCAAGTAGCTCGTCGTGCGTGCCCTGCTCGATGATGTTGCCATCCTTCACCACAAGGATAAGATCGGCGTCACGAATCGTGCTCAGGCGATGAGCAATAACAAAGCTTGTCTTGTGCTGCATTAGCTTATCCATCGCCTGCTGGATCAGTACCTCAGTGCGAGTATCGACCGAGCTGGTTGCTTCGTCCAAGATGAGCATCGGTGTATTGGCCAGCATGGCGCGGGCAATCGTTAGCAGTTGCTTTTCCCCTTGCGACATATTAGTTGCGGCCTCGTCGAGCACCATGTCGTAGCCACCAGGCAGCGACCGGACAAAATGGTCGACATGTGCCTCACGCGCCACCGCCAGCAGCTCAGCTTCGCTTGCCTCGGGGTTGCCATAGCGCAGGTTGTCGCGGATCGTCCCATGGAAAAGCCACGTATCTTGCAACACCATACCAAAGAGCTGCCGGACACTGCTGCGCGTCATCTGGGCAATATCCACCCCATCAATCAGGATTTGACCACTGTCAATATCATAAAATCGCATCAAGAGATTGACCAGCGTCGTCTTACCCGCACCCGTTGGCCCAACAATCGCCACCCGCTGGCCAGGGTGAATATGAGCCGAGAGATGCTTAATAACCGGCGTCTTTGTGTCGTAGCCAAAAACAACATCGCGAAACTCCACTTCGCCGCGCACCACTGGCAGAGTCGTGGCAGGCACCGGGTCGGGTGCTTCGGCTGGTTCTTTAAGAAATTCAAAAACCCGCTCAGCCGCCGCCGCCGTCGATTGCAGCACATTGGCGATATTCGCTGTCTGGGTAATCGGCTGGTTAAACTGCTGCATATACTGGATAAAGGCTTGAATATCGCCAATCTTAATCCGCCCCTCGATTGCCAGCCAGCCACCGAGCACCGCCACGCCAACATAGCCAATGTTCCCCACCACATTCATCACTGGATACATCAAGCCGGAGAGGAACTGCGACTGCCACGCGCTCGAGAAAAGCCGCTGGTTAATCTGCCGAAACGTCTTTAGCGAACGCTCCTGCCCGCGAAAAGCACGCATCACCTGGTGGCCAGCATACATCTCTTCAATATGGCCATTGAGCTCGCCTAGCTCATCTTGCTGGCGGATAAACTGCGTCTGTGAGCGCTTGGTAATCATCACAATCAACCCCATCGACAGTGGCACAACCAAGAGCGCTACCACCGTCAGCAGCCAACTAATCGACAGCATCATCCCCATAATCCCAACCAGCATCACCACCGCACTCATCATTTGCGACAGGCTTTGGGTAAGCGTTTGACTCACCGTATCGACATCGTTGGTAATGCGACTGAGGACTTCGCCGTGGGTTTGTGTGTCGAAGTAGCGCAGCGACAAGCGATTAATTTTCTCTGAGATATCGCGGCGCAGCTGGTACGTCAGCTTCTGGGTAATATTCGTCATCAGCCAGGCCTGTCCATAACGACACAGCGCACTGACCACATAGAGCCCAATCAGCCAGAGGACAATCTGCAAGATCGCATCGTAATGGAAGGTGGGACGCGTACCAAGATCGAGCGTTTTAATCGTCTCGCGGGCCGAAACAGGCAGCGCTTCGGTCAGCTGCTTACCCTGGGGCGATGCCATAAATTGCTCACCCGTCATGCCCGCAGGGATCGCTGCGCCAGCAGGAAGCTTCTCGTGGATAGCATCATAGGTACGCAGGCGCGTGTAGTCATCGACAATCTGGTTGGTCGCGTTGCCGAGCAGCTTGGGGCTAACGATCGCAAACAGTGTACTGACAATCGTCAAGCCGACCACCAAGACCAGTTGCCAACGAAAGGCGCGCAGATACTGCAGCAGCGTGCGCACTGTTCCACGGAAGTCCTTGGCTCGCTCCGTACCGCCACCAGCGACCGGCCCACCCATTGGGCCGCGGCGCACTCCCGATGAGCGTGGCCGTGTAGACGATTGCTGGCTCATAACGCCCCTCCTTGCGCAGCAGTGCCAAGCGAAGCAGGCCGCTCAAGCACAGCCAGCTCGCCCTCACTGAGCTGCGACGCGGCAATCTCTTGGTACACCGCACAGGTTTTCATCAGCTCCTGGTGCCGCCCCTGGCCAACGATCCGGCCTTCATCAAGGACAATAATTGTATCCGCCTGGGCAATCGTATTGATCCGCTGCCCAACGATCAGCACCGTCTTGCCCGCCACCTCCTGCATGAGCCGCTGGCGCAGCGCGGCATCTGTCCGCGCATCAAGCGCCGAGAACGAATCATCAAAGATATACACCTGAGGCTGCGCCGCCAACGCCCGGGCGATCGCGAGGCGCTGACGCTGCCCACCCGAGACATTGCTGCCACCTTGCGCGACCGCGCTTTCCATACCATCATCAAGCTGAGCAATAAAGTCACTCGCCTGAGCCACCTCTGCCGCATGAGCAATCGCCGCCTTATCTGCTTCAGGCGCACCATAGGCAATATTACTGGCAATACTGCCCCGAAACAGCACACCCTTTTGCGGAACATAGCCAATCTGGCTAGCTAGGTCAGTCAACCTGAGGTGGCGAATATCCACCCTATCAAGCAAAATCTGCCCAGCCGACACGTCATAAAACCGCGGAATCAGATTAACTAATGTCGACTTGCCCGAGCCCGTGCTGCCAATAAACGCCGTCGTCTGGCCAGACTCCGCCACAAAGCTAATATTACTGAGCACTGGCTCATCTGCCCCTGAGTAGGCAAAGGTAACATCACGAAATTCAATCCGCCCCGTGCCACCCGGCGCGAGTGGCTGAGGCTTAGCCGGGTCAGTGATCGATGGCTCGGTATCGAGCACCTCTGCCACTCGCCGCACCGACACAGCTGCGCGCGGTGCCATAATAAATACCATCGAAATCATCAAGAACGACATAATTACCTGCAAAGCATATTGCAAAAAGGCCATCATATTGCCAATCGCGAGGCGTCCATCACCAATTGCCAGCGCACCATACCACACCACCGCCACGCTCGCAAGATTCATTATTAACATCATTACTGGCTCCATCACCATCATCAGGCGATTGACTACCAAGTTGAGCTTCGTCAGCTCATGGTTGACAGTATCAAATTTTGCTTCTTCGACTGCCTCGGTATGAAAAGCCCGCACGACGCGCAGACCCGTCAGGTTCTCGCGGGCGACTAAGTTCAGCTTATCCACCACGCTCTGCAAGCGCTGAAAGCGGGGCATCGCCGCAATAAACAAGCCAATAATGACTACCAAAAGCACCGCAACCGCCAGAGCAATAATCCAGCTCAGGCTTGGTGCATTGGCCAGCGCCTTTTGCAGGCCAGCCACCGCCATAATCGGTGCCATCAAGGCAATGCGCAGCAGCATAATTGCCGTCGATTGGATCTGCTGGATATCGTTGGTCGAGCGGGTTATAAGCGACGCTGTCGAGAAACGGTTAAAGTCCGCCACAGCATAATCCTCCACCCGGGCAAACACCTGGTCGCGCAGCTGCTGACTGAGACCAGTCGCAATCCGCGTCGCAAAGAAGACCGAGACAATCGTCCCTACCGCACCCGCCAGCGTTACCACAATCATCTGCCAGCCATTGTGCCACAGAACGGCCATATCTGCGCCAACGATACCCTTATTAATAATCGCCGCCATAAAGTCTGGCAAACTCAGCGTTGCCATCACCGAACCATACGTCGCAGCAACCAGCAGTCCCAGCTGCCACCAATATCCCCGGAGTAGTCGCCAAATATACGTCATGTTCGCTCCGCCCGGTGGCCCTGAGCTACTTTATCAATCAGCTGGCCAAGCTGCGCCACCTCAGCATCGCTCAGCACCGCAAAGAGGTCAGCAACAGCCTCCGTCATATACTGCTGAAAGTGATCGGTTATCTGCTGGCTTTGCGCAGTCAACTGCAGGCGCACCACTCGTCGATCGTGCGGATCAAGCGTGCGCCGAACAAGCTTTTTTGCCACCAGTACGTCAAGAATCTGCGTCGCTGCGCCCTTAGAAACACCCAGCTTTGCTGCGACATCACCCATCGTCTCGATAGCTCCACGATGCAGCAGGCCCAGCACGTGCCAGTGGACCGGCGTCAAACCAAACTGCTGATCGGTCTGGCGCGTGGCATGGGCCAGGCGCTGCTTGAACTGAAACACGCAGCTCGTCATATGCTCAATCCATTCTTGACGCTGCGACTGCGCGCCGGGGGTACTTCTATCGTCATGCTCAAATAGTTTACTTACTAAACTATGTATTGTCAACGCCGCGCGGCGCGCCGGCGACGCCTGGCAGACACTGCCGCGCCAACTCCACCCAGCACAACCAGCGCCGCGCCGCCATAATAGAGCAGCGGAACATTATCACCAGCCGCTGCCAATGCCCCGTCACGTTGCGGCTGGCCCAGTTGCGACTGCTCGGCCTGTGAGATATGCATTACCTTTGGTGGCAGCGTGGTATTCTGTGACTGATTTGGTTGCGACTGAGTCGACGATGGCGCAGCGCTGCCATGCAGCGTGTGGTCAAGTTGCCGCAGCAACGCATCATTACTCTGCGGATCAGAAAGATAGCGCCAGACAATAATCCCTTGCAAGTTGTGCTGCTGGACATACTCTGCCTTATACTTCATCGACTCCGCATCGTCATAGCTAATAAACTCACGCCGCGCAGCATTATAGAGATAAGGCGCTTTGCTTGCGTCGTCCCAGTAGCGAGTGTAGCCATTCTTATTAATATACTCTCGCTCGAGCCGATCATACGTGGTGTGGTACTCGCCAGCCTTTTGGGTATCCCCCACAGGCTGGTGTAACCCATGATTCACCTCAGGAACCGAGGTAAACCGCCGGCTATACCACCCCGCCCCAATCATTAATTTGTTTGTTGGCGCACCATGAGCTTGGTAGTGCTGCACCGCCGAGTGAGCACTCTGGTCGAGCGGGTCATCTGGCACGGTATAGAGCCCAGCATGGTGCCCAGCGTGCGATTTAAACGAGCCAAACCCCCGCATGTCATACGTCATGATCGCAATCTGGTCAAGGTACTGCTGGTACTCAGCAAACTTATTTTGCTCAGCATACCACTTGGCTGGTGCACCAGTCATCGAAATACTCGGCTGGCGTCCGCTGGTGGTCGTTGCTGCGCGCAATTCGCGCAAGAGAGCAATCAAATCAGCCTGCTGACTCCCCTTTGGAAATTCCCAGTCGATATCCACTCCATCCAATTGATGAGCCTGCAGCGCCTCCTTGACAGAGCTCACAAAGGCCTGCCGGGTGCTGGCTTGGCGCACCATCGCATCGAACTCACTCCGCGCGGCATCATTACCACCACCAATTGAGAGAATAAGGGAGATACGCGGATTAACCGCCCGAATCCGCTGTCGCGTAGCCGCCTGCGTGAGGTGCGGCAACGTATCAAGCGTTAGGTGTCCATCGGCTGCAATACGCCCAAAATGAACAATGAGCCGATCGATTATCTTGAGATGGTCGTCAGTCACCTTTGGGAGGTTCTCATCACTGACATAGACCGAGATTGTCTTCCGCTCCGCAGCCTGGGCTGGCAGTGGAGTCACCAGCTGGCATCCGACTGCTATCATCATGACACTAAGCACACTTTTCACTATTGCCGTCCGCATATCGCCTCCTTGCTTTTGCTAGCTGTCTCCTTCTAGTCTATATCGTTTGCCAGAATAGGTAAAGTGTGAGGTGGTATAGGTTACTTGTCATCAGTGGTTGGCGTGTGACGAGTTGGCCAGTACCGATCAAGCACTACATAGGGCAGCTGCTTATACCGATACCATAGCACGATCGTAACAAACAGCGTCATTAATGACACAAACGGCAGATGCACCATCGACAGCACCGCAATATAGAGCAGCCGCACCGCATAGAATACCACGCGGTGGAACCAGCCTCGCGGCCGATCATCGAGAGAAATACCCGTTAGCCAGCCACCGAACGTCCTTCCCTGTGCCACCAGCGGAAGGATGGCATGCACGAGCGCAATAAAGCCATACGGAACGATCTGCGTCAGCATCTGCATCTGTTCAGTCCACTGCCGTGAATGCAACACATTGAAGAGTGTAAGTGCTACCATCACAATCGTTGAGCCAATCGCCACTCCAGTCATATCAACAACAAAGGCAACGATACGCCGCACAAGGCCAGGCTGGCGAATCATCGTTGCTCCACGCTCCGTATCGCGAAGATTTGGCAATAGCCAACCCAACCAAAAACCCAGCAGTGCCCCGCTCGTATTGAGCAGCAAGTCATCGACATCAAACAGCCGATAGCTACACGGATACACGCCAAACACCCCCGTGAGCTGCGTCAGTTCAATCACTACCGACGTCATAAGGCCAATCGCCACCACCGTCCACCAGCGCACCCGATACATCGCCCGCAAAAACGCCCCCAGTGGCACAAAGAAAATAATATTAAGCACCACCTGTAGCAACGCCCGCACACCCTCGTGGGGAATCTCGAGAATCGACGCCAGTGGTGTAAGCTGCGGTTGGATATGGTGACTCCCGCAAAAGCGCGCCGCATTATCTGGCATCGGGTAAAGCGTAAAGGCAGCTAGCGCCAAGCCATAGAGCACCACTAGATACGTCATAACTACCCGGCCAAACGCCACCCGGCGAAAGCGAATATAGTGTACCAATAACAGTGGCAATGTCAACACAAGTGCAGCAAACGGCCACATCACAAGCGCCACCCGAAACGACGCGGTAAAATTCCCTAAGAACGAAAGCATACTGCGCGCTAGTATGACATAGACAGCCAAGGCCTGTCAATAACGAGACTAACAGCTTACACCGCTGCGCGGCGCAGGAGCTGTGCGTTTGCTGCAACAATGATCGTCGAAAGCGACATCACCACCGCACCAATCGCGGGCGAAATAACCACCCCGACTGGCGCAAGCACTCCAGCTGCGAGGGGAAGCATCAGCACATTGTAGCCCGCTCCCCAGCAGAGGTTCTGTACCATTTTACGGTACGTCGCCTGGGCCAGCGTGATCAGCCGGACAACTGCCTGCGGATCATCACCAACCAGCATAATCCCGGCTGACGCTGCGGCAACATCAGTCCCTGTCCCAATCGCGACACCACTCTCGGCCTGGGCAAGCGCTGGTGCATCATTCACACCATCACCGACAAAGCACACCCGCTTCCCCTGCTGCTGGTACGTCATGACAATCGCCGCCTTCTTAGCTGGCGTTACCTCAGCGTGGACCTCAGTGATACCAACGAGGCGAGCAATTGCATCGGCTGGCCGCGCACCATCTCCTGTTACCATAGCAACCGTTATACCGCGGCGTTGGAGCGCTGCGACTGCCGCTGCCGCACCAGGGCGCGGTGCATCACCAAGTTCAATCGCACCACAGACGCGCCCAGCCTGGGCAACGTAAACCACTGTATGGTCCGTCGTTATCTCATCTCGATCAATCTGATGCTGCTGCATAAAGGCTGCATTGCCAACTAACGTCGGCACGCCATCAACCACAGCCTGCACGCCATAACCTGGCACCGTCTGGAGATCACGCACCGCAGGTATCGCAACATGGCGATCGGCTGCCGCGCGGCGAATCGCTGCTGCAATCGGGTGCTCTGCTTCATGCTCAGCCGCCGCCGCTAATCCCAGAATAGCCGCCTCGTCTCCACCATGGACTGCAACTACTGCCAGGTGGCCAGTTGTCAGTGTACCCGTTTTGTCAAATAACACCACGTCGACGTGCCGCGCGGCCTCAAAGGCACGGCGATCGCGCACCACAATACCGCGCTGTGCCGCAAGCCCAGTCGAGATCGATACAACCAGTGGCACTGCTAAGCCCAAGGCATGCGGGCACGCCACCACCAGCACCGTCACCACTCGCTGCAGCACTTCACCCAGCGATGCACCAGCCAGCGCCCAGCCAGCGCCCGTCACCAGCGCAGTAGCAAGCGCCGCATAGAAAAGATAGCCCGCTGCCCGATCCGCCAGCACCTGCGTTCGCGACCGACGCTGCTCAGCCTGGCGCACCAGCTCCATAATATGCGACAACGTTGTATCATCACCAATGTGCTGGGCCATAACATGAAGCGCACCGTTGCCATTGATCGTGCCTGCCGTCACAAGACTCCCTGACTGCTTAGCAACAGGGCGCGACTCACCCGTGAGCATCGACTCATCCACCTGTGACGCGCCAGATATCACCTGGCCATCCACTGGTACGCGCCCACCTGGGCGCACCAGCACGGTCATCCCCACAGCCAGGTGATCAAGCGGCACTGTATCAATCGATTGCTCTGTCACGACCTCTGCCGTCTCAGGCAAGAGTTGGGCTAAGGTATGGGCAGCATCCGTTGCTCGCTTAATCGCTGCCATTTCGAGCCAGTGCCCGAGAAGCATAATGGTAATGAGCGACGCGAGCTCCCACCAAAAATCCATCCCTGCTACCACGCCACTGGTCACCAGCAGGCTGTAGCCATAGGCCACACTAATCGCCAGAGCAATCAGCAGCATCATACCGGGCTGGCGCTGGCGTAGCTCCTGCCACCCCGCCCGAATAAAGACTCGGCCACCATACCACAGCAATATCGTCCCGCTTACAGCCGGCACATACCGGCTCACCACCTCAGGCAGTGTATAGCCGAGCCACTGCTGAAGTAGTGGTGAACACACCAATACACTAATCGTTATGAGCAGCGATAGCCAAAACCGCTGCCGAAATTGCGCCGCATCATGCCCGCAATGGCCACCCTGTCCATGCCCCTCATGGTGAGTATGCTCACCATGAGTCATATGATGGTGCTGTGACTGTTTTGTATCCATAACAAACTCCTCGGTGCTGCGCACCGCATTATCCTTTCTATTCTTATATCCGCTTGCTGCTAGCGGATGTTCGTCAGGTCGTAGAGCTGGTCGAGCTCTTTGAGTGCCTTATCGCGCTGCTTCGTATCGCTTGACGCCAACATCTCAGCCACATGCATCTCGAGATGCTGCTTAACCATCAGCTTGTTCAGCGATGCCAGCGACTTCTGGATGGACAGACTCTGGATGATGATGTCCATGCAGTAGGCATCATCGGCCACACGCTTTTCTAACCCCTCCAGCTGGCCCTTCATAATTTTGATACGATGTAGTGCTCGTCTGGTAATATCTTTACTCATACTCCTATGGTATACCCCCTGGGGGTATCTGTCAACCGATTCTTTCCCACATAAAAACCCACCACAGATGTGGTGGGTTTTTGCAAAACAAGGCAGGACGAGGCTTAGTACATACCCATACCGCCGCCCATGCCAGGCATACCAGCTGGGCTTGCCGCTTCCTTCTCAGGCAGGTCGACGACGAGCGCACCCATCGTCATTGCAGTGCCAGCGATGGAGGCAGCATTCTGGAGTGCTTCCTTGGTAACGCGAACAGGGTCAACCACGCCAGCTGCTTTGAGATCGATCAGCTCGCCCGGTGTGTTGACATTAATACCAAAGCCAGGCTGCGCTGCCTTCACCTGTGGCAGCCACTCATCGGCATTGAGGCCAGAGTTGGTTAGCAGAATGCGGAATGGTTGCTCCAGCGCGTGGATGAGCAAATCCTCACCAGCAGTCACCGACGCATCGGCATCACCAGCGTGAGTGTAGCTCGCCGCGAGGTTAACCAGTGTCACCCCGCCACCAGGCACAACACCCTCAGCCAGGGCAGCCTTAACAGCAGCCACTGCATCATCAACACGGTACTTCTTCTCTTCAATCTCGGTCTCGGTTGCCCCACCTACCTTAATCACAGCCACTTGGCCAGTCAGGGCAGCTTGGCGCTTGACGAGATTGTTCTTGGTGTAGTCGCTTGTGCTGTTGGCAATTTCAACGGCAATCTGGTCAATCCGGGCATCGACTGCCGCCTTCGCACCAGCCCCTTCGACGATCGTTGTCAAATCCTTGGTGGCAATCACCTTGCGAGCCGAGCCCACCACATCTGGGCCAACCGTATCAAAGCTCATACCAGTATCCTCAGTAATAACCGTTGCGCCCACCAGAGCAGCAATATCATAGAGGACATCCTTATCGCTCGGCGCTTTAATAGCCAGGGTGTTAAAGGCACCCTTGAGGCGGTTAAGCACAAGCAGGCCAAGCGCTTCGCCATCGACATCGTCAGCAATCAAGACGAGATCTTTTTTACCACTCTGAGCAATCATCTCAAGCAGCGGGACAAACTCCTGCGCCGACGAAATCTTCTTGTCGGTGATAACGATGGCTGGCTTGTCGTACACCGCTTCCATTCGCTTGGTATCCGTTGCCATATAAGGGCTGACGAAGCCGCGCTGAACAGTAAAGCCCTCGACCACTTCACTCTCTAGCTCAAGGCCGCGGCCTTCCTCAACCGTCACCACACCATTGGGCCCGATCTTCTCCATCACATCAGCAATCAGCCGGCCAATCGCGTCATCACCCGCCGAGATAGTTGCCACCTCTGCGACGCGTGTTTCATCATTGCGAATGTCTTCTGCCTGCTCACTCAAAGCGGCTGTTACCTCTGCCGCAGCGCGCTCGAGACCCTTGCGCAATAGCATTGGATTATGGCCCGCGGCGATCAGTTTGTTTGCCTCACTGAGGATATGGTAGGTCAAAACCGTGACGGTAGTGGTGCCATCACCAGCCACGTCGTTCATTTTGTTAGCGGCCTGCTTGATGAGCTCTGCCCCCACCTTAAAGCCTAGGGTTTCATCATCAACATCCTCGATGTCGATACCCTTGGCCACCGTTACACCATCGTGCGTGACGCTTGGGCCACCGTAGCTTTTGCCAATCACAACATTGCGGCCCTTTGGCCCCATCGTTGTCTTCACTGCGTTGTAGAGAATCTCTGCCCCACCCAAAATCCGGCGGCGCGCATCTTCATCATAAAATACTTTTTTTGCCATAGACTAGTTCTCCTATTCTACTGTCGCGAGGATATCCTCGTCCTTGATAATCAAATACTCTTCTTTGTCGAGCTTAATGGTGGTAGCTGCGTAGTTCTTGTAGACCACTCGCGCGTCAACCACGACATCTTCTACTGCCGATCCAACAGCAATCACCTTGGCAGCTTCCGACTTCTCCTGAGCCGACTCGGGCAAAAAGATCCCGCTGGCAGTCTTCTCTGGCTTTTTCTCCTTAACCGCCACGACGAAATGCGCCATTGGCTTGATTGGTGAACTCATTGGTTACCCCTTTCTTAATACTTATCTACTTATCACCGCGCCTAGTATCAATCAAGGCGCTTCTAGCACTCTAGTATAGCGAGTGCTAATGGGAAAATCAAGAGAGGTAGGTCAGCAGACTACACAAACAACCAATATATTTTTTAGAGTAAAATAAATACAGCACATTATCCATAAGTCATATCAATCACCGGAGGCACCATGCACAGACACATCAACGTACATGGAATTATCATCAACGACAGAGGCGAGCTCTTTTGCCAGCGCTTGACAGCGCGCACTAGCGACGGCCGAGATTTTTGGTGCACACCAGGCGGTGGGCTGGAACTAGGCGAGAGCGTACTGGATGGCCTACGGCGAGAGATGATCGAAGAAACTGGCGTTGAGCCAGTGATTGGCCGGCTGCTCTTCGTTCAGCAGTTTGCTATCGAAGCACCAGCAGCTGGCGAGCCACGCGAACAGCTTGAGTTCTTGTTTCACATCACCAACTGGCAAGACTACCAGTCAATTGACCTTGCCGCCACAACGCACGGCTTAGCGGAGGTCGCCGAGTGTGGCTTTATTAGCCCGCAGCAGTACCCAATCTTGCCTCACTTCCTTGCCGAGGTTGATCTGGCGCAGCTCATCACCCACGATCAGCCAGTGCAGTGCCTGAGCTCCTTGGCATAAAATTGACAAACAATTCTATTCGGCGTATCATAGCATATTTGGCCAGTAGTTCTCTAATCACTCAACGACGGCTAGCCCCCACCAACATTAGGCGAGTAAATTGCCCTGTTTCACACTGGAAATATTAAATCACTAAACCAAGGAATTGTATGCTCCATCATCTGCCCCAACGTCACAAACTCATCGTCATGCTTGCCGTGATGAGCGCCCTCTTTCTCGTAGCGCTCGACCAAACCATCGTGGCGACAGCACTAGGCGCAATCGTCAAGGAATTCAATAGCTTCTCCTCTCTTGGCTTTATCGTTACCGCCTATATGCTTACCACCACTGTAACGGTGCCGCTAGCCGGTAAGCTAAGCGACATGTATGGCCGCAAGCCACTTTTGCTCAGTGGCGTGGCAATCTTTACCATTGGCTCCTTACTCAGCGGTATCGCGCCAACCGTAGAATGGCTCATTGCGTGGCGTGCACTACAAGGAATTGGTGGCGGCATTATCACCGCCAACGCCTTTACTATTGTCGGCGATCTCTTTACGCCTAAGGAGCGGGGCCGCTGGCAAGGGCTCATCGGTGCGACCTTTGGTATGAGCTCGGTAGTGGGACCATTGCTTGGTGGCTGGCTAACCGATGGTGCGACCATCTTTGGCGTCACAACCAACTGGCGCTGGACGTTCTTTATCAATGTGCCAATTGGCATCATCGCCACTGCTCTCATCATCCGCTATTGCCCACAAATCAAGCACGACAGCAAGCACAAGCCAGACTACCTCGGTGCTCTTTTCATTACCATTGCCCTGGCGGCGCTTGTCTTGGCAGTAGACAATACAGAGATGGTCTTCAAGAGCGTCATCGACCGTGGCACGAGCCTTACTCTCATCAAAAGTGTGCTGCTCACTATTGCCGCCCTTGCAAGTGGTATCTTCCTCTGGCTTGAGCGCAAAGCCGCTCAGCCCATCCTTCCTCTCCGCTTCTTCCGTAACCCCACCTACCGCCTGATTATGCTCATTAGCCTGCTCTTTGGTGCCGCTTTTCTCGGGGCGATTCTCTACCTCACGCAGTTTAATCAGCAAGTCTTTGGTGCGACTGCCTCGCAAGCTGGCCTGATGCTCCTGCCAATGGTAGGCGGGATGATGATCAGCTCTATTGGTGTAGGGCAAATCATCAGCCGAACAGGTGTATACAAGCGCTATATCGTCATTGGCTGCGCCATCACTGCAGCAAGTATTCTCTCACTTATCACACTCCAGCCCACCTCACCTTACTGGCACGAGGCGATCATCATGGCACTCACTGGCTTTGGCATGGGGATGTGTATGCCCATCCTCACCCTCGCCGTGCAAAATGAATTCCGCCAGCAGGATCTTGGTGCTGCTACCTCGAGCGTGCAGCTTTTCCGCGGGCTTGGCTCGACGGTAGGGACGGCTATCTTTGCGGGCGTGCTCACTAGTGGCATTTTACACAGCCTTGGCGATGTCAATCAAATTCCCTACATCCAGACGCTGCGCCGCGCGCCACAAGCCGCTCGGCAACTCGATGGCGAGCTCAATGCCGATACTCTGCTGCGTATCAACAGCCAACGCGACACCATCAGCCAGGGCGCAGCCAAAGGCATGGCCCAGCTGCCTGCTCCAGCTCGCGCACGTGCCCAGCAGCAGCTGAGCCAGCAGCAAGACGACTACACGAGGCGTATTCTCAACGCCTTTAGCGACTCCTTGCACCAGATTTTCATCATTAGCGCCGCGCTTATGGCCACAGGCTTCCTTGTTGCCCTCTTCTTGCCTCAGCGCACTCTCACCACCAAACATGCAGATGATTAGACAGTAGAGAATGATTATCCCACTGACGATACTCGACGCTCTCGATGTTATGCAGTTTGGGTTTGTTTACTGAGCGAAATACTTCTCTTCAGCTTCGGTAAGATCAGTCATCGCTGGCGATTCAATTGTCGCGGACACGAGTCTTGTGGCGACTCCTAAACCGACACTCGCGCGTGATGGCAAATACCAAGACAAAGTTTCTACCTTGCTGCTAAGGCCGGGGGTTGCAGTCCCGTACAGTGATGTAAGTTCAGCAACGTACTCTGAGCGGGCCGACTGTATCAATGCCCTAATTTCCGGGCCTGGTTCTGGTGGGGCGAGGCTGGTCAAGCGGAAAGCGATTCTGGATATATACTTATTGTTGTTGACGGCCAGGCTTATGTGTCCGTCTTCTTCCCCGTTGCTGACGGGGGTGACAAAAAACCTTCCATCGTCGGGAGCGGGTGTCCAGCCGAACTGGTCTCGCAGCGAGAAAGCCTCTTCGACGGTCATGGGCCATTGATGCTCAGCAATCGCTCGAATGATACCAATTGCCTGGTCGACTGGGTAAGCACGAAAATCTGGTGTATAGCCGCTCATAGAATGCCCCTTTCTCTAGCTTGCAATTCTTTTTATATTGTAGCAAGTATACAAATTAGCCAACAACTGGGCGTAGGTAGTTATATTACCCTACCTGCCGACGTGGCACAATCCGCTTTGTCACTGCATCGACAAAAAGCCGATAAGCCAGGCGGTTTTCTTTGGCATACGTGATGAGAATACCAAGGACGCGCTGGCAGTGCGGGCAGCGTAATGCATCACCAGTTGGAGTCATATCGATAAAACGGTCGACATACATGCGCCGCAGCGAACCTGGACCATCCTTTTGGTAAAACGTCACGTGTTTGGCGCAGGCAGCAGTATTTCTTCTTTGTTATCTGCACTCATTGCTCTCGTCTATTGCTTCATTGTCTGCATCGCACGCCGCAGCTGCGCAACGGCTCGCTGAGCCCGCTCTGCAGTCCAGTAGCGATCGGGGGTGATAGCGCTATCGCCAGTTGGCTCTTCCTTGTAGCGCCACACGATCGACCCGCGCTTTACGATCGTCACATCAGGCACAAAAATCCGCGGTTGGCCGTTCTCATCCTTGCTGAGGTAAGGCGCAAGACGTGCCACCAGTTTTTGGTATGTCTCGTTCTTGCTAGCGCGCGCCTGACGAATGTTGAGATAGTGAATCGTAGCAATACCCTCAGCACGAGCCGCTTGGTCGACATACTCGCTCAGCCGCTGGCACCACGGGCACTGCGGGTAGCCAAGAAACACCACGCCCGTGCCATGCTCTAGCATATCCAGCACAGCAACATCACGTGCGTAGACAAAGCGGTTATCCGCCGCAACCCGTGGATACTCTGCCTGAAACTTTGCAGCGTCTGTCTGCCTTGCAGGCTGGGGGCGATGCTGCTGAAGATACCACGCCGCGCCAACCAGGCCGATGGTTATAACAATAACCACCCCTGTTATTATCACCTGCGTGCTTCGGCGCATCTCCCCTCCTCTTGTTCGTTATCTCGTTATTCCCATCGGAACAACTTGATCGCCGCTATGTACACCACCAGTATCCATAGGCCAACAGCGCCAGCGTATGGCAGCACCTCTGCCAGGCTGGCATTCTCGGCCATAATCAGGCGCAGACCATCAGTCACAGGTGTCATCGGGACGAACTGGCTCAGCGTGCGCAGCCACTCCGGGAACATAAAGGACGGGAAGAAGGTGCCGGAAAGGAACATCATCGGGAAGGCCACCAGGTTACCCAGCGGTGCCGACTGGTTCTCGTTCTTGGCCCAGCCACCAATCAGCAGGCCAAAGCCCACCATCAGCAGCGCCGCTAGAGTAATGAACGGCACGGCCAGTAGCCAATCACCACGCATGTTGAAGTGGAAGACAGTCATCCCGACCACCAGCATCATAGCGGCACTCAGCAGCGATACAATCGTGTAGTGGATGCCTACTGCCAGGATCAGCTGCCCTGCCGTAAAGGGCGACGCGCGGAGGCGCCGGTAGGAGCCCTTTTGCTTCTCCGTCGGCATCTGATTAGCCAGGCCAAAGATTCCCATACTCATCAAACTAAAGGCCAGTAGGCCAGTAAAGGTATAGTCAAAGGTCTTGAGCTGCTCATCACCCACAGCTTGACCCGCAACCTTCAGCGGTGGCTCGGGCTGGCCCATACCTTTATTAATACCATCAATAATCTGCCCCATAATAGCCGTCAGCGTATTACCAGACTGCTCCGAACCCTTGGCGTAGAGCACGCGCAAAGTGCCGCTCGGACGCGCTTGGGTTTGGCCAGTGGCACTGCCCTGCCTGGGTTGAGGGGTGTCAGGCTGCTGACCCTGGCCGCTGCCCTGGCCAGGAGCACCCACTTGAGCTGGCTTCGCTTCGCCAAAGTCGGCTGGCAGCTCGATGATGCCACTGAGCTCCGAGTGCTTTAGCTTCTCACGCGCTTCCTGCATATCCTTGACGTCCTTCACCTTGAGCGTCGTGTCGTTATTTGCCTTGGCTTGCTCCACGAACTGCTTGGCAAATTCACTCTTCGAGTGGTTAATAATCGCTACATCAAAGCTGGTAGTTTGGTTATTAAAAACCGCACCAAACACCAAGAGGAATATTAGTGGAAACAAAAAGGTAAAAAACAGCGACGTCCCATCGCGCATAAAGCGCTTCTCTAGGGCGCGCACCTGTCCATATACTCCAATCCAATATGATTTGACTCGCATCATCTACTCCCGAATGGCCTTGCCGGTTAAATCAATAAACACATCCTCTAAGTTGGCGGGCTCGACCGTTTGTTGCTTGGTAAAGCCACGGGCGAGCAGCTGCTCGATAAGATGCTGCGGCGTATCGATGGTGATAATTTTGCCCGCATCCATAATCGCCAGGCGATCACATAGCAGCTCGGCCTCATCCATATAGTGAGTGGTGAGCACAATGGTGATGCCTTCATCGCGAATCGTCTTGATCAGCTCCCACAGGTTGCGCCGTGCTTGCGGGTCTAGGCCCGTAGTCGGCTCATCCAAAAAGAGCACCTTGGGCTGGTTCACAAGCGTTGCAGCAATCGCAAAGCGCTGCTTTTGCCCACCGCTGAGCTGCTCGACATAGCTGCCCGCCTTGGCACTGAGCTGCACCTTCTCTAGCAACGCATCAGCATCAACCCGCTGGCCGTAGAGGCTGGCAAACATACGCAGCTGCTCACGCAAGGTCAGCTTATCATAAAAGGTGGTCGACTGCAGTTGGATACCGATAATTTGCTTAATTTGCTTGGGCTGTTTGGCGACATCAATGCCGTCAATGGTCGCCTGGCCAGCATCAATTGACCGCAGCGCCTCGAGCATCTCCAGTGTCGTGGTCTTACCAGCGCCATTGGGCCCCAGCAAGCCAAAAATCTCGCCCGTCTTAACCGTGAAGGATATCCCATCCACCACTGGCGTACCGGCATAGGCTTTGGTCAAGCCATCCACCGTTATAATTGGTTTGGTTTGAGTCATAAAACTCCTTTCTTATGCTACGAGCCCCACACACAAACAGGCCTCTGCTTGAATCGCTCCCAGCTATACGCTAACAACCATCCGCTGGGCCGAATTATAACATAGAGGGAAAGAAAGCGAAAGGCGCAGCAGTCTTTCAAAATCACTTTATTAAGAACGCTCCTAAGTACTATTTCAGGCTCTCTATTATTGCAGCACAGTTCTTCTATCCTTTTATCTGCTTTTCACACTGAAATGCATCTTCTATCGCGCGACAAAGATAGAATCGAAGATCTTTAAGTATCCTACCGAGTTTCGGCTGTAGATGATTTGTTGTGTCCTTCATAATACAATCCTCTAGTGCTGTAAGTGCTTTTGGATCAAACATAAAATGCTCCAGACAGCATGTGACTATATTGTAACTAGGATTCTCCGAGTATTGCTGTCTGAGCCAATCGTTTACTTTGCCTGCATCGTCATACTTCCATAGAGTATAGATGCACTCAAGCTGTATAGAATAAGTAAAGACTGGAGGAAGGTATAGATCTGTGTCTGTCGGGCGAAGCGTGCTTCGCAATTCTTCCCAAAAAGTTTGGCAGATAGCAGTACGATCTTTATTGGTGCGCTCACAACATTGCTGTAGCGCTCCAAGAGCGATTCGCACTAAAATCCTTTCGCCAGCTGCTGCTGACCTCTGTACGTATGCAATGTAGCGACAACGTATTTCCTCGTCAAAAATGAGGCGTCCATTATTAAGTTCATTGATAACTATTTTATTTTCGATATCCTCGTCATCCTGTTCTACGTAGGCTATGTCCTCTCTTTCGATAACGTATGCCGCAGCGCGCTTTTGCCTCTTGCCAGTTGGATCTTCATGGTTGAGAACATAGTGCATATCCGCAACAGCACGCATATACGGATTAATGAGGTAGCGCTCAATCTGGCGCGCCTTGCTAGGCTGGCCTCTCCTTAGACAATCTTTCACCAACGAGAGGATGATAAATTCAACATGATAGGTATAGGCACTCGCCTTTCTGTCACGTTTAAGCTCTGTTGGTGAAAGTGGTACGATATCTACATCATCAAGGCTTGGTAGATCTGGCACAGACCCGATGAGTGTACTATATACCGTCGTGCGACACGAATCGGCAAAATTCAGCGCTCTCTCAAAGTCTTCATCAGCACCGCTGATATAATATAGACGATCAATAAGAGAAAAGGTTTCATACAGGATCTCGGCCGCTTCCTTGCGCTCAGACGGCGTTGGCTGAAATTGCTCGGCAAATATTCCACGTTTTATATCAGCATCCGTATCGGCGATAACACGCATATGCTGCACAATATCGGCTAGTTGCTCCTTCTGCTCAGCAGTTGCTCCTCCCTCACTATCATAATACTCATTGAGTCGTACATAGTGTGTCGCCAACCTATCAAACAATTCTTTTCGATCGATATCACCAGCCTCAGCCACAAGAGATTCAGCTGATTGCTGGTTCACTTCTAAATCAAGCTTTTGCCAGACCATCTCTTCAATCTCAGACATAACCTTCGCAAGATCAGGAATCTCATCAGCCATTGCGCGAATATCGTGCAACAGCTGCTGTGCAAAACGCTTTTTCTCTTGGCTTGCAACTGTCTTGCCAGTTGGCTGGTAGAAGTAATATCCCCACATATTGACAATGTTAACGACAGCACTCACAACCTCATCTGCCTCTGCATCGCTATACGAATGTGGCCTGAGTAATTGCTTCATGGTATCAGGCGTACATAGCAGCTCGCGATAGTGCTGAACATACTCCTTGAGGAGTTCTTTGAGCTGCTGGCTTGTTGGTGGTGCTGTGTTATATAGGAGGGGGGCGAGGTGGTTGAAACATATGCATAACTATAGAGTTATACTATTATTGTGTCAAATACTATATCTGTCGTTGACATATTTTTGCTATCGTACCATAATCAAATCACCATGCATTACTTTCTTCAAACTCCTCAGTCTCATCATCTTTGGTCTCGCACTTGTGGCAGGCTACTATGCGCTGCAGCTATTCATCAGTCAGTCATCTCTCGCAGGGTACACCTTAGCTGCGTTGCTTATTATCATTGGTGCAGCGCTGCTCATTACCGCACACGACCTGTTTCGGTGTCGCCAATGGAAGGATGTCGGCAAGGCACTCGGCAATTTCGCCGCTATGGTATGTGGCTATTCAACAAAATAAATCCTCACTCACAGCCCGAAACACCTCTACTGCCCCATCCAAACAGCAATTAACAAACAAATCTCATCACCATGCGGTGTATACTATATGTATGAAACGATTATTCCCTCTTAGCCACCGAGCAACCATCATCACCATTTGCCTTGCCCTCCTTCTCGTTATTGGCGGCGTTGTTGGCACAGCGATTGGCTGGCGCAAAATTCTTTACAAACTCCAAGGTACGTCACGTGTGGCCACGCTCGATCGTTCACCAGGGCTCGCCCAGTTTCCTGAGGTCAACACGCAAGCCCTCAGCCCTACTCGCCGCAAGATTGTCCAGCTTGCCCAGGCAGAGTTTGCCGCTCAGCCCGCTGGTACGAAATATAGCCAAGGAGCGCACGAGGCATGGTGCGCTGACTTCGTCAGCTGGACGATGCAGCAGGCTGGTGCGCCGCTCAAGAACCCACACACTGGTAGCTGGCGCATCCCAGGCACCTTCACGCTGCGTGAGTATTACGAGTCAGCAGGCCGTTTCAAACCAGCCGATAGCGGCTACCAGCCCCGCCCTGGCGACGTAGCAATCTACCGCGCTTCACCCGTCTTTGGCGACCATACACACATTGTCCTGCGCAATGACGACGGCATACTCACCACTGTTGGTGGCAATGAGAATAACAAGATACGTGTTTTTGCCAATCAGCAGCGCAACTATACTGGCCTACTTGGCTATGGCGTCACAGAGTAGCCATCACTAGGACAACCACAGAGGGTTGCAGTGCTCAGTGGTATAATAAAGACACTGATGAAACATCGCCTTTCTTCGCTACGCCATACCACCCTCACCGCCCTAAGCGGCATTGGTCAGGTGCTGCGCCAGCCACGCTATGCGGCAGGGGCGCTAGTTGGCGCGCTCGGCTTTGCCTGGCTGATTTTTCTCTTAACTAATGGTGGATTCTATGGCGCGCTGCTCATGTCTCGCTTACCGCTTATCGATAAACTTGGCATCATTGGGACGATGTTTATAGAGATTGCTCGGCAGGCCGCGACATCGCTGACGGGCACGCTGCTTGTGCTTGTCTCAGTGCTGCAAGGGGTATCACTCACGCTTATTATCTTCACCGCCCGGCGCAACAAGCGCAACCAGCAAACCACCCAGCAACTTGGTCTTAGTGGTATTGCCTCCGTCGCGGCGGCAATTGGCCTAGGCTGCGTACCCTGTGGTACATCGCTCATTCTCCCCATCGTGGCAGTGTTTTTTTCGGGAGCAGCCGCCGCTTCGGCCGCGACGGTTGCCAGCACTATTGTGCTTGTCATTGCCCTTGGGTTAAGCCTCTTTTCGCTCTATCGATCGGGCCAGATTGCCGCCATCTATATAACATTAGCTCAGCAGGAGGAGCATCATGCAGTCACAACAAACAGGGGTTAGCTTGATCCATATCATGCTTGGGATTGTCGTCGTCACAATCATCAGCCTCTTCGCCTACAATCTCATCAACCGCCCACCCAATAAGCACATTGGCAAAGGTGAGCCCTGGCAGAGCGCCATGTCGCAGGGTAGCCACACTGCGCCCAATGTCTTTGTCGACTACACCGACTATTTCTGCTCATTTTGTGCGCAGGTCGAGGCTGCTACGAACACTGCAGACTTCCAGCAGCAGTACATAAAGTCGGGCAAACTGCGCTACGAACACCGGATTGTTGCCGTTCTCAAAGATATCGTGCCCAATACCGAACGTGGTGCCGAGGCAGCATTTTGCGCAGCCGACCAGCATAAATATTGGGAATACACGCACCACATTGTGCCCCGCATCAAAGCTGACTACTTCGACAAAGGCATTGGCGTCAAAGGCGTTGCCGTGCCCAAAGAAATTCCACTCCTCCCCGTCAGTTATTTTGAAGCATCAGCCGAAGCGATTGGACTCAACGTCGAGACCTTCCGCGACTGCGTGACAAACGAGAAACACAAAGACGACATCGCCACAAACACCAGCCGCGCTCTCAAGCTCGGCGTCACTGGCCTCCCCTACATGATCGTCAACGACTACACCACCAGCGGCTTTGGTGGCGGCGAGCATGGACTAAAGACATTACTTAAGGCAGGTGGGGTGCAATAGCCCCTACCGCCGGCGTAAGAAATAATACCCGGTTGCCATGGCGGCTATCACACTCACGGTGGTAATCTTCCAAAACATCGTTGGGTCATCCGCCCCTGGCACAGGCACATTCATACCATAGAGTCCAGCGATCATCGTCGGGATAGTCAGGGCCACTGTGATCACCGTTAGTAAGCGAATTGTCTCATTCAGGCGTGTATCCATCACGGCGCGGTAGCTATCACGCACATTGGTAATGGTACGCAGAAGTGACTTACAACGTGCAATCACCTGCTCCAAATCAATCGAGATATCTTCCACATCATCCTTATCATCCTCTTTGAGGCGGAGACTGCGGTTTGCCATCAAGCGCTCAATCGCCCAGTTCATTGGCACCAATGCATTGAGATAGTCGTTGAGCTTGCGCTCATACTCAGTCAGTGTCACGATATCGCGCGCCCGCAGCGTATGGAGGTCGTCCGTGGCTGCTCGCATCTGTCGGTTGATCGTTGCCACTCGCCGCTGGTATTGCAGCGACACCGCCTCAATCATTGCCACCACGAGCTCAATCCGCCGCGCTGTATTCATCCGCGTTTTGTCGACAAAAGGCTGCCAGAGCCGGCCCAGGCTATCGCGCGAAAGCGTCACTACATAATTTTTGTGAATGCCAAATAATATCGGCGTCGTAAAGTCGTTAAAGTCATCGTCCGTATCAGGCAAGCGGGCAATCAAATAGGTCCACTCATCCTCAAAATCAACCCGTGGTACCTCGTGTGGGTCCAGCGCATCTTTAATGATATTTTCGTCCATACCAAGTGCTAGAAGCTTGTCGATCTCCTCGCTGCTGGGCTTCTCGCAGCGCAGCCACGAGCCAACCCGCAGCGCATCGCGCGGCGTAATCGTCTGATCTGCCTCACTCGAACGAAGATATTGCAACATACTAGTGATAAGTATACGATGAAGCGGTGATAATTGCAAATAATACGACAGATTTGCTTCTGTGTTTTGCACCGTTCACTATTTTATAGCGACGTATGGCGACGACTATTCACTGACAAACAGCTGCTCAAGCACCGCATCAACCATAAACTTCATCGTCTTTGGTGCGATACCCTCCAGTGCGTCGATTGCTGCCACTGCCGTAAAGAGCTCGCCGATTATCTGGTCGGTCGCGCCTGGCCGTAGTACGCCATCGCGCCGCCACTGCTGCACCTGCTCGGCAAAGAACTCACCACGCAGTGCCAGGCTATGGCCCCCTCCTGCTTGCTTCGCATCATCGTGGTAGGCTTGGCGTACCTGCTCGCCAGGCACATCACTCTGCCACTCGGCGAGGATTTTATTACGCCGCGTTGCTTGTGTTGTGGCACGTAGATAAGCCGCGAAGGCTGCCCGGGGCTGTGACCAATCGATCCGCCCGACGATCCGGTTCTTCGTCTTTTCGTCCTCCGCACGATACACTGCAAGGAAGAGCTCCAGCTTAGACGGATAGAGCAAATACACACCACCCACCGCAATGCCCGCCACCTGAGCAATCTCCACAATCGATGCTGCCTTATAGCCATCCTGGGCAAAGACCCGCCGCGCTGCCTGAATTAGTTTCGCCTGACTGATTGCCATATCGCTCCGACCTCCGCTCGCGCTACCCTGCCCGATAGCGCCTCTTTACTTTCTACTCATATTCTATTATAGCAGGTTTGGAAATGGCTGCGCAGCGAGACTGGTAATACAGTGTATAATAACCAGCCCGCTCGCATTAGTCTATAGTAAAAACAGAGGTAAAGCCATGTTATATCCATACGAGCACGATCTGGCGCAGTAACCTTTCTCTCGCTACTCTGCTATATATCGAGAAAAATCTGTTTCCTCCTTCATCAGGCTTTTGACATCAACAGAAGAGACCAATCCGCAGGAAATACTCATCAATCCTTATATTATCCCAAAGGAGGGATAGCTAGTATAACAATATACACAGCAACCAGCGATCTACTCTCTTGTATAACGCTCATGCTTCTGATACACTTATAGCTAATATAACCATAAGGGGGATTTTTATGATTGCAACTCAAGCTGGCCAGGGCAAGAAGCGGATTGGTCTTATCTCAACGGGGATTGTCGGTGCATTACTCGTCGCCTTCACCTTCACGCCAACCTTCGCGGGCTTTGCGGCAAGCATCCAAAACACCATCAACAGTGCCTCAACCGGTACACTCACCATGAAGGAAACATCGGGCACCTACACCTGCAACAGCACAGATGGCGCTGGTGCAACGACGAACTCGGCCACCTGCTCCACTATTAACAAGTATGGTGGCACGAGCACACCACTCGTTGCTGGTGGGCCAGCCCAAACAACCAACATTACCCTGCAAAACACCGGAAGCGTAGCCGCAACATCCTTTAGCCTCAACCCTGGCACATGTAGCCAATCATCGGTCGCTGGTGCTTCAATGGCGGGTTCGGCAACAGACTTGTGTAGCAAAGTCAAGGTAGCTATCAAATCAGGCAGCAGCACATTCTTTACGGGCACTGCCGCACAATTGCAAGCAGGCGGTGCTATTGACCTGCTCGCCAAGCTCAGCAAGGCAACCATCAATGCTGGTGAGAGCGTGCCGATCACCTTCGAGGTGTCGCTCGACGCCAGTGCTGGCCCAACCTACCAAGGTCTGCAGGTCTCGCAACCACTGACGTGGACATTTGGCGCGTAATTCCTTCGGAGTAGGACGTGCGCATATCGCGGCAACGAATTATTATCATCACTATCCTAAGCCTCTGTCTTGGAGGCTTCGTTGCCGTGATGATGGCGCTTGGCATGCGTATCTTTTTTGTCACAACGCCGAGCATGGCGACTGCCGCACCAGTTGGCTCGCTCGTCGTTACCCAGCCAGCTAGCAGCTACCACCCCGGCGACATCATCACCTTCCGGCGCCACGGCCGGACGTATACCCATCGAATCCAGTCCATCACCAACCAGCGTATCCTCACCAAGGGCGACCTCAACCACGCGGCTGATCCGCTCCCCATCGAGCACAGTGCCGTCATTGGCAAAGCAATTTTCATCAACCCATGGCTTGGCTGGGTGTGGCTAATGGTGCCATGGGTAGTGATTGGCTGGCTCATCATTCATCTAGCCACCCGCCGAGCTCGCCCAACGTGGCGCTGGTATTATCGGATTATTGGCATGACACTAGTGCTCTGCGCTGTGTCGCTGTGGTTCCATCCATGGATCAACTTTAGCGTGCTCAGTGTTTTGCCAGCCAATGAAGGCGCCACTATGCACATCGTCAACACTGGCGTCTTCCCGATTGACGCAGTCGGCACAGTACTCTACCCCGGCCAAGATGCCACCATTACCGTCTCGGTACAAAATAGCCATGGTCAGTATTTCTTCACACCAACGATTCATTACACGGTATGGGTTATCTTATGCATTATGCTCATTTGTCTTATCCCCTTTGGCCTCATGCTCTACGGCCTTCGCCAGCTATCTCGGCCTACCGCGGCAGATAGCTCACCGCAGCCACTACCCATCACCTCTGTTATTGTCGCAGCGATTATTACCCTGGTAGGGATATGCTTTATTATCTTTCATAATTTTTATCTAACGAGCGGGGCGTTTTCCGGTACGATCCACAACAATACTAATACCGCGCGCCCCGTGCTATATAACTGCGCTGATGCCACCAAGCTCACTGCTCCTACGCAGGCACTCTTCATCTATGGCATGACATTCTTCGATACTGGCACCACCGAGCGCGACCTATCTGGCAATAACAATAAGGGTACCTGGCTCACTCGCACGGCCGCCGCTCATGGTTCACAATCATACGCCTGTCGCCGCGACCGTGTGCGCAGTACCCTCTTCAAAGATACCTGCCTTGCCTACCCCACACTTGTCGATAACCCCAACCCTTTTACCCTCTCTGTCTGGTTCAATACCAATCAATATGGGCTCAATAATGGGCGCATCGCTGGCTTTGCCAGTACACCAGACAATGGTGCGGACCCAAGCTTAGACCGCGTCCTCTTTCTCGACAAGCAAGGGCGCATTGCCTTTGCAGTGTGGCCCAATGCCACGCGCTCAATATTCTCACCAGCCGGCAAAAACTACGCCGATGGCAAATGGCACCACGTTGCTGCCTCACTCTCACCACAAGGCATGCGGCTCTATGCCGATGGCGCACTGGTTGCTCACGACCCAAGCGTCACGCAGGCCCAAAACTTCCGCGGCTACTGGAAGTTTGGCTGTGGGCGCTTTAGCGAGTGGCGTAATGGCGATGGCACACCGATCAACAGCACAAACACATTCTTCACTGGCATGATGCAGTTTGGGGCTGTCCACACCACCGCGCTGAATGATGCCCAGGTGCAAGAAATCTACCTTGCTGGCACAAAATAACACACGCAGCGCGACAATATACCCTTAACTATTACATCGTTTTGCTCTCATTGCAAGCATCTAGCGCCTGCTATATACTATATGCATGCAATACATGCGCAATACACTCACTAAGCTTTTCACTCTTCTCCGCCATCTATGGCTGCCGTTTGTGGTGATAATTCTGCTGGTCGTGGTAGGTATTGGCATGAGCGCTGTCCTGCACGCAGTGCGACCCGAGCCACTCTGGACGAACGCGACAAAGGAGCTCGCGCAGCGAGTAAAGAGCGAGGCCACGCAGTCGCTCGACATTACCCTGAGCCGCGGTGAGTTTATCAATATTGATGGGCCAGGCGGCATCGTCATTGGCACTATCACCGGCCACGCTGCACGTTAGCGTCTGCTCGCTAGCCAGCCGTTTCGCGATTGTGTGTTTGGTTGCACGGGGTGGATGGCATATTCACGGCTTGGGCGCACATTACCGCTTGATTCTTCAGAGCAGGTCTCTGGCCACGCGCGTGCTCTACTGAGCTCGGCCACTGCGCCAGATAGCTCGTGTATCATTCGCTTCCATTATCTTGGGCAAACACTCCCAGATAAACACAGCTCGCCTGACCTAGACATCATCTGTCTCTCACAAAGGACAGGTGCGTTTGTGTATGAGTTTCGGGCAGCGTAGCAGCGCTAGCTAGCAGCACTATATTTAATATTAATAGCAGAGTAGCTACTCTCAAATATATCCTTAAACGTAGGCTTGTCCATGATGAGCTTCACGTTCTGCGCGTAGGCGTGCATCAATGATTCGACATACCTTGTTAGGATCCTCGAGCTTTGACAGTATAGTAAGAAAAGCTATATGACCAGAATTACTTTCCTCTACTATTGAGCGTGGCGTACGTCTCTGTGTGCGAAATCCAAAGAACGCCTTCATTGCATCTTCGGCGCTTACAAGCTCTGCAGTATTTGTGTCTACGATCGCCACCTCACCAAGTCGAAGCCTTCGAATAATCTCACACTCCTCAGGACTTAGCTTAATTTCGCTCGCATCGACATGATCATCCTCTGGTTGCACTGGTAGTTTGTCGGTGAGTGGAGGTCTTTCGTTCATAGTGTTTTTATTATAAAACAGTCTGCTACTCTACACAATACACTATCTATCACCTTGCTAACACAATACTTACAGCGCAAACAAATCATTCAACGCCTCACTCACCGTTGGGTGAGTAAAGATCTGGTCGCGCAGCGTGGTATAGGGCAGGCCAGCATCCATTGCTGTCTTGATAGTATTAATCACCTCTGGAGCCTGCTGGCAAAAGAGCGTCGCGCCAAGAATATGGCCTGTCGATGGCTGGACCACTGCTTTGAGTAGCCCCGTTGTTTTATTATCAACATGCATGCGTGGCACCGCCATAGCCGGCAACTCTTTAACTTTCACATCGTCGCCATACTGCGCGCGGGCTGCTACTTCGGTCAGACCAACACGCGCCAGTGGTGTCTGCATAAATATCACATGAGGCAATACTGCACGCTGCGCCCGCGTATAACTACCATCACCAAGGAGCTGGCTCTTGACAATACGAAAGTCGTCGAGCGACACATAAGTATACTGCGGCCCACCATTGACATCGCCGAGCGCCCAAATGTGCGGCTGAGTGGTCTGCAATTGGTCATTAATGATGATTGCGCCGCGCTCGTCAGTCTTCACCCCAGCGGCGGCAAGATCAAGCTGACTGGTATTAGGCCGGCGGCCAGCGGCCACTAGCACAGCATCATATACTTGTTCATCACCGCCACTTTTCACAGCAACGCCGTGGTCTGTATCGCGCACCTGCTGTATGTCTGATGCAAGCACCAGTGTTATGCCCTGCTCCTCCAGAGCCTGGGTAACTGCTTGGGCAACAGATGGCTCTTCGTGCGGAAGCAGCTGCGCCCGGCGATGGTAGAGCGTGACCTCCACGCCAAGAGCCGCATAGGTCGAGGCGAACTCCAGGCCAATCGGCCCTGCGCCAATCACCGCTAGCCGCCGTGGCTTGAGCTGCTGGTTGAGCACCTCCGTACTAGTATAGACATGGGCTGATTGCTCAAGGCCAGTAATAGCTGGCATCACCGGCACTGCACCGGTATTAATGAACAACCGATCTGCCTGCAGCTCAATACGCTCCTCACCTGCCTGGACACTCACCGTGTGCGCATCAACAAACGACGCGGTGCCATCAATAACCATCACGCCCGGGTTATCTGCAAGCATGTGGTAGTTCTTGCTATTAAGCTTGGTCACAACCGCTGTCTTGCGCGCAAACGCTTCGTCGATCGACTGGCCAGCCGCTGCCGCACTCACCAGCGTCTTGGTCGGGATACAGGCAATGTTAATGCAGGTACCACCATACATCTGCGGTGATTGCTCCACCAGCGCTACCCGCTGGCCAGCCCCAGCGAGTGCTACCGCCAGCGTCTTGCCCGCCTTACCAAAACCAATAATCAGTGCATCGAATTGTGTGTGCATTATACTTCTCCTTCACTAAGATTATCGCACAGATGAGATCTAATGTAAATGTGTTACAATAGTGATTCGCTCTTCTATACCTACTAACAAAGAGCAGAATGAGCATACCGCCCGCTTTCGACATGCTTTGCGCTCAAGCACGCAAAACTCAGCGCCGCCGTGCCAGCACTGGCTGCACCCGGTCAATCCGGTTCGTCCAGACATACCCGCCAAACTGTGGCGGTATCTGCGTCACGCTCTCTGCTGTATCAAACCCAGCTGACCACTGTCCATCGCCTTCGACCAACATTACTCGCGTGTTTACCGCCGCCATACGGTCAACAAACTTACCTGGCCAGCCCCATAGCAGTGGTGCATAGCGCCGCGGAATATGCAGCTCCATATTGTGCAGCTCGTGCGGCACATAACCTGTCCAGCCAACCGCAAAGTACCGCAGCAACCCGGCCTTCATCATCGCCTTGGAACACAAGCGCAGCGTCGCGCTTTGTTGGCGCAGCCAGGCAATGCCATTATCGTTACCGTAGACCGTCATCTGCTTGAAGCGTTCTGGGTCCATTGCTCGGAGCTTGCCCCACAGTACTTCGTATGTCTGACGGTTGCCGTCCTTAACATGCAAAAGAAGATCTTTGCGCGGAAAGGCTGCCAGCACCTCATCAAGCGTCGGCATTAAACCCACCCCTTTGCCGCGGAATGGAAAGGTTTTGCCACCATCTGCCGTGTAGCCATAACCAACATCAAGCTGCTTGAGCTCAGCCATAGTGTACTTGCCAATCTCGCCCTTGGCTTCTGTGCGGTATTCCAACGTTGCATCATGGAAGACCGCGAGTTGCTTATCTTTTGTGAGCTTAAGGTCAAGCTCTACCACATCCGCACCATGATCAAAAGCAGTGCGCATCGATGGGATCGTATTCTCAAGATAGGGGTGCTCGGGTTTATCCATAATGGCTGCAGTGTTGGTATCATTGCCAACCTTGCTGTAGTCAAAGGTTTGTGCTAAGCCTCGGTGAGCGAGTATCCGTGGGTGCTGCGTCGGCACAAAGAGACTCGTATTATTGAGCCACAGCCCTATGATAATCACTACAATCACTGTCAACCCTCGCCAGTGCTGCTGACTCCACTGCGCTCCACTCTGTCCTATTTTCCGAAATGTATCGAGCATTTATTACTCCTTTTATTTTTTATTATCCGACAACCGCTTATTCCACACGCTGAGCAAATAGCTCAGCCACGCCGCGCAGGAAAATCTCCGCCGTCTTTGGCCCGACGCCATAGAATTTTTGCAGACGTTTGGCGCACTCAGCTTCGCCCGAGCTACTGTCGATGAGCAGCATCAGCGAGCCATCATACCAGTCAATCAGCTGCTGCGCACAGAGCCGCAGCGCCGTCGCTGTTTTCTCATCGTAGCGCGTGTATTTGCCTTCATCCAGCAGCCGCACGAGGCGTCTGCGCTCCACCGCAAGCAGTGCCCACGGCGTATCAAGCTGGTGCTCCACTAAGAGGCGCCAGGTCTGCACCGCCACCGGTGATTGAATCGGCTTACCCAACAGATACACCAAGAGAAACCAGCGAAAGAGATCGAGCTCATCATGCGCAACATCGAGTGCAAAGTCATCGGGATGGTGTGAGCGAGCAGAGCGAGCCATATTCCATATTATTCTCTAGGTTGGAGCTTGTGTCAAATACGACGAGCTACGCCACAGCTTCTACATCATGTACTAGTCAGCACAACCAATAAACAATTGCATTTCGTGCAACACATTGCTAGAATATACATAGAACATTTAGCTAACATTGATGGTCTATGGGGGTACATCATGTTTCGGAAACTCGTATCAAACTTATCGCTCAGCCCGGCGATCGTCGGCCAGCTGGGCTTCTACGCGAAGCGTTTGCGCAAGGAAGAAGCAACGCGTCGCTTGGGGCTGATATTTACCGCGCTGGCGCTCGTCGTGCAATCGTTCACGCTGCTTGCACCACCAGAATCGGCTAACGCCGCCGACCCAAGCGATATGATCTACGGTGGAATTAGCAATGGCTCGCAGCTGATGGCACACTACGACGCCAACACCAACAACATCCGTGACCTCTACAGCACCATCGGCATTACCCGTGCTGAGCTGCAACAAGCGACAACTCGCCTCGAAACCCGGCGAAGCACCGAGAACACCTACTCGTGGGGAATGACGCCGCACTTTAGTGCTGCCCAGGGCGAAGGCGTGTATTCTGTGAAGGCAGCGCAAGGTGGAATGCGCAACTTCTACTACCGGCCACACCACCTGTGGGGGAATTTCACCTACCGGGCATTCGTTGGCCACTCAGCGAAGTTTGGCTGGTTTGCCATTATGCTCAACTGTGGTAACCTCATCACTCAGACAGTGCCACCCGCACCTGTCTGCCCACCCGGCCAGGTCGGTACTTATCCAAACTGCAGTACGCCGCCATCTGTCATCAAGCCAACGCCAGTGGCAAGCTGTAGTGGCCTTGTTATCAACAAGAACGACACCACCTACCAATTCACCGCTGCGGCGTCTGCCCAGCATGGCGCTACTATCACCGGCTATGTCTTCCACGTCTACCGCGATGGCAAACTCGCCAAAACACTCGAGAGTAGCACACCCACCGTCAGCTACAGCGAGAAAACGCCCGGTTCGTACCGCGTCGTCCTCACTGTCAAAACCTCTCTGGGCGACCGTACCAGTGAAGCCTGTGCCAAGACCTTCGTCATCGCTGCACCCGCCCGCTGCCCGGTCAATCCTACCCTACTCAAAGATGATGCTCGCTGCCAACCCTGCCCAGGCAACAACACCCTCTGGTTAGAGGACAAGACCTGTACTGCCAAATTCGTCCAGACCAAGAGTGGCCACAATCTCACCCAAAACAGTGCTGAGACAACCACCGTCACCGCCAAAGCCCACGACCGCATTACCTACAAGCTTAGCGTCACCAACAAAGGTCTCAATGCCGAGAAATTCACCTTTAGCGACAACCTTAGCGACGTCCTTCAATACGCTACAGTTGTCGACGCTGGTGGCGGCACACTTGCCAAAGACACCAATCAAAGCGCCAGCATCGATGCAACCATCCTCAGCTGGCCAGCTGTGGAGATCAAGCCAGGCGAGAGCCAAGAGCGGCAATTTACCGTCCAGCTCAAAGATCAGATTCCTTCGATGGGTACTGGCACCAGCAACGCAACCTCCTACGATTGCCGCATCGACAACACCTTTGGCAACACACTCAGTACCAAGGTAGATTGCCCTGCCGAGAAGCGCGTCGTCGAGCAAGTCGTAACCGAGCTACCCCACACTGGTAGCAGCGAAAATATCATCTTTGCTGGCATCGTCCTTGCGGTAGTAGTCTTCTTCTACGCCCGCTCACGCCAACTCAGCACCGAGATCCGTCTCGTGCGCCGCAACTTTAATGCCGGAACAATCTAACCAAGGAGAAACCAATGGCAGAACGATTTACCACCAAACGCCAACCTGAGCACCGCACCGAGCAAACCATCGAGCAATCACGCGCCGAACAGCTGACTGCCCTGCGCCAATCTGGCGAACACCGCCAGCTTGAACACCCCAGCCTCCAGGGTGAAACGCGTCAGCGTCGCGAAACCCTTCGGGCCGCTCGCCACGAAGCCGAGCAAGTCTACGAGCAAGCTGCCGAGCAAAAACGAGCCACTGCCGAAGCCGAGCGTCGTCAGCGCGAAACCCACGAACAACAGCGCGCCGAGCGCCAACGCCAAACCAGCCCAGCTGCCCAGCAAGAACGCTTCGACAAAACCATGGCAGCCGTCCAATCCCAGCTCTCACCCTCGAGCCGCGCCTTTAGCAAAGTCATCCACAACCCAGCCATCGAGAAAGCAAGCGAAGTCACTGGCAGCACCGTTGCCCGGCCCAATGCGCTGCTCTCTGGTGCCATTGCCGCCTTCGTGCTCACTCTAGCCATCTACCTCATCGCCCGCTTCAACGGCTATCCACTCTCCGGTGCCGAATCCATTGCCGCTTTCGCCCTCGGCTGGCTCTGCGGCCTCGCCTTCGACTTTGTGCGCATAATGATGCTCGGTCGGCGCAATGTGTAGCTTACCTCTGTAGAGCTCTGCTCGCTCAGCCACATGATTCAACCGCTTGGGACTTGTGCTTCGCATATGAATAGTGCTCTATTGATCAAATGTCAATATTCTAAGGGAGGTCGCTCGGGCTGGAGAGAAGTACTTGAACGACGGTTGTTACGTCTGTCATGAGCGAACGATATCACTGTCAGAGTCGCTAACGAATAGCTCAAATATCTAAGGAGTATCTTTGACAAAAGAACTATCGATAATAATCCTCCCAATCTACATCAAAGAGCCAGTGCTTCGTGACATTGTGAAATTCTATATCATCTCCATACGGACGGTCAGGTGTTGGCGTAAAAACATACTCTTTTAATTTCGTTTGAACAAACTCAAAGACGACATCATAGTCAAGCGTATTCATAATCAGGGGCTTTGCCTCATTATCGTCTTCAAAGTACCACCTGCCACGTGGATCATCAACGAAAGACGGCGAGCAGACAGTAAGGACGTAACGACTGCCTTCTATAAGATACGGATCACCAATTTCGACATATTTTTGTAGAGTGAACCCAACTCCAAGTTCAATACACCAGGGGCATGTGTCGTCAGCACCGAATGTTGTCGTCGCAGACGTGAGTTTGTTTCGGCACGTTATGTTATCAGAATCCAGTTCCCAATCGTCGCCGACATACCGCCAACCTTGGCTTAGTTCCAGTAAGGTGTAGTGGGTTTTCATAGACTGAGTATAATACACACAATAACGAACGTCAAAATATTATGCTTGCCGCTTGTGTTCTCTATCACCTGTATTAAGCGTTTATCAATGCAGCTTAATCGATACTTCCTGTGGCTCACCACTCAGGTCACCATGCGTGTTGAGAGTACCTTGGCGGCGCAAGGCTTCGCGTTCTAGCTCTTCTGGTGATGGCATAGCTGGCTCGGGGGCGGGCGATGGTGCGACCGGTGGAGCAGACTGAGCACGCGCCTCGGTCTGCTGGCCACCAAGGATATTGGGCCGCGCAGCATGGCGTGCTCTATCAAGCGCATCCTGCACCGCTGGCGATGGTGGTGGAGTAGGCTGAGCAGCCGACGATGGAGATGACGCGCTTGGGTTTGGCATAGTACGAGGAGTACCAGCTGGCTGTGGCCGTGGTGCTTGGGAGAGCGAAGAAGCCGATGGCACGGCTGGCTGAGCACGCAATGGTTGAGCTGAAGAAGCTGGCGCGGTTTGTGGCCAAGCTGGTTGAGCAGCCGGGCTACCGGGCCGAGATGTTTGTGCGCTTGATGGTGCTGCCGCCGATTGCGGTTTCTTTGCATTCATCTGTTTACGCTTGGCAAGCCATTCATCGAGGAAAGACGACCCACCACCAGCTGCACCCCCTGGGCGCCCTGCTCCGGCTGCTGGCTGGCTGGGCTGCTGCACACTAATGCGGGCAGCTATATCGCGCTCAACTTGGTCGCGCGGCCGGCCGTACTTCGCGGCCGAGAGTTTCTTGAGAGCACCGCTCAATTGCTGGTTTGGCTCGCCCATTGGCGGAATCCACGCCATACTAAATGGAGCTGACGGCGTGCCATTAATCTGCGCCACACAGACGGACTCGAAGTTTGGTAGCTTGGTCAAATCCTCAGCAGTAAAGACAGGCGTGTAGCGCTTGACCATGATCTCTGCATCAGTCGTACCAATTCGGCCGGTAATGGTTGTACCAACGTTACCAAGGATCGCCTCGCGCAGTTCTTCCTTGAGCTGCGTCATAAACTGGTTGGCCAAGACCAAACTCAAGCGATACTTACGTGCCTCACTGAGGATTGTCTCGAAGCTATCGGTGGCAAAGTTCTGGAACTCGTCAACGTAGAGTGTAAAGTCCTTGCGCTCGTGCTCAGGGATGTTGGCCCGAGCCATCGCCGCCGCCTGGAACTTCATGACGAAGATGATACCAAGCAACTTCGAGTTGAGATCACCCATCTTACCTTTGGAGAGGTTAACAAGCAAAATCTTGTTGTTATTCATAATCTCAGGGAAGTTGAAACCACTCTTAGTCTGACCAATGATGTTACGCATTGCATCGTTGCTAATAAACGGACCAAACTTGGAGATCACCCAGCTAATCAAATCACCAGCTTCATTAGAGCGCTGCGAGGCTGGGAACTCCTTCGTCCAAAAGTCCAGCACCTGCCGATCCGTCACGTATTTGAGCTTAGCATTGCGGAATTGCTCATCCACCAGCAGCTTTGGCACATCAACAAACGTTCCACCCGCAGGATCAGCCATCAGCAGCAACGCACAGTTACGGAAGATGTGCTCGAGGCGTGGCCCAACGATACCAGTGTGGCCTGGGTCATACAAGCCATACAGCATGTTGATCGCCTCCTGCACCAAGAAGTCCTTTTGGTCGGGGTGATCGAACTCAAACATATTAAGACCAATCGGGTTGCTCATATCACCTGGGTCGAAGTAGACAATATCCTCCACCCGATCGCGTGGTACTTTAGCAAGCAATGCCTCAGCCAGGTCACCGTGTGGATCAACCAAGGCAAAACCCCGCCCCGCCAGCATATCCTGGTAGGCCAAGTTCTCTTGCAAGACCGACTTACCCACACCCGTCTGACCAATGATGTGGATGTGACGGCGACGGTCTTTATCTGCCAGACGAATCGGCTTGCGCACGCCGCGGAACTCATTGTAGCCGAGCAACAGCCCCGTCTCCATCACCTCTGTTGGACCGTCGACTTGCTTACTCATCTGGCGCTTGACCTGTGAGGTAGGAATGCTATTTTGGTCTGGCAAATGAAAGAGGGTGGCAAGCTCGACTGAGTTGAGAATATCACGGCTATTCGCTTGCGGGAAAAACCGAAAGATAAAGGCTGTCGCGAGCTCATCGACATTCTTAGTAAGGTTAAACTTAAAGCCGTTAAAGCTCGGCGAATCAAATAGTGCAAATGCCGCTACAATATTCTTGAGCAATACCTGTGAGCGCGCCGCCGTGTTGGACGACACCACCACGCGGATCATTACCTCATAACCAGGGTAGCGAATCTTTTCTTGGATAGCATCAACCTTCGCCTGCTCCACCGCACTGAGCGGCTTCTCGGCTTGGAATTCCTTCTTGTCGCTTGCCTCGGGCGGCTTCCATAGTGCCTGCATAACATCACGCGCCGAGAGGCTACTGCCGCCACTACTCTTTTTCTCACCCTTGTTCTTGACGATCTGCTCGGCAGCCGAGATAGAGCGCTTTGTCCACTTCTCATACGCTGGGCGGATCAAAAATTGGATTCCTACCCCATCCTCGCGCCCAGCTGAAGACACTGCATTAAGCAGCGCCCGCGACGCATCGCGCTTAGATTCCATATAGGTAGAAATCGGATAAATAAATTCTTTACGGAGAGTAAACTCACCACCAATCGTTCCACTCGCCTTGCCCACCTTGCTAAACACTGAGTGCTCCGACACCTCCTCTAACCGTGCCGATGGGTAAGCTGCAGCAATTGCCTGGCGCACTGTGTCCGTCAGCACTGTTGGCACCACCGCATAGTAATACACCAGACCCTCGCGCGCCACAATTTCAAATGACACATGGCGCTGCCCATAGATCCGGCTCATAAAGCCCTTGGTGCTGGTACTCGCAATGATGTTGTACATCACTTGGGCCTGCGATAGCACCTCCTCCGTGAGGTCACGCTTGTCACGCCCCCCACCGTCAATATCGTCACTAGCAGGTGGCAAGTGGATGAGAATCGGCACCATCTTAAGGCCTCGCTCGTAGTTCTTAGCCTCGCGCATACTGTTGCGATAAACGATAAAGGCAACAAACAAGATGATAAGAATAAGGCCAGCCGAGCCAAAAACAATAATGAATGTGGTGACGGTATTCATCTAGTTCTCCGTTGCGCCAATTTTGCGTCCATAGCGTTTGTAGATATAGTCGCGCTGCAGAGCACTGACCTGCTGCTCGCGCTGATAAGGGTCATCTTGGGTATCCTTAATGATCTGCTTGAGCTTGATAACCCAGTCTTTTTCAATCAGATCTTCGTCTGCGGCGGTTGCAGGAGCAGCTGTAACGGTTGTATCTGGGTCGGGCTGTGGCGCAGCAATAACTGTGGTAGGAAGAGCCGGTAGTGTGAGGCTCTGCGGGACCATCGGCATCATTTCATGCGTGTCAGCGGGCTGCTGCTCGCTCCGACGCTCGGGCATGAGCGCAGGAAGCCGCTCATGCGCCTGAGGCGCTGGCGAACGGTAGATATTCTGGTTGTTTGCCCGAGGTTGCTCGGGAAAACTATTGAATCGCGGCTGTTGTGGTCCCATATTCTGCCTAAATTATACCATAGGCTGCGCTGGTGCAATAGGTGTGAGCATAATCATCATATCTATGGCGCTTATGCTCATTATTTTGCTATACTAGCGGTATGGAGCGTCAATCTCCCTCACCAGCATCGCGTTTGCAGCGGCACCACAAACGCTGCACCCAAGCGCGACGCCGCATGATTATCTTGCTTGCGCTACTTGCCTGTGCATTATGTGGCCTCATTGTTACCCTTGTTATCGTTCACGTGGTGCGCCCTGCTGCACCGCAGCCTTCCCCACCAGCTGCGCGCACAACCGATAAAACAGATGAAAAATACTCCTTTGTCGATTCGCACTACCAAGGCATTCGCTCGAAGCTGGTCAGCCGCACCTCTGCCAAAGAAAAAGCTTCGCTCGAATATCCACTGACAGGCAACCACACGATCGACACCACTATCGCGAGCGCCATCGATCAGCTTGACCACGAGTTTCGTCAAAGCGTCGCAGCCGGCCGCACCTTCCACCGGCCAATGACCGAGGCAATCAGCTACCAAATTACCCACAATACCAATACTGCCCTATCTGTTATTGTCCAAGCTAACCAAGATACCCACGGTGCTCACCCCGCCAGCTTCACCCGATTTTGGACATTCAACAAGCAGACGGGCGCGACTATCACTCTGCGCGACCTCGTTGGTGGCAATACCACATACCTCCGCACCGTCATTGATGCCGCACAGCGCTCCGTTGCAGCAACAATTGCCGAGCGCCAGCAGCCAGCCGTCGATCTTGGCGAAATGGTCACAGAAGACGCACTCACCAACTTCACTATTACCAATGACAATGCGCTTGTCTGGCCCTTTAGCCAAGCTGCGCTCGTGCCGTCATCCTATGGCACGATGACAATCTCGCTCCCCTTCACGAGTATCCTCGCTGCATTGCAAACCACCCAGGCGCGGCAGATTGCGACTATCCCTGCCCTGCCAAAGCCGCAGCCAAAACCAATTATTACCCCTGTGCCAGCCGCACCAGCCCCTTCTGGATCGTGTGCTCAAGCCTGCATCGCCCTCACCTTCGACGATGGGCCCGGGCCATATACCAACGAACTACTTGACACCCTAGACCAGTATGGTGCAAAAGGTACATTCTTCATGATTGGTAGCAAAGTTGCAGCTCGTGCTGACGTCGCGCGCCGCATCCATACCAGTGGTCACCAGCTGGGTAATCACTCGTGGAGCCATCCGGTTCTGCCACAGTATAGTGCAGAAGCGATCGGCAGCGAGATCGACCGTACTAACAGCGCCATTACCCAAGCGACAGGCGTTGCACCGACTATCATGCGCCCACCATATGGCGCAGTGAATAGCATTGTCCTTGAGCAACTGCGCCAGCGCGGTATGGCCTCCATCTTGTGGTCAGTCGATACGCGCGACTGGGCCGATCGCAATAGCACCATCGTCTGCAACCGTGCCGTCGCTGGTGCGCGGCCAGGCGCTATCATCCTCATGCACGACATCCACCCCACCTCTGTCAATGCTGTGCCCTGCATCCTCAGCACACTTAAGCAGCAAGGCTATCGCTTCGTCACAGTGCAAGCGCTACTGGGCAAGACTGTGCCCGGTGTGAATTATCCGTAGGAATATACACCTGAATATTAAGATTTTTTGAGTGTCTTGCCCTTCTTTCCTATGCTTATACACGTCGGCATTGCAAAAGCAGATTAATGCACCGTAATGAAAACCTACCGGATTAATTATGGTGTTGTCATCGCTTTATTCAATGAGGTAAGACAAGGCAGGTTCTTGCAGAAGAAAGAAGCAGCTATTCGGCAACTTACGTTCCAGCATTTTATAACGTCTCACTTTTCTTGTATACATTATGCGCACTAGAATTCTTGGCGATGTACTGCTTACAAAAGCTATATTGTCATTTTTTGTTGGGTACTCTGTGCCCAATCAGACATGTATTTTATTGAACTGCGCTATCGATATTAAACACCTTATGCTTTGACGCCGCCCCGCGCACCAGCCTTACCCCAGACTGCGGCACACCAAAATATTTGGCTAGCAGCTTAATGGCCGCCGCATTCGCCCGTCCCTCAATCGCTGGGGCCTTGGTGTAAATAATATACGTACCATCGCCACCCACCACGACTTCTTCGCGGTGGCGGGAGTTGGGTTTGATCGTGGTGGGGATTTTCATGGAGCTTCGCATTAACTCAGCAAACTTGCTCCGTGGCCAGCATCATACGCCGCACGCTTATGACTCCACTCGTTACCATAGCGCTTAGCTTGTTCTAGTACCATGTCAGTTGCTAATGCCTGCTGATCTGGTGGGTAGCCATATTTTGCCAACGTCTTTTTGACGTTAACCCTCAATTTTGCCTGAATATTGCTGCGCTCTGCCCAGTCAATCGTAGCATCACGACGAACTTGCTCTAGTAACATTCTTGCGATATCACGTAGCTGCGCATCACCCAGTACTTCGCGGGCACTACCATTTTCAACCAGTGCATCATAAAAGATAACCTCATCCTCGCTGAGGCCATCAACCACGCCGCTCTCGACAGTCTGGCGAACTTGCTGTCCAATGTTGATTAACTCCTCAATCACCTGCGCTGCCTCAATCGTCCCATTTCTATACCGTGTCAAGGCTTGATTGAGCAAATCAGAAAACTTCGTATCCTTGGCATAATTTCGCGAAAATCGTAACTTAATTTCATCAGCCAGCAGTTTTTGCAACGCCTCCACCGCCAAATTCTTGCGCTCCATATGACGAATTTCGGCCAGGAACTCATTACTTAAAATCGACAATTCCGGCTTTTTGAGCCCTGCTGCCTCAAACACATCGACCACACCGACTGGTGCAATCGCTTTATCAACAATTTGTTTCAGCGCACTTCGGTACTCGGCATCAGTCACCACTACTGAGCTTGACACTTTTTCCAGCCGAGCTTTTACCGCCTGAAATAGCGCCACTTCTTCGCGAATTTTCAGCGCCTCGGGCCTGGGCATAGCCAGCGCAAAGGCTTTACTCAGCTCCAAAACATGCTGTTTCAATCGCTTCTCACCATCCTCCAGCCCTAAAATATATTCCTCGGCATCCAAAATAATTTGTAGCTGCTGGTTGGTCGGTGCAGTAAAATATCGCCGATAATCAAAGGTACCGAATAAATCGCGCACCACCTCATAACGCATCTGCATCTGCGCCACCGCCTCAGCAATATCAAGCTGCGGTGCGCCTTGACCACCACTTTGCGTATAGTCAGAAATAGCATCGCGCAGCGCCCCTGCTACACCCAAGTAGTCAACCACCAGGCCACCAGTTTTACCCGGAAACACTCGGTTGACTCGTGCAATCGCTTGCATCAAATTATGGCCCTTCAGCGGTTTATCCAGATACATGGTGTGCATATTTGGCACATCAAATCCCGTCAGCCACATGTCACACACAATCACGAGCTCAAGCAGATCATTTGGATCTTTGATGCGCTTTTCGATCGCCTTTATCCGTTGTTTATTACGAATATGCGGCTGCAAATGGTCAGGGTCGCTAGCACCACCAGTAATAATCACCTTGATTGCGCCATATGCGTCATCGTCGCTATGCCAATCCGGCCGATACGCCACAATTTTTTCATACAAATCAGCCGCAATACCGCGACTCATCGTCACGATCATACCTTTGCCACTCAGTACATCTTGCCGAGCCTCAAAGTGCTCAATAATATCCAAAGCAATCGTATTCAGCCGCTCGCTATTACCAACGATGGCTTCTTTTCGCGCATACTCAGCCTTCAGCGCGTCCTGACGACTCAATTCTTCGCCTTCCAGCAAATCATCAACTTCCTTATCCAGCCACTGTCGCGTCGCGTCATCCATGTTCAAATCAACCAGCCGGCTCTCATAATAAATCGGCACCGTTGCACCATCTTTCACCGCCTGCTCGACATCATAAATATCGATATAGTCGCCAAATACCGCTGGCGTTGACTTATCATCCGTTTCAATCGGCGTACCCGTAAAGCCAATGTAGCTCGCACCCGGCAAGGCATCACGCATATACTTGGCATAACCATACACCAGCTGAGCGTCACTGGCTCGGACATGCGCCTTCAAGCCATATTGACTGCGGTGAGCCTCATCTGCCATCACGATGACATTGCGTCGATCAGTCAAAACCGGTATTTTATCCTCGTCATCCTCAGGCGAGAATTTTTGGATTGTTGTGAAGATAATTCCACCTGCTGCGCGCTGCAACAGTTTCCTGAGTTCACTCCGCGAATTAGCTTGCTTTGGGTCCTCTCCCAGGAGCTCGCAACAAGCGCTAAACGTACCGAATAATTGACCGTCAAGATCATTGCGATCCATCACCACCACGATGGTCGGATTGTGCAAATCGCGCGACTTCATCAGCTTGCCAGTATAGAACACCATGCTCAAGCTCTTGCCCGACCCTTGCGTATGCCAAACTACGCCAGCCCGTTGGTCGCCGCGTTCACTACTAGCCGTCAATGTTCGATCAAGCGCTTTATTCACCACCCAATATTGATGGTAAGCAGCTACTTTCTTGATCAATTTGTCACCGTCGCCCCGCTCAAATACAATAAAATTCTGCACCATATCCAGCAAGCGTTCGGGCGTACACGCACCGCGCAGCAACACTTCCAACATCGGTACATTACCAACCTCCTTCTCGCCGTCAATCGTTTTCCACGGCATCATTCGCTCCAGCGGACTAGTTATCGTACCCATCTCCGCCTCTAGTCCATCGCTCGTTACGCATAATTCATTAAAGCGGAACAGATCACTAACCTCTCGCTTATACGTCTGGATTTGCTGATACGCTGCCGCCAAATCCGCCTTCGTATCGGCCGCATTTTTTAGTTCAATCACCACCAGCGGCAAGCCATTCACAAATAGCACAATGTCCGGCCGGCGATTATAGTCACCCTGCAGAACCGTCAGCTGATTCACCGCCGCAAAATCATTGTTTCTTGGCGAGGTAAAATCAACCACCCGCACGATATCGTGTTTCACTTCGCCACTCGATGTGCGATACTGCACCGGCACACCAGCCACCAGCAGTTGATGAAACTCGTGGTTATTCTCGATCAAGCTTGGTTTACTGATCTGCGTCAAACGCCGCATCGCTTCATTCAAGGCTGGTTCTGGAATGTGCGGATTGAGCCGCACCAAAGCATTACGCAGCCGCTCCGGCAACACCACCTGCCTGAGCTCACGCTCAGCCATAGCACCATCCGGACTAATATCCGGTCCATGCAGAATTTGCCAGCCGAGATTAGCCAGAATATCAAGCGCGTATTGTTCGATTTGGGATTCGGTCATAAGTATTGTCTACTATAAAGTATAATTTCCAAACTTTGGGACTATTGTAGCACAAATCAACCCCAACCCCTACGTCATCTTCACTACAGCAACCGCCTTAGCGGCTATGCTGTACGCGCTCAAATTGTTTATATCTTGCTCGCTAATAACTATGGGCGGCAGATCCTCTGTAGATTCTGATTCTAAAATAATTTGCCGGTTCTTAGTATCTTTGCGGAATTTCTTAAGATTTGCCGCTCCGCCAATAATCGAAATAACATGATCACCGTTCTTTGGACAGTAATTATCTTCCTTCCGAGCAATAACATAATCTCCGTCATCGACCGATCTGCCTCCAATATCAGCCTTATTCATAGAATTGCCAGAAGCCTTCAAGGCAAAGAGATTATGAAAATCAGATATAGAAACAGTGCTAGGGGTTATTTTTAGATAACCTTCTATTCTATCTTGAGCAAATGTCAAAGCCTCACCACAATTAACATATCCATAGTAGGGTATACTAATTATCCCATCTGCCACATGGTTGTCTTTTGGTCTAGATATCGCACCCGTTTTATAGTTCTTAACCAATTTTCCTTTTTTGACAAGTTGGTCTATAGCAAATTGAACCTTGTAGGGATGGTCAACATCAAGTATCTTAGCTAACCTGTAATATGTATGCGCGCTTAGGTTAACTGTTTCGGCTAGATCAAGAAGCTTTTTTTGTACCTCATTCACATTAACACTATAGCAAACATTGCTTAATCTATCAAGTGAGTTGCTTATTTTGCTTGCTCCGCTATATATAGCGTTTTTATACTTGGCAAACACATCGCGACGTGCTACCATAGAACCAGTTATATGCCCGATAAAAATAGGGGGTATATAAAAACACCAGCTGGTAACTGGTGTTTGAGTACATATACGACTGCCCGTCTACATATGTACTTCTTATCCTACCATAAAGAAAAAACATAATCTAGGTTTTACCTAGGAAAGGATAAGGAGGTTTATATGAATAAAACCACCTTGGGCGACTCAGCCCTCAATCTACAAATATCGAAACAGCACACGACTGTCGTCGTCGAGCCAACATCGCAAATGGGCGGAACATATGACTCGGCTGAAATAACGACTGTCTTCACGGTCAACAACGACGAAGAGCGCGAGGTGGAATTCATCCTACCCTACTCAACGGTCAAGTTTAGTGCATCAATTGCTGTTATCTCAGCTGGAGAGCAAACTTATAGTGAGCGGATAGCACAAGTGGGTCGTATAAAAGGTGATCTATCTAGGATCAAGCCATACCTACAAAAGATTGGCTTATCCGAGGACCGATACGACACCGACAAAGAATTAAAGTCTATAGCCAAACAGTTTAGGGCTGGAAAGTTGAAGCTGCCGCAAGGCCAGGTAACCCTCAAGGTTCAGCTGTCAGCCGTCATTGATGAAATCACTGACGAAGATGGAGTGAAGCGCTATTTATTCAAAGCCTATTCTCCGCTACCGGCGTTTGGTATGGCTGGCGGTAGAGTCCCGCTGACGCTCACCGCCTTATTTAAGAGTGACGAGAATATCAAAACCCAAAACATCGCCTATAATGTTACTAATCCATTTGGAGATAATACAAATCCCGTGACAGAGCTAGTCAATCAACCGCTCGGGGAAGATATTGCTTTCTTCTGGAAGTGGCAGACTGATCCAGTAGTTGAATTTACATATAACTACTAAATGGTCAAAGGTGCTAAGAGAGAGTCGAGATTAGCTCGACTCTTTTTAGATTAATTCGTTGCCTCTCTTATAGTTATCTGTTAACTTTAGGGGTTCTTCTAACTTAGTAGCTTTATATCATTTCAACAAATTATGGTTCCGCTTCAAAAATAGTTTATGATCATTATTAATATTTCCTATGAATGAGAGGATGATCTTGTGCTGAGCCTCTGGGCTACAGTAAACAGTCAATCTTTTAGTAGCCCTCGTGATGGCAGTGTAGAATATATTTTTTGTAATCTTTTCCTCGCTATCTTTAGTAACTACTACTTTTACCGACTCATATTCTAGGCCTTGCGCCTTATGAATTGTCACTGCATATGAGACCTGAAACGGCACAACCGACCTTATAGTTTCAGAATCATCATCGCCATCGTTATTACGCCTCTTTTCTACCCTAATTCGAACCCTATTGTCGTCAATAAGTTCAAGACCAGCCCATTCAGCATTTCGTTCTGAGATTGTAACACCAATAATATCTACAACAAACTCAATAATTGCTTCATTAATTGCATTAATGCTAACAATTTTACCTCTTAAATTATTGTATAATACTTCACTATAGGCATTTGATTCATTAAAAATAATAGGGTCGCCAACCTTATAAATTTCACCATTCCACACAACTGGTTGGTTCTTATTTTTTGCTTGTAATATTTTATTAACATTATTTACACCATACAGACCATCGTAATTCAAACAAAGAACAATCTCCTCATTCGCCAACTCTTGAAAAATTAAACTGTCCAATTTACGAGAATAGCCTTGTCTCTCCATAATCTCTTCAATATCATTACTGTTCATCCTGACAGCATTCCACAATTTCTTAAGATTATCGTCTTTTGTTCGAAACGGGGCTTCGAGCTCAAAAACAGCCTGCTTGGGTAAAAACTTTCTGATAATATCAAACCAATTACCAAACCTAATTGATTGAATCTGATAAATATCGCCGACTAGCACCAAGTGCTCAAACTTGATGTTCTGTAAAAGAGCAATCATATCTCTATTACTAATAGTGCTACACTCATCGATAAATAGAATCGAACAGTTTAAGCCCGAGCTTTTAATCGCTTTTGCGACTGTCATAAAATCACCCGAAGCACCCAATCGCATTTTCAAGTTGCTGACAGCTGCATTAGTATTCGCTAAATATATTTTACTCTCAGAACTAAAATATGCCGAGATATGTTCTATCATCCTGGTTTTTCCAGTTCCGGCCGCCCCATAAATTACTGCTACTTTTGATGAATCAAATAGATTGGCTAAGATATTCTTCTTAACTGGGTCGTCTATTTTACTATCATTATTATTCAACCATTCTACAACATTGTCTTTATGGTTTTTCTCACCCTCAGAACATAATGTTTTGAGCATTTTAACTATTTCTACAACATTTTGTTCGTAGCCTTTTATGAAATAATGCTCTGCGTATTTTTCAATTTTTCTATCAGCGTGCCCAGACCATAAATTAGTATTATACCGACTAATTAAAGGGTCTAATTCATCATTACCTAATATATTTTCTTTTGGAGAATACAGTAGACCTTCTTGTTCTGTGTTTATCATCACCCTTCTTGCTATCAATTCATATTCTCGCCCACTAATAGGAATAGCCGATATCACATCTTCAAGACGAGGATTGTGATTCTTCAAAGAGGTACAAAACGGCATTTCATCAAATGGAAAAGTTTTCTTGCTTAGCCAGACACTATCTAGGCTATCAAATTGATTATTTGGGCGCTGGTCCTTAATTGTTGAGTTGTGCATATTCAAAAGCAAATAACGGATTACGTTTTTACCAGTTCTTTGTGTTTTACAAAAACACCTGAGCTCTGTTATTAAATCTATAATTGTTGACTTATATTTCAAAGGATGTACTCGATTGACGAAATCCTTGAACAGTTCGTCACTCAGGTCAATAATATTAACTAGAGATCTATGGTGTTGGGTAATATATTCCATAATTGGCAAATAGTCTTTTTGTCCTCGATCAGCCTTTACGTCAAACCCGATAATCCTACCTAGATTATTAAACTCACAAGGTCGAATATTCACCTTCCAAGCTTGGATTATTTTTATAGGAACTTTTATACCATCAACCTCTATAATAGACTCACGAAGCCAGAGGTCTGTTGCATAATTACCAAAAATTCTCTTACTCGAAAAAGCAATCTTCCTATGAAACTTGCTATTGCGATCAATTGCTAGTGAAAAAGTTATCTCATAGTATACTTTTTGATTAACAAAGAACGGCTTTACTCTGTGTATATAATAATTATCTTTAGTGCCACCGCTTTTATCTGTATAACTTTCTATTTGGCTCGCTATTTTTTTATAATACTCTTGCTGAGACTCATCAATATCTAATGGAAAATCTTTGAGATTGTCTAAAATATCAATTGAGAAATTGTCTTTAAGGTAATTTTTTATTAGAATTAGTGACTCATAGTACTTTAACATAAGCCTTTCGGCACCATCACCGTCTGGTGTATAGTGAGAGGCCGAAGCCTGAAGCTGTTTATAGAAAGTTCGCAGAAACACTAAGTCAGCACGAGCCTCTACTAGTTTCATCGCACTCTCAATTGCTGGATAGTTACTGTCTGTATTTATGTCTTGTGTAGCGATCAATACCGCAACCTGATTAATCAAATTGCGAAGATTACTGATAATGTTAACAGACATTAAACCTCTATTATTCGCAAGTTCTACAATATTATTCGATATCGCCACGTCACAACGTCGTATTTCATCTATAACAGCAGCCATACTAAATCTCAATCTCTCCAGAGATTAGTTTTGGTAAAAGTGCGTCACGAAGGGCAGCGAGAGTTTGGATTTGCTCATTGCTGTGCGACATTAAAGCCAGTAGCTCGCTAAATATTGGTGCAAAAGCAGCAAGATCATTATCATCCGGCAATTCTACCCGATAATTTTCGATCATTCCTTTTGTGATAAACTTTATTACCGAGCCGCGCGAACCACCCGTGATAAGCGACAAATCTTTCTTCATTAAAAAGTATAAAAATCCTAACAATTCTTCGTTGTGGGGTATTAATACGTACGTACGCTGGTAAGCTTCGAATTTACCCGTATAGTACTTAATGTTAAAGTCCCCATTTCCGGCAACCAATATAGCCGATCCGTCAAAAGAGCAACTAGGTGCGCGTGAAATTGTTTGCGCACATGTGAAGAATGGGAATTTACCATCCTTGGTCCCAAAATTTGCATCCTTTTTACCCGTCTTAACCGGAAAAAATTCCCCCAATGACCTTTTCTTCCAGTTTTTAGCATCAGGGTTATCAATAAAATAATGACGAAAGAGGGTTTGACCGAGCTGCTCGAGGGTTTCGTTCATGCGGCGATTGAGCTCGATTTTTTCATCAAGACTGCTGAGAATATCGGCAATTTTCTTTTGTTGGTCGAGAGGTGGCAGATCTATACTAAGATTAGCTAGTTTTAATTTGGAGAGCTCTGTCTGCCCAGTGCTCCCCTCAGCCAGTAACTCTATCTCATTCTGACGACCTTTTAGTACATAGCCAAGATACTCAGGGAATACCAAATCTGGATTAGGTCGAACGATTGTTATGTGACTATCTACAGTGGCCGGCCTGTCTAATTTTAAAAATTGAGCAACACGGCCAAGAGTCCCTTGACCTGTAGAATTAACCAATATGTCGTTATCCCTAAGTATTCGATCATCATGTACTCTTTTTGCTTCTGTATCGGTAAATCTAGCATCTTTTAATAATACTCGCCAATCACGAATACATTTTTGATTTAATACATAAAAATCATCCTTCTCTGTATACTTTGGCGCTGCACCTCGTGCTAAAAATGAAGTTATTTCGCTCAATAGAACTTTTTTCATTTTTTAGCTACCTTCCCAAATTTTTTGGCTAATTTTGCGAGTTTCTCTTGCCGTTCTATAAGAGCCCCTGGATTTTTTATATAGTAATTTGCATCTCTCTCATGCTGTTCGATATCAAGATGGTTTACTAAACCACACTGCCTGCAAACATGATTGAAGGTGCCAGCTGGTTTGTAATATAGCGATCTCACTTCAAACTGGTTATTTTCAACGGCACCAATCATGAAATGTGGACATGCATTTCTGAGTTTTGTAAGATTGTTAGTATCTCGTCTCTCTAAAAATTTATTGACATCAAATGAAATAGCAATCTTAACCACCACTATCGAAAGTGCTGAACCAATTATCAAGAAAAGTAACTGCCACCATTCAATCCCAGTATTAAAAACACCACCATTCATCACAGATTCTTCTTTCCACTATTAACCTGGTTTCCACCCTCAATCTCCTTCTGCACAGCCTTCAACTCCTCAAGATATTGCTGCTCTATACTACTCAGCTCTTGATTGCGCATACGTTCTTTGTATGATTCATATTCTTTGGCAACCTTAGTGAGCATGGCTTTGTGTGATATTTTACCCGGGTTATCAAGGACACCCTTGCCGTAGGTAGCCGCAAATTTATCAACTTCACGCACCCAATCAGCCATGCGCATTGGTTCATGATTGATAGCCTTGAGCTCAGCAAGATCAAAAAAGGCACTAACGAGACGGTTGAGTATGCCAAGTTCATCGGCCGTTAAATAGTTTTTAGCAATTCGTGCTTCGCTTTTGGTAGGTTGCTGACCGCGAAATGTCGTGAGTCCTAAGAATGGCTTGTCAGAATCGACCCTGGAGTAGATAACCTCGGCGGCAGTTAACATATTAACAGCGTAGTGCAGCTTATTTTGAACTATCTGGAAAAACTCTATTTGCTCTTTGGAACTTGGATTGTAATCTTGACTGGTGGCGAATAAATCTAGCACTTGCCGATATAATATTTTTTCACTACTGCGAATATCTCGAATCCGCTCAAGTAGTTCTTTCCAGTAGTTGCCACCGCTATTTTCTTTAAGACGCTCATCGTCCATGACAAAGCCCTTAGTGATATATTCACGCAGTCTTTCGGTGGCCCAGATACGAAAATTCGTCGCTATATTTGACTTCACACGGTAACCAAGCGCGATTACCATGTCTAGACTGTAATGCTCTATATTTCTCGAGACCTCACGATCGCCTTCAGTTTGAACTATAAAGAATTTCTTTATAGTTGCCGAAGGGTCGAGCTCTTTCTCTTCGTAGATATTCTTAATATGCTGACCTATATTTTGCCTTGTGGTCTGAAATACCTGGGCCAACTGCACTTGAGTGAGCCACATAGTTTCATCTTGCAGTCTAGCTTGAATCTGCGGCTTGCCATCATCGCCAACATACACCACCATCTCGCTGTTCGGGTTGTCGCCACTCATCATTTGATTTCTTTCTCTATTTTGGCAAGGCTCTCTTTTATCTTTACTTCTAATTCACGACTCTTCGCAAACTGACCCTCCAGTTCAGCCGTCAATCGGGCAAATTTCTCAGCAAATGGCTCATCGTCCTCTTCCACCTCTTCAACACCGACATAGCGACCAGGCGTCAGTACATAATCATGCTGCTTGATTTCTTCTAGATCAGCGACTTTACAGAAACCCGGCTGGTCAGCGTAATCCGCACTGGCAGCTTTGTAATGATGATATGTATTTGCTACCCTGGCAATATCTTCTTCGGTCAGCTCGCGGTTGCGGCGGGTTACCATTTTACCCAAATTACGCCCATCGATGAACAGCACTTTGTCGTGACGATTGGTACGATCACGCGACACAAACCACAGGCAACACGGTATGGCGACGTTGAAAAACAACTGACTCGGCAGTGTAACGATAGCGTCAACCATATTATTAAGCACCAGCTGCTTGCGGATATCACCTTCGCCACCGGTTTGGCTGCTCATACTGCCGTTTGCCAGCACGAAACCCGCCGTACCGCGCGGGCTCAAATGGTGAATCATGTGTTGAATCCAGGCAAAGTTAGCATTACCCTTTGGCGGCAGTCCATACTTCCAGCGTGAGTCAGCCTGCAAATGTTCTTGACCCCAGTCACTACTATTAAATGGTGGATTGGCCAAGATATAGTTAGCTTTCAGGTCAGGAAGCTGGTCATCCATCAGGGTATTGCCACGTTTGATATTCGCATCAATCCCCCGAATCGCCATATTCATTTTAGCGAGTCGCCAAGTGGTTTCGTTGAATTCCTGACCATACACCGCGATGTCGCTAACGCGGCCCGCATGTTCCTCGACAAACTTCTCACTCCAGACGAACATGCCACCGCTACCGCAACACGGGTCATACACACGCCCGCTGTATGGCTCAAGCATTTCTACCAGCAGCTTGACGATGGAGCGCGGCGTGTAGAATTCGCCGCCGTGCTTGCCCTCACTGTCAGCAAACATACCCATAAAATATTCGTAGACTTGACCAAGTAGATCTTTGGAACTAGCAGTGTCAAATGTGATGTTTGTAAACAAATCGATGAGTTCACCTAGGCGACGCTTATCCAGAGCTTCCCGAGCATAATTTTTCGGCAAGACACCCTTCAAACTTCGGTTGTCGCGTTCAATTGCCTCCATAGCGCTGTCAACTAGTACGCCAATTTCTGGCTGCTTGGCGTTCGCTACCAGGTGTTCCCAACGAGCCTCCTTGGGAATCCAAAAAACATTCTCCGCCAAGTACCAATCCCGATCTTCTGGATCATAATTCTCATCGACTGCCACCTGGTACCGCGCCGAAAACGCATCCGAAACATATTTCAGAAAAATCAGCCCCAACACGACATATTTATAATCCGACGAGCTGATATTACCCCGTAGTTTGTCCGCTGCAGCCCACAGCTGCCTTTCAAGATCCCTCATGTTCATAAGGGAATTATAGCAGATTTATCTGGAATACTGTTCCCCCACCCCACAGTCTGCTACAATAAAACCATGTCCGAGCCGCGCGGAGTGATTTATGTTATGACCAGTGCCATTGATGGCTTGGTCAAGATTGGTAAGACCAGCACCGACCGCTTTGAGGCGCGCATGCAGTATCTTGAGTCCAACGGCTATTCTAACATCACTGGGCTGCAGCGTCTGGTCGCCATTGAGGTAGATAATTACCACAAGAAGGAGCAACTCCTGCACGAAGTCTTTAGCAAGCACCGCATTGGCCGGAGCGAGTTCTTTGCGCTCGATGAGTATCTTATTCAGCGGCTGCTGCTCGCCCTTGATGGCACGCAAATTTACCCCAAGCCAGCTCAATCCACCAGCAAAGCCGATACGTTCGAAGCCGTTACCACCGCGCACCAGCAAGACCAGCGCTTTAGCTTTTATAAAAAGGGTATCGACAAGGGCGCGAGCATCCACTTCATCAAAGACCCAGCCATCACCGCCATTGTAGCCGGCCCACGCGAAGTATCCTACGGCGGCAAAATCTGGCGCCTGTCTGCCCTCACCCGCCTGATCTACACCCAGCGCGGCGAAGTCAACAACTCCGGCGCATACCGCGGCGCCGACCACTGGATGTACGGTGGTGTGAAGCTAACGAAGCTGGTGGATAAGATAGAGGGGCAATGACGGACTCTCGTTAGTTCAGGTGTCGAGATCTTTGCTGAATCACACTCAATCCCACCCACAGGGCGCTTAATGAGGTAAGCTCATCAATCGAGCTGCCAAGCAAAAGATAATCAAGAAAATCTCTCTATTGACATACCCTTTAGTGATTTCATATACTATGAATGAATATAAAAATTTATTCATTCAGAGCATTCCAACGAAGGAGGTTACGAGCATTGGACAAGAAGCAAGCATTAAAAACAGCCGCCTATGATGTCTTCTCAAAAAAGGGTTATAAGGAAGCCGGGATCTCAGAAATTGCAAAACAAGCTGGCGTAGCAGTTGGTTCTTTTTATAACTACTACAATAATAAGGAGGCTATCTTTCTCGATGTGTACGTTGAGGAGAATGATCGCGTTCGCCAAGCGATGATGGACGACATTGATTGGCAGCAGGATTTAGTTGAGCTTGTAAGGCAAATCTTTGAACGGTCACGTAGCCTGGTTTCGTCCAATAAAATCCTGGCGGAATGGCATAACCCAGCCATCTCTCGCACGCTGCGCAGCCACTATTCTTCGGGCAAAGGCAAAGCCGCCAATACCTTTCATCAGTTTTTAGTCGAAACCTTTACTAGTCGTATGGTGGCAGAAGGATATTCAACAGAAAAGATCCAGGATATTTTACAAGTGTATAACTTGTTTTATTACATGGATGTACACATCACCGAAGACGATTTTCCAGGTATTAGTAGAACGCTGGAGCTGCTTGCTACGACCTTTGTGAAAGGTATGTTTACATAATGAAAAGGGGTAAAAAAATGGTAATCATCGTTATAGCTATTCTTGCAGTTATAGGCTTTATCACCTGGGGCGTCATTGCCTACTTGGGGCGGAGCCAAACGTTATCGGTCACGTCCATCGAAAACCCTCGCGGCGACCTCCACGTCATTCGCCTGGCAAAACCTACTAATATGACGTGGAACGCTGGCTCCTACGCTAAGATTACACTACCAAGTGCAGCTGATGGCACAAAGAATAACCGTACGGGTGATCAAACAAGTCGTTGGCTCAGCATTGCCTCCAGCCCCGAGGATAATGAAATCGTCATAGTGACCCACAATAGCGGTAGCCCCTATAAAAAAGCTTTGACGAGTCTACCGGCAGGTAGCAAGGTTGAGATGAGTTGGCTAGACTCTTCTTTGTCAGTTACAGACAGCAACAAGCCGTTAGTTTGTTTTGCATCTGATGTCGGCATCTCGGCAATGCGACCAATTGTCAGGCAGTGGGCTGGCAAACGCCCCATTGTTCTCTACCATTTAGATAAGGGAGTAACGGTATTTGACAAGGAGCTCTCGGAATTAGCAAATAAAACAGCTAATGTGATCTATGAAACCAATGCCAGTCTTTCCCAGAGCCAAGAACACGTTGCACAGGTAATCAATAAATATGGCAATCAGGCTCAGTATCTCTTAGCTGGACAGCCTGACGATGTAAAGGTAATAAAGAAGTTTTTGAAAGACAAAGGGATTGATAGCAAGAATATTCAATCAAGCACTTTTCGGGGTTTGAAGTAGCCAGTATCGCGCCGTCGTGCATAGCGTGCTGCCAGCATCCCGCCAGCGAGCAGCGCTGCCGTCGCGAGCACAAATTGCCACAGTGATACACCTGTGTCAGCCAAGAGGCCGTGGAATTGGCTTTGCTTGGCTGGTTGGGTGGGTTGGTTGGGCGCGCTTGGATCGAGCGGGTTTGTCGCTAGTGCCGCGCGGCACTCCGACCAAATTGCTTCTGGGTAGCTAGCCGCCAACACATACCACGCTGTCGATGCCACTGAGTTTGCATTGGTTAGCTCATTTGGCAGATCTGCCTTGGACGCGTACTGCCATGCACCATTGGGCCGCTGTGCTGGATAAGTATCTGTCAAGATTGCTCGCGCCGTGGCTGCATCTCCAGCAATGTTATGCGCCTGCGCCACACCATACGTCCCCTCAAACCATACGGTTGGCACGTAGTTACCTGTCAAATACGGCGTATAGCCTTTTGCCGCACCATCGGTTGTTTTGTAGCTGACAGTATGAGCGAGTGCTTGCTTAGCTTTGTCATATTCGCCAATCGCATTGAGAAAGATCGAGCCCCAGCTTGTTGTATCAAGCGCCTTGCTGCTGTCGTTGTATCCTTGATTAAACCGCCCTTCGGGTGTATTCCATAGTTTTGTCACTGTCACTTTAGCAAGTTCGTCTGCCTTTTGAGCATACTGCTTATCTCCCAGCACGCGGGCTGCCCGTTCATACACATGCCACATGTCAGTGTTGTGCTCGGTGGCATGCCACGCAATATCCTTCTTGACGCCATTGTCAATCCGCACTCCGCCGCGGAATAGCCCGGCAGCATCACCAGTCGTCGTCTTCATCGTCTCAAGCCAGCGGAAGGTATCAAGGATCATCTGGCGCACCCCTTGCTGGTCACCATATTTTTCCATATAGCGGATGAGCGCATACTGCACGAAGGCGATACCACCAGTATAATAAATCGGCTGCTGGATTCCTGTATAATCAAGCTGGTGCGCACTCGCCGGGAAGGCCCCCTTCTGCTCACCCGTCTTGACTTGGATGACACTGAGGCCATGCACCAGCTTATCTGCCATTGCCCGATCGCCTGCACCAATTGCCACCAGCAGCGCCAGCGACTGATCATACACATAACTGTACGACTCACGCGGCGTACCATAGCCGTCTTGGCCCGGTGCATACTCATACGAGCGAATCAGCCCCACCAGCTCTGGCTTGAAATACTCAGCAATGATGGTTTTGGTTGCTGTGTCATAGAGACGGATTAATTTATGCCCCTTACCTACTGCATCGAAACTAAAGGTATTATCTGCCTGGGCTGGCTGCGTAGCTTGGAGGTATTCTTTATCAGATACCGCGTAGAGCTGCACCTCTAGATTCTTATACGTCGCAGGTCGCGGCCAGCTCTCGCCAATCTGCTGCCCCGTTACTTTGTCATAGAGCCGAAAATGCCACGACCCCGCAAACGCCGGATTAACGGGTGAGAGGTCAAGCGTCCATGTGCCGTCTGGCTGCACCACTGCAGGCACAACGGTCGGCTGCTCATACTCAGCATCACTGTAGAGGTACGCCCGCACTTCGCGTGGGTTCGCCCCCGTTGGTGCCGTCCCCTTCACCGTGCCACGGTAGCCTTCGGCAGCGTGCGCAATATTAGGGACTGTGAGAGGTGTCGCACTTTCGGTTTGTCGTGAATGTGCAAGTGAAAATCGCCCGCTCACCTTTGCTTGGTGGTCAAAGCCATAGGCTTGTGCTGGCGTGATGGTACTACCATCACCCTGATTGCGCTTAGGCTCCATCATCTGTTTAAGCCATGCCATCGCGCGAGCTGCTGGTGCTGAGTCAGTCGCTAGTGGCCGACGCACTACTCTAAATAGCTGATCATTTGTGCCGCACAGCGACGTATTTGCCCGTACTGGCGGAGCTATCGCCAGCCCATAGAGTGCACCGCATAGTAGCACGACGCTCAATCCCCATCGTTTCATTATTCCCCCTCCGAAATACTCTTATGCTTATATTTATAGCACACTTTGGCTATATCGCATATATGTCATAGCAATTTTATCCATAATTATAAGCCACCAACGCTATACACTATACTTTTGCCAGCTCAAAAGTACTCGTGTATCACCATCAACCTCATCTGTGATATATCAAATCACTATTTCTACACTTCAACTCATTACTCCCTACAGCACCAATTTGCCTCATCAGCAATCTTGTATTAGGCTAGAAGGAGGCAGGGTTGGCACCTTGCATACCAATATCGTTAAAGCCGCACGAGGAGTACTCCATGGCACAAAATTTTACGATTAGCGGTAACAAACTCAAAGGCTACCAAGCAGTCGCCGACGGCACTGGCCGCGTCCACTTTGTGGGCACTACCCAGGAGGAAGTCATCGACCAAACCAGGCGCTACATGCGCCAGCACGGTGGTGGCGAGCTCAGAATCCAGCGCGCCGACGGTACGGCCCAGTATCGCGATGCCGATACCGTCCCACCCAAGAAGGATCCCTTCCCGCCGCAAGGATAGCACTCATCCTCACAATACCTCTGCTCTTGGCAGAGGTATTGTTATGTCAGAAGAATATAATAATTACTTGAGGAGCGTATCAGGCACACCAAGCATCCGTGCTAGCGCATACTGGAGCAAAAAGCTCAAGGATGCCATGCCAGCGCAAAACACTGCAACGATCCGCACCACATGCTGCGACAATGGCGCCGCACCCGGCCAGATCATTAGAACAATCACTGGCACGACACAAGCCAGCGCCTTAATGCCTGCCGCAATGCGCGTATTGAGGATGGTGCGCTGCTTCTTGCTCACTGGCTGGTGGGTTTTTGCTGCCAGGGGTGCAACTGCTTTCGTTGTCTTTTTTACTACGCTCTCGCCTGTTTTGGCAATATTGCGTGGCAGCATGACCAGCATATAGAGGCCGCACCCAATCATAACGATGGTGATGATTGCCACGAGTGCAATCGCTATTGGCTGTGGCAAGTCCGCTCCCGAGGGCATGCCCTGTGGAAGCGTGATCTCTGGCTGGTCGTGCGGCTCCGGTATAACCCAAAGCGCCTTATCTCGCGTGATATATGGGTAGAGCAATTGCATGGCACACCACACCCACAGCAGCAAGCAAAAGAGATACCCCACCGATGCACAGCAATGCGTCACCAAAAGCGCAAACCGCCGTGGCTGTGACTGCTCGTTCGACTTTGCTGGCTGAGAAGACTGCGCTACCATAATTACTAGTCATTATACACGACAGCACAAAGTGATGCTATGGTGTGCAATTTTGCTACTGTTTTTAATTGACCGGCAATGATTGCTGGCAGCCCATTTGTCGTTATAGTTATAAAGTTCATCCTTAGCAAAGCAGATGATAAGTGACTTAGATTAATCGGTCCTTCGGTAAGCGGGAGGAATAGTGCGAAAATTATCAATCACACTTTGTGTAGTCGCAAAATCTGAAAACTCATACGGATCCATTGCTGCTATCTCAGCTGGAGTAACTGTATCGGGGTGCCGCGTTCTGTATTCTGTGGCAGGGTAACCATATTTAAGGATTCTAGCTGCAAAAACGAGCACGTCATACTCGCTCATCCCAGTCTTCTCTTCACGCTGCTGTTGTTCGCACTAAGTATTGTGTACCTATCAAAAAATAATCTGACTACACAAGCCAGATCAAAATTACTTACAAAAATATGGTCGGGGTGACTGGACTCAAACCAGCGACCTCGCGGTCCCAAACCGCGCGCGCTATCAACTGCGCCACACCCCGATACGCTTCATATCACACGGGCGACCACTCTTTGCCGGGGCAAGACATGGTCGGGGTGACTGGATTTGAACCAGCGACCTCACCGTCCCGAACGGTGCGCGCTACCAAGCTGCGCCACACCCCGCAATACAAGACTTTGCCATCATACCACACAATATGGCGGCTTGTCTACTGTTCTTGCTATCAAAACTGAAGCACTCACCAACAAGTATAAGGCCATTCTCGGTCTTCATTCAAGAAATAAACCACTAAGCGAGTATCACTACAGAATACCCTGGTATTTCATGATGTGGTACGAACCACTTTACGCCTTGGGCGGTACAATATCTGCTTTAAGCACATCGCATGCAGTGGGGTATGCTGTGCCAGGCTCAAATGTATAGACAAGCAATTGGCCAAAGGGCATCTCCACTGTGCCCATGTCTTCCTCGGGGATTCGGTCAAGGTACTTCATAAGCGCGCGAATCGTGTTGCCGTGCGCCACAATCAGTACGGTCTCACCTGCCTGGAGCCGTGGCAATATCTCTGCCTCAAAATACGGGATCGTGCGCTCATACACATCTTTGAGCGTCTCACCACCAGGTACGGGATAATCCCAGCCGCGCCGGATACCATTAAAGGCCTTCTCGCCAATCTCTTCTTTGACCTCCCACTTGTTCTTGCCCGTTAGGTTACCGTAGTCACGCTCGTTGAGCTCAGAGGCGTGCACCACCGCAGCATCACTTGAGCGGATTGGGTTATCTGCACCTTCCATCAACGCATCAAGCGTCTCATGCGTCCGTTTGAGCGCCGAAGTATATACCGCATCGATGGTGCGGCCACGCAAGAACTCACCAAGCTGACGTGTATCGCTCTTACCCTTCTCGGTGAGGCTTACATCTGTCCAGCCTGTCCATTTGCCTTGTAAATTCCATTCGCTTTCGCCGTGCCGGCTGATGATAAGTGTTCCTGTCATGCCTCTATTATACGGCACTATTGGCGCGAGTGCTATATATGTCTACCAATCATTCTATATTTGGGGTCCCAAAAGCCCCCTCAGGAGGGGGCCGCGACAACGGGGGTTTTCATTTTCGTTTTTGGGTATATCGGGTATTTCAGTGAGTAGTTATTTAGCGAACGAAATCGCCTTGGTACACCGATCCATCGGTGTGAGACAACAGCCAGTAGTGATATGCTGCTCCCTCTGGTGCTGTCTCAAGACTGACACAGCCAGTCTCGCCAGCGCCAAGGATTCGGCCATAGCTTGGACCATTACCTTGGGTTGGCGCAACCGTAAAGGCTGTTGTGCCAGGCGTGCCGTCGGGGTAGTTTGCATCAGAAACGCAAAACAGTTTCGTCCCATCGTAGTATTGGACAACGGACGTACCGTTGTCATTGGCGGTCGGCCCGAAACTCTCTGCCGACGCTGGTGCTGTATTAAACAGCAAAGATCCCGCCGCCATTGAGCCAACTGCCAATACGCTAAGGATACCTACTTTTTTGAATGTCATGGGAATAGCCCTCCTTACTGTGTAGGTGCGAAACGAAGAACGCAGGGTTACTGCCACCCTCCGCTTCATTAACCGTTGCCGTAATTATATTGTACCATGTGTGTCAGCAAATACAATGCTTGAATCTACAAAATGACCTTTTGTCAATATCCTTGTCTGGCATGAAAATTTTCGCAGTTGATTCATGCTATTTCAACGGTAATAGCGATCGCCTTCCATTCGATGGTATACTAGAAAATATGAACAACTACTCTATCCAAACCATAAAAGCACGACAAATTTTAGACAGCCGCGGCAACCCCACCGTCGAAGCGGACGTCATCCTTGCTGATGGCACGCTGGGCCGAGCGGCCGTCCCGAGCGGAGCAAGTACCGGTGCGGGCGAAGCACTGGAGCTACGCGATGGTGGTAGCCAATGGACTGGCAAAGGGGTGAGCCAGGCAGTTGCCCATGTTAACGACGTTATCGCTCCTGCACTGGTGGGTCACGATGCGAGTGACCAGCGAGCGATTGATAATGCAATGCTTGCTCTTGATGGAACAGATAACAAGTCTAAGCTCGGTGCTAATGCCATTCTCAGTGTTAGCCTGGCTACTGCCAAGGCTGTTGCTCATGCCAAGCAGCAACCACTCTGGCGCTACATTGCCGAGCAGACGGGCAGCACGCCAAGCCTCCCCCTGCCAATGATGAATGTCCTCAACGGTGGTGCACACGCCGCCTTTGCGACCGATATCCAAGAGTTTATGATCATCTGCAAAGGTGCAGCAACTTTTGCAGATACGCTCCGCATGGGCACCGAAATCTTCCACGCTCTTGCCAAAGTCCTCAAAACACACGACTACCCCACCACTGTTGGCGACGAAGGTGGCTACGCGCCACGCGTCCGCCAAGGTAACCGCGAGTCACTTGCCTTGCTGAGCGAAGCTATTACCAATGCTGGCTACACCGTTGGCACAGATGTCGTCTTTGCAATGGACGCAGCCTCGAGTGAGTTCTACCATGATGGCCGTTATGAGTTGAAGTGCGAGGGCAAGAGCCTGACCAGTAGCGAGATGATCGATTGGCTCGCTGCCCTTGTCGACGAATTCCCAATTGTCAGTATCGAAGATGGCCTGGCCGAGGGCGACTGGGCTGGCTGGCAGCAACTCCGCCAGCGCCTCGGCGACCGCGTCCAGCTAGTGGGCGATGACCTCCTCGTCACGAATACAAACCTCATCCAACAAGCGATTGACCAAGACGCGGCGAATGCACTCCTCGTCAAGCCCAACCAAATCGGCTCACTCAGCGAGACAATCCAAGCCGTGCAGCTTGCCCAAAACGCTGGCTGGCGCACCGTGATGAGCCACCGCTCTGGCGAGACTGAGGATACTACAATCAGCCACTTGGCAGTTGGCCTGGGCTGTGGACAGATCAAGACCGGCTCACTCTCGCGCACCGACCGCGTGGCGAAGTACAACGAGCTACTCCGCATTGCCGAAGCAGACGAGAGCCTCACGCTCGCGCAGCCGTTCAAGCAGTAGTAGCCTACCTCGCTATATAACATTACCTTATGCCACCCACCCTTATCCTTACTTTGGGTGGGTGGCTTTTTCGACCACGCCTCCATACTAACCTTTTCAATGCTGGCTTATCTGCTTGCGAGTTATTTCTTGATATTGCTATAAGCGATACCATTATTTAACTATCAACACCAGAGTTAGATTAGTGATTGATCTATACACTCTATCGAATAAAACCATGGATGAAGTACAAGAGCTTTCTATCCACTGTACTCTAGAGTAGAGCTACCTAATGGATCCCATCTGCCAATACCATGCCGGTCATGCTATTGGCGTGCTGCTGCTCGTGCCGTATAATAGACAGAGATGAGGAGTTATTATGCTAGCAATGAATAAAGCAAAACGACAGCCATCTGCGCCGCGTCGTTCGCGTGTGCGCATGCCGCGCATTTCGATACCAAACTGGATATTCGGTACTATCGCAGTCCTCTTTTTGTTAGTGGGAGGGTATCTGCTCCTGCTCACTACATCACCAATCATTGCACCGCACTTTACCAAGCCAATTACTGTAGCGACACTCGCCAAGCCTGAAGCCAAAGACAATCGTATTATCATCCCCAAGATCGGCGTTAATATCCCGTACGGTACTAATGGCAAACTCGCACTTGACCGTGGTGCATGGTGGCGCTACCCCGACCACGGCAACCCTGAGAAGGGCGGCAACTTCGTCGTGGCAGCCCACCGCTTTAGTATCCAGCCAACGCCTGGTGGCACAGTAGAAAAATCACCATTCTTTCATATCGACAAGCTTGCCCTAGGCGACCAAATTCTCGCCGATTACCAAGGCAAACGCTACAACTACAAAATCACCAAGAAATTTGATGTCAAGCCAACCAGTGTTGAGATCGAAGCCCCAACAGAAGACGCCCGCCTGACGCTCTACAGCTGCGACCTAGGCGGTGCCAAGACTGGCCGAGTCGTTATTGTTGCCGAGAAGCAGGGTGAGGCTGCATCGTAGCATCGGTGTTCTTGTACGCTACAAGATCATTCTTAAATAAAGCAAATTCCTATATCGCTCACACGATAACCTCCCCTATTAATGATCTTATTCGGGCGGCAACTCTTTTTGCCTTTGCAGTCATCTTGGTCTTATGTGCTATCCTATATTTTTGCGGACTCAAAAAGTCATTTCTCCTCTCTTCTTCCTTCTTGGCCGCTTGTCACAGAATAAAAGCTTCTCATTATATCCTAACTCTAATCCTATCTCAACTATAGAATGGGGGCGTCTCGTCCACACCAGCCCTTTTGTGGTGTTGAGTTTATAGACCTAAGGCTATCACTTTTTTGCATCTATTCATACTCCTGCCTTCATGCAAGAAGCGTATAAGCACCTACTAAGCTGATGGTCAAGCCTGGAGCTGAAGGATAATTAACTCTCAGGCGATTTAAAAGATGCATATCTCATTGCCATCACAACGTCACGAAATGGGGATATACTTGAGCTCATGTGCGCATTCACGCTTCGAACTACATACCCACACGGCAAAAAACCGGCCAATTTACTTGACCGGGTTTTGTCTGTCTGCAATGAATTGAGTCGTTAGACTCTATTTGGCAAATTCAATCGCTCGTGTCTCGCGAATGACGTTGACCTTGATTGTGCCAGGATACTGCATAGTACTCTCAATTTTGGTAGCGATATCTCGCGCAAGCTTGATGGCACTGAGGTCATCTACAACCTCTGGCCGGACGATGACGCGTACTTCGCGCCCAGCACTAATGGCATAAGCTTTGTCGATACCGCGGAAGCTAGTCGCAACATTCTCGAGGTCACGCATTCGCTCGACGAAGTTCTCGGCGCTCATGTTGCGTGCGCCAGGCCGAGCAGCACTGGCTGCATCACATACTCGCACAACGATTGCCTCGGGGGTTGTGGCTTCAATATCATCGTGATGAGCTTCAATGGCGTGGCAAATTGCCTCGCTCAAACCTGCCTTGCGGGCCAGCTCCGCCCCAATGTGGTGGTGCTTGCCTTCCATTTTGTGCGTCACCGCCTTACCCATATCGTGGAGCAATGTAGCGATCTTGACGGTACGCACATCTGCCCCAATCTCTGCTGCGATTAGCCCGGCAATCTGAGCCATCTCAGTACTGTGCTTCAAGACATTTTGGCCGTAACTGGTCCGGAACTTCAGCTCACCCACAAGGTGGAGCAGCTCCTTTGGAATACCGGCTACGCCAATCTCACGCGCTGCATCTTCACCAGCCCGCACGACTTCTTTGTCAATTTGCTTATTTGCCTTGGCCACAACCTCTTCGATGCGGCCAGGGTGGATCCGCCCATCTTTCATTAACATCTCGAGGCTCAGGCGTGCCACTTGGCGACGCACTGGATCAAAGCTGCTGAGGACAATCATCCCTGGCGTGTCGTCCACCAAGATGTCAACACCGGTGGCTCGCTGCAGAGCCTGGATATTGCGCCCTTCTTTACCAATGATGCGACCCTTCATATCGTCGTCGGGCAACTTAATGGCAGTGACTGTGCGCTCGGCCGTCACTTCGCTACTCATGCGCTCCATTGCCGTAACGAGGATCATCTGAGCCTTCTCCTCGGCATCATCCATTGCTTCGCGCTGTAATTTATCCACCAGGCCAGTCAGGTCTTGGCGGATGTCGCGCTCAGTCATGTGCATCAGCTTACTGGCGGCATCTTGCTTGGTGAGACCAGCGATTTTCTCGAGCTTAGCCTGCTGCCGGCCCCGAATCTCACGGATCTCATTTTTCAGCTCATCGACCTCTGTCTCGCTCTTGCGGAGCTTCTCGCTCCGGCGATCAAGCTCGTCGAGTTTGCGATCTAAGCTTGCCTCGCGCTCGAGCAAACGATTCTCTGTCTTTTGCATGGCGCGGCGGCGCTCGTTCTCGATCCGCAGTGCCTCATCCTTGGCCCTGAGGACGATATCGCCCGCTTGCTGCTTGGCCTGAGCCAATTCTTTGTCAATTGTCCGCTGACCATTGGTAGTTTGCTGGCGATCGTAGGCGTACTTGCCACCAAAACCAAGCGCCACGCCAATCGCCGCGAAGAGTACTTCTATCATGGTATTCCTTTCTCCGGATATGTGTTGTTCTTATTACATCAGACTTACGTCAGCCCACACCGGTGTTATCAAACATTAAAACTATCTACAGACTAGTATATTGTATCGCGTTTTGGCCAATTTGCGCAACTGGCAATATAAAGGTCTATCTATTTACAGAGGTAACGATTTATTACCCTTATGCTTCATACTAGCTACTTCTTTGGCTGGGTGATATGTGCAGCTGCGCCGTACTGAGGCAAGACAATGTTATCATCCTCACCATGTGCTAGCCGCTTAAGGCAGGTAGCGCGCCAATCATCACCCGTCGCACCAACGATCGGGATATGCTGCTCGTGCGCAAGTGTATTAAGCACCGTTAGGCCAATCCGCAGCCCCGTAAAGCTCCCTGGCCCGGGCAACACCCCAATGCCAGTCATGTCCGTTAGTGTCTTGCCATGCTCGGCCAAGCGATCACGCAGATACGCCAGCATATCGCGCGCCAGTGTGCGGCCAGCTGGCCACTCATAGCTCGTCTGAGTACTAGTGTCATCTACCAATGTTAGCTCCACGACCATCCCCGCGCTATTCCACAAAATAATCATGCCGAGACCTCCTGGAGAAGCTGCGCAGACACTACACCACCCGCCTCAATATCGAGCTGGCGAGCGGTTTCACTCTGTGCAGTAATCGTGATCGTTAGGTGATCGGGTGGGACGACATCCGCTACAGCCTGAGCCCACTCGATGATAGTCACTGTGCGGGGCTCAGCAATCGCCTCTGCCAGCTCAAGCTGCATCACCCCTGCATCGCCCAAACGATAAAAATCATAATGCGCAAGCTGCATATCATCGCGCCCATGATACAGCCGACTAATCGTAAAGGTTGGGCTCTGGATATCATCGGTAATGGCAAGGCCATGCGCGACCCCCTTAACAAGCGTCGTTTTGCCCGCGCCAATATCCCCCACTAACACAATCACCTCACCACCGCGCAATGCCTGGCCAAGGCGCTGGCCAAGCTGTAACGTATCAGCAAGTGATTGACAGATAACACGCATACTGGCTCTAGTATAGCACAGCCTCACCTCTGCTAACACGAATATTGCGCTATCCTCTAGCCAGCATAAGCATAATGAGCTACAATTAAGCGTAAGTACTATGCATATATCTGATTCTACTATCGTCAAACTTCTCGAGCGCAGTGGCGCTGCGACCAGCCAGCAGCTCCAACCACTGGTGAGTGAGGCTGCGTCATCTAATTTGCGGCTGCAAGATATTGTCTTGCAAAACAACCTCATCGACGAGCGTGCCCTCACTAAGCTCTATGCCACCTACGCCGACATCCCCTACATCGAGCTCGACCCCCGCGACATCCCTTCCGACATCCTCATGCGCATCCCTGAGCGAATTGCGCGCCAGTATAATGCTGTCATCTTCAAGATCGACCCTAATGGACTCATTCACCTCGCGATGGACGACCCAGATGATGTGCAAGCCGTCAACTTTATCGAGAAGGAAATTGGTACCAACACCCGCGTCTACATTGCACCGCGCAGTAACATCTTGGAGTGTCTTGAGGGATACCGCGGCGATGTGACGCAGGAGCTCAAGGAGGTGATCGACATCCAGCGCGAGGATGATGGCTCGAACCAAAAAGTGACTGAAGCAGAGGTAGCGGAAGACTCACCAATTGCCCAGACGGTTAATCTATTATTGGAATATGCTATCCGCAGCAACGCCAGCGATATCCACATCGAGCCCCGCGAGCAATTCGTACAGGTACGTTACCGGATTGATGGCGTCCTTAAAGAAGTAAACCGCCTACCCAAGAATGTGCTTGGTGCGCTCGTAAGCCGCATTAAGATCCTCTCCAACCTTAAGATAGACGAACGTCGCGTACCGCAAGACGGTCGCTTTAAGATCAAAGTCGCAGGCAAGCAGTATGCCCTGCGCGTCAGCACGTTACCCATCGCTGATGGTGAGAAGGTGGTGATGCGTATCCTCGACGAATCAAACCAAGCAGTGACACTCGAGCAGCTCGGCTACTGGGGTCATTCGCTGGCTGTTATTAATCAAGCACTGACCGAACCCAATGGGATGATCCTCGTGACAGGTCCAACCGGGAGCGGCAAGTCTACCTCACTTTTTTCCGTCCTTTCGATGCTTAATACACCAGAGGTCAATATCTCAACCATTGAGGATCCTGTGGAGTATAAGATCCCCGGCGTCAACCAAACCCAAACCAATAGCAAAGCTGGCATGACTTTCGCCAGTGGTTTGCGTGCTCTGCTGCGCCAAGACCCAAACATTATCATGGTGGGTGAGATCCGCGACGGCGAGACAGCTAACCTTGGCGTCCAGGCTGCCCTAACCGGCCACTTGGTATTTAGTACACTCCACACCAATAACGCCGCCACTTGTTTGCCACGCCTGCTCGATATGGGGATCGAGCCCTTCCTTATCGCCAGTACCGTTAAGGCCGTGGTAGGCCAGCGCTTGGTGCGTCGCCTCTGTATGAATTGCCGCCAAAGCTATGTACCCAACCAAACAGAAGTCGCAGAAATCGTCCGCCTCTTTCACCTTGCACCGGGCCAAGATTTCTATTACATCCACCAACTTGAGGCCCAGGCTATCGTCCAAAAGGTCGGTGGTGAGACACCCTGGGGTACTACCGACACAACCATCGCTACCCTCTGGCAACCAAACCCAAATGGCTGCGATGAGTGTAATCACACCGGCTTCAAGGGTCGGGTGGGTATCTACGAAGTCCTCGGCACCTCGCGCGAAATCCAAAAGATGATTATCGGCGGCAATACTAGCAACGAAATCCAAGACCAAGCCATCGCCGAGGGGATGACCACTATGCTCACCGATGGATTAATAAAAGCAATCCGCGGCAACACCACTGTAGAAGAAGTGCTCCGCGTCACAAAGGAATAACATGCCACAATTTCGCTACATCGCCATCACAAACAAAAACGACTCCATTAATGGGACGATCGACGCGCCCGACCGTGCCAGTGCCTTAGCCAGCCTAAGCCGCCAAGGCCTGCGACCAATTAGTGCTGAGGAAGTCAAGCCAAAGCGCACCAGCTTTACCCTCTTTGGCGGTAACAAGGTTAAGAGTGAGGACTTGGTGATGTTTACCCGCCAGCTCAGTGCCATGGTGTCGGCTGGTGTACCGTTGCTGCGCGCCATGGGTTCGCTACACGACCACACCAGCAGTAAAGCTCTCCAAATGGTGACGGGCGACTTGCTGCGTGATGTGGAGGGTGGTATGGCACTCGCCGACGCACTCGAAAAGCACCCAGAGACCTTTAATACCGTTTTTATTAACATGGTGCGCGCGGGCGAGGCGGCTGGTATTCTCGATGATATCCTCAAGCGCCTGGCCATGCAACAAGAAAAAAACGCCAGCATGCGCAAAAAAATCAAAAGCGCTATGACATACCCTACCGTGCTCATTGTTATCACTATTGCCGCCTTTTTTGGCTTGATGATCTTTGTTATTCCGCAAATCGGCAGCATTGTGCGCGGCCTCGGCGGACCGGACGCCAAATTACCCGCCATCACCGAGTTTATGCTCGGGCTGAGCGCATTTATCATCCAATATGGGATCTTTATCATTGCTGCGCTCGGTGCAGGGATATACTTCTTCCGTCGCTATATCAAGACACCAGCAGGCAAACTCTGGCTCCACACCATCATTCTCAAGATACCAAAAATCAACGATATCATTACCAAGATCGCCGTTGCTCGCTTTGCCCGCACGTTCTCGGCGTTGATGGGGTCGGGGGTAGCAGTGCTCGAATCGCTCCGCGTGACTGCTCGGGCAGTGGGTAACAAAGTCTACGAAAATGCCCTCAATGATGCTGCCGAGCAAGTCAAAAATGGGCGCAACCTCTCGAGCATCATCGAAAAAAATCCACTCTTCCCACCCATCGTAGCACAAATGCTTTCCGTTGGCGAAGAGACTGGCCAGACCGATACCGTGCTTGTAAAGGTAGCAGATTATTATGAGGAGGAAGTGGACGTCGCAATCGATGGCATCAGCTCCATCATCGAGCCCGTCATGATCGTCATCATGGGCGGTATGGTCGGGCTCATTGCCGCCTCGGTGATGTTGCCAATCTCGAATATGGCAAACCAGATTAAGTAAGGCTGGATTCCCTATTCTCCGTCGACGTTTCAGCCACTAATTCCCTAGTGAATCACAGCCACACCAGCTTTGTAGCAGCCTGCCTTTCCTACCGCTATTACATCACAAACAACAGTCTACCGATCCATGACAATCCTCTTCAAAACGCTAGCGTTTATCATATCGCTTATGCTATAATGACGGAAACGAACGTATCATGGCAAAGTTATTTTATCGCGACAAACCAATCATCGGTCTCGACATTAGTCAGACAGGCATCAAAATCATGTCGATCGACCCCAAGCGCTGGCTCGTACTGGGCTATGGTTCGCTCGACCTTGACCCCAAGGAAGTCCAAACGTCCCTCGACAATCCTGATGACTCCTACCTGGCCGAGCGCCTTAGCTCGCTCATCAACGAACATCTCATCGGCAACCTTGGTAGCGATCACGTAGTGATTGGTGTGCCAACCAGCCGCACCTACTCGCGCACTTTCATGATCCCAGCCAAAGAAGCAGCGCACCTCGATGGCGCTATCCAGGTAGAGGTCGATCAGTACATCCCCTTGCCGCTCGATTCACTTTACGTTGACTATGAAGTGATCGAGCACACCAAAGAGCAGCTCAACGTTGTGATGTCTGCCGTGCCCAAGCAGCTGGTCGACGCCTGTTTGCAAGCAGCCGAGGCAGTAGGGCTCGTGCCTGTAGTCGTTGAGCCTAATATCAACGCAATTGCGCGCGTGCTCGACAGCGCCGATGCCGGCAACCTTCTTACACTCGTCGTCGATATTGGCCCAGCGAGCACCGACATCGCCGTACTAGATAAAAGTGCCGTCCGCCTGACTGGTGGGGTGGCAATTGGCGGCAATACCTTCACTATCGACATCTCGAAGCATCTCAACATCACACTCGAGAATGCCCACCAGCTCAAGGTGCTCAATGGCCTCTCGCCTGGGCCGCGCCAAGCTGGCATCACCGAGGCACTCAAACCAAGCCTCAAGCGCATTAGCACCGAGATTCGCAAGGTGATCCGCTATTACAACGACCGGATTGGCGATGAACGTAAGATCGAGCAAATCGTCATCGTCGGTGGTGGTAGCAATGTACCAGGCATGGGCGACTTCTTCACCAACGATCTCGTCATGCCAGTGCGCGTCGTTAATCCATGGCAAAAGCTCGACTTTGGCAAGCTCCAGCAGCCCCAAAAGCAGTTTCGGCCGCGGTATATCAGTGTTGCAGGCCTGGCTAGCCTTAGTAGTGGGGAGATTTGGAAATGATTAATCTATTGCCACCAGCGTATAAAAAGCAGCTCGCTGCGAGCCGCACCAACACCTTGCTACGCCGCTATGTCGTGCTCCTGTTTGTCTTAGTCTTTGTTGTTTTGGCTGAAATTGGCGGCGTGTACTTCTTCATCGCAACCGAGCGTGGCCGCAACGAAGCTGCCGTAGAGCGCAACCACAACAAAACTGCCGAATACGCCACCGTCAAGCGTGAAGCTACTGAGTTCAAAGCTAACCTTACCACTGCCAAAGCCATCCTCGACCAACAGGTCTCGTACACCCGCCTCATCAAGCTTATTGCCGATCGCCTTCCGCCCAACGTTATCATCGAGCAGCTTAATATCGACCCAACCACCTTTGGTACCCCCACCACGCTGAGTATCCGCGCCAAAGGCTACAACGATGCTATTGCTCTACGCAACCGCCTCAACGACTCCGCCATCTTCTCCAGCGTCAGCTTCCAATCCATCACGCTGCAAGACAAAGACGCTGGTAGTTATCCCTACACCTCAACCTACAGTGTCACATTCAAGAAAGGAATCGGCCAACAATGAGCAAAAAATTCACGCTAACAGCGACAAACCTCCGGATTATCCTCGCCGTGTCGCTGGTAGCCATTACTGCAATTGGAGTTGGTGGCTTTGCGCTGGCCTATAACTGGCTTGATGGCTTTGCGGCCGATGCCAGCACTGTTGCCTCGCAAGCTGCCGCCAGTGAGTCTGAGCTGCAAGAGCTCTCCCAGACCGAAAAGATGCTCAAAACGCAGCATCATGCCGTCGAGCGCGCCTCCAAGATCGCTGCCGAAAGTAAAAGCTACCAATATCAAGATCAGATCATCAACGACCTCAATGACTTTGCCCGCAAGGCTGGCATTACTATCTCAGACATCACCTTTGCTGATGACAATGCCAAGGGCGGCTCATCGAGCAGTTCGTCAAGTAGCTCATCGAGTAGTAGCAAGACGGGCACATCCCTGCCTGCTATTGCCGGACTCAAAGCGACTACCGCCTCTGTCACCGTCAAGAATCCCGTCGAGTATCGCAAGCTCCTCACCTTCATGTATCTCGTCGAGCAAAGCCTGACAAAGATGCGCATAGCCAATGTTGACCTCTCGCGCAGCACCGCTCAGGGCCAGCCACCCGATAGTATTACTAGCAACACATTAACCATCGAGGTATATCTCCGATCATGAACAGCGATCTCTCACTCGCCGCGCTTGGGCGCGCCAGTAGTAAATTTCTCCACCGCTACCACATCATTCTCTTTGTCGTTATTGCCTTCGGTGGCTTAGCCGTTATTACCTTCTTGCTTAATGCCACCATCTCCAAGGCGTCAGAGGCTGCTCCACCCCAGCCCACCAATGACATCGACCAAGCGACCATCAAAAAAATCGAGCAACTCAAAACCGCCAGCGAATCGGACCAAAGCGCTAGCCAACTGCCGATTAGCTCGCGTAACCCATTTGTTGAGTAATATTTTGTGCAGCCGCAGTGGAGCTTTTTGCGGCGCAATGCTATACTACACATATGATACTGCTCGGATCTGCACTCGCCAACTATCCTGTCATGAGCTTACAAATGGGCGGTAAAGTTGGCAGCCTCGCGCAGCCGCTTGTCGATCCAGCCACTCTAGCCATCGTTGCCTACACTGTGGATGGCTCATTCGCTAACGACACAACCATGCTGCTCCGCCTCGCTGATGTGCGTGAGATGAGTGAACTCGGCATGATCATCGACTCTGTCGACGAACTCATCACCCCCACCGACGTTATCAAGATCCAGCGCCTCTACGAGCTCAAGTTTCACCTTTTGGGCATGACTGTCCAAGACAAGCGCGGGCGGCGCCTGGGCAAGATTAGCGACTATACGATCGAGACGGGTAATTTTGTCATCCAGCAGCTCATCGTCCGGCGCTCGTGGCTCCACCGCCTCAATGATGCTGAGCTAGTTATCCATCGGTCACAAATTATCGAGATCAATAACGACGCTATCATCGTCCAATCGCAGGCTGAGACCAAAAAACCCGAGCAAAAGGCCACCCAACCAGCTATGAGTAGTGGCGAATACGTCAACCCCTTCCGTAAGCCATCGCAAGCCCGAGAGTCAATCAAGAGCGACGAGCGTCGCTAACATATCAGTATTCATCACCCGCCAACGCGGCTCGGATGTCATCATAGGCAAAACCCTGGCGCAAGAGATACGCGATAAGCTTTTGCTCGTCTGGGTAGCGGGGGCGTTTTTTGGCAATCACCTTAGCTAGCTCGTCTTCATCAGTCCGCCTCGACTGCGCTAATGCTTGGTGTATCACCTCCGGTGCAACGCCCTTAGCACGTAGCTCTGCCTCCAGCTTGCGGCGCGACACACCCTTACTCTGGTGGCGATTCTCCACCCACCACTGGGCAAATGCCTCATCATCGATATGACCACGCTGCTCAAGGCGCGCAAACACCCGTTGCACAACCGCTAGGGAAGCACCAGGCTTCTCAACCAGCGTGCCAGTTTTGCGTTGTTTATATTTGCGTGGCAGTGTTTTGCGCTGGAGATAGTCGCGGATTTCGCGGGCACTGTGCGGCCGCATCAGGGTGTATTCGAGCGCCCGCGCGTAGAGCTTACCAAACTCCCCCTCGCGGCGCAGTTCAGCCAGCTCGGCCTCAGTCAGCACCCGCCCCACCTTCACACTACAATCCACCACCTGCGCCACATCAAGGCTAAAATCGTATTTACCATCGATGAATACATTCACTCGATCGGCATTCCGCACCTGCGCAGTGAGCGCAGTGATGGTGTAGGTTTTTTCTGTCGGCATATATGTATTATACTGAGTGCAGCGTGCTATGTCACTCGATCGCGAAAATGCTACAAATTCAATGATAACTCGTTTGTGATCTTATCTCTACAGTGTAGGTTGCTACTTTGGTTTTTCCCTTTGTCTTCTTTCATGACTCGCGCGATATTCGTCCTAGTTCTTCCATCAACAGTGCAAAATAGAGTGGTCGATGCGGCACAAGCATCACATCTTCTGGCTGCTCGATCATCTGACGGAATGTGTCATACGGTACCCAGCGCAGTGCTGCCGCTTCACCATCAACCATATCGAGCGGCTCATCGTGATATTCATAGATATAAACGAAATGAAACTCGCTATACGATGGTTTGCGCTTTGGTAAACTTCCAATGAACTTCACTCGAGAAGTATCAAGCGTCATACCAATTTCTTCTTGAGCCTCACGCAGTGCCGCATCAAGCGGTGTTTCACCAAGGCTTACGTGCCCTGCTGCCGAAATATCCCAATAGCCTGGCCAGTTTTTGACCTGGTCAGCTCGGTGCTGAAGCAATATGTCACACCCACCATCACTACTACGCCGCCACAACCAAACATGCGCTGCCGCGACAATAGTATCCTTGGTCAAATCTTTGCGGGTAAGGCCTTCGCCCTGTTTTGGCACTCCATTTGGGCGATAACTCTGCCATAGATCATTATGCATCACTTACTCCTGTGTATTTGTCTTTTATATCAGTTACTACTTTTCGCATGTGCTGCGCTAGGCGAGTCAGCTCAGCCGTCAATTTACGCCGACTTACGCCTTTGCTGAGCTGACGATTTTCCACCCACCACCGCGCAAACGCTTCGTCATTAACATATGATTTCTGCTCGAGCTTACTTAGCACTCGCGAAGCCACCCGTTCTGAATAGACCACAGGATTGTTCATACCAGTCTGTCCCTTACGAAGCGTTGGCTGGGTTTTTCGCCATAGATAATCCCTGACTTCCTTAACTGAATGTGGTCGCCGCAAGCAATATTCAAGCGCCCGCATATATAGCTTGCCAAACTGACTCTCTTCCTGCAGCTCCTCCAACTCCCCATCACTCAATTCACAGCCGACCTTAAGATTTAAGTCAGTCACCTGAGCGATATCCAAACTGAAGCTGTATACGCCATCAATACTGACATTCACTCGATTATTGTTGCGAGCCTGAAGCGAGATATCAGTAATTTTCATAAAAATATTATAACGCGAAGACGGTGAGCTCGCTACTGGCAGAGGTTACTCGACTACCTCGACCACCTTGCCATGCACGCCGTTGTAGCAAGCAGCAGCACGCGGCTCGGTGATGACCGGTAGTTGCCCTGGAATAGCGCTCGTATTAACGTCGTCAAGCGTACCGGCCTCGACGCAACCAAGCGTGATGTGCGGGCGGAAGCCATCGACATCCAGCCCCGGATGAATACCATCCAGTGCCGCGAGTAATTGCTGGCGCGCCTCAACCATCCAGGCAGTTTTCTGCGTGCGCAGCTCCACCCAAACACAGTTACCCGCTTTATCTGGCAGGAAATTAACTCCATCAAGCACCAACTTATCGAGGACGGGTAGCGCCGCAGCGGCTGCTTTGAGACGTAGCATATCCTGCTCAGTCACATTAATCAGTGTCACGTGTGGGATAAACTCACCAAAGTCAAGGTTCATTGTTTCTGACAACTCGCGAAGATACGCGTTTTGCTCATCATCAAAGACGAGGCTGACTGACGCCATATGTTTTTCGACTGGATATGCGGTTTCTGCTGCGCGCATCAGCTGTCTGCTTCTTTGACCTTCTCCCGAACCTTCTGGTCAATTTCTGCCAGGACTTCAGGATTTTCTTTCAGATACAATTTAGTTTTATCGCGACCCTGACCGATGGTCTCGCCGTTATATTTGTAAAAGGCACCAGATTTTTCAACAATGCCGTGCGTAGCTGCCAAATCCAGAATGTCGCCAGTCTTAGAAATGCCTTCATTATACATAATGTCGAACTCAGCGATGCGGAACGGCGGCGCGATCTTGTTCTTCACTACCTTTACCTTCGTGCGGTTACCGCGAATGTCATCACCCACTTTGATCTGCCCAATTCGGCGGATATCCACCCGCTGCGAGGCATAGAACTTGAGCGCATTACCACCTGTTGTCGTCTCAGGATTGCCAAACATCACACCAATCTTCATACGGATCTGGTTGATGAAAATGACGGTTGCTTTGCTCTTGTTGATAATCCCGGTGAGCTTGCGCAGTGCCTGGCTCATCAGGCGAGCCTGGAGACCCATATGCGAATCACCCATGTCGCCGTCAATTTCGGCTTGGGGTGTCAATGCTGCCACCGAGTCTACGACAATAAGGTCAACAGCGTTCGACCGCACCAGCGTCTCCGTAATCTCCAACGCTTGCTCACCATTATCTGGCTGCGACACCAAAAGGTTGTCTGTATCGACGCCAAGCTTCTTGGCATAGCTCGGGTCGAGCGCATGCTCAGCATCAACAAAGGCCGCCGTGCCACCCTGTTTCTGAATCTCCGCAATAGCATGCAGTGTCAGCGTCGTCTTACCGCTACTCTCTGGCCCATAAATCTCGATAATGCGCCCCTTGGGGTAGCCACCGCCCAGCGCAAGATCGAGGCTCAGCGAGCCAGACGGAATCACCGCTACATCTGCCTGATGGAATTCGCCAAGCTTCATAATGGCACCGTCGCCAAATTGTTTTGTAATCTGATCCATTGCGAGGCCAAGCGCTTTGAGCTTGCCGTCGTCTGTAGTTTGTGTCGTATTCGATTGTTTGGTCATATGTCCCCTCTCCTTCAAGAATTTATTATACCAGAATCTCTTGCCATTGTCCGTGCAGAGATTGATTTGTATTGATGAAGCCTCAATATCACCGATTTATTTATTGTATATAGCCTCTAGCTTCCACGACTCTACCGGTATGGAGCGTTAAACAGCAACGGGCCTTTTGAAGACATTTTTCGTGGTAGACATGCTATAATAACACCATGAAGGCACGTAAAGGATTTACCGTTATTGAGCTCATCGTTGTGATCGCTCTGCTTGCAACAGGCAGCTGGCTCTTCTTTAGCGAGAAAATCGCGACCGAAGCGACACAGCGTGACAACCAGCGCAAAACTGCCATTAACGCAATGTACTATAGCCTGGAAGAAGTATATTTTGAAAAAAATAACCACTACCCCAACACGATCGATAGCAAGACACTGCGCTCGGTTGACCCATCGCTCTTTACCGATCCAAATGGCCACAAGCTTGGCAGCGCCCAGTCTAGCTACCACTACAGTGGCACTGACTGCACCACCGACAACCAGTGCAAAGGCTACAAACTCACCGCCAACTTAGAGCGTGAGGCAGACTACACCAAGACCAACCGCAATAATACCTAAGTCTCTATTGGATAGATATGCAAAAACACCGAGCCTTATCTGCTCGGTGTTTTTTATCATCAACGCTGCTCACATTAGTCATTTGCCACTGGCCGGCCGTTCTTAAAGTCCTCCACCGCATTATTGAGCGTCGCAATTTCTTGCTTGGGGTTGGCTACGAATGAGAAGCGATAGGTTGTTTCGTCGCCCTCCGTACTGAGGCGAATTGAGCCATAATTAAACATCGCTTGGAGAACACCACGCTGGTTGTAGCTGGCATCTTCGATATTCATCAGGCTGACCGTTTGCTCAGTGTGTGAAAAAATACTCGTCTGGATCTCCTGGATAACACTCTCATTTGTTAGATAAAACATATTGCGTGTATAAACCCAGACCGACACATAGCCGCCAAGGATAAAGGCCAAGATGAGCGCCATACACAGCAACATAAATGACCCAGAAGCAGACGTTGGTAAATGGAGGAGGTCAAAAATATAGTCGTAATTAAACATCAGTGCCAAGACGATGCTCGTCATCAAGGTAGACATAACAATCGCCGGCAGCATACCAATCGGGTGGCGACGCACCACACTAATGATGTATTCTTGCTCGCTCAGATTGAGATTCGGGAAGGCCATGACTGATTCATCATGGCGGCGACGCACTTCTGATGACATCCGTGGCAGGTTCGCTTCTGGACGCGGCGCATGGTAGTGAGGAGCACCTTCTTTGCCGCTCACATCATAGAGTGTACTGCTCGCGCGTGGTGCCGTGGGCGGCTCGGCGTAGAGTGGGTTGCCATCGACATCATAGGCGACAGGCCGTGGTGGATCATTGCGTTGCAATCGTTGTGAATTCATGGGTATATTGTAGCATATCTTGGACTCATCACCTCATGCCTCTTACTCCATTGCGCGGCCAAGATGCTGCTGCGCTCGAGGTGTCACCCGCCGGCCTCGCGGCGTCCGCTCAATAAAGCCAATTTGCAAGAGATATGGCTCATAGAAGTCCTCGATCGTCGTTGTCTCATCACCCGTCAGAGCAGCAATTGTCGTCAGACCAACCGGGCTATCGCCATAGGTATCGAGCATCGAGCGCAGCAAATTGCGGTCGGCTGGGTCGAGGCCAAGCTCGTCAACTTCCAGCAGAGTCAGCGCCTGCGTTGTCGTTGTTACATCAATAATACCATCACCATTCACGTCCGCATAGTCGCGCACCCGCTTGAGCAAGCGATTAGCAATCCGTGGTGTGAGGCGTGCCCTCGTGGAGAGTAATCGCGACGCCTCTGGCTTGATGCGCGTCTCGAGGATAGTCGCTGCCCGCGTGATAATCTGCGCAATCTCCTCTGGAGTGTAAAATTCCAAACGATAGATATGCCCAAACCGGTCGCGCAGTGGCGCTGCAAGACTCCCCGTCCGCGTTGTGGCACCAATCACTGTAAAGCGTGGTAGATCGAGCCGGACACTGCGGGCCGCTGGCCCTTTGCCAATGACAATATCGAGCTTAAAATCCTCCATCGCTGAGTATAAAATCTCTTCCACGGCCCGCCCCAAGCGGTGGATTTCATCGATAAACAATACATCACCATCATTAAGGTTGGTCAAGATCGACGCTAAGTCGCCCGCTTTCTCGATCGCAGGGCCACTGGTGACCCGCAAGCCAGCCCCCATCTCGTTGGCAATCACCGCCGCCATCGTCGTCTTGCCAAGGCCAGGTGGGCCATAGAGCAAGACATGGTCGATTGGCTCACCACGCTTCTTAGCTGCTGTAATTGCCAACTGCAAATTCTTCTTCAGCCGCTCCTGCCCCACATACTCCGCAAAGCGCTGTGGTCGCAGCGTTACCTCAATACGCTGCTCTTCGCTATCATCCGCGTGGCTACTGGTATCAACAATTCGTTCTATCGCCATAGGTCTATTATAGCATTGGTGATGGGGATAGATTGCATAGCAACCTCATCATATGGTTTACTTATACTCATGCACACTGTCACACTTGTCATCACCACCCTATCATCCATAGCAACAATCATCGCTGCACTTATTGCACTCGTCAAGCCTGGTATGATGAGCCGCTCAGTGACCATCACTCATGGCGAGCAATTCTATGCAGCAATGTACACTTCTCGAGCACTACCACTGGGGCTACTTACGGTAGTTGCTCCCTTCGTGTTTCATGGTTCTGCACTGCAGTTTATCTTTGCTGCAGCAAGCTTAGCGCAAATTGGTGATGTTGTTATTGGGCTCAAAAAGCAGGAGTGGGGTATGGTAATTGCACCGGCTATATTGGCCACTATATACCTTACAGCGGCATGGCTCCTTGCTTAGGGTAAGTTCTCTTGCACCACAAGGACAATCTTACCAAATAGCTCCTCACTCACACGGTGCTCACCACTCTCTAGATGCCGTGGCCACTTTGGGTCAGGGAATTCCTCCCCCGCAAAGTGCGTACCGTTAGCATAGCGCGGGTAGAGGTGCCAGTGCACATGGGTCGACTGCCCAGCCTTGACGGCATTGTTCATCAAGCATTCCCAGTTGCACACGTCTGCACCAAATGCCTGAGTAATTGCGCGCTCCATGCTGCGGATCACTACGTGGAGCTCGCGCCAATCGGTCTCATCGAGCTCACCAAGCGACGATTTATGTTCACGTAGCGTCACAAACCCTTTGCCAAGATATAGCTGATTGCGATCGAGCACCACATTCCATCGATCGGTTTGCATGACCACCGCTGGGTCATCAATTGTTTGTTCTGCCACAAATGGGCAGATGTCACAGTTTTTCATTTTTATTACCTCCTTCTCTTGCTCTATTGTAGAGGAGAAGATGCTGCTTGTCATTACTGGTTATTCTGTCGCTTAAGCCACGGGTTGGCCTTTTTCATAATGCGCTTACGGTGAGATTTAAGAGTATCCAATCGTTTTTTGATTTCGTCCTCAGCAATACCAAGTGATTGAAAGTCATTCCTCAATGACTCCTTATACTCTGGCAAGAAATCTGCCTCAAACTTCTGGAATTTCTCCCAGGACATGTCCGGGTGCTCCTCATCGTGAAATGCCTCAGCACCGCGCCAGAATGTCTCCCAATCAGCTGTCATATAGGCCATATCAGCGTGATGGAGTAATTTCGCCTCGGGTGTATCACGTTGCTTGAGTGCGGGTACCATAATTGTGCCCCTAATAGCCCGATCGAGGAAAGCAATATCGTGATTAGTCAGATCAATCTTATTGCTTTTGATATCTTCCTTCATGAGTGCTATTGCATACTCTTCCTTCGTCGGATATGCCCGAGCCGCCTTATCGTCGAAACCAGCATCATGCCAGGCCGCCGCTAAGGCAAGGAGGTCTTTTTGCCATGGAGTGATCACACGCGGATAGCTATTATCAGGCAAAAGCTCTACAAGCTCGCCAACTGCCTCCATCACATCTTTCATGTGGCCAGGATGGTGGTAAGGTAGCTTAGGATAGCGCTCACTAGCGCGATCTACTGACCCTTCAAAGGCTTTTGTATAATGCTCCTTTGACTGGCTAATCGATTCATGTACACTATCAACCTGAGAGTTAGGGAATTTATCAAACATAGATGTCCTATTATATGGATAAATCTATCAGTTGTCAACAGAGGTGCCTACACGCCTCAGCTATGCGTATTATAACCGACGAACTTGCTTGCCAGTCGGCTTGCCAATTCCACGTAGGTGCGGCACTGTTGTGGTTGCAACAACGCCAGCCGCTATACCACCTGCGAGGCGTGTTCGCCCCGGATTGCCACGTGCCGCTACAACGGCAAAAGCCGCCGTAGCGATATTAGCGGCTCGTTTGTAGCGCCCACCCTTGGTCACCTCACCAGTTTTTGCCAGGTGGTAGGCATTGGCTGCGCCAGTTGCTGCCTGCCCAAGGGCAACGGCAGCAATCCCCGCTCGCGCCTCGGGGTAGCGCTTGCCTAGCTCATACATCACACGCACCACAGCGGCTGTATCTACCACGCCGTCAGTCACACGGCGCAGTGGCGTATCGTCAAGAACTTGCCCATCAGCAACATCAGCCACCATAAAAGCTGCAAGAGCAAGGCCAATTGGCTTGCCGTCACGCGCCTGCCGGGCAATATATTCTACGCCACCATAGCGCAGGGCCGTCAGTCCCACACTCGCCATTTCTCTTAAGCGAGATATGTGCTGCACATCGGGTTTCTCCGAATTTTTCTGTTCAGGATTTTTCACACCATGTGCTAGTATCTCATATTTTTTGCATTATTCCTAATCAATGATCAAGGTCAGCAATAATTTCATCTACCGAGTCACACAAGCGAATCGAGGGATGGAAATAAAAGATTGTTGCATGCCTGCGTTGACCCAACAGATAAATTCGTGGTGAACCAGTGGTAGTATTGAGTGCAAGTGCTCCACCCAGCTCAACATACATGCCCTTACCTGCTTTTTCATTATCGGTGCAGATAATGTAGACGTCGCTCTGGGTTACACCATTCATGTCATTTGTGGCACGGCGTGCTGACTCTGCTGCTTGATCAAACTTCGTCTGCTGACCAACCAACATCTTACTGCCGCCTTCGTTGCGCGTCCAATCATGAGTAATCTCATGTCCAGCCGCCACCAGCGCTGCCTGCACTTGCTGCACTACAGGAATATCACCAATCTGTCCTGACACAAATACTTTTGCCATCCCGTCTCCTCTCTTTACATTGTTACTGCTTCAACGCCATTGTCACTCGCTGCGCTGTGGGTAAACTCGTATCGACATGAGCAAGTGCTTTAGTGGCATCTGCCAACGTATAGCCTAGCGCAACCAACGCTTCGAGTGCTTCGTCGTTTGTATCAAGCTCTGCCTGCACAGGCGCGTCGTGAGCAGCATAGTACGTCGGCACGCCCACCTTATCTCGCAGGTCTACCACCACACGCTCAGCAGTCTTTTTGCCCACCCCACTGGCTTTTTGGATAAAGGCCGCATCGGCATTGGCTAAGGCATTACGCACCTGCTCAGCCTCACCAAGGCTGAGGATAGCCAGTGCCGCTTTGGGACCTACGCCTTGCACTGTGATGAGCAACTCAAACAGTTTCTTGGCTGCCCGCGACGAAAAGCCAAACAGCTCCTGAGCTTGCTCTCGAATGTGGTGATATGTATAGAGCTTGATTGCCTCACCAAGCTGCATCGCATCATAATCATGTGCTGCGACCGCTATCTCATAGCCAACCCCTTGCACATCAATGATGACACTACCCGCAAACTTCTCATCAACTCGGCCAGCAATATGAGCAATCATCCACGTCTCCTCAAAGCACTAAAAGTTAGTCCTGAAGAAGTTGTTGTTATTGCCACCAGTATTGTTCTGACTATTCTGCCCAGAACTGTCGTCATCGCCCGTACCACCAGTACCAGAATTATCACCACTCGTGCCACCAGTGTTACCACTGTTGCCGGTATTATTGCGGCGGCGAGTATTACCGTTGATAGTCGAGCTATTATCACTGTCGTCGCTTGTACTGCCAGAGCTCCCTCTACTACTTGACGATCGGCAGCTTGCGATGTTCTTTGAGTAGCGGCTACTATCAAAGTCTTTTTCGTCGATGGTAATGATGCGCTTTTGCTCGACGTCACAGACACGGATTTGTTGCTTGGTCGTAGAGCAGTCTGAACTGTTCTTCGAGTACTTCGTGCTGTCGAAGTCATCTTCGTAGATAGACTCCATCTTTTTATCACTGAGATTACAGACTTCGATCTTGGTACGCACAACATTACACTGCTTAGTTGGCAACGCGCCAGTTAGGAAGTATTCTTTGTATGTCCCCTTGGCATTCTCAGTAGTAGCCAGGCCACCATCGCTCGTACAGACCGAGCGCTGCACGACACCACTTGGCACAGGGAATTGGGTGTTCGACTGGCCCGCCAAGAGTTTCGTCATTGTGTTGCGCCAGATTGGCCCTGCCATGTCTGAACCACCATTTTTCATTGGTGTATTGTCATTATTACCAACCCAGACACCAACGGCATACTCTGGGTTATAGCCAATCGTCCACGCATCTTTATTGTCATTCGTCGTCCCTGTCTTGACAGCCGCAGTATGGCCAGGCACCGTGAGGGTTGAGCCAAACACGCTCGCTCGTGCCGAATTATCGGACAAAATATTTGAGATCAAGTAGGCACCGCCTTCGCTAATTGCCCGCTTGCTCGTTGCGTTGGGCCAACTAACTTTCTTGTTGTATTTGTCATTAACCTGCTCGATGAGCCCCAGCTCAAATTGCTGCCCTTGGTTGCCAAATGCTGCATAGGCATTAGTCATTTGCGTTAGTGACGCCTCACCCGAGCCAAGTGCGAGAGACAAACCATTCTTCTCACCTGTTGCTTGAGTAATCGACGAGATACCAAGATTGTTAGCCGTTTGAACCGACTTACTAATACCAAACTTCTTCATGATCTCCACGCTCGGGATATTGAGCGACCAGCTAATTGCTCGACGCGTCGTCACACTCCCGTGCCAACGTTTGTCAGCGTTGAGTGGCTGGTAGCCACCGCCAAAGTCCGTTGGCTTATCTTGGAAAATTGTCGCTGGTGTAATAACCCCCTCGGCTAGTGCCCCGGCATAGTAGATCGGCTTGAAGCTACTGCCTGGCTGGCGCGGCGTTGTGGCCATATTGACATTACCCCACTGTGGGTTGTTGTAGTCGGCACTGCCCACTAGTGCGCGCACCCGGCCTGTCTTAACGTCTATCACAACACCGCTTGCATTCGTCCCACCACGGTTATTGAGGTATGGAATCTGCTTGGAGACATTATCGATTAGCATCTGCTGCGTATCCATATTGAGCGTTGTTTTCACCTGGTAGCCCGAGCGCATTAACTTATCATACGCATTTTTATCGTCCGCACTGTATAGTTTCTGTTTGAGTTGGTTTATAACCATCTGCGCAAAGTGTGGTGCAATCGACTTAACGGTATTTGCCGTCGATGCATACGAGAGCTGCTGCGCATATGCTGCGTCTTTTTGCTCATTAGTGATAGCACCCACATCAACCATGCGGCCGAGCACTGTCTTTTGACGCTGCTTGGCCTTTTCTGGGCTACCACTGATTGGCGAGTAAGCAGTTGGGGCTGGCAGCACACCAACAAGCATAGCGCTCTCAGCCAACGTGAGGTCCTTTGGTGCTTTACCAAAGTAAATCTTGGCCGCCTCTTCGATGCCGAATGAGTCTTCGCCATAATACACAGAGTTGAGATACATCTCGAGGATTTGGTCCTTCGTATAATTCTGCTCGATCGCTAGTGCCACAAACAGCTCCTGGTACTTACGCATAAAAGTCTGCTCGCTTGTGAGAACAGTGTTCTTGGCGAGCTGCTGCGTAATGGTCGAGCCGCCACCATGGCGCTGGAAGGCTGCCCGGAAGATACCGATTAGACTGAACCCAGGGTGTTTATAGAAGTCTTTGTCCTCACTAGCTAGGAGTGCATTTTTCATACTGTCAGAGATGTCAGCCAGTTTCACCATATTGCGGTGCTGGGCTCGCCCCACACTATAGAGCGGCTTGTTATTAACATCATTGAGGACGATACCAGTGTTGTTGCGGTTCATCAGCCGCTCTTGGTCGGAGATATCACGTGCATAATATAGGTATGTCAAGATCGGCACAATCAACAAAAACAGCAAAAATGGCATCAGGATTACCATTGCCTTCTTCTTTTTGCTCATATTCCAAAACCACAAGAAATGCTTATGCTCGCGTCTCCGGCGCGGTGGTTTCGACTGGCGAACTTCTCCAAAGTTGGCATATCTGCCCATTCGGGCTGGTTGTTGTCTTCCTCGCGGTAGTTGCATAGTTTAATTATACCATCGTTCTGGCGCAATGTACCGAAAACACCAATCTTAGCGCTTTTCTTTTCCTCATCTCTGATAGAGCACAAGCGTAAGCCTTTTTACAATCTAGTTTCTGACCTTGTCAGTGTAGCTGCGCCTAGCAGCAGCTCACTAGCTCTGCCGCGTCATAAATGCTGCCATAATCGCTGCCGCGAGAGCATCTGCACAGTCGTCTGGCTTGGGTACCGTCTGAAGGCCTAGTTGGAGCCGCACCATCTCTTGCACTTGCTTTTTATCTGCTTTGCCATAGCCAGTGATTGTCTGCTTGATCTGGAGTGGCGTATATTCCTCAATCTGCAGTCCTGCCCGCTGGCCAGTCAGCAGCGCTACGCCACGTGCTTCGGCTACGCTCATAGCGGTGGTAATATTACGCGCAAAGAAGAGTTTTTCGATCGCCATCATCGTGGGCTGTGTCTCTGCAATAATACTCGTGAGACCATCGAATATCTCACCAAGGCGCTCTGGTATTGGAGTATGTGCTGGCGTTGTAATAACACCGGCCGTGACGAGTCGCGTTGCGCCACCATGAGCGTCGATGACGCCAAAGCCAAGGATGCCAGTGCCCGGATCTATACCAATGATTCGCATGATGCTAGTATAGCCGAATCTGAGAGCTTCTGCTATATACCGCTATGGTATAGCTAATGAGACTCTAACCTTTGCGCACCATCCGGCGTAGCCACTGGCCAATCTCACTGCGCCACTCCCAACCAGCATAGCCCACTGCCACGATGGCTACCCCACCAATCATCCACCAGATGATCTCTGTTTGTCCATTATTACTACTCGGCTCAACAGCGTAGCCTGCAGCTGGTGCTTTGTTGTTTTTACTCGTTGACTTACGGCAGCGATTGGTTGATGGATTGCGCTCCCAGCCTGGCTTGCAGGGCGTCAGCTGGCGACTATTTGCTGCACCAAGCTTTTTGCAGCGGCCAGTCGCGGGGTTGCGATAGTACCCGGCTTTACATACCGCAGCTGGTGCTTTGCCGCCAGCGAGCGCTCGGCAGCGCCCTGTGGCAGGATTGCGATACTGCCCTGCCTTACACGCAGCTAATCGCTGGCCAGTGGCAGATACTGCGCGGCAACGGCCTGTTTCAGGGTTACGCTCTTGGCCTAGTTTGCAGATAGTTAGCTTTTGAGCATGTGAGGTGCTGCGCGCTACCTTTGCATTGCTGGCTGTTTGCCTTAACTGTTTCTCGCTACTATTTATTTTTCGACAACGATTTGTTGCTGGGTTGCGTTCTTGGCCAGCGGGACACGGTTTACCCGATGGCTGATGAGGTGAGCCTGGCGTATTAGTGATGATATTATCGGCTTGGTCGGGGCTTGGCGTTGTCCATTGCCACGTGCCAGTTTGCGAATTGTATACCCAAGACTTGCCCTGGTGCGCAGCCTGTCCTGCACCGCTATATGCATCGATATGTGGCGAAAAACCCACCAAGCCATGCTGGTCCTCAAACCACAGTGTACCACTGCGCAGTATTGCAAGCTCCGCACCATTTGCCTGAGCACGAATCGTCAGCACCTGGCCTGGTGCAATCACCCCCGCAAGAGACGAGGTGTTTCGCACAGTGCTATTGCTACCAGGCGTACCACTACGCAAACGATAGGCAGCAAGGTCGATTGGCTGGTTGCCAATATTCTTGATCTTGACGTATTTTTGGCAATTATCTGGTGCCGCGTCGCAGGTGTGTGGATGAGGCAAGACCTCAAGAATTTGCAATGATGGCTCACCTGGCGTCTCGTACGACGCAGTTACTTCGGCTTCGCCAGCTCGTGCTCGAAAATCCTTAGCAAATACCCCGGTTCGTGCCGCTGCCGTCCAGCGCGCACGCTCCCAGACAAGTGCACCTGCAAGCTCGTCCACGGCTGCATTTGCTTTATCAATAGTCGCACCCGATCGCTCCAGCGCTACATCATACCGTGTGACTTGCTCGCCATCTGGCACACTTGGGCAACCCTGGAGCTGCGCGCCATCTGCCGGGGCTACTGCTGGATGATAGTAGCGCACCGAGGACTGGGGCGGTGCATATCCCTGTAGATTGACACGGCACGTGTAGTCAGTGTGGTTTGTGCTAACACTAACAATAAGCGTGATATCACTAAGCGGTGCAAACTGACGCGTAGTATTATGCAGCTCAACCGCACTCACTATGCGCCGGTCTGTCGTGTGGAGTGCCCCAATCATCAATGCATCGTGTTCAGTATGAGCAGCAAGGCGTACTATAGGCTGCGCTGCTGGAAGCTTGCTGCTAGCAGTATCATCACGCGCCATTGCCCGTTCAAATAAAAAATCGCCGATGGTGGCGACTGGGGTGGCGAAATAAGCAGTGGAAGAATCAGCACCAAGCGCAGAAGCTCCGGCTATTCCTGGTATCATCATGGTTACGGCAAGCCCATATGCAATAATTCGCCGGGTATAATTCCGCATAGTTTGCATTTTGTTTTTCCTCCTCGCCACGATTATGCACAAAGTAACTCTCTTGGTCAAGCACAAGCATATTTTTTTGTTAATTGCGCAAATTCGTACGGTGGTCGGATTTTGTTCTCTACCACACAATATAGCGAGGAATAGAAGTAAAGATTTTATAATGCAGATCTTTAAGTTTTCAAACAGATACAACAAAAAACAGGCCATCTCGCCTGCTAATTGATCAATGGAGGGCCCAGTGAGGCTCGAACTCACGACACCCTGCTTAAAAGGCAGGTGCTCTAACCTGCTGAGCTATGGGCCCGTAGACTCTGCGAGTATAGCACTGGTCGTGGTGGACTGTCAAGCAGGGCAAGCGCAGTCTTTACTCATCACTCCTCTAATTCCATACTACCTACACATGAAAATCCGTTTCTCTTTCGTTAGCGATTGTATCTAGCCACCTCACCTAGTAAGCTATAAAGATCTCTTTACTGCGCTCAACAAATTCTATAATTCCAGCACGAGAAAGCAAACATACAAAAAACACCGATTCTCTTGAGAGATCCTATAGAAAGAAGCATTGGGATTAATTGATAAACTCTGTAATTCAGATGCAATAAATTGACGCACCAGCAATGCAATGGTTTAATGATAACCAATGACGTGGTGGCAACGGCGAATTCACCCAACGTGGCAGCTCACAATGTGCTGCGGTGGCATTGTTGGTGGAGTAGCACTAGCCCAGTGGTGGCCGTACGCTGCGTGGTGGTGGCTTGTTGTAGCTGGCGGCGGCATTGCCTGTGCACTGCATCAAAGCCGGCGGTGGTATCTTATTATTATATTGATTGCTGGGCTTATGGTTGGCCTAGTGCGTGGTGGAAGCAATCAGCAGCAGCAACGCTCCTACGCGGTATCGTTTGGGCACGTAGCGATAATCACTGGGCAGGTGCAGGATGACCCTGATACAAATCAACGCAACCAACTCGTCGTGAGGCTGAGTGCTATCCGCCTCAATGGCCGCTCGCTACCTGGCACAGTATGGGTGAGTCTGCACGGCAACCCTGCAGTTCACCGCAGCGACTGGCTAGTTGTGCGAGGCAAGCTTAAGCCTGGCTTTGGCAACTTTGCTGCTGTCATGCAGCGTGCTCATGTGGAGCACATCGTTCAGCCGCAACCTGGCGATGTTGCCCTGCAGGTGCGCGATTGGTTTGCCGAGCATATTCGCCACGCAATTCACGAGCCAGCAGCCAGCCTTGGTAGTGGCTATGTCCTTGGCCAAAAGCGCGCCCTACCACATGATATCCAAGAAGCAATGCGCGCTACTGGCCTCACCCACATCGTTGTGGCAAGTGGGTATAACCTCACGATCCTCGTCCGCCTCGCTCGGCGCTTGTTTGCCAAGGTGTCGCGCTATCTTGCGGTACTTACCAGTGCAAGTCTCGTCCTTGGCTTTGTCGCCATCACTGGCCTAAGCCCAAGCATGACGCGCGCTGGTCTTGTGGCTGGGCTCAGCATTTGGGCTTGGGCCTATGGTCGTGCGTTTCACCCCATTACACTACTGGCAGTAGCAAGTGCCGCTACAGTACTATGGAACCCAAGCTATGTCTGGGGAGATATTGGCTGGCAGCTAAGCTTTGCGTCCTTTGCTGGAGTGATGATTCTTGCACCGCTGCTGCAGCGCTACTTCTTTGGCCCAGCAGAGCCATCAATCGGCCGCCAAGTCTTGGGCGAGACAGTCTCTGCACAGCTTGCTACGCTACCGATTAGCCTCGCAGTATTTGGGCAATTATCGCTCGTGGCGCTGCCAGCCAATCTACTCATTGTGCCGTGGGTGCCGCTGGCGATGCTTCTCACGTGCATTGCTGGGGTTGGGGCGCTTGTGTGGCCATCGGCGGCGACAGTGTTTGGCGCACCAGCACAATGGCTGCTCGATGCAATGCTGTGGGTCGTCCAGCAATGTGCCGCCTTCCCCTGGGCGCAGCTCGATTTTACACTGCCGTGGTGGGGTGTAGCACTGTGGTATGGTGGGCTCATTAGCCTCTGCTGGTGGCTCTGGCGAGCAACTGGCTACTCACTGCGCGATGCCTCGCTCGTAGAATAACAACTACCCAATATGCTACAATGAGTGAAAGATAGAACAATCAAGGAGAACCTATGTCTGGACACAGTAAATGGGCCACGACCCATCGCCAAAAGGCCGTGGTTGATGCAAAGCGCGGCGCAGCCTTTACCAAGCTTGGTAATATGATTGCCATTGCAGCCCGTGGTGGCACCGATCCAACAACCAACTCAAGCCTCGCATTGGCCATCGAGAAGGCTCGGGCAGCCAACATGCCCAACGCCAACATCCAGCGAGCAATTGATCGCATTAATGATAAAAATGCTGCCGCACTCGAAGAGGCAGTCTACGAGGGCTACGGCCCAGGTGGTGTTGGCATCATTATCGAGACAGCAACCGATAACAAGAATCGCACCTATCCAGAGGTACGTACCGCTCTCACCAAGAATGGTGGCACCATGGCAGATAGCGGCAGTGTGATGTTTCAGTTTGCGCGCAAGGGTGTGATTCGCGTGGCAGCCAGTGGCGAAGAAGCGCTCCTTACTGTGCTTGATGCTGGGGCTGAGGATGCAACAGAAGAAGATGGCGGCCTCACCGTCTATACCAACAAAAAGGAGCTCTCCAAAGTCCGCGAAGCTTTGCTCGCAGCTGGCATGGCTGTTGAAGATACAGAACTTCAGTATGTGCCCAACAACACCGTTGCTATTGAGGACGACGAAACCGCCCGCAAACTTACCAAAATTATCGATGCACTTGAAGCACTCGATGATGTGACAAACGTTGCAACGAACGCTGCGTAATACCCACTAGAGTTACACGCGAATCACAACACTAAAACGACTCTCCATTATGAGGGTCGTTTTGCTAAGCACATCAACGTATATTTATTGGTAAAACCACACTTATCAAGTGTCACGCGCTAGAGGGATATCTATCACTTTTTCTTATGTGGTTTTGTACCCTTTGTGCAAGCCATAAGTGTGTCAACAATTGCAAGTGCAAACCCTATCGTTACAACCACTGCATGAGACCCATCCAGTGCTGCCACAACCGTCTTGCTTGTCTCATCAACTGGTGGTACGAGACTACTCAGCGCACCAACCAGTACATACGTCGCCACAACACCAAAGATCAGTGAGCCACCAATGCGCCACCAGCGCTGACTCACCACCGAGCCGCAACACACCAGCACCACAGCTGGTAGCACCGTCAGCACAATCGTCACCGCTGCAAGCAAAGCAGATCGGTCAATGCCTATGCCAACCCCAGCAGCATACGGCACGACATCTGCCGCCCACAGCTGTGTCATTACCATACCAACTGCCAGTCCCATTACTGGTAGCCCAAAATGCCGCTTCGCTACATATACTAAACCAGCCAAAACCATAGCCATGCCAACAAGCAATCCAAGCAATATCATACCATCATTATACCATGACATCGATTCAACATAAGCGTTATGAGAAACGCCAATATGTTTGGCTACTTATGCTCCAACGCGATCCTTCTTATGCTGCCGCTTGGCATTGCGCTCAATATATTCAATGATCGGTTTGGCCACATTGCGCCGCGTAATTTTCTCTATCCCAAAGCCTGGGCTCGCATTGACCTCAAGCACCAACGGCCCACGACTCGAGCGCATAAAGTCAACACCCGCCACCGTCAAACCCATTGCCTTAGCTGCTCGCAAACACATACGGCGCTCGACATCCGTCAAGCGGATCGGTGTCCCCTCACCCCCCTTATGGAGATTAGAGCGAAAGTCATCGTCTAAGCTCTGGCGCTTCATACTCGCCACCACCCGGCTCCCCACCACAAAGGCGCGGATATCCACTCCAGCCGACTCACGAATAAATTCTTGCAACAGGATATTTGTCCCATCCTCGTTGGTGAGGTACAACGCCTGAAGCACTGACTTTGCCGCCTTCTTCGTCTCCGCCAGCACCACACCATTGCCATGAGTGCCCCGAGCGAGCTTGATGATAACTGGCGTACCACCAAGTTCGTTAAGGAGATCGTCTATATCGGCTGAGTTGCGGCTAAACACTGTCTTGGGAATAGCTACTCCACCTCGGGCTAGCAGCTGTGTCGAACGCAGTTTATCGCGCGCCCGCGTAATCGCAATCGAGCGATTAACAAAAAGTGTGCGTGGGTACGCCATTTCTAGCTGGCGTGCCACTGCTGTGCCATAGCGAGTCATATTACTCGCAATACGGGGGATTATTGCATCGTATTGATCAAGTGCCTGCCCACCATACATCACCGTTGGATGTTTTTCGTCGATCGTTACATAGCATTTGCGGTACTTTATGATTTTTACAATATGATCACGCTTTTCCGCCTCTTCCTTGAGGCGAAGTGTTGAATAATTAACATTGCCGTTGCTTAGTATTGCTATCTTCATGATTGTTCTGTTGCTGCTATTACTTTTTAGTTATTATCTTTATTAATATTTCCAATCTATCTCATTTTGTTCATTGAGCTCAACATTAACGATAAAGCGCGACCGAAGTAACTTACGTCCTATCAAAAGTGGATAACCCATAGCCGAGCGATCGCTCAAGGTAATACTTGCCATGAAACGTATATTATCAAGGCTTATTTTTGTTTTGATAGTATAACGGACTTGTATATGACCATTCGAGCTGCGAACTTTTTGGGTGTAAAAATCGCGAACTCGATGGGTTTCTGCTTTGCCAGATTTTGTTTGAATAAATTCTCCAGGAACAATATCAAAAACAAGCTCTTCGACTACACCACTTTTTTCAATATGGATATTCTCTGCGTGAAGTGTAGATGAATAAGCACCTGTGTCTATTTTTGCTACAACAGACTCTATGTTGAGTTCAGGTAGTATTGCAATTGCTCTTCGTCCTATAATTTTTCGAGGCTTGCTGCGCCGACGTTTCATATTTTGACGCAGCAATAGTCGCAAACCATCATTAAATAGGGTGCTATTTACAGATGCATAAGCTCCTGTTACGATTTGTGATCCTTGGTTTACTTCAAGAATATACCATTTTTTTGTATGCTTATTTTGTATAATATCAACGCCAGCGAATTGAAGCTCAGACGCAGAAGCCGCACGCTTTGCTAAGCTCAACAGCCTCTTCGGCGCAGCTTCAGCAGCAAGTAGCTCGCCTCTGCCACCCATAGATATATTGTTGAGATGGGATGATTGATCGCTGATTCGTTTTAGAATAAATTTCGGCACTCCTCCATAAACCCCAACTCGGTAATCTCCATCGTTCGGTATATAGGTTTGAAATAAATAATTCACATCTTTATTTTTTTCTTCCTCTAAAATCTGTCTCGCTTCATCAAAAGTCACGAGATAGTTATTCTGACCCTTTGTGCCATACACATCTTTCATAATAAAACGCTCACCCAGGAGATCTATAGCGCGTGTCTCGAAAATAATTTCTTGGTTATGACAATACAGCGTCTGGGGGATACGATTCCCTGCTGCCCACTGCTTAAAAAGTGTGACTAGCTTTGAAGAACCCCTTCCATGTGCAAGCATATCAGCAAAAGGAACACCCTTTGCAAAGAGATAATGAGCTAACGCAACTGCCTCATCAGCTAAGCCGCTCCAAGACTTTAGATAAACAAACTGCGCATCACCAAGATCAAACCCCGTTCGAGCATCAATAACACTCGTCTTGTCGTAACTAACATGATATATCAGATTTTCGAGCGCCACAGTCTTTACATCTGCCTCTGGAAAGTTACCAGATTTTACTAACCGCCGAGCAAAGCCACCATAGCGCGTACTTGTATCGGTGCCCTCCCTCGAGAAAACAAACACAATTGTTGGGCGGTTCATTGCGTTATTTTCTCCATATACTTCAATAGAGCGTCCATCTTGTGCTCTATCTCAGCACCAATTTCTATTTGAGGCGTTTGGTTAACTTCGAGAATATAAGGTTGGCTAGTTTCTTTGTGGATCATCAAATCAACTCCAGCAAAGCTATCACGATGAAGCGCCTGAGCTGCCGCCAATACAGCTTCTTGCGCGGCAATCGATAAAGTATCTAGCGCAACCCTCTCACCTTTGCCACCAGCCGATGTATTATTGAGGTGAGAGTCACTTGTTGCATCTCGTGATCGTTTTAGAACAAATTTAATTTTTCCACCAAAAACCAAACATCGATAGTCATGGTCATTCGGTATGTATTCTTGAATAAGAAATTGTGTTTTTTTGTGGCAATTTAATATCTTTACTAAGTCTTGGTAGGTCTCAACTAAGAAATTATTTTTACCACCATAGCCGTCTGCCGCCTTAACAATAAGCGGATATAAAAAGGGAGGGTTCTTTCGAAATACTTTTTTTATCTGACGGTGGCTACTAATAAAGGTGTCCGGCAAAGGAATTTTCTTATCTGCAAGACAAGTAACTTCACCTACCTTTGTCATTGGCATTATTCTGAGTAGTTCTTTGCTAAAAAACGGCACTTTGTGTGTTTTCGCATACTGTGCAACAGCTAGAGCTTGTTGTTGTGCCTTATACCACAGTTCAAAATAAATACCGTCGAAGCTTGCTATGTCGCGATTTGTCAGTGTATCAATTATTGATAGCTGGTTATCTTTAACGCAAATATGTGTATCAGATAGCGACCCTCTGTAAAGCTGTAGCGGATACTGCTGCGATCGAGCAGAAAGACGATCAAAAAGCATTTCAATATAACCACGCTTGTGGTTACGATAACTAAACATGACTAAAATATCTCTTTTTTCTTGTATCATTTTAGATATCACTAATTTAGCAGTATTTCACACTCTATTTATACATTGTTTATGAAAAGAGTCAATAGCCTTTCAATCTATCATTAATACGTTAGACTATTGGCGCTGTACAAGCATCTTAGGGGCTAACTTCTACTAACAGTTTCTATGTTACAGCCCAAATATCCCCTTCCGCCCAAGCGTGTCATTAAACTCGCGGAGGATTTCCTTCTGGCGGCGGTTTAGTTTGGTTGGAGTGTCGACCACTACTGTCACGATATGAGGCCCACGCTTGTCGCTTCGCATGTGTGGCACGCCATGGCCAGATAGCTTGAAGTCTGTGCCCGATTGCGTACCAGCTGGCACCTTCATTGTAATTGTCCCGTCGACTGTCTTAACATCGAGTTCAGCACCGAGCGCTGCGTCTGCCATACCGATATGCTCCTCACTCAGGATTACATCACCTTCGCGGCTAAACGTCTTGTGTGGATTGACCCGCACCTGCACATAAAGATCACCCTTGCTACCACCACCGACAGCTTCGCCACGACCACGGAGACGAATCGTTGAGCCGTTATCGATACCAGCGGGAATCTTGACTGTAATTATCTGCTCGCGACGCTGCACACCGCTACCCCGGCAGACTGTACAGGCCTTCTCTGGTATTTGCCCACGACCCTGGCAGGTCTCGCACGTTACGGCCTGTTGAATGGGTCCAAACATTGTGTTCATCGTCCGCACACGCTGGCCAGTACCTTTACAATCCGGGCAACTCTTGAGGCTTGAGCCGGGCTCGACGGTGCTGCCGTGGCAATGCTCGCATTCGTCGTCAAGCGTTAATGCAAGAGCGACTTCTTTACCAAAGATCGCTTCTTCAAATTCGAGCGTCACACTCGTCTCAACAGCACGACCATGTGCTGGGCCTTGATTTGCACTGCCACTAGCAGCGCCACCAAAGAACTGGCCAAAGATATCTCCCAAGCCACCATCACCAAAATCAAAGTGGATATTCTGCCCTTGGCCAAAGTCGCCAAAACCAGCAAACGGGTTGCCACCGCCGCCACTAGCAGCGCCACCAACGCCCGCATGGCCAAATTGGTCATACCGCTGGCGCTTTTGCTTGTCCTTCAGGACCTCATACGCTTCGTTGATCTCTTTGAACTTCTCTTCACTTCCACCCGCTTTATCTGGGTGGTACTTCACTGCCAATTTGCGGAATGCCCGCTTGATGTCATCATCGCTGGCGCTTTTGGCAACACCAAGCACCTCATAATAATCTCGCTTCGCCATATCTGTCTTAGTATAGCCAATTGGCACTCTAATTGCAAGAGTGCTAACAGGTCATTCCTTATGTTTCGGTGATGATCGATATATAGTCGTGTTTCGTAACGATAAGGTGGTCGAGCAGCTGGATGCCAAGCAGCTCACCCGCCTCGGCCAAACGCTGCGTTGTCTCTCGGTCAGCCTGGCTTGCGATAAGCTGCCCACTGGGATGATTATGCGCCACAATAATCCCTGCTGCTCGGTCGGCAATTGCATCTGTAAAGACTTCTCGTGGGTGCACCAAGCTAGCAGTTAGCGTGCCAATGGTAATCATGCGTTTGGCAATCAAGCGATGTGCTCCATCAAGCGTCAGGCAGACAAAATGCTCTTGCCGTTTGTCGCGAATATTGGTAAGTTGCTCTGCTGCTTTGCTCGGCTCATCGATGATAGGCTGGTCACTTTTGAGCAGATAGCGCCGTGCAAGCTCAAAATTCGCGAGAATCACTGTCACCTTAGCCGCACCAAGGCCAGTTATCTTGGAGAGCTCCTCATGAGTTAGGTCACCTCCATGTGTGCGCAGGGCTTTCAGTACACAGCGCGCAATTTTGCCAACGTCAGCTTGTGCATTACCACTGCCGATAATTGCCATAAGGAGCTCGAGGTCACTCAGGCGAGCTGCTCCATCTCGCGCAAGCTTCTCTCGCGGGCGGTCACTTGGTCGTCTGTCGCGCATTCGCATTGGCATCATCTCCCTTCATGCTATATCTTTTATAGTATACCAGAACATTGTGCAAACACTAATTAGGTATTTTGGTTTTGTGACGCAAATGTAGCCCTCTACCCTCTCAATATTAGGTTCACTGTAGATTCAGGCTTGATTTTACAATATCTGTTTTATAACCAAACCACTGCCTTGCCATCAAGTGTGTGCACTATATGACCAGTTTTATTATCAATAATGTGCGTTTTGGTGGAGCTATCAGCAGTACTTTTTTGCTCAATGGCGGTGTACTGATCGTTTGGCGATACAGTAATGTTCGTTGTATACGCTGGTGGTGTTGTCTGATGAATCACTCGTTTGGCTGGGTCGGTGAGTATTGTTTGGCGCTGCAATATGTGCTGTTGATTAACACTCGTTATCTCCATACTATAGCCACTGCGGGTGTGTAAGAATGCAGCTAATGATATGACGTCGTTTCCTTGTTGGTGAGTAATGGGTGATTTTTTGCTATTTTCTAAGTTGAGTGCAAAATACCCCTCGCCTACTTTCATCATGATAATATTCTTGCCATCATACGATACATCGCCAAGCACTGCTGCCTGGCCAAGCGGCTGCATAGCATGCTTGCCAGTCGGATCGACAAGCAGTACGTCATCACCGCGAGTTCGCACCACAACTGCTGCACCACGCGATACTGGGCGCCAATCATACACTGGTAATGGCTGCGCGTTAAGGCCACGTATAGTGTGGTGGCGCTGCGCTGCAATATCATGCACAATGAGATTGGTGGTCCTTTCTTTGCTGCCTGCCTTTGCAAAGAGATACCCCACCGTTCCATTATCCATCGCTCGCAGGCGAGACACCGTACCCTTACCAGGCAACGGTAATGGCGATACCGTACCAGTCTCTATATCAACCTGATGCAATTCACTGGTTTTCGCATCATTTATTGTATGGACAACGATACGAGAGCCCACTACTGCATATTCGATAATTCGCGTCGCTTGGTAAAGTGTCTTCTCATGCTTTGTTGCCAGATTCATCTGCACGATAGCATCTGTCGCTTGTGCGACGTAGAACTCTGTTTTTGTCTCTGTGAGATCGCGGTGCTTGAGATAATAGAGCTGTGCTGGTGGCGTATCAAAGTGGTAACTGGCTGCTGCGAGCTGCTGTGTATAGGCGCTAGCTACCTGATCGATCGCCACGTGATACTGCGAGTTACTTTGCAAACGATGTCGGAACTGAATCGTCACAGTTGCGTTATTTGTTGTAACAGTAAAGTCTGCGCGCGGCGAGATTCGTATTGCATGAGTTTCAACCGATTTGACTGGCTGATTAAACTGCAATTGCACTGTCTGGTAGCCTGTATTCGGATCATCTGCCAGCACTGCATGACGCAAGCGCGGGCCCTGTTGATAGCTCAGGACCATGAGTACACTCAGTGTAATTAATAATCCAATCGCAACGAGCGAAAATCGCCATCGCTGACGCACCCACCGCCAGCTTTTAGTATTCATAGGGCTCCTTTGGCTGGGTGGTTGACGTAACCGAACGCGGCATGATGACAATCGGCTGCTGACGATGTCGCTGTGGATATGCGGCAAAGTCACCCGTTACCGTTACCCAACTATTGGGCTGGTAGCGCTCACGCCACCCAGGTGCATAGACTGGCACGCCAACCGCCTGTGCATCAACCGCACAACACGTCACAACAAATCGAGATACATAAAAAATCTGCGAATCCGCTGTATCTGGCGTGACAAACCCTGTCAAGTTGACTGTCTTGCCACGATAAAATGCGCTGTCATGCGTTTGCGCGAGTAACCCTGCCCATTCTTTAATCGTGAGGTGCGAATAATCTCGCTGAGCAAAGATAGATGCTTGCGATAGCTTGTCTGTAGATAGCCGAGTTACTGCCCCTTTGTTGATGCCACGTTGCGTGGCAGTTGTTGTCGTTAGTGCTGTCGGTGGGACAAGTAGCGCCATGCCTGCGACCATACACACCATCACACACGCAGCAACGCGACGCCACCAAGCAAGGTGTGTATGCCGATGGGTGCGTGATTGCGTAATAACACTCCCACTCGCCATCACTAGAGCCACTACCGCCATACCAGTCGTAAAGACGACATACCGCTGATGAATATAGAGTGTCAAACGACCAGTCACAGCTAGCCACAGCGTCGCCACGGCAATGACAAAAAGGAGTATTATACCTTGTTGCTGTGCAACTCGGGACAAGAATAGCCTAAAACGCATAATTCACCACCAGTCCCAATGTTATCGATGCCAGTCCAACGAGTGCACTCACTTGGAGTAACACATTCGGTCGATACGTTGTGCGCAGCAAGCTCAGCATCTTGATATCGATCATTGGGCCAAAGGTCAAGAAACTTACAAGCGCCCCGGTCATAAAGGTCTGGCGAAATGCCAAAGCAAAGAACGCATCAACATTAGAGCAAATTGAGACGATAAATGCCAATGCCACCATTGCAATCACCGACCATACTGGCTGACTCCCCAGCGACACCAACACTTCGCGCGACACTAGCACTTGCACAAGACCCGCTAACCCTGCACCAACTACCAAGGCTGGCAGCATCGCCTGCACCTCACGCCGAAATATCGCAAGGCTTGCCACTCGCTTGCTCTGCTGCACATGATCTGCCCGGCACGAAGCAACAAACGTATTGGTCAACAACTCCTCCGCCGGGCGACGCGCATAGACCCAGCCAACGAGATTAGCAATAGCGAAGCCACCAAACACTCGCGCCCAGAGAATGGTCATATCGCCAGCGAATGCTTGCTGCGTTGTGATGATCGTCACTGGGTTGAGGATTGGTGCAGCAAGCAAAAACACGAGAGATTCACTAGGCGTGAGCCCTTTTGCTAACAGGCCACGAGCTAAGGGGACATTACCACACTCACAGACTGGCAGCGCAATACCAAGGAGCGACAAACAAGCCCGACGCAATAATGGTTGCTGCGGCAGATAGGTAAGCAAGCGCTCGGCCGGCAGCCACACCTGCACTATAATTGCAATGCAGATCCCCAACATGACGAATGGCAGCGCCTCGATCATCACGCTCAAGCTCAGCGTTATCCAGTCTTGCAATCGATCAGGTAGCGACCACTGCCCTGTTTGTGCCGATACAAGGCGAAGCGCAGCTAGCCCAACGAGCACCCCAGCCACTACCGCTCCGCGGTGCCACCGCTTCACCAACCAACGAGTCATTTTCATGCTTCTATTATACTGCGAAAGGTAGGGTTGGTAATACGGCTATACGGCTTTTTCTTGCTCACGTTGCCAGCGGCGACGAACATCGATAATAGACATCTGGGCCAATGCGTCAATAGGGATGCCTTGCATATAGGCAATGACGCGCGCTGCGTACTCAGGGTGTGGGTAGGCAGCGGCACGCTTTGGACTACGCCCCGCCTTAAGTCCATCAAGCACACCACGCATCCGCTTCCAAAATGAATAATAATCGAGCTTGGCTTTGACCTGCCAATGCTGAGCATCCTCTATGACAAAGCCCTCGATCGGTACACCGTCATACAAGTAGTCAAGCCCCTGCACCTGCTCATACCACGTCGCAAACTCCTCCCACGTCTGGAGCGTCGCCGCAAGCCGCTTGGTTTCCATACCAAACATAGCCGCAAATCGCTCACGCTCAACTTGGTCAACAGCGGCAAATTTTTCCTGGCGATGCACTATATCGAGCAAAACAATCCGGTCTTGTGCATACTCAATAATGTGTGGATCCTCTGTCGGGAGTATCACCTCGCAAACCAAACAGACATTGTACTCGGCAAGATACTGACGGATCGCATCAACATGCTTACCATAGCGCTGCAAAAATAAGCGGCGAAACCATCCGGCAAAATCACTCTCCGTTGTTGTTTTCGACGCAAAGACGAGGTCACCCAGTGTCGCATCATAGCCTACCAAGCCAAGATAACCATTCTCCTTCACCCAGGCGCGCACTGGAAAGACAAGTTGATCTTTGAGCGCAGCAAATTCAGTTTCTCGTCGCTCACCAACATTGAAGAACTTGTCATAGGCGCGAATTACAATCTCGTTCGTCAGCGTATTCATGAATAGTCCACGAGCTCGCACTGTTTGCGCTGTCCATTTTTTGTCATAAAACACCTTTGGTTTAAAGTGAAATGAGCTAATATTGCCCGGCAGTGACCGCTCACCAATCAGTTTATTGGCACGCAGACCATGGATGAGCGGTGCGTTTTCCGGGTGGAGGATACCTTCAGCCGACTGGTTGCTTACCTCAACGACCGACCAGCCCTCCTCGGCAAGCTGAGCAGCCCGTAGCGCGCCACCAAACTCCACTTTGCCCTCGAGATTAAAGCACCGCTGATTATACTGCGCTGGATAATTCTGAGCGTTGCGATGGCCATGCACTTGATAGACATTATTAGAGGTATGAGCAACAAAAGAATCGTCAATAGCACCAACTTGATCATATCGCCCCACACCACGAATATACTGCTGGCTGGCTAGCAGCAGAGGATTCTCTGGTAAATTACTCACTCCCGCATGACTCACAAATACTCGCTTATCATGCCATGTGTAGTAGAGGCAATCTTGCATAGAGTTCATCAAGCGACTGACGGCACGCTTGTCTATATTGGCACGCTCTAGCTGTGCTCGCGTTCGGCCGTTAAACTCTCGCGCTCTTATCGGCTGGTGAGTAAGCCATTGCCAAATATAACCATCATGGTTACCCTCAATAAACGTCACATTTGGCTTGTCGACAAAATTATCACACACATACTGCAACACTTCTGCATTCTCTGTGCCACGATCGAGCAGATCACCTGTAAAGATATAATAATCGTGCTCGACATAGGGGTGCTGCTCAAAATATTCACGCAGTGGCGTATAGCATCCTTGGATATCACCAATGTGATGAATGTGCTCATACTGACTCAAATTAATCGGTTTCTGGTACGATGCGATAAGCTCTTTTACTGCCGCTGGTTGTATGACAGTGTATTGTTTTGGTATGGCACATGTGGAGAGACGAGCGTGCATTTTCTCGAGAACTGCATCATCGACTACCTTATGTGGTGCACGCTGACGATTGCGCTCTAGACAGACCGCAAGCGGTACATCCGCAAAATCTATAACGTACAGCTTATAACGATACTTCTGTGCAAGCTGTGCATACTGCTGAAAGTACGAGCTCGTTGTATGTGTTGCATCAACCACAATGAGCTCACCACGAGCCATGCGCATATCAAGCAACCCGTGAAGCTGCTGCCAGACCCGTCGATCATCCTGATATGGCATAACGATGCGCCCTGCATCATTCATCACTGGGCTGCTATACGCTAGGCGCAGAGTATCAGGAGATAGTGTATATGGGCCAAGTCCAGCAGATTGCAAAAAGGTGCTTTTACCAGATCCAGGAATTCCACGTGTAATAAAAAGATGTCGCATAGTTTCTCCTTTCTGTAGCGTTGTTTTCAAGATTTCGCTTAACTATATCTAACTCAAGTAATTTACTCTTGTTTTTATATTATATCATCATCTGTTAGAAAAGGCTTCTACCTCATTAGGGTATGTAGCAATTTATCTTATTTTATGAATAATATTTATTAATAGTTCATTGTAAAATACCCCATTGGGGTATTTTACAATGAACATAAAGTAGTGCATATTCTATTCTAGAATATCTTTTGTATCAGACTCCGCTTATCCCATTTTGTTCTTACCTCGGTTCGCGCTACAATATAGCTATGTTCTATAAGGTGGAAGAGGCAGATGCTCAAGTTTATTCAGGTGTTGAAAGTAATACAACACCTACAAAATCTCGCGGCTTTTTTTATACATGGCTCTGTCTTATTATTACTAGTCTATTAATCTGCTCACTTTGGTATGGCCAACAATCACAAAAATCATCACACATCACACATATACCACCATCAACAACGCACACTTACACACTATCTCCTCATGGTGCTATTCGCTCACGAATCATCAAGCATCAATCGGCATCGCACCAAACAATCATTACCTATCCACAAACAGGTATTGCCAACATAGACAAAACGGTTGCCACGATCATCGACAATACTATTCCATCTCAACAAACACCTTCAACTACTATAGCAGCTCGAAGCAGCACCATTACCTATCGCATTATTCACCAAGATGACACGACGATTTCTCTCGCTGTGTTTGTCCGCACTGCTATACATCGCACTCTACCAACCAACACAATCCACTACTGGACATTCGATAAAATGAGCGGCCAGCCAATTACATCGTCTGCCCTCGTTGATACATCTATCGCAGGGATAAATGAGATTGTTATTGCTCTACGTAAACAGGTGCAGCAGCGCTACCCGCATGCAGAGCCAGCAAAAGTAGCAGAGATTATTACTCCAGAATCTATCACGAACTTTTTAGTACACGACCGAAAAACAATTGGCTTTCTCTTCGATAAACGCTCGCTTGGTATTGGCGTAGATGGAATCATTAGTCTGAAATTGCCAATCAAGCAACTCAGCCACTTTGTCCAAAACCCAACCACCAAGAAGCTTTTTGATATTCCACCGTCAGCATTATCATCAACAACCGACTGCGTGCGTTATCGCTGTATTGCACTCACCTTCGACGATGGGCCTGGGTTATACACGCAAGCACTACTCGAGCATCTTGATCGCTATCATGCTAAGGCAACCTTCTTTGTGGTGGGGCGAAATGTTGCACCATATAGTATCGCGCTCCAGCAAGCAGTTCAACGCAAACACCAAGTAGGCAACCACACGTGGAATCATCCACTCCTCCCCAAGCGCGACGAGGCTGTCATCCGCCAAGAGATTGAGAGTACAAACAGCGCCGTTGCTGCAGCTACTGGCGTGACACCAACAATGGTCCGTCCACCATATGGTGGCATGAATGACAAGGTGCGTGCGCAGCTCCAGCAGCTTACTATGCCAGCCATTATGTGGTCAATAGACACACGCGATTGGGCCGACCACGATGCAGCAATTGTCTGCAGCCGTGCCGTTGCCAATGCTGCACCTGGTGCGATTATTCTCATGCACGATATCCACAAAACCAGCGTCGATGCCGTGCCGTGCATCCTCGATTCATTACAAAAGCAAGGGTATAGATTTGTCACGGTCAAGAACCTATTTGGCCATCCGCTCAGCGCTGGCGAGTCATATTCTCAATATAAGCAGTAGGGTCTTTATAAACCGCTCATGCTACCATTCCGCTGTGTAATCCTCTACACTAATGCTATGCAACAACCATTTCTTCCTAACAACACCTCTCTCTCTTCAAGTCCACTCAATCTAGAGCAGCGGCTTGACGTCCTACAGCTTCCTGAGGCGAAGCTGCTGATCGGCGAACATATCAAAGCCTCACCAGAATCACAAGGGGCAGACGAAGCAGCCAATCAGCGCGCAGAATATCAACGAACTGTCTGCTCACTCAACGTTATGAACTATCTGTATTATGGCGGCGATGAAAATTATCACAAACTGACCGCCGCCCAGAACGACGCCAATCGCCTCACGCGTGAAGAATTTGAAGAATTTCATCAGTGGGTTGCGAGCAGCTTGCCTGGCGAGCATAGCGCCAATGTAATGCGCTACATTATGCTTATTCATGATTTAGGCAAGAACCAAACACTCGCGAGTGCCGTTATGGGAGAGGATGCCGCTGATTCGGTCGATCATGACGAAGTGTTGCGCCGCTTGCTCAGGCCAGATTACGCTGCAAAGCGCACAGAGTTATTACCGACATTCAGCCAATTAAGCGAAGCAGACCAAACGATCATACGCGATGTCATCAACACAGAACTCAATCTTGGCCAGTTTATCCAAGCAGAAGCACCACCGGCAGCGCTGGCAAGCTTTGCGGAGAGTACTGAGCCAGTGCGCTCGCTCTATATTATGCATACTCTGTTTGATATTGCTGGTGCAGTAGGACATGTTAATACTGAGAGTTCTTTACTCCTCACTTCTCCTATGTACAACCAAATGGCAGCAGCCTGCGACGTCTTAACCGACAGCACCCTCCCGACCGACAACGCACGCTACGCTCACTACCTTGCTCGGCGAGCACAGCGCTTTGGCCTCGATAACGATGCTATTGAGCAGCTCATCAACAGCCAAGCACACACTCACACTGTGCGCCTTGCTTGTATGCTACGATACGATACACCAGAGGAGTATCAGCAACTGACCAATGCGCTAGATACGCTACCTGGCCCTGTACAAGCTATCCTCGCTCAAGAGCTCAGCAATGATGGCATTCATCAGCGCGCGACTCTGCCTTACTACGGCCCAGCCCTGCTGAAGGGGCTTGAGAAACATCATAACCTCAGCACAGCACTCACCTACTTTGCGCATGTTTTGCAAGAGACACACATTGCTGACAAAGCAGCGCGCAAGGCAGGCGAGACAGGTGTCGTCACGGCAGACCTCAGCACTATCGCCCAAGCCGCCAACCAAGGCACGCTCGATCCACGCCACGCTGAGCTGCGCTTTCGCCACAGTGGTGAGACACTTGTGCCAGAATATCAGGACACACCCGAGCTTGCTATTGATTCACTTCCGGTGTTTGACTCTGAGCAGTTACATGGCAAGCGGATTATCTACCTTGGGATGGGTGGTGGCTCGGATGGTATCCAGGCTGCTATGCTAAGCAAGCTTCATCAGCAGCACCATGCCGTGCAGCCTACAGCTATCGTGTCGGTGCGCAACTTCGCCGCCGATAACAACAAACAGCTTGCTCATACTGGCCGACAGATTGGTGACGCACTCGCAGAGATTACGAAGGAAACAACCAAAGTTGGTGACTGGCGCTTCCTCGAGGATATTATTGCTAAGGACGAGACAATCGCACCAGTTTATCTGCTTAATTCAATCGAGCCGGAGCAGATTGCTCACGACCTGCAGATTCTCATCCGCGAGACGGGAGCTGATGCAGTTTGTGGCATCGACACCGGTGGTGATGTACTCTACCGTGCCAATACCGCCATCGACCCCACAACCTCATCACCGGATCAAGATTATGCTGTACTCACTGCTCTGCATATGATCAACGTAGCAGCAGAGGCAGGTGGTACACCACTCGATGTCTTTACTGCTATCGTCGCACCCGGCGTGGATACACCTCCGTATGCTAATGAGATACTTACTCGCAGCAGCGCCCAGCGCTACCCCCTTCACCCAGACGATACCACCACGATTACTCGGACCTACGCTGCATGGCGCATGGACGGCTCTGCTAGCGAAGAAGGGCTTTATGGCAAGACACCACTGGCGTGGATTGCTGCGCTGACAGGCAAGCACGGCTTGCAGCCACTCGCTCTCCCACGAGCTAATGCAACTTCAGCCCATAACCCATGGCGTATCTTTATGAATATCCGCCCTTCGACCGCTAGTGTGGTAATGATGCAGGCTGAGCGGTTATACCAAGCTGTAAATCATTGATTAAATTAATCAGTAATGGAAGGAGTTCTCTTCATATGAAATTAACATTCATGACATACAACATCTACAATGGTGCCGAGACAACGATCGATGACGTTATTGCAGTTATCAACGAAGTAAAGCCAGATATCCTGACGCTTAACGAAGCAAATGGCTTCGAGAACGACACAAGAAAACGCCTTGCATACGTCTCAGAACAAACCGCTATGCCCTATACTCACCTTGCGCTCTGCGGCGATGGGTCGTGGTACCATACAGCGTTGCTATCAAAATATCCTATCCTGGATGCAACATTGCTCTACCCGTGTAGTCGATCACTCTTAGTAAGCCGCGTTCAAGTCGATAATCATGTTTTCTCCATTGGTAGCCTTCATCTCTCACCACGATGCGAAGCTGACCGGCTGCAAGAGGTGCACCGGCTTATCAACCATATTGGTGAGAATAGCACTCATACTGTTGTTATGGGTGATTGCAATTCACTCTCGTTTTATGATACATATCCGCCTGATATAGTAGATTCTTTCGATGCAAACTTGACGCGCAAATTTACTCGTGATGGCACAATTGTTCATGATGTCACTCGTTTTATGGCACAGGCGGGTCTTGTCGATACAGCAGCTGCTTTGCAACAACACGCAACCTCGACAGCTCCAACACCACTGCCGCCACACCCCGATCACCCAACCAGCCGGCTTGACTATATCTTTGTCTCGAAGGATCTGCAGCCTGCATTAACCTCATACAATGTTGTCAAAACACCACTATCAGACCAGGCGTCGGATCACTACCCAGTTGTCGTTGAGCTTGCATTATAGGTGCAAGCTCTCTCGTCCGCTGCTAGAATTTCTTTCGTCTCTCAGTATTTGAATTTTGCGGCTCAAGGGCGATATACGCTCTAATAAAATAAGACCGATTTTCATCGGTCTTTATCATGCATCGTGGCTCCGGAGACTGGGCTCGAACCAGCGACCTAATCGTTAACAGCGACCCGCTCTACCACTGAGCTACTCCGGATTACTCTGTAAGTATACCGGTTGAAGGGGTGGTTCGTCAAGAGTCACGCCGCAAAATAGGTATTTTGTGCTATGGCTGACTGCGGAATTGCTCAATCCGCTTAGTTAGCTCAGCGATATTGTTCCAACTACTGCCATCTGTCATGATGGCAAGTACATATTTGCCGTTTGAGTCATAGACAATCGCTGCGTCGTGCAGGAGACCATTCAAGAATCCAACCTTATTTGCCACCGTGCCATTCGTGCCAGCAGGGATACCCTTGCGATATACATTGGCTTTAAGCGCAGAGAGGAACCGATCGCGGTTGGCACTGCTAAAGTTCTGCCCCGCATCAAGCATCACCATAAAGCGTGCAAGGTCATTTGCTGTGGTGTATGGCCCGCCAGACTTGGCGAAGGTCGTATCTTTGAAACCAATGTCATTTGCATCCTTTGTCACAACATCATAGCCAATGACCTTGAGGTAATTTTCTGCACATGGGTTATCGCTTTGGCTAATCATTTTGTTGAAGCAAACTTGGTTGTCCTCCCAGCGCCAGCCTGCCAACTGCTCGCGCCGAAGCACGCTATAGCCAACAAATAGTTTGTATGTACTGGCAGTGACAAATTGCTTATTGCCATTGTAGCTTGCATTGCGCTTCTTGCCATCAATCTCTAAGAATGAGACACCATACGTCCCGGGGTGGTCCTCAGCATAGTGTTTGAGAAGAGCGTTGAGCCCGTCTTCGGTCGAGCTATAATTGCGGTCATATTCTACCTTGGCTGGCACTGTCTTCGTTACTGCAGCTGGCTGTGGGCGTGTTTGATTAATAAACTCCGAGAGCTGCTGCGCAGTTGCGTCAATATCGAGCGTGCGTCCTGGTTTACCATCTGTACGCGACGTTTCAGTGAGATCGTATGTGGCAACTTTCGTGGTGCCTGGATCAATATTCACCTTTGGCGTGACATGCTTGGTAAGATAGCCGGAGGCCTGTGATGCACTAATGCTTGCTACTAATGTCTTGTCCTTTGGCTGAGTAACAACCCATTGAATAACTTCATTCGCTGGCAATGTCACTGTCTCGTCGTTTACTTTAAGGGCGACGCCTTTGCCGATAACCTTCGTGATTTTTTGCTCAAGCGCCTTCGCTGCATCGGTTGTAATAGTTGGGGCGATGCCGCGCATTGGAATTTCAACGGTCGTGCCCTGTACGAGGCGTGGGCTAATCGCACCAATGCTATGCGATACCGCATCACGCTGACACTCACCACCGCGCCGCGCTTGATTCACCACCAGCTTGCTGTGTTCGACCTTGAGGCTCGCATCGACTGGTGCACGCTTACAGACTGGCATGATCGTCTGAGTAATATATTGCTCGGTACGCGTCGTGGTTGTCAATTTTGGCGAGCTTGGCACATCTGGCTGCCACCAGAACGACGACAACGGCATAATTCGCCACAGCAAGGGATACTGCGCCTGCGCAAGCCGGTCGGTGTTGTCTACTGTAATAGCAAGCTGCTCAATCGTCGGCGAGGCAATGGTTGTGCCATCGCCCACTAGCTTTACAGAGTGCTCTTGGTAGGCTTGGTTAAGCGTATCTGTAGCTTCTGGCATTGTCTGCCAGCCAAGCGACACACCGTCGATCCGCGCATTTGGGAGCAATCGATCACTTGGATACACCAGCTGAAACAGCACATTGAGCCCAAGAATAATACCAATAGTGATATATGTTTTGCGCCGTGTCCAGCGAATACGCAGCACCGGCACACGCCAATCGGCAAAACGAAGTTTCTCGGCAATAGTTGCCTTGCGGCGTCGGGGGTACGGACGCTGCGCGCGCGGAGGAGTGTACATCATGTAGATATTATATCATCTATGATGATTAGTCGCTTTGCAAAATTTCTAGTGCGCGCTGCAAAACCGCAATATCATCAGCGGCATTGTCCTGCTGCTCTAATGCGCTTATTTTTGCACGAATCACCTGTTCAACTGGTGCCACCACCACATCCGCAGCATTCTGAGTGGGCGGTACCACTTGCAGGCTACGTGCCGAGTTATCCTTTTTGACCAAAAATCCACGAACAATCAGGCCGTTGACATGCGCTGCTACCGTACTGACCGACTTATAGTCGAAGGCACGCATAATCTCGCGGTAGCTTGGGCCATAGCCATTACTCTTGATAAATGTGTCTATAAACGTCAATAATTCACGTTGTTTTCGCGTTGGGCTTGTCATAATCCATCCTCCGTTATCGCTAGTGCTGCCAGCCCCCACCAGAGCATCGACACAGTGTCGTCAACAAAAACTGGTAAGAACAATCCTATCACAGTTAAGCCGATTCCGCCAGCAAAACTACCGAAAGCCAGCCAATATGACCGGCGATGCCATAATTTTACCAGTACACCAGTGGTTAATGCAACTAATAATAGTAATCCAATCCAGCCAATTTCGTGAGCAACGAACAAATAGTGGTTTTCAATGATTAAGCTCTGCCCATTACCAAGAAGCGATGCTGAGCCAGTGCTCCCCACGCCAGTGCCAAGCGGTTGCTGCAGAGCACGCGCTAGGCCAGCTTGCAACGAAGTGATTCGGTCGCTGTCGGATGTTTGGGTCGGGCCATGCGTTGGGTCGTTATGCAAGATAACATTATCAATAAAGTGTGGATCCATAGCGTAGCCAATACTACCAACAATCACCCCACAGCCAAGTACTGCACCAGCACCCCACAGCACAACACGCCGAGATGCCTGTGACCGCCATGCCCTGACAATCGCAACAATGCCAACGCCAACCGCCACCGCGAGCAGCGCACTTCGCGAATAGCTCTGCCACACTGCAAGCGCCGCTAGCAGCGCCATACCACCAAGTGCCCAGCGCCGCATATGTGAGATACGCCGCCATTGCGATGCGCCATACGCCACGATAAGCGTCAGGACGGTACTTGCATACGCCCCAAGTGGGTTTGGCCCACGCAGTGTGCTATTAATGCGGACATAGGCACTGTTGGAGTCGACTGTTTGGTAAGGCTCGATCGTCGTCGGCCCGTAGCCAAGCGGCACAAGCACATCACGCGGCAAGACAAGCTGCGCTGCCGCAAAACCAATCACAATGACCGCACCCACACCGAGCATACGCAGCAGCCAGCGCCGATACTGCGGATAATTACTCACAAACACATAGACTGCCGCACCAAACGCCACAAAACGTAGGTCAATCAACAAGCCCGATAGCAATGCCAACCCAGACGTCGGCACAAGCAGCGCCACCACACCGTGCCACAGCACAAAGGCGAGCGCCAGCTGAATAATGCGATCACTCAGCCAACGCTGCCACTGCCGGCGCAGCGTCACATCAACAATAACAAGAAGTAAGACGACGAGGAGTAGAACTTCCTTCCATGCCTTGACAAAGAGTGCATAATCTGGCCAATGAGTACCCACCCATACGGTCAGCGGCGCATGGATAGCCAGTCCGAAAAATATCGTGCACAAAAACCAAGCCGGTATCTTTTCTCGCAATAACCGCTTCATCTCTTTCTAGTGTAGCAAACTTTCGGTAAAAAGTGTTATAGTAACAGTTGTTATGCCGTCAAAAAATACGAAATTTTATAGTCTCATTCTCATCGGCCTCGATTTTGTGGTGCTGATGGCGGTGTTTTTCATCGCATACTATGTCCGCACGCAAATCGATCACCGTGATTTGCTCCATACTGTCTATGCCAGCGACTACTTGCTTGGATTCGTCGTTATTGCACCAGTGTGGATTATTCTCTATGCCTCGCTTGGGCTCTATAGCGCAAGCGTCTACGGCCGGCGGCTCGTCGAGTGGGGGCGGCTGTTGCTCGGGACATTCATGGGTATTCTGCTCGTGATTGGCTGGGAGTACGGCACACGAATGTATATCTTTCCGGCCCGCTTGGTGGCGATGTATGTCTTTCTTGGTTCATTTTTGGCAATTGGCACGGTGCGTGAGTTGTTTCGTCTGACGCGGAGTTGGCTCTTCCAGTACAACCATGGTGTGAACCGTGTGATGGTGATTGGAACATCGCTGGCGACACGCGATATCGCTGAGTCGATCTCGACCACCTACAAGTCAGGTTTTCGCGTCGTGGCAATGGCTGGCCCCAAGCGCTTTGTGCCACCTGGGCTCGATGTTGTTCATTTTGCATCACTCGACCCCGCTCTGGCGCAGATCAAAGAGCTCAAGATCGACACCATCATCCAAACCAACCTCTACGAAAATGAGGAAAAGAATCAAAAGGTGCTTGGTGCTGCCCAAGTTAATCACATCCAATACAACTTCATCCCTGGCGAGCCAGAATTTTATACTGGCAAAAACACCATCGATGTTTTTCTTGGTTACCCAATGATTACCGTTAGTCAAACACCGCTCATTGGCTGGGGGGAAATCGCGAAGCGGATTTTCGACACGATTATTTCTGGCATATTGCTCATTGCTCTTGCCCCGCTTTTTATACTCCTTATCATTATGCAAAAGATCTTTAACCCCGGGCCAGCATTTTACATCTCAAAGCGCCTCAGTCGCTACTCCGAGCCAATCCAGCTCATCAAGTTCCGTAGTATGGGTGCACAATATGGCAAGCAAGACGCGGCTGATGAATTCCGTGCAATGGGCCGCAACGACCTAGCTGAAGAGTATGAAAAAAACCGCAAGGTCGAACACGACCCACGCATCACTCGCTTTGGCAATTTTTTGCGGGCAACATCACTTGACGAATTACCCCAGATTTTCAACGTCTTTCGTGGTGATTTGAGCTTGGTTGGGCCGCGGCCAATTCTACCCCAAGAAGTGAAGTTTAGTTCAGCCCGTACGGCACTCTTGCACAGCGTGAAGTCAGGGGTGACGGGCTTATGGCAGGTATCTGGGCGCTCAAACCTGAGCTTCGATGAGCGGATCGAGCTTGAGCTATTTTATGCCCAAAACTGGAGCTTCTGGCTGGATATCAAGATTCTATTCAAGACGATCGGTGTAGTGCTACGCAAGACGGGTGCAAAATAACACATGGCACTATGCATTGTGAGGCCCGTGTAAGAAAGTAACCTTGATAGGTATCCTCTTTTTAAGTCGCAAATGTACTACTGTATCATCTGGTCACGCACTACCTTGCGTAGCTTAGTCAGAAATAGCGTCTTGTCAAAACGCTGTGCGGTGCGGCGCAAGACCATTGGGTCAAAGGTTCGTTTCTCAGCCTGCTCAATAGCTTTAGCAACGCTGATACTTGTCTGTCTGTCAAATAACACACCCACTTCGGGTGACGTCACGATATCTGTTGTCCCGCCACGCGCCAGGCCAATCACGGGCGCGCCAGCCGCTAGCGCTTCAACACTGACAATCCCAAAGTCCTCCTCTGCTGGATAGATAAAACCACGCGCTGTCGTGATAGCCTTCTCATACTCGGCATCGCTCGCATCGCCGAAGCGATCGGTACGGAACTCAACTGTTGGACCAGCCAGGTCAACGAGCCTACTGTGCGCAGGACCATTACCAAAGACAATCAGCTTCTTGCCAAGTTTTGTTGCTGCTGTGACCGCCAAGTCGTACCGCTTGTATGGCAACTGCCGGCCAATCGTCACATAATGATCACCCCGCTTGGCAGCAGGCGTAAACCGGTTTATATCTACTGGTGGATGAATAACTATACTATTTCGATTGTAATATTTTTTAATGCGCTGTTGTGTCTCGGTAGAGTTTGCCAGGAAAACATCAACTTGCCGGGCCGCTTGGAGGTCTAGCTTGCGCTGGTGTGGCACCATGAGCGGCATAAGTGTGCGGATGAGTGGATTAAGATTACCATAGCCTGGGTCGCGCCGATACTCATTATAGTGGCTCCAGTAGTATCGTGGTGGTGTGTGACAATAGTTGATAATAACCTGATCGGGCCGCGTCTTCCTCACTTGATGACCATGCATGTATGAGCTAGTGAGGATGATATCAAACTCACGCAAATCAAGTCGCCGCATCGCTTTAACAGCCAGTGTTGGAAATAGTTTATAATACGTGCGCACCTTGCGCGGGATTTTTTGCAAAAACGACGGCCGAACATCAAGCTCAGCAAAGGCTGGCATTTTGTCCTCATTATACATTGCGGTATAGATCGGCGCATCCGGAAAAGCTTCGTGCATGGCCAACACGACATTCTCGGCACCACCCATTGTTGTCAAGAAGTCGCAGACAATGGCAATTTTGGGTTGTTTACTCATAGTATCAGTGTAGCGCAAAGGAGAGATTTTACCTATACCTTACTCTACCGTCACGCTCTTGGCAAGATTGCGCGGCTGGTCGACATCGTGCCCCCGCTCTACTGCCATATAGTAAGCAAAAAGCTGTGATATAACATTAAACAAAATTGGCGTGAGGTGCTGCAGCTTAGTTGCAACGCGTACCACTGTCTCGGCAGGTACACGTTTATCCGTATCGGTAATAACAATCGCATGAGCACCACGTGCATTCATCTCGATCAAATTACTCTGCGATTTTTCGTACAGCCAGTTGTCCTGCAAATAACACACTTCGAAGAAGTGATCGTCGATCAGGGCAATTGGCCCATGCTTGAGCTCGCCTGCTGCATAAGCCTCAGCATGAATATAGCTTACCTCCTTAAGCTTAAGTGCGCCCTCAAGTGCAGCTGGGTAGAGTGTATCGCGACCAATATAGAGCGCATGATTATAGTGAGCATAATTATGTGCGATATTCTTGACGCTATCAGCTTGCTTAGCCAGCGTCTTTTTAATCTCGGCTGGGAGCATCTCAAGCTCGTTGATAAACTCACCTATCAGTTGCGGGTTTGTCCCCTTGGCTGCTGCGAGCATAAGGCCAAAGATCGTCATTGCTGCCACTTGCGAAGTAAAGGCCTTGGTGCTGGCCACACTGATCTCTGCCCCCACGTGTACATATACTCCACCGTCAACTTCGCGCGCAATCGTGCTCCCCACTGCATTGACGACACCAAGGCACGTCACACCACGCCGCTTGAGCTCCGTCAGACAGGCCAATGTATCGGCCGTCTCACCACTCTGGCTCACAATGAGCGCAACGGTATGCTCGGGGATGTTATATGCTCGGTAGCGCATCTCACTAGCAATCTCTACACTCACTGTTACATCATCAGTCAGTTGCTCAATAAAATAACTAGCCTGCATCCCCGCAAAATACGCCGTGCCACAGCCCACAATCATCACATGCTTGATCTGTCGCAATTCAGCATCACTTAAGCCTATACCGCCTAGCCGGGCATAGCGCTGCGCGGCAATCACTCGCCCAGCCAGCGTTGCCGCAAGGCTAGTCGGCTGCTCAAATATTTCTTTGAGGAGGAAGTGGTCGTACCCCTGTTTTTGAATAGCTTGCAAATCCATCTCTAGTGTCTCTACTTGTACATCGACCACTTGCGAATCAGTCGTTTGAAGCTCGAGACCAGTGCGGGTGCAGCGCCCTACTTCACCATCGTGCAGATAAACCACTTGGTTGGTATACCCCACCAAGGCCGATGCATCACTGGCAATGTACGTTTCGCCATCACCAAGCCCAACAATGAGCGGACTACCCTTGCGTGCCACAATAATCTCATCAGGGTCATTCGCTTGAACAACCGCTAAGCCATACGTGCCTACCACCATTTTGAGCGCACCTCGCACTGCCGCCAAGAGGTCTGGTGCTTGCTTGTGTAGGTAGTCGATGAGCGCCGTCAATACCTCAGTATCAGTATCACTCTTAAATTCATACTCATGCGCTACAAGCATGGTCTTGAGTGCCTGATAGTTCTCGATAATGCCGTTATGTACAACGTAGATCTGCCCCACCTGATGCGGATGAGCGTTGCGTTTGCTGGGCGCCCCGTGGGTAGCCCAGCGAGTGTGACCAATACCAACCGTATCAGTCGTCTTGTGGCGAGCTGTGAGCTCATTCAGCGCAGCCACCTTGCCTTTCGTTCGGAGCAACGTTGGCGCAGTATCCTTGTCGAGTGTAACAATACCAGCACTATCATATCCGCGATATTCAAGCCGCTTGAGTTCCGTCAGCAGCACACCCTGCGCTGGCCGCGTTCCGATATATCCAACTATTCCACACATAGATTTTTCCTTTCTTCTTGTATTATGGCGCTTTGGTCTTTGCCTTCTAGTGTACTCTCATTTTTAAATAATTTTGTAAAAATGTAAAAATTACAATTATTTTTCTCTGTTAGATTGTGTTGATGTTTTTACACCAATAGTACTTTACCTATAAAAGATAAAGAAAAATGACAAAAAAGCAAGAACGAATGCAGTGCTCATTCTCAGCAATAGTTAAGCCGATATGCTCATACTTATAGACAAAGAATAATACGATATGTTCGACATTTTTTCGACGAAGGGGTATACTAGGTGATATGAGTAGAGAAACGATTTTAGTCACTGGTGGCGCTGGGTATATTGGCAGCCACACCATTATTGAGCTTATTGCGGCAGGATTTGACGTCGTCGTTATTGACAACCTCGCCAATGCCAGCCGCGAAAGCCTGCAGCGTGTCGAAACAATTACCGGCACAACTATCCCCTTTGTCGAGGCTGATGTGCGTGACCGATCGGCACTCGATGCGGTTTTTGCCAAGCATGATATCAGTGCTGTGATTCACTTTGCTGGACTCAAGGCAGTTGGTGAGTCGGTTGAGAAACCGCTGGAATACTATGACTGCAATCTTAGCTCAACCCTCACCCTCTTAGCTGCAATGCGACAACATGAGGTGCATCGACTTGTTTTCTCAAGCTCTGCGACGGTCTATGGCACACCAGAGTCATTGCCACTCACTGAGTCATCACGCACTGGCACTGGTATTACCAATCCATACGGCTGGACGAAATATATGATAGAGCAAATCATTCGTGACTATTGCGTAGCACACCCCGACTTCCAAGCAACTATCTTGCGCTACTTCAACCCGATTGGTGCGCATATATCAGGTATGATTGGCGAAGATCCAAATGGCATCCCTAATAATCTCCTGCCCTATGTTGCACAAGTTGCCGTTGGAAAATTGCAAAGCGTTGGTGTATTTGGTGATGACTACGACACGCCCGACGGTACTGGTGTACGCGACTACATTCACGTTGTCGACCTCGCTAAAGGGCATGTGGCCGCTCTATCGCACATGCAGCCTAGCGAGCATACCTATAACCTTGGTACTGGCCATGGCACCTCTGTTTTGGAGATCATTAGTGCCTTTAGCAAGGCGTGCAAGCATGACATTCCATACGAGATAAAACCACGTCGAGCCGGTGATATTGCAGCTTGCTATGCCGACTGTAGTAAGGCACAGCAAGAGCTTGGTTGGCAAGCAGAATTATCCATCGAACAAGCCTGTGAAGACTCCTGGCGATGGCAGTCTCACAATCCAAATGGTTATAAGAATTAAAATTTAGATAATACCCCATGAGGGTATTATGCAATGAACAAAATATTTATTGTATTCAAAGTGAATATATTATTTGTTCATACAATAATTTTATTATTCAAAGCGTAGGCCTTTTGTTATGTACTTTTGTGTCTCTGAGTAATAAATGTATACAAACTATCGTTGCCTACTAAAGGTTAGTCTATAAAAAATAATAAACAGCCCATAGATATTGGGCTGCTTTGTTACTGCAAAAATAGCAAGGTCTGGTTTAGACGCCTACTATTCTTGGCCAGTCGCTTTATTGATACGAGTTGAGGAATCTGGTTTACCTTCGCCGGCGTCGAAGCGCATTTCTATATTGTACTTTTTACACACTTCTGCTTCAGGAATAGCCTTTTCCGTGTCACGATCACCGCCGTTGGCAAAAATAAGTTGGTCGCCAGGATATTGGCCAGCAACCATCTCGAGTGATTTAATTTGCGTGGGATCTTCGTCGATCGATAGAATCACTTGGTCAACACCTTTGAGAGCACGCATGAGACGCAGGCGATTGCTTTCGTTGAGAATAATTTTGCCTTTTTTCAGCAATTGTTGCTTGTCGTTGTTGACAATAACAATAAGTTTGTCGCCCATTGCGGCAGCTGCTTCGATCATATCGATATGCCCACCATGGAGCGGGTTAAAATAACCACTGACAATTACTACTCGCATTTATTACTATCTCCTTGTTGTTTATCGTTAGAAAGCTTCTGTTGCTATATTATACCATTACTCCTGTATATCTCGACACCATCCCCTATTTCACGCTATAATACAACTATGACAAAACTGCTTATCACCGGTGGTGCGGGGTTCATTGGCTCGAACTTCGTGCATTATACCGTTCATCACAAGCCGGAATATGAAATCACTGTCGTCGATAAGATGACATATGCTGCAAACCCGCACAACCTCGATGGAGTGCGCGAGCAGATTACCTTCGTGCAGGGCGATATTTGCGATGCCGAACTGATGGATCGCTTGATTGCCGAGACGGATATCGTTGTCCACTTTGCGGCGGAGAGTCATAACGATAACTCGCTGCGCGACCCAAAGCCTTTTCTCGACACCAACGTGTATGGCACCTACACTATTTTGCAAGCAGTGCGTAACCACAACAAGCGCCTCCATCACATTAGCACTGATGAAGTGTTTGGCGACCTCGCACTGGACGATCCAAATCGCTTTACTGAGGAGACACCATACAACCCATCTAGCCCCTACTCGAGCACGAAGGCGTCAAGCGATATGCTAGTGCGCGCCTGGATTCGCAGCTTTGGTGTGAAGGCGACGATTAGCAACTGCTCCAACAACTACGGCCCCCGCCAGCACATCGAGAAATTTATCCCGCGGCAAATCACTAATATTCTGAGCGACATCAAACCAAAACTCTACGGCACAGGCGAGCAAGTACGCGATTGGATCCATGTCGATGACCACAACTCAGCAGTGCACTTGATTCTCGAGAAAGGCACGCTGGGCGACACCTACATCATTGGTGCAGATAACGACCACGTCAATAATAAAGCGGTAATTGAGATGATCTGCGACTTAATGGGCAAAGGTAAGGACTGGTACGAGCATGTCAACGATCGCCCTGGCCACGACATGCGCTATGCGATGGACTCGAGCAAGCTGCGCCGCGAGCTTGGCTGGCAACCACAATATACCGACCAAGATGGCATGGCTAACGGCCTACGCCAAACCATTGAGTGGTACACCACCAACCGCGACTGGTGGCAAGCCCAAAAAGCTGCTGTAGAAGCAACCTACGCTAAGCAAGGACAATAAGCCAATGTTCGACATCCCCAGCAAAACTCGCGTGAGTAGCAAGATCGCCTACCAAAACCCCTGGATTACCATCCACGAAGACCAAACACGCGACCGTGCAGGTAACCTGGGGGTATACGGCTATATGGAGTCGCGAAACTCATGTATGGTCGTCGCTGTCGACGAGCATGAGCGGATCTATCTGGTACGCGGCTTCCGTTATCCATCGCAGAGCTTTGGCTGGGAATTGCCTGGTGGCGGTGGTGACGGCGAGGATCTGCTCACCGCCTCCAAGCGTGAGCTAGAGGAAGAGACTGGTATTGTTGCCCAGTCGTGGGAGAAGCTCGGTGAAGCATATGTATGCAACGGCCTCATGACAGAGAAAATGGCGGTGTGCTTGGCACGAGACCTGTCTTTTGGCGGCAACAAAGAACAATCGGATGAAGTATTTAGCGATATGCGATTCTTCACCAATGAGGAGATTGACCAGCTTATTACCCAAGGCGATATCAATGACTGCCAGACACTGGCTGGCCTCCATTATTATCATATATGGCGAAAGGAGAACGCATGAATTTCGACCCATCAAGCTATAACGACCTTACCGTGACTGAATCGCCAATTCCAGGGCTATTCGTCATTAAACTGCCTGTCCATGGTGACAACCGTGGGTGGTTCAAAGAAAATTACCAGAAGGAGAAGATGGAAGCACTGGGGCTACCTGCCTTTACCATTGTACAAAACAATATCAGCTTCAATGACAAAGCTGGTGCAACACGTGGGCTACACGCTGAGCCCTGGAACAAGTTCATTAGTACTGCGAATGGCCGCGTGTTCGGTGCATGGTGTGATGTGCGCCAAGGCCCAACCTTCGGCCAGACATTTTCTGTGGAGATTAATCCTGGCACAGCGGTGTTTGTACCCAAGGGCGTGGCAAATGGTTACCAGACACTGGACGATAATGTGGCATATACCTACCTGGTTGACGCCCATTGGTCACCAGATGCGCAGTATACCTTTGTTAACCTCTTTGACCCAGCGCTAGATATTGCGTGGCCACTCGGCAAAGATCAGGCGATCATCTCACACAAAGATGCTGCGCACCCACTCCTGCGCGACGTACAGCCAATGGAATTATAAAAAGAAAGGAAGCGTGCATGACAGATTACACCTCTACTCTCATCATTGGTGCCAACGGGCAATTGGCCAAAGCAATGCAGCAACAATACCCTAGTGCTCGGGTGGTTGGGCATAATGACCTTAACCTCTGTGACGCAGCAGCTATTGCAACCTTCGACTGGTCCGGTATTAAGACAATCATCAACACTGCTGCTTATACCAATGTTGACGGCGCAGAAACATCAGAGGGCCGCGCAGCAGCCTGGCGCATCAATGCCCAAGCGGTGGGACAGCTTGCTCGTATCTGCTCCGAGCGAGACATTACCTTGGTTCATGTGTCGAGCGATTACGTTTTTGATGGTGAGACAGCACCACATACCGAAGATGAGCTATTTAGCCCTTTAAGTGTCTATGGTGCATCCAAAGCAGCAGGCGACATTGCCGCGAGCACCACGCCACGGCACTATATTGTCCGCACCAGCTGGGTGATCGGCGACGGCAAAAACTTCGTGACAACGATGCTTGGCTTGGCTGCAAAAAATATCGCACCAACAGTAGTAGCAGACCAAATCGGCCGCCTGAGCTTCACGCCAGAAATTGCACGGGCGGTTGACTACTTAGTAGAGAACAAGGTGCCATACGGTACCTACAATGTAACAAATAGTGGTCCACTGGTAAGCTGGGCAGACATCACGCGGCAGATCTTTGCCCTGGCAGGGCGTGATGACTTACCAGTAACAGATACAACCACCGCCGAGTATTTCGCCAATAAGCCTGGCATCGCACCACGACCGCTCAATAGTGACCTCAGTCTTGATAAACTTCATGCGACCGGCTTTGTCAGCCAAGACTGGCGCGAGGCACTACGCGAATATGTTACTCTAAATAACCCATTAAAGTAGCCCTTGACTATTTGTCATAGCTTTAGGGTATCATCTCACGACGTGGATAATTCTGTTTGACTTCGTGCATTATCTAGACTGACTCTTTCGTACACTGTTATATATTCCCATTATCTTCGGTATTATGGTACTATTACTTTATCTGGTATGATAAGTATATAGTTAGAACATAAGGAGTTTTACGTATGAAAGGTATTATTTTGGCAGGTGGTTCGGGCTCGCGCCTGTGGCCGATTACTAAAGCAATTAGCAAACAGCTGATGCCCATCTACGATAAGCCGATGATCTATTACCCCCTCACTACGCTGATGCAAGCAGGGATTCGCGACATCCTCATCATCACAACCCCAGACGACCAAGCGGGCTTCCAGCGCTTGCTTGGTGATGGTGCGCAGTGGGGTATCAATCTGCAATATGCCATTCAGCCCAGCCCCGATGGCTTGGCGCAGGCATTTATCATTGGTGAGGAATTTATTGGTAACGACAAGGTGGCACTCGTCTTGGGTGACAACATCTTCTACGGCGCAGCGCTTGATGACTCGCTGCGCGCCTGTACCGACCCAGATGGCGGTGTGGTTTTTGCTTACAAAGTATCTGACCCAGAGCGGTATGGTGTTGTAGCTTTTGATGATAATAATCATGCGGTATCGATTGAAGAAAAGCCCGCCCAACCTAAGTCGAACTTCGCAGTGGTAGGACTCTATTTCTACGACAATGATGTGGTAGAAATTGCGAAGAATGTCCAGCCAAGCGACCGTGGCGAGTTAGAAATTACCTCTGTGAACGCTGAGTATCTGCGTCGCGGCAAACTGAAGGTCCAGACACTAGACAACGGCGATGTATGGCTTGATACTGGGACAATTAGCAGCCTGACCGATGCCGAGGACTTTGTACGTGTTGTACAAAATCGCACCGGCCAAGTCGTTGGCAGCCCTGAAAAGACGGCGCATACCAATGGCTGGATCACCGATGAGCAGCTTGCCGAACTTGCTGCACCGTTAAAAAAATCAGGCTACGGAAATTACCTCTCGGCGTAGTATAATAATACCAATATGAAAACGAATACCAAGACAGTCTGTGTGATCGTCCCAGCCTACAACGAAGCGACGGTCATCAAGGACGTGATCAAACAATCCAGGCGAGTCTTTGCCAAAGCCAAGGCAGCTGGCTATACAATTGATGTCGTGCTAGTGAATGATGGATCGAAGGACGATACGCTTACCCAAGCCAAAAAAGGCGGCGCCATTACAATCGATCATATCCTTAACTCTGGTGCGGGCGGCGCAACCTTAACTGGTCTATCGTATGCTCGACAGTATGGCTATGATATTGCCGCCACGATGGATGCCGATGGCCAGCACGCGCCAGAGGATGTGTTGGCAGGTATCACGCAGATCGATGAGCGCCAAGCTGATTTGCTCATCGGTAGTCGTCTCATTGATAGCACTGGTATGTCTAAGACGAAGGTGCTCGGTAATAAAGGTTTGAGTTTCATTACCAAACTCCTATTTGGCATTAATGTGACAGATTCACAGTCTGGCCTACGTATCTATTCGCGCCGCGCCATTGATAACCTCGACTGGAAGTCAACTGGTTACGAATTTTGCTCGGAGATGATCTGGCGTGCCAAGCAAGCGGGGATGACAATTGGTGAATATCCAATCAAGGCAATATACACTGACTACTCCCGTGCTAAAGGTCAAAACAACTGGAATGCCATCAATATCGTCAAACGCTTATTCAAACAACGCTTAACGGAGCTCTTCGAATGAGATACTTTGCCCTTGTCTTGCTCAATGTGCCAATTATTCTCTTGGCGCTCGTCAACATTATCACCCAATATAAATTACGCAAGATCACTATTACTCGTCTGCGCCACCAGGTGGTGATGTGGCTGGTAGTGATGGTAGTGCTGCTGAGCTGCTTCCCGCTGTATAATATTTCAATTGGCCACCCACCGTTTGATTCGTCGGAGTTAAGTTTGTTTGATATTGTCCAGACGACAGCGATCGTGTTACTCTTCTACATCGTCAACACGCAGCGCCAGCGGATCGACCAAAACGAACGCCGCGTGCGCGACCTCCATCAAGAATTGTCTATTAAACTCTCGGCTCATGACAAAAAATAAATCACTCGATATCGTCATCCCCTATTGGGGCGAATTCACTCTCCTCAAAGAAGCGGTTGACTCTGTTTTGACTCAGACGAGCGGTGACTGGCACCTAACCATCCTCGACGACCACTACCCATCGACCGAAGCGCGCGATTATTACACAAAGCTCGCCGACCCACGCATCACCTATATCCGGCACAAGAAAAACCTTGGTATTACCAATAACTTCAACTTTGCCATCCAGCACGTAACGGCACCGCACTGTATGATTGTCGGGTGTGATGATCGGCTCTTGCCGGAGTGCGTAGCAGTAGCACTACAGACAATTGGTGAGGCAGATTTTTATCAGCCAGGAGTGCAAGTGATTAATGATAAGGGGCAGCTATATCTCCCATTGGTTGATCGTGTTAAGCGATTTTTGCAACCTCATAAATCAGGGCTTTACTCGGGCGAAAAACTTGCAACGTCTCTGAGTCATGGCGACTGGCTCTACTTCCCATCGATCGTCTGGAAGACAGCGACGCTCAAGCGGTATTCCTTTGATGCGACGTACACTATACTAGAAGATCTTGTCTTGGTATTTGATTTTATTCTTGACGGAGCGGTACTTGCTTTTGATCAGACTGAAACATTCCAATACCGACGCTTTGCCCAGTCGCTCTCAAGCAAAGAAAAGTCAAAGGATGGCGTGCGCTTTGCAGAAGAAAATGCAGTATATAATAGCTATGCTCAGCGCTTCGCATCGGTTGGTTGGCATAAAGCTGCTCGGGCAGCGCGGCTCCATATTACATCGCGCATTCATCAGTTGTTGTCGTAATTAATGCAATTTGACTATCCCCTCACCTCTATAAAAATAGCGGTTATTTTGTGAGTAAATTAGTGCCTCTTTGCTCTTGTACTACTGTATGATAGAACTTGGAATACATTCATTAGCAGCAATTCGCTTATTATTTTCTCTATTAGCTCATTCCATTTTCATTATAGATGAGATAATGGACGCGAAATTGGTTTTCACTTTTATAAAACACTTTTTTATATTTTTATATCGAGAAATTTTAGAATAACGCGCTGTTTTGAGTGATATACATGATAGTAAGAGCGTAAAAATTTACACTACTCTACATCAAGAAGCATTACTCCCTTGCAGCGCACGACAAAACCGACTCGATTTCCTCGAGCCGGTTTGTTTTATTATATACGCTACCTCACGTTTGCTTCAGTAGTCTCGGTTTTTTCTTTATCAACCTCGGCAAATTTGCGCTCCACCGCCATGATGTATAGTTGCATAAAGATCGGGCGAGGTAAGATATCATACAGATACCACACCAGTGTTTTCTTGGCATGTGGGAGCTCGGTGTTTTTCCACGGAGTGAGTGCAAAGTACTTTTGCCACAGCAGCCGGTTCGGGTGCTTGTTGCCAACTTCCCACGGTTTACCCTGAATGCCATAGAGCGAGTGAATAATCTTGGGGCTGTAGTAGTTGGTCATGATCTCATCGTAGCTGTAGAAGTACGGCTGCTTGAGGTTGTTAATGCGCAGCAGATCTTGCGGCCGATAAGCATAAAACGCACTAGAGAAATTATAGGCGATATCGAGCGTCTTGATCTGCCCTCGGAACATAACATTACAGAGGTCTTGATCGGCAATGACATAGTCGCTTTTCTTCGACAGGTGCTCAACGACTTGACTCGATACATCATCTTTGAGCCATTTTTTGTGATTGATAAGCATAATACCACAATTGTAGTAACCATCGGTGGGCTGGAGGCCAATCGTTGCTTTGTGCTGATTAGTGAGAGTATCGTAGGCTAGTGCCATGATATTTTTCTCAAAATCAAGCTCCAGTAAACCATCAAGCGAGCTGGTAATGATCGTATGCGGATTGAGGTAGAGCACGCGATCAGTCTTGATATCAAGATCGGCAAGAGCCAGCATCTTGAGCCACGTCACATACACACCATGCCACGGCTTAACACCTAGCTTCTGTAATTTCTTGTGGTACGCGTTGGGATTGATAAATGTTAAATAGGCGTTGGGGTATTTTTCAACCAACTTCTTGAGACGGTCCTTACTTTGTTTGCTCAGCTTATACCCACAATAAAAAATATGAATCTCGTCGAGCGTCTTGTTATTCTCAAGCAGTGATGCGATCGAAATCGCACTGACCACTGCGTATTTATCGTCACTCTGATACAAGACGTTTAAGATTTTCTTTTTGACTCTGGGCATGGCCTGCCTCTCTCCTTTATTCCACCGCTGCTATGTTTTTTACGTAGTTTTCCAGTAATGGCTGATAGCTCTCACTGATGAATCCGGTGTTGTGCAACTTCGACAAATTCATATCACTATACATCGGTCGAGGTGCAAACGGAATCTTGTCTTTACTATACTCTTGTGTTGACACTTTTACAACCCTATCGCGATCGTGCCCTGCATATTCGAAGATATCCTCGGCAAGCTCTGCCCACGACTTGATTGGTCCGGAGTTAGAAACGTGATACAAACCATACTCAGCCTTGGTGTCTATCAAATGCTTGGTGGCACGCGCAATCTCCGATGCAAAGGTTGGCCGACCATATTGATCATCCACAACCTTGGGATTAATGCGCATGTCAGCCAGGCGCTTCATCGTCCGTGGGAAGTTGTGTCCATCACCAATCACCCACGAAACACGTAGCACATAATGACGTGGCGCAAGGCTAACTAGTAGATCCCCTGCTGCCTTGACATCACCATAGACCGACAGTGGTGAGAGCGACTCATCCTCACCATGGTTTTTGTTCGTCCCATCAAAGACATAGTCGGATGAGTAGTGCACCAGTGTAATATCTTGTTCTAGCGCTACCTTGACGAGGTTGCGTGGGCCAACGGCATTAACCTGCCACGCTTTAGTGCGACCTTCACGCGTTTCGGATCCATCGGCATTGACGAACGCCGCCGCGTTGATAATGACATCCACACCCGACCAATCATACCCAAGCACCTGCTCTTCATCAGCAATGTCGAGCTGCTGGTGACCCAGCGCCGTTGCCTTTGGATATATCTCCTGGAGCGCCCGCCCCACTTGACCATTACAACCCAATATTACAATCCCCTTGCTCATATACCCTCCTTTGTTTCCGCTATTATAGCACAGTTAGCGTAAGCTTTTTGAAATATATGAAATCGTATGGTTGATGTGAAACAAAGGATATACTAAAGAGCTACCCTGCCCCTTTAAAAACTCATATAACACCATTAGGTCCCTCATATCGTTGTAGTCAATTGAATGATCGTTTATCCCAGCATAAGAGGTCAGTATCTCATAGACTCAACCCTTTTAATATTCCGTTGGAGGGAGTGCGGGGAGGTAGAAATTATCTACTCCTACTACACAGCCATAGAGCGCAGTTGTCGGTGATAAACTGCCGCGAGTAGCGCCGCTTGGATGATGCCTGCCACCATAAAACACAGCACGCTGCCCAGCATCGCATAGTGCTGCACCACACCATATGACACGACTGTGAGTACAATGTTACTCAGCAAAAGTATATAGAACTGTCCTTTGAATTCGCGCAGTACAGTGAGGATATTGATATAAATCGACACCAGCGCATTAGCCACCGATCCCACGACCATGATGAGTAGCTCAGTGCGGTAATCAGTAATACGCGCATTGAAAATGAGAGTAAGAAGCGGTGCCCCAACTAGCCACGTCGCAATCAGTGTTAGCGCACTAATACCTAGGACGATAAGGATAATCTTGCTCACCAAAGCATGGAACTCAAGGCGCTTTTGCTGATGATAGAGCTCCGACAGCTGCACAATATTGGGCTGAATAATGAAGGTAATAAATAGTGAGAGTAAGGTAATGGGCATAGCCATAATACCAAAATAAGCGATCTCGTGTGTGTGGAATGTATCGAGGAAATAGCGCGGAATATTAAGCGAAAACATCGTTAAAAATGTGGTAAGGAACACTGGTGCGCAGCGCCGCATGATCATACCAACATGGCGTAGCTTAGGCACGAGATGATCGATATGGGGCTGGATAGCTTCGTATCGCTGCACCTGTTGCCAATCGTACAACACAAGCACGAGGGCATTGACCATCACAATCGCTATTACCCCCCATAGCACACTGTGCACAAGCATATCGACGAGTAAAAATGCTCCAAAACCACCCATTGCCTTAATAGTAAGCGAATAGCCAACAACGTAGAGTCTGTGGTGGATTTGCAGCACACCATAGAGCGCATCGGCTACTGCCTCCAGCGCCTTGAAGAGTACGAGCGCGATGATGATACTCGACTTAGTGACATCATAGTGATTTGCCACGCAAAACAGCACCGCACCTACCATCATCACAATCGACGTCACGAGTTTGACGGCAAGGTAACTGCTGCTACTAAACTCTTTGCGCACATCCGACACCTGATAAGTACGCCCACCCCACAAGCCAATCGCCCAAAACACCACCGAGAGCGACAGCGCAAAGGAAAAAACCCCCGAGTCCGCAATGCCATTCAGCCGCGTAATAAGCAGCAGGAGCGCCGGCGAGATGGCGCTTTGCAAAAAGGAGCCGATGGAGTTCCAGATATAATTTTTAGATTGCATAATCTTATTTAGTATACCACTGGTTGATTATTTCCTGCGATTTAGACCATAATTTGCTCTGTTGTGATTTGTGCTCTATAATCAGGCGTGTTATGAAGAAATATTGGGCATTATTCGAATCATTTATTGCACAGCCAGAGCGGGTCTTTCTTTCGCTGTGTTTGTTGTTTGGCGTGTTGTCGGCGTTTTTTGTGCCGCAGCTGTCGGTGAGTGATGAGAATATGCACTACTTGCGGGCGTATGCGTTAGCTGATGGTCGCCTCGAGTCCAAGCGCTGCACCTACCCAGTGGATGTTAATGGCCGGGCATCATCAGTGTATCATGGCAATATCAGCGCTGATTATTCGCGCCCTATCAACCGCTCAGAACTCAAGACAAGCAAATGTAACAGTGCCGTGGGTTACACACCCATTATGCATGCGCCGCAAACGCTTGGTATTTTTATTGCTAATCTCTTCAATGGGTCAACAGGACTGACGATTCTCTTTGGGCGGATTGCCAACTTGCTGTTCTATGCGCTGAGTGTGTTTTTCATTATCAAGTGGGTGCGGATTGGCAAGTGGGTCTTTGCAGTAGTGGGGCTGCTACCACTGATGGTTCATCTCGCTGCCTCGCTCTCAAGCGATGTCATGACGAATGTGGCGATATTCCTCATTACCGCTATGACGCTCAATCTCTACACCCAAGAGACGCCGATCCGCCGCAAGCAAGTTGCTGGCCTCTTAGCTATAGCGGCGCTGCTGGCACTGACCAAGGCAGTTAATGGTTTACTACTCTTCCCGCTGCTGTTTTTGCCAGGGCGACTCTTCATCCCAAACACCGAGCTATCCAAGCTACCATCACTTTTCAAGAAGCTCCCCTTCAATCTGCATAAGTGGGCACTGATCGCGGGCGCTGGTATTGTATCGCTGGCGGCACTACTCATCTGGCAAAAGATCTATGATGGTGCGCTCCTTTCATCCGGCGCGGCAGATAATCCGCTACATCACAACCCGCTTGGCTTTATCCGCATCCTCTTTAATACCTACATTAATCCAAACATCGGCTACACCGACATCGTGGTGCGTGGGAGTGTGGGCGACTTCTCGAGCTTCAAATATCATCTGCCGCTCTTTGTTTTGATTCCACTCTTTCTACTGGTCTTTCTTGCACTCATCAAGCGTGATAAGACTGAGGAGCAAGCACTAGCACCAGCTGCTAGTCGATTAGCCGCGGCCAACCTCACCACTGTTGCTATCTTCATTGCGGCAGTTTCGTACGCTATGTACACCGCCTGGGCGCTGCTGCCGATTCGTTTTGGTGCTGGGGCATACTACGCCGATGGAGTGCAGGGGCGTTACTTCACGGCACTGCTCGTGCTGCTCATCCCCTGTGGGGTATGGCTGCGCAAGTATATTTGGTTCAATACTGCCTCGGCTAAGGTGTTTCACACCCTTATATTCTTTGGCTGCGGGGCAATTTTGCTGTACTATACCTTTGGCACCTATTGGGCTTACCACGCGCCGATACCGGTACCGCCGGTAGCATAAGAGAAAATATTCTCTGTCTCTCAAAGCTCTTTGTTTTTCTGCTTGTCTAGCCTGTACTTCATCTGCTTAAATCTCAATGCTTTCTTTTGGCATCAATTCCTCCACTCCATTATTTCATCTGATTTGTCGTTATCCTAACGAATTTTAGCACTGGTACTGGGAGATTGGGTCTATAGACTCTGTCGTATTTTGAAGGAGGAATCATACAAAATATATGATTCTATAAAAGTTTTAAAATCCTTCTTTTCACCTTCCCCTTTCATGACGCTTATGCTATAGTGACATGGAACACTAATAGCACAAGCATTATGAAATTATTACGTACTCTATCCAAAAAACGTCTCACGCTCATCATTGGTATTGGCATTGCGCTCATCGCCGCTGGTGGTTATGGTGCCTATATCGCAACGCGCCCCGCCTCGCTACCACCCCTGTCAGACGAGCCAACGCCAGCCCAAAAACAAACGCAGCACAAGACCGATGCCGCCACGAAAGAATCATTTTTAGACAATAACACAGACCATAATACGACCAATACCAAAGACACTTCGCAGCAGCGCACCACCCAGGCTCAGCCCGCGCCAGTCCCAGCTTCGACCAAGCACATCGAACTTTCTGCCGAGCAATCGGGCGAGACGGTCGTCGTGACTACCAAGCTGAGAGAACAAGGCTTTTCCTCTGGTCAGTGCGTGCTGACGATCACTAGTAGCGAGCAGCGCTCCGAGCAGCACGCTACCATCATCTACCAACCAGAATATTCCACCTGTGCTGGCTTCTCTGTGCCCGCCCGATCATTATCCAAAGGTACGTGGCATATCTCTCTCGCTGTCACGCCGCTTGGTGGCAAGACACTCACGAAGACACTTGATAAGGAGATTCGCTAGATGATGGCTCGGTCATACTTCACTAGTCACTCCTTTTTGGCACGCTGGCGGTATATCCTGGCAGGTGTGTTGTGTGTGAGTTTATTTGCTGCGACTGTCCTCTCCCGCCCAGCCCAAGCAGTAACGGCGGCCGATTGGCGAGCAGGCAATATCGTTGATGATTTGCTCTTTACCAATAGCGACGATATGTCAGTGGCAGATATTCAGGCGTTTCTCAATAGCCTCAACCCACAATGCGACACCTATGGCCGGCAGCCTGCTGCCGAACACGGCCGGCGCGATATCAGCCGAGCACAGTATGCCGCTGCTCGAGGTTGGCACGGGCCGCCATATGTCTGCCTCAAGGATTATTATGAAGTGCCCAAATACACACCGGGCAATTACATCCCTGCCAATAACTTTGGTGGAGCGATCCCGGCTGGAGCAGTTAGTGCTGCGCAGATTATCTATGATGCTGCCAAGCAGAATAATCTCAATCCCAAAGTCCTGCTAGTAAAGATCGCCACCGAGTCGGCTGGCCCGCTCACCTCTGACACTTGGCCACTTCAAAACCAATACACCTATGCCATGGGTTCGCACTGCCCCGACAGTGGCCCGGGTGGCAGTGCCAATTGCGACCGCAACTACGCTGGCTTCTCGATGCAAGTTGCCTCAGGAGCACAGCTCATCCGCTGGTATCTGGATAGCATGCAGCAACCGTGGTGGTCGTACAAAAAACCGTTTGCGACCAATCGTATCCTGTGGAATATAGTACAGCGAGGCTGCGGCGCTGGCGATGTGTATATCGAGAGCAAGGCCACAGCGGCACTCTACACCTACACACCCTATCAACCCAATCAAGCAGCCCTGGCTAATATGTATGGCTTAGGCGATCATTGCAGCGCCTATGGCAATCGCAACTTCTGGCGGGTATGGAATGACTGGTTTGGCTCGACCCAGCATAGCCGGCCACTTATCAGTTTCCGATCGCACAGTAGCTACATCGGCTGGACAGGGGTAATTCATAACCGCGGCATTACAGGCGTCACTGGTCAAAGCAAGGCAATGCAAGCTCTCACGATCGATGGTGAGGTAACTTATGCCTCATACAGCAACGAGCGTGGTTGGCAACCCACTGTGCAGGGCAGTATGCAATCGGGCACAACAGGGCTTGGCCGGCCAATCACTGCCGTCAAGATCCAGCCAACTGGTACTCTCGCCCAGGCGTACGACATCTACTATCGCGCCCACGTGAGCTACATTGGCTGGATGGGCTGGGCCAAGAATGGTGAAGTGGCTGGTGTAACTGGCGGAGCTAACAATGCTATCGAAGCAATCGAAATAAAGCTCGTGCGCAAAGGGACGCCTGCACCTGAGTCATCTGGAGCAGCATATAAAAATATTGCAACACATGGCGATCCATCACCCCTTAGACTCTCACTCAGCTCACATGTCGGTATGGTTGGCTGGCAGCCAGAAGTGCGCGATGAGATGATGAGCGGTACCACTGGCCAAAGCCGCCGCATCGAAGCCATCAAAGCATCGCTCCACAACACAACGGGCTTGCCAGGTAGCATTCAATATTCGTCACACGTCAGCTATGTGGGTTGGCAAGATTGGAAACAAGCGGGCGACGTATCCGGCACCACAGGGCAGTTTCGCTCCATCGAGGCAGTCCGCTTTTTACTCACTGGCAAACTTGCCACTACATACGATATCTGGTACCGAGGTTACTCGCAATACGTCGGTTGGATGGGTTGGGCTAAAAATGGCCAACCAGCTGGTTCGACCGGTGCTTACCGACAGCTCGAAGCACTCGAGGTGCGCCTTGTGCCGAAGCATACACTCAGCTTGCCTGGCGGTGCCTTTTATAACCCAACCAATACTGCTGTGCCCGATCTCTACCAACTGAGCTACGCTGCCCACGTAGGCTACATCGGCTGGATGCCCGATGTGTCACACCCCATTATGGCTGGCACCACTGGAAAATCACGCTACCTCGAGGCAATCCGCCTTGGCAAAGCCGTATCGCTGCGCGATGGTTCACCCATTACCATCCAGTGCGAAGCAAAAACTGCTGGCCAGTGGCTCCCATCAGTCACTCTCTCACCATCGCAGCCCTGTGGCACGACTGGCCAGAGCAAAGCACTCGAAGCCCTCAAGCTTAGCCTCAGTCCCACCGACGCCGCTCGCTACGATATTTATTACAACACTCACCTCTCCTGGGTCGGTTGGCAGGGCTGGAAAAAGAATGGCGAAGTAGCTGGCGACCGGCCCGGCTCACACGTCGAAGCAGTGATGATTAAGCTCGTCGAGAAGAGTAACGAGTGATCAACATATAAAACACTCCTCCCATATCTGTGGGAGGAGTGTCATACGTTACAATAAGACAACAACTTTATTCGTAAATCGCTGCCACTTTCTCCTCAATATTTTTCCATTGATAGTCGTTGGCGGTTTGGCGGCCACCAGCGATGAGCTTGTCACGCAGCGCTTTATCTGCTACCAGGCGCTCTACGGCTGCTACACCAGCCGCTATATCACCCTGTTGGTAGAGGAGACAGTTCTCACCATCCTTGAGGTACTCAACATTACCGCCATTGGGCACCACTACTGCGAGGCCACCAGTTGCCATCATCTCAAGTGGTGGATAGGAGAAGCTCTCGAGGATGCTTGTTTTGATGAGAATGTCACAGCTAGCGTATACTTCGCCGACCTTCTCGGGCGCAATGCGATTGTAGAATGTATCGACGCGGTACCAGTCCTTGGGCTCTTTGCGGTACGATAAGTATGAAATTTCATACTTCGCAGGGTCGAGTTGGTTGATAATACGGAAGGCTTCGTCGGTGTTCTTATACTCGCTCTTACTATCGCCCTCAACGAGGATTTTTATCTTGCGACCACTGTCAAAATCACGCTCGCGGTATGGATAATACTCGATATCGATGCCGTTCGAGACATACTTCGCATCCTTGCCAAACATATCTTTAAGCCACTTCTGGCACCAGAGCGACATTGTTACGTAGCGCACACCCGACTGGTCACAGTATGATGCATTGGCCGCAAAGCGTGGCCCACCCGTACCGGGGATATAAAAATCAGTCTCGAAGTTCTGGACGAAGTAGAGCCGATTGCGTACGTTGGGATGCTTTTTGATAATCTCCACCGTCGACCACAGCGTCGCCACTTGCGTGTCAAAGAAGGCCTCTATCTTCGTCTTATGCGCTGTAATAACATTAAAACCTGGCAATTCAGAGCGGTATTGGTAGGTCTTTTTGGCCTGCTTAAGGGCATGCTTACTCACTGAATCGATCAGTGTTACATCCCAGCCCGCCTTGCGGAGAATGTCAGCGTGTTTGACGGCAACGATCACTCCACCCGAGATATCCGTCGAAGGCAAAACAACGCCAATATTGCGCGCTAAGCGTTCCCGTATAAACGATGCAAGCGTGTAGCCAGTGTAGACCGTCGAATAATCATTGGCGGCAATCTTGTGTGCATTTTCACCCAGCTGAGTGCGCAGTGTTTTGTCGGTAATGAGGCGATCGAGCGCTGCATACCAATCGTTATCTGTGCCAACCAAGAGGCCCGTCTCGCCGTCCTTCACTTGCTCGGCAAAGGCCCCCACCCGGCTCGCCACCGTCGGCACTTTGACGAGACCAGCCTCGAGCCATTTGTTCTCGGACTTCGCACGGTTAAAGATTGTATCAACTAGTGGTGCAAGGATGATATCGCAATCCACCATCACTGTGGGCAGCTCCCGCCAATCGACAAAGCCTGACGTCATCACCCGCTCTTTATACGGCTCAAGCGCGGCCGGTACATCGAGAATCCCGGCTATCTTGAGGTGGAGCTGTGGATACGCATCGAACAGCCGAATCAAATCTGGAATCACCAGCTCAAAGTCCTCATTGTGCGTAATGCTCCCACTAAAGTACCCGATGATAATTTTGTCTGCATCCTTGGCAATCTTCCCTTCAGCCAAATCTTCCAGCGCCATATTGGACGTCTTGATCATCTCATCAGAGGCAGCATTGCGGTTAATCAGTACATCACCGGTGGTGTACTTTTGTAGCTCATCGCGCAGTTGCGTTGTAGTCGTCACAACGTGGTCGCAGAGCTTAAGTGTCTCACGCATGCGGTTCACCCCATCGTCATAGAGCTGCTTATCGGCCTGGTTCATCTGCTGGACGTATTTGATACCGTCGGTGTACGTTTGATCAATGACAAGATCATCGATATCAAAGAAGCAGGTCTTGTTGAAGAACTTTGCTTGCTTGATAAACTCCCGCACCGTCTCTGTCACTGGGCAACGAAAGAAGACGAAGCCACGATAATATTTGAGGTCATCCAGCGAGAGCCGATCATAAAACACACTCTCCACCGTTAGCCCCTGCGACATCAACTGCTCCATTTGGTGTGCCACGCGGTATCGCTCGGGATGCGGCAAGGTGCAGCCGTTGATAAAGAGGATATCCTTGTAATACTTCTGTTTGCGCTCGGGAAATTTACGATAATAGGCATACTTCGTGGCGCGCTTACCAAAGCCAATCATTCCATCGTCTTTGATAATCTTCATGCTTTTCTTGGCGGCTTTGTGTACTTTACCGATCATACGTCCTCCTCTGGCGTTACGTGCGGGTTATATAGTGTGTTGTATCCTTTACCACAGAGTGCAGCAGTTATCTGAGCACTGGTAAGCGGTGTATCTGGCGCAAGAGCGGCAAGTTTGGTACGCGCCACCACCACTGTTGGTGCGTCGATAGTACCAAGATTATAGCGGGCTGTCAAGTAGATATGTTTGGTAAATGAGCGCCGACTGAGCTGCTGAAGCAAGTCCACCACCGATGGCTGCAAAATCGACGACAAATTTGCAATCACCTGCCGCTCATCAGTAATATGTGGTACCACTGCACCGATCATTGGGCGAGCAGCATCGGCAGCGAGGTGCTGCAGCGTGCTAGAAGGCAGTGCATTATGCTGTGTCAGGCATATCATCTCGGCAGTGGTTGTCTCAAGCAGCTGACCAACAGTGGTCGACTCATCAAACAACGCGGTGTCAGTGCTATATGCTTGGCCTAAGCTATAGCTCATCTGCCACTGAGCGCCATACTGCGGGTCGCGCTCCACCTGGGTCTGCACCTGGCGAGCAGCGCTATCAGCTTCGAGGGCGCGACGCTGTGCATCGATGACGTAAGGCTTAGCATCAAGGTCTTTCGCTGTGGAGGCTTGGTGAACACGCCAATAGTAGAGGACCTGCGGTATATGAGCAATCTGCTCGGGCTGCAAAGCCCGTGTCAGGCGCAAGAACAACTCCCAATCCTGCGTGCCATTATACGCTCCATCTTCACCGCCGACCTCTGTGAGCAACCGGCGCGACATGACGGCAAAGTGTGTAATGTAATTCACCGCGCGCAAAAAATCTTCGTTCCAGTCGGGCTTAAAGAACGGCTGATACGGCCGGCCATGTTCATCCATCTTCGTCTCATCGGTGTAGATAAACTGCGCGCCAGTGCGGTCGATCGCGGCCGCAACCCACAGAAGTGCATCAGGGTGGAGAGTATCATCATGGTCAAGCAGCGCAATGTATTCGCCCGTAGCCTGTGCGACGCCATAGTTGGTTGCACCAGCAATGTGACGGTTCTTATCCAAAAAGAATGGCTTGAGCTGCGGTATGTCCTCGGCTAGGTCACGAATCGCCTGGCGAGTAGTCTCATTAGTCGAGGCATCGTCAACGAGGATAAGTTCCCAATGTGGATACGACTGCGCCACCACCGACTGTACCATCTCTCGCAGAAATGGAACTGGCGTATTATATGTCGGTACGATAACGGAGATAAGCGGCTGCTCAGTAAGCGAGGCAAGTGTTGGCGGTTGCTCAGTGTGCTGACGCTGCCATGCATCGTAGATGCGACGCTGGCGAGCATCAAGATGAGCCCGATATGGCGTCAAGAGGTAACGTACCGCATGGTGGAGATGGCGATTAGCTTTGATAAGGTGCGTCAAACGATGTAATATATACGACATTTCTCCCTATTTCCAGGTATGCTTGAGCTTGGTAACACCACCCCACCGGCCATGATCATAATCACGTTGCACTGAGAAGTGCGGCCCCTCCTCAGTAAAGGCGATCGTCTTCGTGTCGTCCGCCCCCATCAAGCCAGCCTTGATGAAGTAACTCCCCTCGTTGAGGTTGAGCTGCACAGTGTAGGTCGCGCGATTCTTGTCAGCAATCTTCACTTTTTCTTGATAGGTGTTAGGGCCATAGACATACTCACCATTCTCGCGGAAGATTGCGACACCAACGTGCTTGACCCCTGTTTGCTGCCACTCTAACTCCACCGTCATAGTTTCGTTATACTCATACACCGTCTGTTCGTTACCATCACTGCCACGCAATGTAATGTCGAAGTCATCTGATATTTGCTCGTCTAGCCCTTCTGACTCGTTGTAGCTCTTAATGTTGCTCCGACTATAGGCGGCGGCGATGCGGTATGGCTTGCCGATCATCTTCACCTTCCCATCCTCGATAAACACTGCCTTGTTGCAAAAGCGCTCTACCGCCGACATATCGTGCGTGACGAGGATAACAGTGCGTTTCTCGCGCTTAAGCTTATCGAAATAGGCGTAGCATTTCTTTTGGAAGGCTTCATCCCCTACCGCCAAGACTTCATCTAGTAGTAAGATATCGGCATGGGCACGGATGGCGATAGAGAAAGCCAGGCGCACCTGCATCCCACTGGAATAATTCTTGAGCCGCTCCTCCATAAAGTCACCCAGCTCGGCAAAGTCGACAATTTTATCATACATTGCCTCCATCTCGTCATGACTAAAGCCCAGCAATGCACCGTTGAGAAAGACATTCTCGCGACCAGTTAGCTCTGGGTTAAAACCAACGCCCAGCTCGATAAACGGTACCAGCGAGCCACCCACCTCGACGCTCCCGCTATTGGGGGTGTAGATGCCGGCAATTGTTTTGAGTAGCGTACTCTTACCTGAGCCATTGCGCCCAACAATACCAAAGAAGTCTCCCTCGTTAATGGTAAAATCGATATCTTTAAGCGGAGTAAAGACCCGATACCCTTTGCGCCCCTTGAGGAGGTTAATGAGTTTTTGCTTGATGCCCGAACTTGCCTCCAGCGGGATCTTGAAGGACTTCGTGAGGTTATTGATAACAACGATTGGTTGCGCCATCTAGATACTCTCCGCAAAATACTGTTGGTTGCGCCGGAAATAAAACACCGCCAGCAGGATGATAATGATAATCGAAATAAATGGAATGAGCACCCACGGGAAAGAAACAAGATCGTAGAGCTGGATAGTCTGGGGTGTTACGAGCACTTGGCGGACGTCTTGGATGATCTGGGCTGCTGGGTTGAGCATGAGATATGGTGCAGCAGCTGGCATGCGCTCCATTACCATCTGCAAAGGATAAATAACCGGCGTGGCATAGAAGGCAGCCTGCATAAAGATCTCCCATAGGTAGCCAATATCGCGGTATTTCACATTGATCGTCGCAAGGAAAAATGCCACCGCTAGGGAGAGTACATAGAGCTCGAGGATAAGTGGAATAACCAACAATCCCTCAAGCGACCACTGTACGCCATTAACCAAACAAAAACCTAAAATCACCACCATGTTGATAGCAAGGTTGATAAAGGCCGAGATTGTACCTGAGATAACGATAATGTACTTGGGAAAGTTGATCTTGCGGATCAGGTCGCCGCGCGAGACGATCGACTGCAACCCTTGCACTGTCGCCTCACTAAAGAAGTTCCATAGCACAATTCCCACCAAAAGATACACCGGATAGTGCTCGACTTGCTTACCAAGGCCGAGGAATTTATCGAACACGATATACAAAATAATAAACAAAAATATCGGTTTGAGGATTGACCACAAATAGCCCAGCACTGATCCCTGGTAGCGTAGCTTGAAGTCCGTTACGACCAACTCGCGCAGCAAGATGCGGTTTTTTCGTTGCAAAAGATTTGTTACTTTCATAGTTTCTCTGGCCATTATATAATATGACCGTGGTAAAAAACAATCTTGCAATCATAGTTCTTAACTGGAACGGCGCCGATGATGCCTTAGAATGCATCGATTCGTTGGCGCAGCAGACGCTAGTGCCGACCATTATCGTAGTCGATAACGACTCGCATGATGACTCGGTGGCACGCTTCCGCTCATATCAAGCTAAACACCCTGCGCTCAGTCTCGTCATCATTGAGAACCAGCGCAACCTCGGCTTCGCTGGTGGTATTAACACAGGCCTGCGCTATGCTAAAGAGCAGCAATTTCGCTTTGTTGGTGTGCTTAACCCCGACGCAGTCGCCAACACACACTGGTGCCAAGCCTTGGTGGACGAGCTACGAGCTCATCCGCACTGTGGTATTGCTACTGGGCTGCTGGCTCGTCGCGATGGAACGACCATCGATAGCTCGGGCGACTTCTACACCACCTGGGGGTTGCCTGGCCCGCGCCACCGTGATGAGCCAATTAGCCACGCGCCAACAGAGGCCGGAGCGGTGTTTGGCGCAACGGGTGGTGGAGCAGTGTATCGCACGGCACTGTTCGACACTGTTGACCTTTTTGACGAAGCATTCTTCATGTACTACGAAGATGTTGACCTTAGTTTTCGCACGCAGCTAGCAGGCTGGACGGTGCGCTTCACGCCGCACGCCGTCGCATACCACAAGGTTGGTGCCAGCAGTAGCAAAGTTCCAGGGCTCGCGGTATACAATACCTTTAAGAACTTGCCGCTGATTTTTATCAAGAATGTGCCAGGACGACTGTTTTGGTCGATTGGGGCGCGCTTTTGCCTCACCTACTGGCTGATATTCTTTAGTGCGCTGCGCCATGGCAATGGTTGGCCAGCACTGCGTGGTATGCTTGCTTCTGTTATTCACCAGCCAGCGGCCTATCGCCAGCGCTTTACTATCCAGCGGCAGCGCAACGTATCGGTCGATTATATCCGTAGTATTATCCACAACGGCCCACTACCCAACCAAACAGGTCTACTCAAATTCCGGAAATTTTTTACTGGCAAATAGTTCAGCTTGAGAGGACGGGCCAGCGCCAAAGAAGCGAATTTTAAAGACCGGCTTTCGTATGATAACTGTACAAGAAAATATATGGAGGCCAGTAACCCAGCAAGCGAAAAAGCACTATATAGGATCTGGCCGGAACATTTTCGGTGCAGTTAATTATACGAAAGAAGTACACCATATTCTATTCGTATGCAATTAATCTATTCCGCCTCACCCCTGTTACGCACGCAATCATTTTGCATATTCGCCATCTATGCGTACAATAATACCTATGCGTCTTCTTGAATACCAAGCCAAGCAATGCTTGGCCGAGGCTGGTGTGGCAGTACCGCAGAGTGATGTTGTACAATCTGCAACAGTGGTGCCTACCGCCCCTATCGTCCTCAAATCACAAGTCCCGATCGGTGGCCGCGGCAAGGCAGGTGGTGTGGTGATTGTCCGCGAGCAATCCGCTGTTACGCCAACCATTCAGCGTCTCTTTACTCTCGATATCGGTGGCTACACCCCCACGAAGCTTCTTGCCGAGGAAGTTCTCTCTATCGCCCGCGAGTGTTATATTTCGCTCACTATTAACCGTGAGCAATCATCCATCGAGCTACTTGCCCACACCAGCGGTGGTATTGATGTGGAAGAACACGATCGTGCAGCGTTCTTTCGCCAGGCCATTACACCGCAAACAGTTCCTACTATAGCCGAAGCACTAGCGGAATATCTGTCGCTGCCAGAGCAAGCCTTTGCACTTGAGGATATGGTGGCGAATTGTTTGCGTTGCTTTATTGACAACGATTGTCTATTACTCGAGATTAACCCACTCGTTGTAACAACAGATGGCCAGCTCATCGCTGGCGACGCAAAGATGACGATTGACGATGCGGCGTTGTTTCGCCACCCACAGTGGCACGAAGTAGCCATAGAAGATCATAATTTCGTCACGCTTGACCATAATGGGACTGTTGCGACGATTGCCAACGGCGCAGGTCTGGCAATGGCAACTGTCGATGCGGTGACTGCCCGCGGCGTGCAGCCAGCTAATTTTCTTGACATTGGTGGCACGGCAACTCCAGAGAAGATCCTGGCTAGCTTCGAGCAGATTGCCCGTTTCCCTGCCGTGGCGCTCATCATTATTAATATCTTTGGTGGTATTGTGCGCTGCGATGACGTAGCGGCAGCCATCATTAGTGCCAAGCAGCAGCTACCTGACCTCCCACCACTGGCTGTCCGCCTAACAGGTAACCGTGAGGCCGAAGCCAAGACGCTCCTTGCCCGCGAACACATTCTACTCTATGATAACCTATCTCACATCCTGGAGGAGGCTGTATGATGACCCCCGATATCTTTCGTGATAAGCATGTTATCGTCCAGGGCATAACGGGCAAAAACGGCTCATTTCATACCGAGCGTATGTTGGCAAGTGGCACACATATCGTTGGCGGCACGTCACCCAACCAATCGGTTACAGAAGTACACGGCGTGCCTGTCTTCCGGACAATTCGCGAAATTCAGGCGCAGCAACCTGTCGATATTTCCGTCATTTTTGTACCAGCAGCTCATGCCAAGGCAGCGATTATGGAGGCAATCGACGCGGAGGTGCCACTCATTATTTGCATCACCGAGGGCGTGCCTGTCCACGATATGTTGCATATAAAACAACGATTAGCAACCAGTTCTTCAATTTTGATCGGCCCTAACTGCCCTGGCGTTCTCATCCCCGGCGTGCATAACCTCGGCATCATCCCTGCCGCGCTCGCCACACCAGGCCACACTGCCATCGTTAGCCGCAGCGGCACGCTCACCTACGAAGCAATGAGCCTCCTCACCCAGGCAGGCATTGGCCAGCGCTATGTGATTGGAATTGGCGGCGATATGATTGGCGGCAGCAGCTTTATTGATTGCTTGCAGTTGTTTGAGCAAGATGCAGCGGTGGAGCAGATTGTGCTGATCGGTGAAATTGGTGGCACAAGCGAGATTGCCGCGGCGGATTATATTAAGCGTCATATAAGCAAACCAGTCTATGCTTACATTGCGGGCCACAGTGCACCATCTGGAGTACAGATGGGCCACGCTGGGGCGATCCTTGGCACAAATGAGCTGGAGTCAGCCCAGGCCAAGACGGCCCGGCTCGAGGCCAGTGGCGCAGTGGTGGCATCATCCATCCAGTCGCTCATCGCGCTCATACCAACCAATAAGTGATACAATAAGGCTACGATGAAAACAATCACCATTCTTATTCCTGCCTACAACGAAGCAGCTGTTTTACCACAGCTGTTTGCCCGGCTCGAGACGCTGCAGCGCAGTGTCGATCACCGGCGCTACCAGTTCGAATTCTTATTTATTAATGATGGCAGCCAGGATCACACGCTCGAGCTCATTCAGATCGAGCAGCAACACAATCCCGCCATTGCCTACCTCAATCTCTCGCGCAACTTTGGTAAAGAAGCTGCTATGCTCGCTGGTTTCGACCACGCCGCGGGTGATGCTGTCGTGGTAATTGATGCCGACCTGCAAGATCCACCAGAGCTCATCCCGCAGATGATTGAGCTGTGGGAACAGGGGTATGATGATGTGTACGCGCGGCGCCGAAGCCGCTCAGGCGAGACTTGGCTCAAGAAAAAAACTGCCGCTTGGTACTACCGCCTCCTCCAGAGTACGACGCATATTCCTGTTCAGATCGACACGGGTGACTTCCGCTTACTGAGCAAGCGCTGCGTCACTGCCATCACTCAGCTGCGCGAATCTCAGCGCAATACTAAAGCGATCTTTAGTTGGGTGGGTTACAAAAAGAAGGAAATTCTCTATGACCGCGACCCACGGGCTGCTGGTACTATCAAGCAAAGTCCGCGCACGCTCATTAACCTGGCTATTGACGGCCTCACGAGCTTTACGACCGCGCCACTGCGTATCTCAGCCGTGCTGGGCTTCCTTATCGCCTTCTTGGCCTCTATCTATATCCTCTATCTACTCATCCGACCACTGTTTGGCGTGCCAACTGGTGCAGGCTATTCGTCACTCATGGCAGTGATTCTCTTCCTTGGTGGAGTGCAGCTGCTGAGTTTGGGAGTTATTGGCGAATACATCGCCCGGATTTTTAGCGAAACGAAGCAGCGCCCACCTTATCTCGTTGAGGAGCATCGTGAGGCTCGTCATCGCAAATAACAGAGGTAAGCTGTTGCGTTTTGCACTTGTTGGCGGGATTAATACAGCGATCGATATTGGCTTGCTGTTTGGGCTCACCACACTTGGCCTACCAAAGCTCGCGGCCAATACAGTATCAACGGGCCTAGCCTTTATTTTTAGTTTTTTTGCTAATAAGTCGTACACATTTCGCGCTCAGGGTGATGTGCGCCGACAACTGATCTTGTTTGTTGTCGTTACTCTAGCGGGTTTGTGGGGGCTGCAAAATGCGGTTATTTTCTGCACTTCGCCTATCCTGGCCTCTGTTATTCATACTGAGTCACTTGTGCTGCTGCTCGCAAAAATTATTGCTACTGGTGCATCGCTGGTGTGGAATTATTGTTTGTATGATCGTGTTGTTTTTCGAACAACAGAGAGATAATGTTTCGCTAAATATACGGTTTTTAAACAGTACATTTACAAACTCACTATACACTCATACCTATCATTGACGCTGATAATCATCCGCCACTCGCACAATATCATCCTCTGTTGATGGGTACGCTGGGTTGGTGTGCTGCCAGAGCTCAGCAATAATCGTTGGGTGCTGATCATCACCGCAAGCACGGTGGCGCTCCCCTGCCGCTAACCTTACGATATCGCCTGCCTGAGCTGGTGTTGGCTGGGCTTGTAGCTCGTCGCTCATGTTGCGATAGTACGCACCAGCGGTCAGAAAACGCCACAACTCCGCCCGCCGATGATGATATTGCCAGCTCAGACGCGCCCCCGGCCGGACAAAAAGAATCTTAGGACTGAGCGGCACATGAGCACTGCCCTTAGTTATTACTTCCGATACTGCAAAGAAATCCGCCGCAAACTGCTCTACCTGCGCCGGGTCAATACAGATAAACCCACCCCAGGGCCGCTGGCTATCTGTCCCAGTGATGTGGTAGCCCGCCTGGTGAATAATATATTCTATCTGCGCCAGATTCGTCTGGACTGCTATGTATTGCGGTAGTTCCGTCATATTATCTGTAATATGGGTATTATAGCACTTTTATATACAGTTTGTGTTTTTATTATTTATTGGAATTTGGTAATTCCTAATCCCCGCTCACTACCCCTCCGATGGAGTGTGAAAACAGATTGCAATAATCTGTTTTCAGCCCAGCGCAAGAGGTCGACACCTGGGAGATATCGACCCTTATAGTGTTCCTGAGGAGGGGTAGTGAGCGGGGGTAATATTACAGAGATGTTACTTTAAATTTAATGCCACCCGTCTTGACACACGCGTGCCCATCTGGCGCTTTCGGTGCGAGGACTGTATACTAGGAAGTATGAGTTTTCATATTGCAATCGACGCCCGCGTGATCAATTCTGGCACGGGCACATATGTCGTGAAGTTGCTCGAGCAGCTGGAGCGGCTTGATACGACCAACCGCTATAGCGTCCTCGTTCCCACTAAGGACCGTGACTATTGGCAGCCACACAACCCCAACTTCACCATCCGCGCGGTCGACTTTGCCAACTATTCGCTGGCAGAGCAGCTAGGCTCCCGGCGCTACCTAGATGAGCTAGGGCCCGACTTAGTACACTTTTGCATGCCGCAGCAACCGGTCTTTTACAGAGGTAAGCACGTTACCACGGTGCACGATATGACCCTCCTCAAGACATATAATTCTGACAAAAATTGGCTGGTGTTTCATCTTAAGCAATTGGTGGGGCGCTGGGTGTTTCGGCGGATCGCCCGCACCAGCGAGCATATCATCACTATTTCTCAGACGACCAAGCAAGAATATCAGAGCTTTACTAAGATCCCCGATAGCAAAATCTCGGTCATCTACGAGGCGGGCGAGGCACACCCTGGGCAGCTCACGCCATATATCGACCTTCCCTTCAAGCGATTCATCATCTACGTTGGGCAGCAGCCTGATTATAAAAATCTGCGGCGCCTCGCGGCCGCACACCAGGAGTTGCTGAGTCGCTGGCCAGACCTTGGCCTGGTATTTGTGGGGCGGATGAACGAAGACACCAAGCGCAACCAAGCCTACTACCGGCAGCAGGGCTACCGCAATATTCACTTCACTGGGTTTATCCCCGACGGGCAGCGCGATTGGCTGCTTAACAAAGCCGAGGCATACGTCTTTCCATCCCTCATGGAGGGGTTTGGCTTGCCGCCACTCGAGACGATGGCGTATGGCACGACCCCTGTTATATCGAGCAATACCTCGTGCATGCCCGAGATTTTGGGCGATGCTGCCGAGTACTTCGACCCACTCGATGTTGATGCCATCGCGAGCGCAATCGACCGCGTCCTCAGCCAGCCAGCTCGCCGTCGCGAACTTATCGTCAAAGGCAAAGCTCAAGCTGCCCGCTACTCGTGGGAGCGCTGCGGCAAGGAGACGTTGGCGGTGTATGAGCAAGCACTGCGGCAATCATAATCAGTTTATTTATAGCCAATCTAAGTGATGATTGTGGTATCGGAACATAAAGTCTCATCCACCGTGGTGTGAGTCTATTCTCTCTTGCCTTATATGGTGTAGTGCCATTTATAATGATACTCTATTTCTGCTCCGTATCGCGTTCTATCAAAAACAGTGGAGTGGGCACAAGAATTAGCACACCACTATAAAGTAGCTACTAGTAGTAGTATTATTATTATTGCAAAAATAACCGGCCATCACTGACCGGTTATAAACTGATATATCATAGCGTAGCTTTTACTCAGCCTCTTCCAACTGGATAATCACATGGCGCTCGCGGCCTTCGCCTTCGGAGATGGTCGTGATGCCAGCTGCGTCGGCAGCGACTTGGTGGACGATGCGCCGATCGGCTGGGTTGAGGTGAGCGGTGTAGGGCTCACCAGTTACACGCACGCGCTCGATCCAGCCCCGCGCTTTGTCGGCAATCTTTTCCTCGTGCTGCTTTTTGTAGTCGGCAATATCAACACTCACACGCACTATGGCCGCGTGCTGCGCCCGCAGTGCCGACGAGACGATATATTGCAGCGCCCGCAACGTCTCTGCCCCGCGGCCAATCAAGATACTATTAATGTCTGACGACTCTACCCGAAGTGTCATTACCTCGCCATCATCCTCACCCGATACCGCAATATTTTCGCCAAAAAACGAGATGATGTTCTGGAGATATTCTCGGGCAAATGTTACTGATTGGTATCGATCCATCGGGTTCTCCTCCTCTGTTATTCTTTGGCTTTGATGCGTGTGATGTTGGCTTCTGTAGCCGCTTTGGCGCGCTTTTTCGTCGACTTTTTCTTGGCAGGCGTTGTAATATCTACTTCATCAGCAATTGCTTCAAGCTCTTGCTTGTCTTTGCGGAGGAGATACGACTGCTGCGCTACCGCTACTAAGTTAGACGCCGTGTAGTAGAGCGCTAATGCCCCTGGCAGACCCATCATGATCATAAACATCATCACTGGCATAAACTTCGCCATATTACGCATCATTGCGGCGTTCATCTCAGCGGGGTCGGCCTCTTTGCCAGCGGCCGTCTCCTTCATGATGTCGCGGAAACGCTTGGCACTCTTACCAGTTGGCATAGTTTGCTTAGTCATCACATACTGAGTAAGAGCTGAGATGATTGCGAGAGCGAGGAGCGGCCAAACAATGCCATCCTTGCCAAGTGCTACCTTAGTAAGGTCGATAAAGCCCAGCATGGTGTGGTTGAACTGATCGGGGTGGTTGATAATGGTCTTGATAGCATCGATATTCTTGAGCGGCTCGTAGATGTAGCGCGCCACTTGGTCGCGGTGAAGCGAGATGATCATGATCACCTGGTAGAGGCCGATAAAGATCGGGATCTGAATAAAGAGCAGCAGAATCGAGCGAAATGGCTTGATACCGTACTTTTTATACAGCTCCATCTGCTGCATTGCCTCTACTTGGCGGTTGCCATTAGCCGCTTTCTTAATCTTAGCCAGCTCAGGCTGCATCTTGCGCATCTGTTTACTCTGGTGGAGCTGCCGCTTAAGCAGTGGGTAGAGCAAGAAACGGATGATAACCGTGAAGAGAATCACCGCCACGCCAAAGTCACCACCAGGGATGGTACTATAGATAAGCAAAAGCGCGTTAAAAATGGGCTGCAAAATTATTGTCTCAAACATATTGACTCCGATTACTGCATTTATTGTATCATAGGTGGCCACGGAAGATGAATTGTGGCGAAGTATTTTTGGAAATCAATCGTTGATATATGCGATACACTACTGCCAATACTACATATAAGAGTATTTATAACCTTAGAAAAGAACACTCACCTAGCTTGCCTTTCATTGGTATAGAATGATAAGAAAAAAATTTTTTATAAATGTTTTGAGTTCTAGCTTCCACTGTTTATACAGAACTATTTGGCATTGATTTGACTCAAAGTACTATAAAGTAGGTCGCGCAAAGAAGACTGAGAGGATATAAGATTTTATTCTGCCTTATCTCTTTCACCGCTTGGCGTTGCGTCGCCAGGGCAAATGCCAGCTCGCACAAGAAGATTTTTCACCACCAGCGCAAGCTCATCATGCGGCGCGGTAAGGATTTCGCTTGAGGTAATGATCAGCGCAACGTCGTACACCCCTGTAAAGTGCGGCACGTGCTGGCGCAGAATCTCGTAAACACGACGGCGAATGCGGTTGCGCCCTACCGCAGATTTGTGCACCTTTTTGCTCACCACGACGGCAATGCGTGGCATACGCCGGCGGCGATTGGCAACGTACTTGACGGTCAGCAAGCGCGAACGCTCGGCACTCGCATGGCGATACAAATAGCGCAGCCCGCCATAGCCATGAAACCGATATCGTTGCTGTAACATAGCTGTATTATAGCAAATCTACCCGCAAGCAGAGATAAAATAACCCACCAAGCAGTGGGTTATTTTCGTCATTTTGCTATCGTCACACTACGAGAGTGCGAGGCGAGCACGGCCCTTGGCGCGGCGGCGCTTGAGGACATTGCGGCCTGCCTTGGTGGCAATCCGTGCTCGAAACCCGTGCGTCCGAGCGCGATGACGAGTGTGTGGTTGGTAAGTTCGTTTTGGCATATCATTGCTATTATACGCGATTGCCCGAGATCTTTCAACTTTTCACCCGTTTAGTGGATTTTTACCCCAAGCAGCCTCCGTCATAAGCATAGCCAAATTGTTTATCCACATTTGTTCGCGAGTTATCCACACTTTAACAGAGGTAATACATTTTTGTGGAAAAACTCCACCCCTGTTGCTCTTCTTGTACTCGACCCGTTGTTGTATTTCTCACGGTTGTGGAAAAGTCGGTTTTTTCTTATACTAAAAGGAGTCATTGTATAACAAACAAGGAGCAGCAAAAGCCAGTGTACCACAGCCTGTGGAAGAGTGTTTTGGGTGAGATTGAAGTGTCGATACCGAGTGGCATTTTTTCGACGTGGTTTGCCAATACCGAGATGCTCAGTAATAAAGATGGAGTGATTACCATTGGCGTGGCGAATATTTTTGCGATTCGCCAGTTTGAAGTGCGCTATGATAGCATCGTCAAAGAAGCACTGCAGCATAGTGGTATTGAGGTGTCGCGTATCGCTTATGTGGTAAACAAACACGGCAAAAAACGCACCGTCATTAGCCGCGAAACCACTGGCCAGCCAGCCGATCGCGTCGAAGAGCGAGCGGCAGCACTCATCAGCAAGCCAACTACTCCTTCACATTCTAGTTCTCCGACACCAGCGACAAGCCTCAATGCGCGCTACACCTTCCAAAATTTCATCGTTGGCTCGAGTAACGACCTCGCCTACACCGCCTGCCAAGCAGTTGCACATAGCCCTGGTACAAAGTATAACCCCCTCTTCATTTACGGTGGCGTTGGCCTTGGTAAGACACACCTCATCCAAGCGGTGGGTAATGAAATTCTCGCGCGCGACCCAAGCAAAAAGGTCGCCTACCTGAGCTCAGAGACGTTTGTCAAAGAATTTATCGAGTCGATCCGCTTCAAAAAGGCGGGCTTTTCTGACCGGTATCGCAATGTTGATGTACTGATCGTCGACGATATGCAATTCATTGCCGGGCGTGAGAAGACCCAAGAGGAGTTCTTTCACACCTTCAATGCCCTCCATCAAGCCAATAAGCAAATTATCATCGGTAGCGACAAACCACCGCACAGTATCCCTACCCTGACGGAGCGCTTACGCAGCCGTTTCGAATGGGGGATGGCGATCGATATCCAGATGCCCGACTTTGAGACGCGCTGCGCGATCGTCGAGACTAAAGCGAGCTTCGCTGGCGTGACACTCGAGCGCGACACCGTGGAATACCTGGCTAAGAACGTCAAGACAAATATCCGCGAGCTCGAGGGTGCGCTTAATCAGCTTCTTGCTTATGCCGAGATGCGTGGCGTCGCTCCTGACGTAATGACAGCGGAGGGTTTGCTTGGTAACGTCCGGCGCAGTCGCCCCCAGCACCTTACTGCCAAGCAGATTATCGACAAGACTGCCCGCCATTTCCAGATCGATAGCAAAGAAATCTGTGGTGCTAAGCGGGCTAAGCATATCGTCGTGCCGCGACAAATTGCCATGTACTTACTGCGCAGCGAGCTCCACATGAGCTTTCCACAAATTGCCAATGAGCTGGGCCGCAAAGATCACACTACTGCCATCCATTCAGTCGAAAAAATCGAAAAATCCATCAAGCTTGACTACCTCATCCGTGAGCAAGTCGCTGACATCCGGGATAAGCTCTATGCCTAGGCCATATATTTTTTTCGTTGCGCCTGTGGAAAAGCCGTGTATAGCGAGCCGTATAACTAGCGGACAGCTCGTGGGCAATCACCCACAGCATAAAAAGCACACCATACGAAAGCCTGACTGGCTGGTGGATAACCACCACTTCTCCCCGGCTTATCCACGTCAGCAATCGCAGCGTTTTACACAAGTAGTGAGCAAATCGTACCTCTGTTATTCATCATGGTTTCCACAGTTTCCACAGCACCTATTACTATATCAACCAGATAAAAAGAAAGGATTGTCGATATGAAACTGTCTGTCACACAAGAAAATCTTGCACGAGCGCTCGGGGTTGTCGGGCGAGTTGCGAGCAACCGAGCTGGCCTGCCGATCTTAAATAATATATTATTCCGCACCGAAGGTAATCGCCTTCTTCTCGCTGCGACGAACCTAGAGATTGCCGCTACCTACTATATTGGTGCAAAGGTAGAGATGCCGGGGGTAATTACCCTACCGGCTAAACTTGTGAGCGAATTTGTGGCGAATTTGCCGAAGGGGCCGATCGAGCTTGAGGCCGATGGCACGCGTATGACACTGACGTCTGGCGGGTACACTTCGACGATTAATGGTGTAGTAGCAGATGACTTTCCGGAGCTACCGACGATTGATGAAGAACAATCGGTACGTTATAGTATCGCTGCTGCAGATTTTAAGCAGGCGGCAGCGCAAACCTTGGTGACCTGTAGCAACGATACGACTCGGCCTGTCCTGACTGGTGTGTATTGGCATACAGTGGATGGTGCGCTGTATATGGCAGCGACGGACGGCTATCGCCTGGCTGAGCGGCGTTTGATGGCAAGCCAGAGCCAGATTGCAGCCATTGTGCCAGCGAGCAGTTTGCAGGAAGCGCTACGCTCGCTCAGTGACGGCACGGAAGAAGTGGAGGTGCTCTTTGATGAGACGCAGGTGCGTTTTCGGCTAGAGGAAGTGGAGATTACCAGCCGCTTAATTGATGGTACCTATCCAAACTATCGGCAGCTCATCCCTGCTCAGTCTGAGACAAACGTGACGCTTGCAGCAGGCGATTTCTCGCGCGTAGTAAAGGTGGCAGGGCTCTTTGCGCGTGAGTCTGGTGGCAGTGTCACGCTTACCGCCGACCATGAGGCGCAGAAATTGCGGATTCACTCCGTTGCGTCTGAGCTGGGCGAAAATACCTCCGAGGCAGAGGCTGAGGTGTCGAGTGATGGGCAGATTACGCTTAATTCGCGATACATTAGTGATGCACTAGGTGTTCTCGATGGCGAGACGATCACCTTCCGCTTTAGTGGTAAGCTCTCGCCCTGCGTCTTGACAGTCGCTCAGCCCGAGCCAAACTATATTCATATTATTATGCCACTGAAGAGCTAGCGATGAAGATAACGCGGCTAGCAGTACAGCATGTGCGGATTCATACGCTCAAGACGCTTGACCTTGAGCCGGGCACGACGCTGATTTCTGGCCCAAATGGCTCTGGCAAAACATCGCTTATCGAGGCGATTCATATTGCGCTGCGTGGAACTTCCTTTCGTGGTAGTGATGAAGCAGTCTGCCAACATGAACAAAAAAGTTATACAATTGATCTCGCGACGGATGAGCAGCATTACCGCGTCCAGTACGATCGTCGACATGAGACGAAGCGCAAGCGTTTTATCGTTGATGGCACGACCTATGGTCGCCTTCCCTATGGCAAAAAATATCCGATAGTCCTTTTTGAGCCAGATACATTGCGGATTATCACTGGCTCGCCGCAGCGCCGGCGTGATTTTCTCGATACACTCATTCAGCAATATGATGCACACTATAGCCACGAGTTGAGCCGCTACCACCGAGCGCTGCAACAACGTAATAAATTACTGAAAGACCCTGCTCTTAGTGATGCGACACTTTTCTCGTGGAATCTTATCTTGAGTCAGTATGGTGCGTCGATTATTACGAAGCGTCAGCGGGTGCTGCGTTATCTTAATGCGAAAAGCAGTGCTATGTACCAAAGTATTGCGGGCGTAGCGGATAGTGTTGCGCTGCACTACTCAGAGGATCGCAGCGTGACCGCGCAGCAGCTTCTTGCCGAGTATGAGCAAAAAACAGCGTACGATACAGTGGTTGGCGCAACGAGCGTTGGCCCGCACCGACATGATATCACGGTACTGTTTCGAGGTAATCCAGCTGCCAAGACTGCATCGCGCGGCGAAATCCGCACCATTGTGCTCGCTCTCAAATTTCTCGAAGCAGCCTACATCCAGCAGCAAACAGACCAAACACCACTTATTCTACTCGACGATGTCTTTGGCGAGCTCGACCAACAACGCCAGCAGCGCCTCCTTAGCGAGTTCGTCGATAACCAGATTGTGATGACGAGTGCGGTGGGATAGATTCTCCACCTTATATATCAGTGTACATATAGCACCACGGTGGGTTGTTGCCACCACACGGGACAACACGCTTCTTTTCTAGTTCCTCAGCAGTGGGATATATTTTGCCATTGATTTTTATGTCGTATTTATCAATGTCTTTATCGTGTTTTTTAAGATAGCTCAGTGCTTGGTCGACCTGTGATTGGCTTGTCTTATCTGTTGTGACAATGCATACACCAAGCCGATTTGACCGGTCGGTCGTGCGGTACGGGTTGCAGGTAACAATATAAAACCAACGCGAGTAGTAAGGTAGTTTATTAATAAGAGGACTGTCTTGAGATATCTTTGCTCCTCCTTGCATTGCTTCGTGGCCGCCGATTGCTTCGCGGATGTCGTTGTATTTTTCCCTCTTCGCTTCCCTCTTCGCTTCCTCAGTTAGTGGCTTCATGGCAAAGAATAGCTTCTTTTCTTCGCCTTGTTTGAGGTCTAGCTTGACCTGGTGGTCGGCAAAGCCTTTAGCCCGAAATGTGTATGTGTATGACCCACTCTTCACGGCGTGCTTTGCCCGCGTTGTTATATTTTGGTCTTTGATTGTGTCATACGAGACAGTGAGGTTATCGGGGACGGCATAGACGAGGATAGTGCTGTCGTATTTGAGATTATCAACAAAGCGGTATATCGTAAAGGCAATCATGCCAACGGCAAGCAGGGAAAATAGTGCGATAATTTGGTTACGTTTTTGATTGAGCATTTCCATTGACTGTCCTCGCTAATACAACACCCGAGTTTCCAAGCATCCACTCGATTGTTCCTTGTTTGATATAAGATGGGACGTGCTGGTATTGGGAAGCTTGTGCACCGACAAACCCGTTACCAAGATCACCTAAGTAAAACAGTGTATGGCCATTAAAGACCAAAATATCACCAGGCTGCAGGTCACTCATACTCGGAGATTCTTTGGTGTAATATTTCTCGGGATGGCTAAGGACGTAAGGTCGCTGATTAACCGTCCCAGCTGGTGGGTAATTTGGGTCTGCCCCACTCATACGCATCACTGTTGAAACGTATTTGCCACAGTCTGTGTAGTCACCACCCGCTTCTGGATTATGCTGCTGGCGAGCATTTCGGTACTCTTCTTTTTCACCACCATTACCGACTCGTCGTCCATCCTCCCAGGCAAGACTCTTGGCTGTTTCGACGATTGATCCACCGGCGGCACTCTTGCTGCCGTTTGCGGTACAGCCTGTGGCTGACGCATTTTGGGCGTTGGCGCCATTGTTATTACCACCTTCGACTTGGATCTGGGATGAAGGTGGAGATAAGTTCTCTTCCTTGACAATTTGCTCAATCTTATCAATATACTCGGTGACAGTCGAGACATACTGGCTGTCGGTCGCATAGCCAGCATTTTTGATCTCCTGGAGATATTTCCGTGGGTCGCCGGGGTATTTGAGGGCTTCGCTATAGCGTGAGTTGCTAGTAATGAACTCGCCATAGCCAAGCCAGCCAGCCTCGACGGTGGGGTATTTGCGAAAGCCATCGACAATCGTTGTCCGGCCAGAGGAGTATTCTTCCTCTGTTTCCATGTCGATTACCTCGCCCGACCAATTTCCGCCAGCCTTGATGCCGTGGAAGTTATTTGCCTTGACGGTAAGACCAGATTTGCCATAGCCAGACTCAATAACTCCCTGGGCGAGGACTGTCTCGTATGGTGTGCCGTATTTTTTGTTTGTTTCGACAGCCATCTTGACATATTTGCGGACGAAGTCTTTGAGATCTTCTGCTCCAGTAGCGCTACTGCCATCGCTACTGCTGGTGCTGCTGGTAGAGCAGGTTGCTGCGTCGGGGTCGAAATGCTCGATATTGTTACCAGAAAAGAACCCTGCATCTAGAGCTGAAGCAGGAGTTGATACGAGAGAGAACACTATTGCAAAAACAAGAGAACTTATTCGATAAATAGTGGTACAGCGAGAAAAGAGTGTTGTCGATGGCGAAAAAAGAGACAGAAAGCTAAGTAATCGTTGGCTGATGTGTATTTGGCAGCGAGTGACAAAAACACAAAGAGAATAGAAACACTGGGTAAAAGCTGCATAAGCCAACCGCATGATCATGATGACCCTCCAACACGTCGAGCATACTCCCAGTGCCACGCCTCTGGTTTGCTACCATTTGGTTCTGCCCATTCGGGATGGACGTAGCCATACTTATGAGCGTTAGCTTTGAGCCAATTGTAGGTAGAAGAACCAAAGTCTCCCACGCTAATATCTGCTGCAAGCCCCCAGCCATGGTTGGAGCTACATGGTGGCGCTGGCTTGGCTAAACCACCTTGGTAGAGTGGATCACCTGGTGTTGCGTATGCGATTTGCCGTTGGCAGTCTCGGTATGCCTCATTAATACCGAAATCGGCACCAGTTTCAGCTTTGTATGCTTTGTTCATTTCTTCCATAGCGGCAGCGGCTTGCTTGTGCATCCTCTCGCCGGATGAAAATGACAGAGCTACCAAGTCACCTTCTGCTAGCTCACCGTTTTTAAGGCCATTCCATGTGGATATAGAATCGCCACCTTCTGCAGCAGGCTGGGCTTGGTTAAATTCTGGCTCACCGACTGCCGGGCCGCTGGGAGTGCTACTGCTAGATTGGCTTGCACCACCTCCACCAGAGATTGGTTCATTGTCCATGGTGTCGACGACGCGTTGGTCGATCGTGAAGAGTGCAGCATTGACTTTTTCTTCAGAGTCAAACTTGCAATAAGCGGTGTCGACGCCATTCTCGCCATCAGTACCTTTGCCACACTTCTCTTGCCATTCTTTGAGTGTGCCGCCAGTTGCTTGGCCTGTTTCTTCGTTGTATTGCCCAGCGAGAGATTGGGCAACCTCGTCGGGGTCTTTATCAAGATTGAGCGCACCATACGATATATTGCAAAATGGCCCAGCAGCGACGTCTTTGGGTATATTTGGGTCATCGCACGCTTGCCAAATCTTTTTCATGCGATCTGTTTCGGTATTGGCGCTCACTTTGTTGCCAAAGAGGGCCGGTACGATATTCTTAGGGAGAGACACAAGATTATGAACAAAGCTACTAAGATTAGAAAAGCTGCCCATGTAGGGGATGAATGAACTGTAGAGACTTCCCATAAAGGTATATGGCGACGTTGCGTCAAATGGGCTCCGCTCAACGCGTTGCTCAGCAGCATAGGCAAGGTTGAGACGAGCTGTTTCTCGTTCGTAGGCGATTGTTTGGTCGACATTGAGCATACCGTTACCACCCGCCGCTGCTGCTTCAGAGAACATATTTACTGCACCACTCGTGAGGGCATCTCCAGCATCTTCACCAACAGTAGCACTACTCACAAGAGTGCCCGCCATAGAATTTATGAGCTTACTGAGAATTGGCGCAAACACAGCAGAAATAACAGGAGCAGCTAAGTTTGAAACCAACTCACCAACGATACTTGTCCACCCACCAGCAACACTCATGAGAAGCTGGCCACCAGTGCTATTGATGAGTTTGCAGGATGTCTTCAGTGCACTAATATTAGATCCTAAGGCATTAGCAACGCCGCTCATCTTCCGAGCCCAGCCACCACCAGGGACGTATTCCGTCCAGTTGGAGGTACCAGTTGGAGCTATTTCTTTCATGAGTCCATATTTAAGACCCATTCCATCAGTAGCTGCTTTTTTGGTTACGTTGCCAGATTTATTGACGAGTACGGTGGTCAGAATCGTCCCAAGTACAGCAACAGCCATATAATCTGTCGAGCCAGCCTTAATATTATCGGCCATCGTGAAGAACATCATAGCATAGCTAATGACCTGTGTCATTTGGATGAGGCGAATTGTTTTACTAATAGATTGAGCACCATCTTGCACCATACAGAGGCCACCAGCAATCATGGCGACGATATTGCCAGTCTTGCCAACGCCATTTTTGATAATATTGGCTGCTGCTTCCCTACTAACAGATTTTGTTGCTCCTTCGGCACCTTCGCTTACTGCTTCTTTAGCGGCTTTGCCAACATCGGTGTCTTCAGTAACCTTTTCTTTGCCCTCATCGTCATTTTCCTTGGCTTCGTATTTACCATTCATTTCTTTGCCTTTGGTATTTTTGTCGATGCTTTCGCGGACTTCTTTCTCGCTTTTGGCGCCAGCGAGTTTGTTATTCTTAGTAAGAGAGAATTTTTTTATGACACCATTATTAAATACTTTATCGAAGAAAGCTACCCAACGCGGTGCATATGCGCGGTGCATAATTGCTCTGAGTTCAGGCTTCTCATAATATAATTTTTTGAAATCTTTGGCGCTAATTGTTTCCTGGGTGCCATTAGGGTAGGTGACACGCAGATTCTCGATTTTTTCACCGATTGTGGACTTTTTTGCATCAAACCCATCTGAAGCTTTGACGACATTCCCTTCCTTGTCGAGGGCTTCAACATTATTTTTTTCAAATTGCTTTAGCAGCCGATTCGAAACACGATTATAGCGACATCGTACATTCACAACCGAACAAAGGCCATCGGTTGCAGTGTTTTGGATGCGCTTGAACATCACCTTATTAGCGCGTCGTTCGAAGCTGGTATTTTGTGAATTCCAGTGGTTGGTGAGATTTTCTTTGATATGAAGCAAAAGTAGGCTCGGCCCACTAAAAAATGAGAGCATTGAGCCACCGCCAAGCAAAATAGCGCCAAGGATACCCATTGGCCCGCCCTTCTTAGAGAAGATGGCACTCCGCGCCTTAGCAAAGCGAGATTTGGGCTCAGAGAGTTTGCTGTCTGGTGGAACTACCTTGTTGAACCAGTTATTATCGCTCCAGTTGCTTCCTGGCGCGCCCTCCTGGCCTCGGACGGAGTTGGCATAGTCGCTGCCAGTTGCGCCAGTGCTGCTGGCGTTGCTATGGGCGGATGAGCCACTCCCGCTGTTCTCGCGCGACTGGAGGTCTTGGGCGGTGGTGGATTGGCTATAATCACCACTGCCAGCATGATTATTTCGGCCAGCGAAGGTGTCGTTGCTCCAATGCGTATTCCCCGGATTATGCCGGTCGAGATCGGGTTTTTGCTGGGAGGGGATGGGGGTAGGCATGGGACTACGACCTCACTGGCTGCTGGTATAAGCTGTTATTGGCCACCGGGTTGGTGGTGATGAATTGTGTCTCGGTCTCGCTGGCAAAAATGCGGATATGAACGTGGTTTTGCCCGGCAAAGAAGAGCCCATCTCCCACAGGGAAGTTAGATAGACGCTTACGCTCCTCCTCGGTGAGTTTGAAGACCTCAGCTAGCACATCCACCGCGCTGGTCGATTGCTTTAGCAAAAGCTGGAGCGAGCTGTTTGCTACAATAGCTCGGCCCTTCTCGCTCCCCATAAAATCCTCTACGTCCTGCGTGATGGTCGTCAAACCAAGAGAGTACTTACGAGCTCGCTTGGCTAGGCTATGGAGAAACTCCGCTGAGTCTTCATACTTCATTAGCTGCCAGGCCTCATCGACAATCAGCATCCGTCGGCGCTGTACGGTGCGGGCAATATTCCAGATGTGGCTCAGCACAATATACATTGCTACTGGCCGCAGGTCGTCCTCGAGGTCGCGGATATTAAACACGACCATGCTGTTATTAATATCAACATTGCTTTGCTGACTAAAGATGCCAGCAAAGGTGCCTGTGGTATATTTGCGCAGGCGCTGGGCTAGTGACGGTCCTGCTCCACCCATGTGAAGGAGGGTGTCGTAGAGATCGATGATCGTCGGTGGCTGAGAATTATGTGTTAGTGGGTCGCTGGTAATACCAGCTCGGGCGTAGGTATCGATAAGCGCTTGGTCGAGATCGGCCTCTTCAGCTGGGCTGAGCAAGGCAATCTGTTGCCCGCCTACTAATGTGCCACCCAACATAAGCTTGAAGAGCCGCTGCAGGGTGATGAGATTAGCGCGCAGGGCGTCGGTTGCTTCGTCGCTGTCGATTACTCGGGGGAGGTCGAAGGGGTTAATTCGCGTATCGCTACTGAGGCTGAGGCGAATGTAGCTGCCGCCGACTGCATCAGCTAGCTTCTGGTACTCGTTCTCTGGGTCGATGACAAGGATGTCAGTGCCAAGCATCATACTGCGCAGTGCTTCGAGCTTAACGGTGAAGGATTTACCAGCACCAGACTTCGCAAAGACGACCATATTCGCGTTCTCGAGGCTAAAGCGGTCGAAAATGACCAGCCCTTGGTTGTGCTGGTTGACACCATAGAGAATACCCTCGCCGTCACTAAGGTCGGCACTGGTAAAGGGAAAGCTTGTGCTCACCGCACCAGTGTTCATGTTGCGGCGGACTTGCAGCTGGTCGGTCATTTGGGGGATGGTACTGTTGAGACCCTGTTCTTGCTGGTTACTGGCGGTCTTGCTGTAGACCATATTTTGGCCAAAGATTGTCTCGATGACGTGCTGGACAAAGCTCAGCTCCTCGAGGCTATCGGCATAAAGCGTGACGTAAAGCCCAAAGCGGAAGAAACGCTCGGCCCCAAGCTGTAGCTGGTCGCGCAATTCCTCGGCATCAGCCAGAGCGGCTTCGCGGGCTGGGTCACGCACCTTACCCTTTTCGGAGTTAAGCGCCATATCGGCCTCAAGCTGCGTCACCTTCTTGCGGAGGTTGTTGAGGACGATTTCTGTCTCGACAGGGTAAATAAACATGCTAATATCGAGCACTTGGTCGATGTTGATCAGCCCCGACAGCCAGCCTGTGTAGAGTTCACGTGGGTAGCCATAAATATAGAGTGTGCGGCCATACTTGGTGCCAATGCGGAAGTACGTGCTGTGGATCTCGAGACTGCTGGGAGCGATTAGGTCGCGCAGCGTCGTCATCCCCTTGATAAAGGCTTCTTCTACCTCTGCTTGCTCGCGCTCGCGCTGCTGGGCAGCAATGTCGATTGGATCGGGTCGTCGTGCCATTAATAATCTCCTTTGTGATATGCTGTCGAGGTTGGGACAGCTCCCTCGCCTTTGCGGACGAAGGTGGAAGTCACGTTATTAAAGTCGCCCAGCGGCTCGCGCACTGCCGTGTCGGGGTTATACATATTGTAATAGAGAGTGCCGAGCTCCTTAGTCTTGAGTTGCACTGCACGTACACCAATCTGCATCAAGCCGTTGAGGATGGTGTCAGCCCGGTTGCGGATCTCCTCGCGAGCCCGCTCGTAGGTTTCTTTGCTAATCTTCGTCACAGTGTTGGTGTTCTTGGGGGCGAAGAGCTTGGTGAAAAACCCTTTACCCTGGTCGATAATCGTCCCCTCCCCTGCTGGGTAATACGGGATGACGACGTAGAAGCTCTTGTCCATGATATTGGCGTTTTGCGAGAGGTCGTCGATGAAGTTGATATAGTCTTCCATCAGTACGCTGAGCAGCATGTTGTCTTGGGTGCGCTGGATGGCGACCAGCTTATCGAGGTATGGGCCAATATCCACCCGCTGCGAGCGAATGCAGATCTGCACCGGGAAGTACAGTGCATTGAGAAAGTTTTGATAGCTATATTCTACCCCCTCGCGCTCACGAGCGCTCATGAGGTCGAAGTTGATCGACTCACAGGCGATGACGGCGCGAAAGCTACCATCACCCATGATGATCATATCATCGCGCAGTTCCGAGAGGAGGAGGCTATTCTGCGTGGTAGCGGGCTTGGGCGGAGCCTTCTTTTTCTTGGTGTCTTGAGCAGGCTGATCATTCGTACCACCTTGCACAGCTGGTGGCTGAGCCGGTGTTTGCACTGCGGGGTAGTTACTCTGCGGCGGAGCGGGATACTGCGGATAATTAGCTGGTACCTGTCCCGCTGGCGCAGCGCCCTGGCCTTGGCTATAGCCAAACTGGCTGGGTGGCCCAGCTGGTGGTTGTTGATTGTTGGGTGAATTTGGCGACACCACTCTCCTTCTTATTTCTTAGCGCAAAGGGATGACAATTTCATCGTCGTCATCATCCTGACTAGCCTGCTCTTGATGTTGAATCCGGTTGGCTTCATTAGCAATGGCAGCAACGGACAAATCAGAGTTGCTGGCTAGTCTAATTATATCAGGCGAGACGGTGTTTGTGCTAGTGTTTGGCGGCAGATTGTTGCGTTGCTGGGCGAGCTGCTCCTCGCGCAGGCGTTCCTCGCGCGTGGGGGTTGTCTTGGCGTAATAACTGGGGTCGAGCGGCTGGATGACCGACTGGTGAATACTGGGGTATGGGTTGTAGCGCACTGCCATATCGATGACATTTTTGTCATCGGCCAATGCTGAGCGCTCCCGGTAGGACACGGCGGCTGGTGTGGGTGCGAGAGCTTGTGTGGTTTGGGCTGGTGCGACGGGTGGCTGCTGAGGTGGCACTGGCTGCTGGGAAGGGTGTGGCGTAGGAGTGTGTGGATAATTGGGAGTTGGCGCTGCTGGGGTCGGTTGCTCTGCAGGTGTTGAAGTGAACGATGGCTGAGTATCGGTAGGAGGTGCTGCTTCAGCTGATGGGTAGCTGGGTGCAGTTGTGGTGCGCGTGGCTGGTTTTTGGGGTGGTACAAGCGGCACAGCGTCGGTGATGGGAGTGGCGTGCTGGCGCAGGTTGGCATAGATCGCCTCGAAGGATGGTGTTTCTTCTGGCTTGGGCTCTGGCACAGCTTCTACTGTGGGCTTGGGCGGCGTGTAGGGCTTGCTCAGGGCATCGGGTAAGACCGAATCATGCGGAATAACGGCGGGCAGTGCCATTGGCAGAGACTGGAGTGAGTTACGCTCTCGCGGCATAGGCTGTGGCTTGGCAACAGGTGCTTCGTCACGCGGCGTGTCATCCACTGGAGAGAGCTCGTATACCTCGGTAGATTGCTGAGGTGGGTGTGCGTTTGATTGATTTTGATAAGCGCTAGCATCGGGCGGAGGAGCTTGCTGATGCGACGACGCCGTGCGATTCTCCGGGAAGCTTGTGGATGAATACGACACTGCTGGGCGCTGAGGTTCTGGTGCTGGGTATGGCGGCTCTGGCATACGAGGCTGAGGCGGCGACACTGGCGCAAAGCCAGCGGCATCAACCGGTGGCTGGTACGGAGGTGTAGCCTGTGGTGGAGTGTTTGGAGCTGCTTGCGGCGCTGCGTGGAATGGCTGCGGCTGAGCTTGAGCTTGTGGCCACGCCGGCTGATATGGCACGGGAGCTTGCTGGAGCGGTTGCCCATCAGCTACAGCAGGCAGTGCCGCTGGTGGGGCTTGCATGCGCTCGATGGCGGCTCGGCGCCGGGCTTGGTTGGATTGCTCAATGCGCCGCGTCATCGCCCGTGCTTCGCTGCTGTTATCATCAAACATATCCGAGGTCTGCTGCGCCTCGAAGTAGACATCGCTAATCATCGACCCCTGTGCGTCGGGCACACGAGTATGGCGGATAGACCAGCCATGGCTATCAGCCAGCTGCGACAGGTATGCCAAGCGGCGCTCGGCCTCGTCTTGGCTGAGGTTCTTCGTCCGCTCGATCTCCACCTTCTCGGGCACTGTAATCTCGATGAGTGAATTAATACCATCGGGCTGCCACATGCGCCGGCGTGGCTTGGTGTAGAATGACACCACCGCCGCGAGGTAAACCTCCATCGGCTGATCCTTACGCAGCGGCAAAGCTAACGCACCAAACAGCAGAATAATCGGCACCGGAATAACCGCCAGTGGCAAAAATACCTGTGACAGCCCCCACGCTAGCGCAATCCCCGCCGCCGCAACCAGCAGATAAATAAACTGGCGAAAGCTAAACGGCCCAAGAATCTTATCCTCTGCCTCTACATCCTGCGCAACCTTATATCTCGACATAGCTTATATTATTATAGCATGAGGGGGATAGGGAAGACCTTATCTAAACTTTAGAAAGTAGTTTATGATTCAGGTTTCTTGAATTTACCAGCAGACCAGTCGTCAACTGTGCCACGGATACTTTGCCTACTAAGAATCTCATTTTTAAATCGTTCATCTTGAAGAGCAATCTGTGCAGCTTCCTCTATTCTATCCTGGGCCTGCTTTAATACCTCACCGCTAACCCGAGGACCAGCCTCTGATAATGCTTCATTGATAATTCTTGCAGATGCTTGATCCATGTTTGCAATTTCTTCAGGTTTGCCAAACTTCTCTTTATTAATAGATCTAACTATAGACTGCTGAAGATCAAACTTACCATCTTTTATATCGTTGTAGGCTCCTCCATCAAACCAGCCATGTTTCTTCGCGCCACTTGATGTACTAAGAGCTGAGGCAAGAGCCAATCGTTCACCTTCGCTCTGGAGGCTATTAGCGAGCTCTGCAAGCTGTACAAATTGTTCGGCATTTGCAGATCGCCCCGCCCTATCTAGGATATATCTTCTTTCAGACGTCGTTTGTGGCATAGGGATACTTGTAATTACATTTCCTGCACTATCTGTTGGTTTTATATTTGGGTTTACTAGACCTCTAGCCATATCAACAAATTGACTATTCCCAAGGCGTGTTTTATAGCCAGTTCCGCTATCTATAAATGAGACATCACTCTCATACATAGTTTTTGCTTTCTTTATAGACTCGTCATACCGTTTCTCTTCTTGCCAAGATGCTTCTTTACCGAGATCCTCTATCATGCGTTTAGCGGCTTCATTATTAAACTTATTTGCTCCCACTTCAATAACTCTATTGGCTTTTCCAGATACCCAACTCCGTGCAGCTCTACCCCAAGTAGCAGGATTTTTTGTACCCTTATAAGTTCCAGCCTGTATTTGTGCACGTCTTTCTGCCTTTACCTGATCACGATAGTCCATATATTTGCCCCATTTTGAATCATTGAGCATCTTCTGTGATTTTTTGCCTACCGCATTGCCAGCCATTTGTCCCCACTTATCGGCAATATTTGCTAACCCCATCATTGAGGTCATGAGGCTTGTTAGGCGAGAGACTAAGAGGAGTGGCGTGAAGGTAAGCGCAGCAGCAATAATCTGTAATAACACCTCTGATTCGCCCTTCATGCCATTAATGACCGTTGCCCCCAGATTACACGCACCATAGAGCAAGCCAACTGCAGGGTAGAGAAATAGCAATGTCTTGAAGAAACCCCACCATTTCTTGAATAATCCTTCTGTACTTGGCAATAGCAGGGCTACAAAGGCAAGTGGAGACAAGATAATAGTAAAGATAACCAAGGCATGCCGCGCCCCGAGAAGGAATACTGTAACAGTTGCAGTAACAGCAATGAAGATAAGACCAGAAATAAGCGCGCCAAGGGCAAAGAAGCCAACGGTGCCAGCAAGAACAGCAGCAGCAATTCCTCCTAGCGCATTACCCTTTGTTGCCCAGCCACCCTCTGGGCCGCTCCCGCCACCACCAAGTGAGCTGATGAAATTGAACGATGATGACCCGACAATATTTGATATATCGACAAGAATACTACATATATAGAAAGATATATTGACGAGGACAATAGTCATAAGGAGCTTAGGTAGAAGTTTCTTAATACCGTAGTTGCTAATACCAAGACCGCTAACCTGCGAGTAGATAATAATCAAGAAAACGATAACAAAGACGATATTGGCAATATCCCGAATACGTGACCAATAGTGGAAGGCCGAATCAGGACCACGGTTAGTTAAGATAAATGAGTTGACTTCAAGCAGCTTGGCCAAAATACCTGCAGAGTCGTCTGAGATGTCGGCAAGGAAGTTGACAACAGGGCAAACAACCCAGCCAACACCATCGATGGCACAGCGTGATTTGGATTCTTCTTCACCATCCTCAGGCGTGTCGTGAGCACCCTCACCACCCCCTATGTCAATGTCTCCTGCCTTTGCTGCGTCTGCCGCCTTCTTTGTATCAACACCGTTAAGAACGTCTTTGATTTCTTTTTCTGTCAGATTTGGCCATTTTTCATGCATACATTTGCTAATGTATTCTTTTTTGTATGTGTTGATATCTTTTTCTTTACTAGATTTCCCGAACGTTACTACAGCCTTTGCAGCATAGGATTTCGTAGCATTTGCAATACAAACCGCAACAGATTTTTCCCAGCCATTATCATTGCATTTTGATTGGTCTGCCGCACACGCCTTATTTTTTAGAGAAGACAACGCTGATGCAAGGCTGTCGTCAACAGCCTTTGCTGAGGCATTATTTTTGGCGTTCTTTATTGCTTTGCTTGCTTGTGCTGTAACTTTTTTTGATTTATCAATACAGAATTTTTTGTCTTCTTCTGTCTTAGAATGATTACCCACTGTTACAGTTATGTCTGGACCTTTGTACTTTGCTATAACCTGCTGTACTATATCACTGTTGCCGTCTTTCCCAATCCTGCTATAGGATATGTAGCCATCTTCTGCTTTGTCTGCAAGAGTGATTTGAGAACTATTAAATTCTGATCGATTTTTCTCATCCTTAACAGAACATGTGCTGACAAAATCCTTATAATAATACGTGTATATCTCACCGGATGTTAAATATTCCTCTATATTGTTACTCTTAACCTTTAACTTGCTACGAATTGCTGCGTTGACAGGGCCTTGCCGACCTTTTGTTGCTTCCCATGTTCTATTGCCATTGTTCTTCTTATAACCAGCTGCGGTCAAAAAATCTTCAGCGCCCGAAAAGCCCCATTTTGAGATACCTTCTTCATAAATGGCAGCACATGACATTTTTTTGCCTAGGACAATGCGCTCTTTGCTAAAACCATCTCCACCAAGGCCATTAGTTTTGACATCTCTAAAGTCAATACTGTCAATCCCGTCAAAACACCCAGCATTAGATGTGCCACTCTCCCCGTCTTGCGCCTCAAAGAGAGCCCATTTTCGAATCTTCTCATCATGATCATCGGCATATGCCTTTTGATCTATAAACACGCTAGAACTAAGTACCAGAAGGATAGCTAGTGGAAAGAGTGAAAAGCGCTTTAGCTTAGATACAAGAGAGTCTGTCATACACTACATATAATACACAAAAATAAGTAAGAAAACCAGCCAAATAACATAAGTAGTGTGTGGTATTTGGCTGGTCTTTGCTCCAACGAGACCTATTATTCTTCGACGTCGTTGAGAGGCGCGGTAATCTCTGGTTTGATGCCACGAGCTTCGTAGCCGCTTTCATCTGTTAGGTAAAAATAAGACATCCGAGGAAATGGGTGTACTGTGAAGCGGCCTGTTTTTCGATCCTCTTTGGTTATTTGCCTTTGGCGCTCAATAACAGCATAGTATGATTTTTTATCCTTCTCCTTATCCTTCTCTTCATCTCCTACCTCTTGCACTTCACAGTATGCTGCCGAATATACCTGGGGTTGATTGGTTTCTCTGCCATCATTAATTGGGAATGGGTCTTCGTATGGTGCCATTTGGGCACATTTCGTAACACGGAGAGTAATACGGTCTTCTTCCTTCGGTTTTTTGCCTTTCGTATGAGCTTCATAGGCAGCTTCGACAAGGCGGCCATAATAACCGTGGGGTTTTGATTGATTTTTATCGCCGCTATCTTTACTCTCATCATTGGAGCCTCTAACAATGTTAGAATGTGGGACATCTATATAATCTGCCAAACATCGCAGCACTGGCCATGCGTCGACTTCTCTACCGTCTGCATTTGTAAATAAAGCATTTGACTGAGCATCATCACAGAGATCACGGAAGAATCGATCAACATTGTCAAACCACGCAATTGCCAACTCTTTTGACTGGTCAGCACGTGATTCGGTGAGAATTTTCATAGCACTGGGATCAAGGTTGTTGCCGAAGAAGGTTTTACATGTGAGTCCTTTGTCATAGTCGTTTAAGGTATCCCACCTATTAGAATCGAATTCGCTGAGATTTGCGAAGTTATACGACCGGCGAGGTTCGGGCCGCTCACTGCTTGGTGCGCCAGGCTCCACAGGCTCTTGTGTAGGTGATGAAGTTTCTGTCGCTGTGGCAGATGGGGTTGCTTCTGGGCTCGAGCTTGGAGACTCTGATGGTGAGGGTGTTTCTGAAGCAATATTATTCTCAGCAGAACCACGCCCAGCAAGGAACGCTATACCTGCTGCGGCAGCAACAGCAGCGGCACCAGCACTTAAAGCACCTATAAGAGTCCGTCGATCAACAACTCCTTCTCCGTCTTTGTTTTGTTGAGTGGCGGCACCGCTGAATATTTCGGGCTCGCTAGGCTCAGAATTTGCCGGATAGCTGTCAGGTCTGTTTATCATAAGCTTCAATCCTCCCCAATACAGGATTAGTGGTTATGTGTGCTTATTATATGCGCACTTGCGTTTCATGCTACCATTGTTTGCGCGGCAGGTCAAATATTTTTTGGCCTCTGTTGAGAAAAATGAAAGGCGCATGCACACAGAGGTTAGTATAGAAATATATTCGAACGATATTTTTTGGCAAAAATGGGAGATATTTTATACATATTGCATGATAAAGAAAGTATGGTGGTTTGCAGCCGTCTAATCGTGCAAGAATAAATAATATTCATCCCCCTCTATATTTTTATTTAAAATAATTAACGATACAGACTGACAAATATAACACCAATACACACTCTCATAGGTAAAATACTTGCATGAGCAAATTGCAATATATCCGAGCAACTCATACATATTGCCACCCCACCCCACATCCGCTATAATACAGAGGTACGGAGAGGTGCAAGAGTGGTTGAATTGGCACGCCTGGAACGCGTGTGTGGCGGCAACGTCACCCAGGGTTCGAATCCCTGTCTCTCCGCCATATCAGCGCCAGGCGGCACGCTGCCATAGAAGTGCGCTGCTGATTCGTCTTTTGGCATGATGCGTGGCTATACTGCATATTTTTGTGCAGATTGGGCTTGCAGAAATGTTTTTTGACAGTTTATACTAAAGGATAATTATGGTACGATCTTCTACACCAGTTATAGAACTCCGAGGCCTCACCAAGCAGTATGGTCTGGGCGACGCTGCCCAAAACGCCTTGGACAACGTCGACCTGCGAGTCGAAAAAGGCGAATTTATTGTCATTATGGGCCCTAGTGGCTGTGGCAAGACGACATTGCTCAATATCATGGGCTTGCTCGACCGCGCCGATAGCGGCGAGTATTTTCTTGATGGGACATCGGTTGCCACGCTGAGTAAGCGCCAGCATGCCCGGATTCGCTCGCGGCAGATTGGCATCGTCTTCCAGAGTTTTAACCTGATTAATCGCCTAACAGTGCTTGAGAACGTTGCCCTTCCCCTGAGCTATCGTGGAGGGATGCGCCGCGTCAAGCGCCTAGAGCAAGCCAGTGCGGTGCTGAAGAATTTCCACCTCCAAGAGCGCGAATATTACATGCCGTGGCAGCTCAGTGGTGGGCAGGTGCAGCGCGTGGCGATTGCTCGCGCATTGGTGAACCACCCGTCGATTATCCTGGCGGATGAGCCAACTGGTAACCTCGATAGCCGTTCGAGCCATATCATCATGGAAGAGCTGGCTCAGCTGCACCGCCGGGGTAATACCATTATTATGGTGACGCACAACCCGAACCTTACGAGCTACGCCAGCCGTGTGATTAAGATGCTTGATGGGCAGATTGCTAGTGATGAGCAGATGCGCACCACTGCTGCCGCGCCAACGCCAGTGGCTCGCAAGCCACGGGTGCGTCGGGCGGCGCCTGCTGGCAAGGCCGTACCAACGATTGCACAGGGCACGGTATCGGCCACTCAGTCAGCTGCGCCAGTCAAGGCAATTGCTCGCGGTCGGCCCGCTAAGGTTACTACACCAGCAACGACAGCACCAACAGTAGTCGACTACGAAGATCCGCATACCCAAGATGGTCCGACTATTGAGCCTATGCCAGTTGCTCCACCAGAAGTGCCGCCAACCTTGCCGGCTGCACAGCACGCTCCGTCGGCAGGGCAGCCTGCTCTGGCACACTCTGCTGCGCCGGCTCAAGCAGCATCGGCTATTTCAGCTCAGCCAGCAGCGCCTGCGTCAACACAATCTGTAGCCGCACCACCCAAGCCGGTTACACCACAGCCCGCTGGTCAGCCAGCGCAGCCTGCAGCACCAGCAGCCCATATTGCGGTACAGCCATCATCTGCAGCATCTGCTCAGCCAGCCAAGGTTACTCCGGCCCAGCAGCCCGCTGCACCATCGTCTGCTCACCAATCTAGCACAAAGGAGCCCCAGGCATGATAATCATTGACCATTTCGAAAATGCAAGTAGTAGCTTCCGGCGCAATCGCGGCCGTAATTTGCTGGCGACGCTGGGTGTGGCAATTGGTGTGGGTAGTATCGTAGCGATCTTGGCACTGAGCGGTGGCCTGCACAATATCATCTCCCAACAGGTGTCCGACCTCAACAATAACCTCATTGTGGTGCGCCCGGGCGTGCAAGACAAGAGCTTCTCGTCGCTGGCGAGCTCGGTGGCGCAGTATAATTACAACACCAGTACTATCACCGAGTCCGACGTCGAGGCGGTGCGCAAGATGCCACATATCCGTGCCGTAGCACCAATGATGACCTCTGAAAACAAGCTCAAGAGCAACGACCGAGAAGCTACCACTACTGTTGTGGCAACTTCGCCCGACCTTGCTATCACGAGTCAGCTCGAACTACGTGAGGGAGACTTCCTCGAAGGCGGCACGCACGACGCCAAGCCAGCGGTGCTTGGCCCAAAGCTATCGGTGCAGCTGTTTGGCACCGAGCAGTCGATTGGCCAGACCTTCAAAATTCGCGGCAAGGAATTTATCGTGGTGGGGGTGATGCGTGCTACAGAAAATCCGCTGAATTATAACAACGTTGATTTCGACAATGCAGCTATCATCACTACCGAGGCAGGTAAGAAGATCCACAGTGGTCATACACAGATTCAGCAGATCAACATTCAGGCCGATGCATCGCAGCAGGTAGGGCAGATTGCTCAGCAAGTTAAGGATAAAATCAAGCAAAACCACCAAGGCGAAGAAGACTTTACCGTAGCAACGGGCGATGCGATCAGCCAGCCAACCAACCGGCTCTTTACCGCGCTAACCCAGGTACTGACGCTAATTGCAGCCATCTCGCTGGTAGTTGGCGGCATCGGCATCATGAACATCATGCTGGTGAGCGTGGTGGAGCGCACGCGCGAGGTGGGTATCCGCAAAGCGGTTGGTGCGACCGATGGTAATATCATCACCCAGTTTGTGATCGAGGCGCTGGCGATTAGCTTGCTCGGTGGCATCCTGGGCTACATTCTCGGCTACATAGTGGCGCTGAGCTTTAGCATCTGGCTGTCATTCCCACCATCACTGGAGTGGCAGACGGCGGTGATGGCAATTGGCCTGGCACTGGCGGTTGGCCTCACCTTCGGCCTCTACCCAGCCATCCGGGCCGCGCGCAAGAACACGATTGAGTCGCTACGGCAGTACCACTAAACAAGATAGTTAATTTTGATACAGAACCCGCCTGGAGAGTGGCGGGTTTTTTGTATGAGTTGTGGTATTCCTGGCTCACCCTACCCTGCTCATTTACAGAGTAAGATGATAGAATTTTTGCGCGTATTATTCTAGATTAATCGTCATATGTAATGTTTGAGATGATGAGCGATTTCGTTGGTGAATTTATTGTAGCAGCTCGTTGTTTATGTAATATTTTGCGACAGCGAGCCATCGTACAAGATCATGACAAGGGCTTAAGAATTAGAATAAAAAACAAAACACTACGATTCTCAAAAACTAAAACACGCTAGGTTAGAGCTTTAAGATTTGTCGCTCTTCCCCTGCTTCACGCCATTCAACACGCCGAGGTAGCAGCTAGCAAATTCTGCTAGTATCATGCCATATAATACCTGCTCTACCTCTGTCTCGCCAGCAAGCAAGATAGACTTTGCATGGGGTCTGCGGCCACTGAGGCGGCGATCGAGCGCTGCCATGCGCTGCTGGGTAGAAGAGTCATTTTCCCCTACCAGGTCGAAAAGCGCAAATGGTTTATCCACCGGATGGCTCAGCCAGCCGTGAGCACCAGCGTGCTCTGCCTCAGTAAGGGTGGTAGAAAAGGCTACATTATGCGCTCGTTCCTGCCAACACCATTGCCACCACTGGGCCACTGGCGCGAGCGCCTCACTGCCGCAAAATACTGCTGTCTTTCCTACCGCTTGGCGTGCAAGCTGCTTGGAGAGGTTGTGAGCGGTCGGCACGGTAGAGCCCCACTGCTGCAGTGCGTCGCTCACATGGGCTCCGCTGTGGGCTATAGCATCCACCACATCACTATCCAGCAGGTGGTAAGCCGCCAGCAGCCCACCAAGCGTCGTGAGTATGCGCTGCCGCTCCATCTGCCCTTCTCTATGAGCAATTGGCATAATAGTGGCTGCAGGGTATGCTGTAGTGTATTCAGCCGCGGCAGCACCATGAGTGAGCAAAGCGGCCGAAGCGGAATGCTGCTGTGTATAGCGCAGTATATTTTTCACCTGGTAAGGTGAGATGTCAGCCTCGATGATAATCACCAAACTGTGTGCACTCACAAATGGTGGCACTGCTGCTGCCTCGCGGCACAACACAGGCGTAGTCATGTGAGGCTGCATGAGCTGCTGAGCGACGTGAGCCAATACCGCACCACCATCCGTTGCCATAATAACAACATTATGAATATCATGCTGAGGTGATATATGTGAGAGCTGATTTGCTACCTCTGTTGGTAGCGTCGTTTGTTTCCATAATGTTGCAATGTGATGTAGGGCGGCCTTGGCACCGCGTTGGCGCAATATGGTCTGGTCATCAAGCATAATCGTCTCCTTCTGCTTGCAAGAGTATACCCTCCCATGATACATTAATTAGCAGAGAATCATAAGCATATTTGGAGACAGGTGGGAACCATGAATATCAGCACTACATCACAATCAATTACCGACGATCAAGAGCTTGCCAAGGTGCTTGCTGGGATCGGCCCGCAGGTGGGCACAGCAGCGTCGCAGCGGTCGCAGGCGATGATGTCGGGGCAAGGTGCTGGCCGTTCGTCACTCTCGGGTATGTCGGGCAATATGGGCTCGTCCGTGCCAGTCATGTCCTCGCAGCAGCAACCATCGCAGCCTGCGCCCAGTGGTGAGGCACTTAATGGCGTTAAGCAGTCGGCCATCAAAGAGCTGCGCCCACTGGTGGATAAACTCAACGTTAGCCCAGATGAGAAATTCGATACCTATTTGCTTTTGATCCGCTCGACGGACGACAAGAGTTTGATCGACCCAGCATACCAAATTGCCAAATCCATCCGCGACGAAACCCGCCGCGCCCAAGCGCTGCTCGACATCATCAAAGAGATCGACTATTTGTCGCAGCGGTAAGGACTCGTACAATAAGAATAGGCATTATCACCACTGATGTGGTGATTTTGTTATGGTGCTAAAAATGATATATAATACAAACACAACTATGACAAAGACACATTACTATAAACCACACAAACACAAACGCTATGATGTTGATGCAATAATGCCATCGCCTATATTGCCGAGTCAGTGGTCGACGTCTTCTTCGAACATCAAAAAGCAGCTTGTTACCGTTGATGCAGCGCTGAAGAGCCAAAAGCCGCACCTCACCTACCTCGTCGAGCAAGCAGGCCGTAACTGGAATGAGAAAAAACGCCACCAGCGGCGCTCGGCTGCCCTGGGAGAGAGTGCTGTGGCGCTCGTGCAACACTATGCGAGCAAAGAACAGTGGTCGCATGTGGATATGGCGCGGCTGCTTGCAGCGTATCCTGGCTGGGTGGAGGCGACCGAACAAGATGATACGGCGCTGACTCGGCAAGAAAATAAGCAGCGAATCAAGAAACTCACGCACTTTAACCATGCCCTGCGCGATGTGATAGACAACGCCACACACTCTTGTGAGACATGGAAATCGATACCGTCTGTGTCAGATATAGTTAACGGCTTAGAAGTAGTGTACCCAGGCAATAAGAATGCACAAAATAAGCAAGATCGAAAAGATATGCTGTATGCGACAGTAGCGGGCGTTCGCAATGAAGTGCTTTTTATGCGGGTGCTGGATGAAGCGGGCATTGCCTATGAGCCAGGCACGGCCAACCAGGATATGCGCGGGATAGACATAATGGTGAATGGTAAGCTGATTGACCTCAAGTCGTCTGAATACTACGTGCATGAGGCCCAGGAAGATGCTGCTGAGCATGGTGATGACAGACGGATCTTTTTCTTCCCTGGTGTGGAGAGGTATGAATATCGCAATAAACTAATGCTGCCGAAGGAAAAAATTATCCGAGTTATGCCACGGGTGGTAGCCCGCATGTATAGCCATGGCATTCTAGATTAAGCCAACACAACAGTGGTAGATCTCACAACAGACACGCGACCATAATAGAGGTAAAGGAGGTGCATTGCCATATGCCACACGAAATACCACGGCAGCCGTCAAATGAGGAGCATGAGAGACACTCAGTGCTCAGGGAGGCAATTTCTCAATCGATTTTTGAGGGAAAGCCATGGTTATATAGTGGTCCTGAGGGTGAGCCGTGGCTACTCTTTATCGAGTGGATATCGCTGCAGCGCACAGAGGATGGCTGGGCAGCAACTGGTCTGACCACTGATGGGTGCTATGTAAGAGTGGGTAGTAGCGATAATGCAGACGATGTGACGTTCGAGGTAGAACCCAAGCAAGCTGATGGAGAGACAGACACCTCACAGGGTAGTTAGAGTGGTATCCGCAGGGTAAAAACAACTAGCTTAGCTCGCTGATGCACGCTTGCTGTGGCGCGAAGCTGGCTTTTTCTTGCGCTTGGCTTTGTCTTTGGTTTTGGGCCGAGGTTTGCTGGCGTCTTTTGTGCGCTTGCTCTTGCCTCGTGCTGGCTTTTTCTTCGATGCTTGCCGCTCGTGGATAGCGTTCCGTACCTCTGTTATTTCGTCCCAGGGGTGGGTTCCGTCGGCGCGTTCGATGGTTTTTTCGTGGCCTTTGCCCAGGAAGACGACGGTGTCGCGAGCGGTGCGGGCACGGCGAATGGCAAAGCGGATGGCCTCGGCGCGGTCGTGAATGAGAAAGAGGTCGGTATCTTGGGTTTTGCCAGCAGCTTCTGCGCCTTTGGCGATTTGGCTAAGGATGTGCTGCCCGTCTGTATCGCGGTCGTCTTCTTCGGTGATAATAAGCTCGTCGGCAATTCGCCCAGCGATCTTGCCTTGGATGGCTCGCTTGGACTCATCGCGCCGGCCAGCTGAGCCAAACAAGACGATCAGCTTGCCCTTGGTGCTGGCTCGCACACTGCCCAGCAGCCGCTCGAAGGCGTCGGGTGTGTGGGCAAAATCAACAATAGCGGAGAATGGCTGCCCAGCATTGACTACCGTCATACGGCCCTCCACCCCGGTAAGTGCAGCTAGGCCTTGTTCGATCTGCACCCGGCTCAGGCCTACCTCGTGCCCCACTGCTACTGCGGCTAGGCTGTTGGCAATGTTGAACTCACCCGGCATATTGATGGCGATGTGGTGCATCTCCCCCATGAGCCATACATCATAGCGGCTACCCGAGGCGGTTTGGGTGATGTTAGTCGCCCGGATGTTGCCGTCAGCGATGCCGTAGCATAGGCTACGGGGCACGGCTTGCTCGAAGACTGCTGCTGATGGGTCATCCGCATTGATAATGCCAACCCGCCGCGCAAGCTTGAAGAGACGTATCTTGGCGGCGCGGTATCGCTCAAATGTCTTATGATAATCGAGATGCTCGTGGGTGACGTTGGTCATGACGGCAATGTCGATCGGGACGCCAAAGATGCGGTGCTGCGCCAACGCATGGCTCGTCACCTCTAGCACCACCCACTGCACATGACGCCGTCGAAACTCCGCCAAACGCTGCTGCAACAGGGGTGCAGATACGGTGGTCATGTGCTCGGTTTGCGATGTGATGTCGTCGTTTACTCCATATGCCACCGTCGTCATCAGGCCGACATTGTAGCCTGCTTCGACCAGCATGCGGTGAATCATAAAGCACGTCGTGGTCTTGCCATTTGTCCCCGTTACGCCAATGACGTGCATGCCCTGAGCTGGGAAACCTTGGTTGGCCGCTGCTACAGTGGCTTCAAGCAGCCGATAACCTGGCTCCAGCGCCGCCAGCACGCGGGGTGGGAGCGTATTCTTGAGTGTTTGTTTTAGAGAAAATGCCATGGCACATATTATACCACTTTTGGTAATATTTAAAACCATGAGCTGATCCTATCTATAGGAGTATCGACCTCTGATCGTCTCAGCAAAAGGAATGAAAGAAAAGAGCTTGAGAGTAGGTTAGCTCTTGAGGTTCAAACTCATGCAATTTGATTTTTTATTATCACACTACTCTCTCATCTTCCTTGCTCTGCTATTCTGCTATAATAACTTTATGAAGATTCTTGGGATTGAGAGCAGCTGTGACGAGACGGCGGCTGCGGTGGTGGCCGATGGGCGGCACTTGCTGAGTAGTGTCGTGCACTCGCAGATAGATATTCATGCCCAGTATGGTGGCGTGGTGCCAGAAGTAGCAGCGCGGAGCCATATTGAGATGATTACCCCAGTGATTGACCGCGCATTGGCCGAGGCAGCATGCAGCTGGGATGAGATTGATGGCATTGCTGTGACGTATGCGCCCGGGCTGGTGGGGTCGCTGCTGGTTGGGACGCTGGCGGCGCGAACGCTGGCAATTGTGCACAAGAAGCCGCTCTACGCAATTCATCATGTGGAGGCGCACGTCTATGCCAACTTTGTGGTGGAGGACGGCCGGCCAAAGCCCGAGCCTACTCTAGCGCTCCCTGCTGCGCAGCCGAGCTTCCCTATGCTGGCGCTTATCGTCTCTGGTGGGCATAGTCAGTTAGTGCTGTTTCGGGCGCATGGTGACTATACACTACTTGGTCAAACACAGGATGATGCTGTGGGCGAAGCCTTCGACAAGGTAGCAAAGATCATTGGTTTGCCTTACCCTGGCGGCCCGGCCATTGCTGCTGCCGCCACGCACGGTGACCCGCAGCGTTACGCGTTACCTAAGGCGCGGATGCATGGCCAGTACGATTTCTCCTTCTCGGGCCTTAAAACGGCCGTGCTGCGCCGAATGCAAGCCGAGGTAGGCAAAGATACCTCTTTTCCTTCGCACGAGCTTCCAGCGCTTGTTACGCCGCAGCAGCGCTATGATATGGCGGCGAGCTTCCAACGTGTGGCGGTAGAGACGTTAGTCGATAAGACGGTGCTGGCTTATGAACACTATGCACCGCGCTCCGTCGTGATTGCTGGTGGTGTGGCGGCCAACCAAGAACTCCGCCGTCAGCTACGCACCGCCCTGCCCTGCTCTATTAGCTACGCACCAATGGCCTTTTGCACAGACAATGCAGTGATGATCGCCGCTCTCGGCTACTACTACGCCCAGGCTGGTCACACAGTCGACCCATACCTGCTCGAAGTGCAGCCGAGTTTGTCGATGCGCGAAGCAGTGTGGGCTGATAATTAGCCTTAATTAGCCTTCTTTTGCGCGAATCTGCCTGGCCAGCGCTGCAGCAGCTACAACAGTTTCGTCGAGTGTGTGATAGATCGGGAGCTCTGGCTGCTCGAGGTGTGCTTGTGTTTCGATGTCAAATGGTCGGTCGAAACTTTTGTCAATGCCAAGCACAATGGGCGAGCCGCGTCCAAGTTCCTTACCAAGCTCTAGTGGTGTAATGATGCCTGGTCCCTTGACAAAGTAAAACATTACCACGCGTGCGAGCTGTAGATTTCGGTGCTCCCACGTGATCTGCTCCTTCGCAATATCACCAACGCGTGGTATTTCTTCTGGGCGTCGTGGGTTGGCAATAATGAGCTCTTTGTTGCATGATTCTGTTTGCTCAATATTTTCTAATAATTTCTCTGCTTGGTTTTGCCAATCTTCTGCCCCAGAAATAGGGCCTGCAACGAAGATGTCTGGTCTTAATTCTTGCATAGATAACGCTGATGTTGGGCGTTTGACGAGCATGGCAAAATAGTATCATGGACTATTGTAAAGATCAAATATCACAAACACGAAAAATAAGCTGAATATCTGCAAGTCGCGGATTTTTCATCTCACCGTAAGGTGATGTCATCTACCACGGTGCCTAATAGTGTAGATATTGTTACGAAGGCAGTGCTCTACCGCGCTATAATTTTTCTCATCGCACGCATGAAACGAATCACCTGATGTATGAATGGCCGAGCGATATATTCATAGCAGCCAGCACGTTCCTCCAGCTGACCACCAAAGCCTTTCTTGAAGTGATACACCCCCTCTTGCTCGGGGAAGCCGTTGAAGTTCCCACTTGTGCCGTAGAAGTTGTAGCGCTGAGCGCCAAGGCTGATGGCACGGCGCATTGCTGCGTATTGCAGGGCGTATGAGCCAGAGAACTTGGCGTGCCGATCGTCCGACCCACTGAGAAAATACACTACTTCGTTATCGTTCGTGTGCATGAAGATGGCGGCAGCAAGTGGCAATACATCGCCATTGGCCGCTTGACGGAGCGCTTCATAATCTGCCAGGCGCTTTGACACCGCAGCGAGTTGGTTGTTGAGTTCCTTCACCTGTCCTTGCTTGTCTGGCTCGGTCGCTAGCGCATCGCGCTCGGCTTGCAGGGTATCTTGCTGGGCGCTGAGGCGGGCTTGGTAGCCAGCAAGGTCGAGCTCAGCAATCAGGAACCACGCCTGCTTACGGTGAAAGGCGCGGAACAATTGCTGATAAAACGCTTCGTTGCGTCCTGAGAAGCCACGCCGCGTGCCAGTATCAATCAATAACTTCGCAAACGGGGTGAGATCGTCCACTGCAGTAATCTCGCGTACCGCCACACCATACTTGGTGGCCGCCTTGACGCAGCTGCGTGTCTTGGCGTCGAAGCTCTTGAGTAGTGCTGCATCGTCGTGGTAGGGCGAAAGATCTTTGGCAAAGAACCAGCGTACGTAGCGTGTGTTGTGGTCGGTCTGCTGCGGGGGGATAGCGCGGAAGCCTGTCTTTTCTAATTGTTGCAGCGCCTTGGCCGTGCCTGCTACTTCGAGAAGCTGAGTAGGGTCACTTCCCTGCCGTAGGATGAGTGGCGGCTGAAGTCGAAGTAAAATACCTTTATGTGTTTTGACATATTTCTTAAGTTCTGTCAATAATGTACTGAGCACTGCTGGGTTGTGATAGTCCACGAGCGGCCCTTGCAAACATTCAAACTCGCTATAGCCCAAGGTGCGCCACTCATATAACACGGCGGTAGCCACCAAGCGCTCACCCTCAGCAAACAGCCCCAGATAATGTGGCTGCCAGCCCAGCTGTGTCACTCGCTTGGCATTGGCGGCTGATTGGACGAAGCTCCCTAGCGGATGCTGCGCCACAAATTGCTCGAGTGTGGATGGATCAATAGGTTTGAGCTGCATAATAATAGCGCTAGTATAGCATTTTTGAGTGGTAAGAGGAAGAGAGTGATGGTGATGAGTAACTCGCGATTGGTTATAACGAAGGTGCTTAGAGGGATAATACCTTGCATCAGACGCATCATTTCGTCAGAGTATACATGAATGTGTTTTTGCAATAATCATCAGTGAAAATCCGCCGCAAAGTTGCTATACTAATGTTATGAAACATTTTTTACAGACTGAGGCATGGGAGGCCTTTCAACAAGCGCAGCAGCGCCATACGGTGCGGCGAGTAGACAAAGGGTGGCAGTATTATGGCATTATCGAGCATGGTCGGCTCAACCATCGGTTGTATGTACCCTATGGGCCCGAAGCAGATAATGATGCAGCCCAGGAAGCGGCGCTCAAGGATATCATTGCCACTGGGCGGCAATATGGTGCAGACTTTGTGCGGGTCGACCCCCGAACGACGCGGCTTGAGCAGTTGCAAAATCTTGGCTTTCGCAAGGCGAAGAGCCTCCAACCAGATCGAACGATTATTAATGATGTAACGATAGATCACGATGCGATCCTGGCTAATGCCAAGCAAGCAGTACGTTACACGTGGCGCAAAAATCAGAAGGCAGGTGTGCGGTTCCATACCAGTTATGAGCCAGCAGATATAGAGATCTTTCTTGATATGATTCACGATGTTGCCAAGCGTACTGGCATGCAGCCTCATAGTGATGCCTACTTTCGCCAAATGGCAGAAGTGCTCTTCCCACGTAAGGCAGCTGGCCTGATGTATGCCACGCTGGAGGACAAGCCTGTTGCTAGCTTGATATTCTTTAGTGACGGCACGACGATGGCCTATGCCCACGCTGCGTCCTACACCGCCCAGCGTAACCTCAGCCCAGCTACAGCACTAGTGGTGTCTGCCCTCTTCTATGCGCACGATACCGGGCACAAATTCTTTGACTTTTACGGCATTGCGCCAGATGATGTGCCGAAGGATCACCCCTGGGCGGGCTTCACGCACTTTAAGAAATCATTTGGGGGTACGCCGGTGGATTATATCGGCACCTGGGAGAAGCCTCTCCACCCACTGCGCTACCGGCTGTATCACCTCTACCAAGCGCTGTATCAACACGTGCGTAGCCTGCGCCAGGCGTCGTATCGCCGCTCGCATAAGTGAGCGTGATATTACTTAGAGAAAGGCGCTCGACGGGGCGTCTTTTTTATACTGCCCTCCCCTGCTCCACAGGTGTGACCTTTAACGAAAGATGATGGCACGAGGGCTATGTACCGGTGCAAGACTACCGAGTTTGACATGATTGCCCGCATTATTCACGTGAAATGAAGATGAATATGTGAGATATATGGCTTGGGCTCCCCTATCGCAGCTCGACTTTGACTATGAATATAAGCTTGCTTACCTCTGACTTGCCCATATTTCACTCCTTTATCGTCATTAATGAGCTGGAGCTGATGAGGGTAGTATGATGACAAACGTGCCACAATATGTGGGGCAAAAATCACCTCTTTCTCTTTGGTTACTTCCCTTTTCAGTACTCTGGGTAGATAGGATCATAAGATGTTAAGGCTGTAGTATAAGCTTGGCACGCAGCACCTTCCACGTGAAAACCGCAAAAATACCGAATCATCATAACAAACTACTCAGAAATAGCAGCTAATTTGTAAAATAAGACGCCTCTATTACCATCATAATTCGCAATACCTTACCCTACTACCAACCCCTGTCACCCCTGCCATTGAGCCACCAAACGTGCTATACTAGGTAGCTGAAGTTGCACCAAAAAATCGGCCAGGCAGATGCTGCACATAAATTTTCACGTGAAGCATCGACCGCACCGTTTTCGTGTGAAAAGTATCAATAATCTGTAAGGAAGCCACCGCCATGAAACTTGCCAAGACCTACAACCCTAACGAATATGAGCCAAATATCTACGCCATGTGGGAGAGCGCTGGCGTGTTTCGGCCAAAAGGGGAGGGCACACCCTATAGCATTGTGATGCCGCCGCCCAATGCCAATGGCAACCTGCACGTCGGGCATGCCCTGGGCTCGGCTTTGCAAGATATCTTGGTGCGCTACCACCGGATGAAGGGCGACGATGCGGTGTTTATCCCTGGGGCAGACCACGCGGGCTTCGAGACGTGGGTGGTGTACGAGCGCGAGCTCGAGAAGCAGGGCAAGACGCGCTTCGACTACTCGCGCGACGAGCTGTATGCGCAGGTGTGGGACTTTGTCGATAAAAAGCGGGGCGATATGGAACTCCAGCTGCGCGCCCTCGGCGTTGGGGCGGACTGGGAAGATATGGTCTTTACGCTTGACCCCAAGGTGGTGGAGACGGTCTATGGTACCTTCAATAAGCTGTGGCAGGATGGGCTGATCTACCGGGGTGAACGGATCGTCAACTACTGTACTAAGCACCAGACTAGCTTTGCCGATATTGAGGTGGTGCACAAGACGGAGAAGTCTAAGCTGTGGCGTATTGCGTATCCACTACTCGATCATATTGGTGAAATTATCGTCGCTACGACGCGGCCCGAGACGCTACTGGGTGATACCGCCATCGCTGTCAACCCGGCAGATGAGCGCTACAAGAAGTTGATTGGCACCAAGGCGCTGCTGCCGCTGGTAGGGCGCGAGATACCGATTATTGCTGACGAATATGTCGATGCGTCATATGGTACTGGTGCAGTCAAGATTACGCCGGCTCACGACCCAAATGATTTCGAGATGGGGCAGCGACATGGGCTGCCGGTGGAGCAGGTGATTGGCTTTGATGGGCGGATGACGAATGTTCCCGCACCATTTGATGGTCTCACCACGACGGAGGCACGCCAACGGGTGCTGGAGGCGTTGGAGCGCGAAGAGCTTCGTCGTGGCGAGGAAGAGCTGGAGCATTCGGTGGGGCATTGCTACAAGTGCGACACCGTCATTGAGCCGATGGTGAAAGAGCAGTGGTTCATTTCGATGCGGCCATTGGCGGATGCGGCGATTGCTGCTATTGAGCGCGGTGATGTGACCTTCACTCCCGCCAATAAGGGCGAGGTGGTCATCAAATACCTGCGCGAGATCAAAGATTGGAACGTTAGTCGGCAGATACCGTGGGGCATACCCATCCCAGCCTTCCAGAGCACGACCGATCCAAGTGACTGGATCTTCAACACAAACGTCAACGAAAAAGAAATAGTTGTAAATGGTACAACATATCGTCGAGAAGAAGATACCCTTGATACCTGGTTTAGTAGTGGGCAGTGGCCATTCATCACCACCGACTATTTGCAAGATGGGCCGCTGGCGAAATTCTACCCCAACGCAGTAATGGAGACAGCGGGGGATATCCTCTTCTTCTGGGTGGCGCGGATGATGATGCTTGGCCTGTACTGCACGGGACAGGTGCCATTCCGTCATGTGTATCTCCATGGGCTGGTGCTGGATGAGCATGGGCAGAAGATGAGTAAGAGTAAGGGTAACGTGATCAACCCAATGGAGGCAATCAGCCAGTATGGCTCAGACGCACTGCGTATGGGGATTATCGCCAGTCGCTCAGCCGCTCAGCCACAAGCCTTTAATACTGGCAAGGTCGTGGCAGCGCGCAATTTCTGCAATAAATTATGGAACATCGCTCGCTTCATTGAGGCGCAAGTGGGGGATACGCGGCCGGTGCATGTGCCAGTGCCGCAATCGATGGCTGATCATTGGATCATCCGCCAGCTGAGCAGGGCAGGAGAAGCGATGGAGCAGCAGCTAACGCAGTATCGTTTTGCCGAGGCGGCAGAAACACTTTACCACACGGTGTGGGATGATGTAGCCGATTGGTATATTGAGGCAGCTAAGGTGGAGCAGCACGCTGATATGCTGGTGTGGGTGCTTGATACGTGTCTGCGCTTGGCTCACCCATTTGCACCGTTTGTAACGGAGACGATTTGGCAAAGCCTGAGCTGGCATAGCGACCTGCTGGCGGCAGCGCGCTATCCGCAGGTTGAGAAATACAATGAGTTGCAGGCGGCTGAGTTTGGCCGGCTCGAGCGACTCGTGACTGAAGCGCGCTACGTAACCAGTGAGTTGCCGGGCAATGAGCGCTACACACTGCTCTATATGGATGACGCGCTCGTAGCGGATAATGCCGAGCTGGTGCGGCGCTTGGCTGGTCTAGCGGCGGTGGAACATACTGATGTAGCACGAGGGCTGCGTCTGGCTGCCAGTGGCCGTGATGCTTGGCTCGACGTAAGCGACGAGACACTCTATGAGCACCAGACGAACCTCGAGAAGCGTTTAGTTGCAGCACGCAATGACGCCGCCAAGCTGGAGGCACGCCTAGCAAACGAACGTTACACCAGCCAAGCACCCGCTCATTTGGTGGAAGAATCGCGCCAGCAGCTGGCAAGCAAGCAGGCGTTGATTGAGCGGCTGGTGAATGAATTGCAAGTGATCGAATAGCAGTACTGCAAATTTAATACCTTGTGCTAATAGAGAAGGCTACCGTCGATGTGAGATGGTAGCCTTTTTGATGAGTAGGGATAATGAAGTGTGTTAATTTAACCTCTTGCGTTCTCAATGACAAAAGGGCACTTGGTGGTAAGGAGGGAAGCGCGAACACAGATGAAGGGATTATTGTGATGACGAGCTATATTAACCTGAAACTGAAAAATCTTACCGCATCACTCTTTCTATTTGTACCGTTCTTTTTCTGAGGCTTGTGGTGAGTGAGGCTTACGAAGAGTATTCATCGCATGGATTTATATAAGCATATATATGCTGCGACAAACAGCTTTCATACCTCATTTAAGCAAGATGATAGGAGAAGAGAGTTAATGAAGAAAAGAAGGGTATTCCTATATCTACACGAAACATACTTGACAGAAAAGAAACATCCTGCTACCATTGATATGAACAAAAATAGAACTAACAGTAGTCACCAATACACACTATGAAACACAAACACCACACTACTTCATACAAAACCATCCTCGCGCAGGCGGCTGTGGCGGTCTTTAGCCTGGCGACTGCACTGGGGGTGTTCTTGCACGATGGGCAATTTGATAAGATGACCACTGCACTTCTTACGCTCGAGCCTGCCGTGCTGCGAAGCCGTGGGCTGCAAGGCTCGGCGGAACACGATAAACTAACAACCGACCCACACGTCCATCCGCATCATACGTCGCTTGGGCATAAGGCAGCGCATCACGGGCAACACCACACGCCGAGTGTGCCACCGCGCGATGATGAATATAGATATCTGGCACATAAGCAGCGGGGGACGCGCCATGCCTTTGATAATCAGTTTTTGCCGATTGTTGGTTAGTTATTGATGGTGATACGGATGACCAGCGGCAATCTGCTGCGCCCGGTAGAGCTGCTCGGCCAAGATGAGCCGCACCAGCTGATGTGGAAACACCAGGCGAGACAGCGACCACACCAGGTTAGCGCGCTCCATCACTGCCTCTGTCACACCATATGCTCCACCAATGATAAGTACGAGTGATTTGCCTTGCGCCATTGGCTGATGCAGGCTGCGTGAGAGGGTAGGCGAGTCGAGCATTGTGCCACGCTCGTCCAGTAGTACAACATATGCGTGGGGCGAAAGTGCTCGAAGAATCTGCTGCGACTCCTCACGGCGCGCCGCATCGTTACTATGCTGGCTAGCCGGGATGAGCTTCCATTGTAGCTGCCAGGCACGAGTCATGCGTTGCTCATAGCGTGTAATGCCATCGACTAGCCAGGGCTCGTGCCGCTTGCCAATGACGATGATGGTGATCATGCGCTGGCGTCTCCACCACTGCTGGGTACTGCTGCAGCAAGACGCTGAGCGGTGGTAGATAGGTGAGTATTGCTAGTATCAGTTGGGTAGCCATGATGGAGCTGCAACACCTCACGGTCATATAGCGGCACGAGATGAATATGAGCGTGCGGCACATCAAAGCCCTCTACCACCACGCCGACTCGCTCAGGCTTGAGCTCCGTCTCCATCGCGTGGGCAATCCGCTGCGCTACCGCCCAGAGGTGTTGATACACCTCGGTGGGGAGCGCCCACAGCGAGTCAATCTGCTGCTTCGGCACGACCAACACGTGACCATCACTCAGTGGGTTGATATCGAGGAAGGCTATCGTGTGCTCATCCTCATACACCGTATGGCTTGGTATTTCACCTTTGATAATCTTAGTAAAAATAGAATCCTGCATAGCTTTAGTATACGCGAAGGTGGGGCAAGAGCTCAAGGACATCCGCTGCGCGATATTTTCGTTCGGCATCGCATCTGTTATAATGAGAGCAGACCACGTGGAGAGGTGCAGGAGTGGTTGAACTGGCCGCTCTCGAAAAGCGGTAAGCCGCAAGGCTTCGAGGGTTCGAATCCCTCTCTCTCCGCCATGTTTCTGATACTGTTAACCTGCAGGCTGATGGTGCTTGCAGGTTTTTTATTACGAAAAACATGTGATTACTTTTGTACGCTGTGCCTACTTTCTTTCTGTTTTTGCAAACTCGATCAAGAGCAATAAAAAGCGCACACCGCGATGGTGTGCGCATATGTTTGTGTGAGAAGAGAGCCAAGTGGTGCTGGCTAGGTGGTCGAAGCGCCGGTGTTGCTGCTGTTGGTCGTGGTATTGATATTGCCACCGGGGATGATGGTGTTGATAACAAAGTTCACCGCGGCGTAGGCCAGCAGTGCCACCACGACACCAACGAGGGCATACATAATCGTATTCTTGGCGCCCTGCACCTGTGATGAATTACCACCAGAGACAACATAACGAATACCACCAAAGATGATCATGATGACCGCGATAGCACCAACGAGAAACAGCATGATGTTGCTTACCCGTGTAAAGATACCGGCGTCACCAAAGAGATCGGCTGGCTGGTCTTTGCCTCGTGAGCGGCTGGCACCATCTGACACGCCGCCGATTGCAGCACTGGGCGGTGCAGCAGCAATTATCCCACCCCCGATGAGGGCAAGAGCACTGATAGATAGTAGACATTTTTTTAGCATAATAAACTTAGCTCCTTTTATCTTGTAATTATACGATATGGCGTTTTTTTTGTCGAGAGGAAAGCGGTGAAATTTCTCAGCTTGTGGTGCTATGGTGACTCGCTTCCTTCATCTCTTTTGCCAGTAGCGTCTTGAAAACCTGCTGTTATGACGGTATCTTGAAGCTCAACATGGGGAATTGGTATGGTAGTGAGACGCCCACCGCCTCCTTATTTATATTGCTTGATAAAGGGAAGGGGAGTGCAGGAAATATATGGCTCACGACACTGCGGCGAAGTAGGGATAAAATTGCACGTCACAAATGTCTAGCGCAATTGCCTGACCTATGCTACAATAGCCAGTGCACGTTGGTGCACAATCCGACACGCTGGAGGAGTACCCAAGTGGCTGAAGGGGACGGTTTGCTAAATCGTTAGTGTGGGGAGACCTGCAGCGGGAGTTCGAATCTCCCCTCCTCCGCCAGGATTGTTAGAGCTATTGGCTATCGGCTCGGTGTGTATGATGAAAACAACCGAGTGGCGTATATAACTCAATAATGACAAGCTAAATGAGACGAATGCTGAGGTTGCTTAGCAATCTATAGTTTTAGCATAAAACCAGCGCAAAGGCTAGATGAATGAATCATTGTAGATATTACAATGATATTTTTATTTGTGTGGATCTTGGTGAAATAAGTGATGTATTCAATACATGCGAAGTATCAAATATGTCAAGAGCTCTATCTGGGGTATGATCTATATATGTACGGTGCAAGCGTACGACTGGCAAGAGAGGCGAAGTATGAGTATTGAGCGAGGCGTACACCACAGGATTGCGCAGTTATGCGGGTTATGGTTAATTGACCAGCGCGGCCATTATGATAGAATAGTTTTTGTAACGTAAATCTAACGCCAACCGACAAGGGGAGGAAAGAGCAGTGAAGATTAGACGTCAAAAACGTGGGATCGTCATGCGCATCGCATCGGTTGTGGCTGTGAGTGGGCTCGCTATAGGCGGGCTTTTTTATGGCCTCAATTCGGTGAACGCAGCCGGTCTGAATAAAAACTATAATTATATCAAGGCAAATTACGCTGTGCCGAATGCCAACGTAGCCTGGGTGTCGCCCAACGGGGATGACAACAAGGGTAACGGAAGCGAGTCAGCACCGTACAAGAGCTTTGGCCGCGCCGTCACGAAGATCGGCGACGGCGGAACAGTGGTGGCAAAGAGTGGTATCTATCGCGAGCCACACTTCTTTGTGACGAAGAAGAATGTCACCATGCAGGCAGCACCCAACGCTGAGGTGTGGCTGAAGGGTAGCGACGTTGTGACCAACTGGTCGCGCGAAGGCAATATGTGGAAGGCCACTGGCAACTTCCAGAACTTCTGCCACGTCTGTACGACCAACATCAAGCCAGAAGTCGAAGGTATGGCTGCCTACCCAGAGCAGGTCTTTATTAACGACAAGCCACTGACGCAGGTCGGGAGCAAGGCTGAGGTCGGCCCAGGCAAATTCTATGTAGAAGATGCCACTCAGACAACGCGTAGTGGTGGGCACTTCAACCCAGGTCGGCAAGACACCGTCAGTTACTACCTAGGTTCTGACCCAACGGCTGGGACAACGGAGATCTCGCAGCGCACCCGCGCCTTTACCACAACAGGCGAGAACTTCAAGCTGCAGGGTATTAACATTTCGCAGTATGCACCAAACCAAACCTGGGGCTTTAAAGACCCACAGCTAGACGACAAGGCTGGGCCGATTGCCATCTCCATCAACGGGAAGAACTCGCTGGTGCAAGATGTGATCGTGGCGCAGAACTCGAACTCGGGGCTATTCCTCGACAAAGCATCGGGCAGTGTGGTGAAGAACAGCCAATTCCTCGATAACGGGGGTAATGGTGCTGGTGCAAACCGCATTGAGAATGCCGTATTTGAGAACAACACCTTTAGCAACAACAACGCCGCTGGCTTTGAAACCAACGGTAGCTACTGTACGTCGTGGTGTGGTATGGCCGATGTGAAGGTAACTCACGCCGAGAACTTCACCTTCCGCAACAATGTGGTGGACTACTCGAAGTCTGGCTCGACCAACTCCGACATCGCTGTGGCTAAGCGTCACCAGCTGCCAGGCTTCTGGTGTGATGAAGGGTGTATCAACACCAACATCGTCAACAACTACTTTACCAACGTGCAGATGGCGATCTTCTACGAAGTGTCACACACTGGTATCATCGCCTCGAACATCATCGAGGGTTCGGGCTCTGGTATCTTAGTGTCGGGTAGTAGCAAGACGAAGATTTACAACAACTCTATCTCGCGCACCGCTTACCCAATCCGCGTCCGCGAGGACACCCGCAGCAAGGGTTGTAATGCCTACCAAGGTAGCACCTGTACTGCACCGGAGAGCTGGTCGCAGGCCAAGGGTCTCAGCTGGGACACAACAGGCACAGAGATGTACAACAACATCATCTCATCACGTGCCGCAACTGCTAAGGATGGCGACAGCCCATACTGGGCATACGGTGTCCGCACCAAGGGTGGTGCCAACATTGGCGGGCCAAAGGTTGGTACAAACGAGATGTTTGCTGGCCTAGACTACAACGTCTACTATCGCAACGATACTAATGTCGACAAGACCGTCTTTACCTGGGACTTAGCGCAGACCGACGCGCCGATCGACGTCCTCTTTAGCAAGACATCAGACATCGCTAAGGATGGCCGGGTCAGCAAGGCGATTGATGGCCTAGAGCGCAACTCGCTCGACCAAACTGGCTCACGCAGCGCCAACCCATTCTTCACTAGCGAAGCTGCGAACAACAATGACTACAACAAGAGTAACTACACCATCAAGGCTGGTAGCCCTGCTGCCAACAGTGGTAAGGAGTTGCCTGCCGACGTAGCGAAGGCAATCGACCCAAGCGGTGCAACCGTGAAGGCCGGCACCAAGGTGAACCGTGGTGCACTGGTCAATGCCAACATGACTGGTGGCGAGCCAAACGTCAGCAGCAAGAGTAGTAGTACTCCACAACAAAATAACGCCAACGGCGCAACCACCAACGGGCAAGCAAACCCAAAAGCGCCGGGCATGGGCAGCGCCAGTAAAGCTGACACTGCTCATGCAGCCCAAACCGCTGAGGCCGATACCAAGAGCGACAACAGCACTGTAGCGGTCCCAGACGCCCATCTTAAGGCGGCAATCAACAAGCGCCTGTCTGAGACCCTTGGCGCACGCCGTAGCGTCTCACAGGACGTAACAGCGGGTGAGATGCAAAAGCTGACTGGCTTGTCGCTCATCCTGCCAGGCGATGCAGCGGACGACCGCAAAGCTGCCGACCTAACTGGCCTCGAGGCAGCAACGAACCTCGACTGGCTTGCAATTGATGGCAACAAGGTGAAGAGCCTCGCGCCGCTCGCTAAGCTAACCAAGCTTACGTCGCTGACCGCTCATTCCAACCAGATTGAGTCGCTCGATCCAATCGCTGGCCTGGCAAACCTCAAGCTTGTGATGGTCTCGGGCAATCCAATTGCCTCCACCAAGCCACTTGCCAAGCTTGCGCACCTCAAGCGGGTCTCGCTCTCGGGCAAAGATGGCTTTGTGCTAGACATTGCCGACGTCGCAGCCAGCAAGGGTAGCCTGGAGTCGCTCTCGCTCTACGACTACAGCCGCAAGACCACACTGGCCAACGGCAGCCAACTGGCGACATTTGGCAGCCTCAAGAAGCTTCGCCTCACTGGCGTCAAGCTAAGTGCTGCTGATAGCGCCACCATTGGCACACTCAAACTCGAAAAGCGCCGCATAGACTAGGCTTCCTCCCCATCAGCCAAGTCTGGTAGCGTACACAAAAAGCCGAGCAGAGTCGCTTGGCTTTTTGGTGTGAAAAAAGGGTGCACTTCGAGCTGCTGGCGCGCTCTATCGTAGGCAATATTTTATACCCATGGCTGCTATAAATCATGCTATGAGGAGGTGTCTCTAGTTATTCTACAGAAGCAAATGCGAGAGAAGCGATATGAGAATAGCTGAGATTTTGAGCCATAGGTATGGTGGGTCCGTAATACTGCAAGGGCAAGAATTAAAACGAGACGTGGGTCTAGTATCTCTAGGTATTTGCCAAATATGTATTCTATTCTTGTGTAATAAAAAACTCAGCATGCAACAACATACTGAGTTAGTATTCTCTATGGTACAACTCCGCACCATTGACCCTAACAACCTAATGGTGCTGCTGGACTTCCGAAGGAAGCTGGCCGCAGGTGAGGGCGGCCAGGTGTGTACCGGCCCCAATGTAGCGCATCCGCCGGCTACTGACGGGTCGGATGGCGCGCTGGGCGATGCGGACGAGCCCAAGCCGTCTCACGGGGCAGATGCGGCAGAGCCAGAAGGTGAGTCCCTGCAGCGACGATGCGCCGCACCGGCCACCAGCGTGGGGGAGCGGCCAAACGATGAGAGTGATGCGCCCGACACCGTGCCACGGTCGCCGCGTGTGGTCGACCGCATCAAGCAGACGAAGTTCCGGCCCCTGACGCCGGAGCAGCGCCAGCAGGTGGTCGACCTGTACCGCGCTGGCGTTCCCGTCAAGGAGATCGTTCAGCAGACGGGCGTCAATCGCTCGACGGTCTACCGGCTGCGTGGGCAAGCAGGGCTGGAACGCAACCACCGCTTCACCGACGAAGACCGTGCCCAGGCGATCCTCCTCCGCCAGCAGGGCCTGACTATCGCTGAGATCGCCAAGCAGCTGGGCTTCAGTGGCATGACCATCGGGCGCCACCTGGCGGCTGCTCGCGAGGAGTGATGGCAGCGGCGGCGAGAGTGGTGCCTCTATCGTCGAAATATGCAGCGCTGACAGCCTTCGCCAATGGCCGGATGAAGTGTCATACGGCGACAGGCACCCCCATGCCTATGAGAAGGCCACCGACGTCGCCATCTTCCAAAGACAACTTCGATGGTTATGAGTCTGAATCTTGCAACGGCCGCTTCTCCGCAAACACTCTGAGGTCGTCCAGCATTTGCGTTGCTTCGGTCATGAGGCGTGCGATGTACTCCTGTGGTGTATCATTCCCGAGTTCTTCCTCGAGATAGGCCTGCCCACTGCTGCCTGACGAATGTGCCGCAATGCGGGAACGCATCCCCTGGATTCTTTGCAGAAGACGGACGTCTCGTTCGGTATGCCGGTATGACTGGGCCGTGAGGAACTTCTTGAGCTTGGCGATGCCTTTGTCTCCCTTGGCGTCTGAGAGGTACGAGGCCACCTGTTTCTCGTTGAGGTAATCCACCAAGACAAGTGCGAGGTTGATCAACTGCGCGCGCAGTTCTGCGTCGGTGTCATTGACGGGAATGCGCAGACGCTGAAGCACGCCAGCGTCTTGCCCCTCTGCTTTGCGGTGGAGCCGCCATCCCCAGTGCTCTTCCCATGAGTTCTGTAGTTGGTTGTACGCCAGTTTGAAGCGGTGTTCTGGGTTCTCACTGTCTGCGAACTGACCGAAAAAAGCCCGGCGCACGCCTACGTCGCTCATGCGTTGTGTTGGTGACACGTTGTATGAGAGCCAGTGTGTCCGGTGGCCTGCAGGAATATCGCGACCGATATCACCAAGAAACACGACGACGCAATTTGGGTTGCCATTGTCGATCTTAACGCCCCACATGGAAGCGCACGATAGTTGCCCATCACTCACGGTGTACAGGTCGGAATCGTCATAGTATCGCTGGAGCACCTCCGGTTTGAAGAACACTGGCGTGAGGTAATGAGGTGCGTCTGGATTTTTGCCGAAGTAGTTGGCAAGACAATCTGGATCGCATGTGTACTTGACTGGCTTGCCGTACTCGTCTTCGCCAATGATGAACTCTGGGTAGTCCGCAGCATCATCCTCGTCCCAGGGCCAGATTCCGCAGTTTTTCTGAGGTGGGGCAGAAAGGATCCGCTTGGCGAATACTAGTGAGCCAACACGTGCATCACTAAGCGGTAACCTGCCAACACTTCGCGAGAGATACATGAGTGCATCGCCAATTTGTCCCTCAAACTTGAGATCCGAAAAATCCGCGACATCGCTAGCATATTCAACAGATACCCTCGTGTCGATGAATAGCACGGCATCGAGTTGCCGTGCCGCCATATAACGCTTCAATAGCGGCGTCCGTACTTCGATTCGCTTGTCTTGGAACCGGATGGCAGGATCTTTCGAACCATCATCTTTGATCTCAAAGTAGTCACCAGACTTCGGATCTTGCCACAGATTCATCAACAGCCTGAACTCTTCAGAAATATGCAGCTTGTCAGGAACAATGCCATAATAGTGCTGGCAAATTACGAGAGGCTCAAACTCGGGTAGTTTATCCCCCTTCATGTACTTTGTTTCTTCACTGGTCATCACAAATCCAGGAAATCCATCTTCCTTCGAAAAGTCCCATCCGCCGTGCGAGAGGATCTTGTTGCGCATCTGTGGCTGAGCGAACGCCATGTATCGACCGACGTTGGCATCATTGTCGAAACGCCAGTCGTCATACACAATTGTCCATGGGCCATCGCCGTTCGTGAAAGCAGATTCGATCATCCGCTCTTGCTTGAGTCGATCCCGGATCTGCTCGCGTTCGTGGTCATCAAGTTCATTGTGTTCTGTCATCGTGACTCCTTTAAATCAGTTGTGTCAATTTTGTGCTCCCATACTGGCGCCCATACTTGCTCCCACTTTTGTATAAGTTCGGCTTGGTTGGCCGCCCAGCGTATTGGGTCGCGGAGGTTCGTCTCAATTTCCTCTTTGTCTTTTTCGGAAGAGTTACTCGACGTCAAGATGACGAGCAGTGCTGCGGTACGCAGCAGCACGGCCGCCTCATAGTCTGCTAGTTCAAGCCGATGACCATGAGCGAGAGCATTGCGCCACTTGGCGACAGGATTGCGGATGCATCGAAGCCAATCGATGTCGAAGTTATGCTGCTCAAGTTTCTCGGCGTACTTTTCGAGTGACGGGAAGTGCCCTCCAGCGCTTCCTGTTTGGATCCGATACAGTGGGTCACCAAGCAATAGTAGAACGCCTCGAGATCCTGCTTCGACGAGAGGAAAAGCAGCGCGTCCAGCGTCGGTGTAGCGCTCGTCCCAGAAACTAATGATGGCTCGTCCTAGCGCAAGAGCAAGTTGTGAGTCACATCGATAGGTCTGTACCAGATGAGCTGCAATTTCTTCGGGTGAGACGACATGGTGCTGATGCTTGATCGCTGTAAGCTCATGTGCAAGCGTCTGCCCATAAAGTCCTGCGTTGATCAGTTCCTGCCGCTCAGTTGCCTCGACGACCGCACTTTCAACGCCTGCACTCGTACGTGTCGGCATGTTTCCGTCGAAAGTGGTTCTGGTTACCGCAGCAATAATAGAGCCCTCCATACTTTCCTTGGCAGAAGCAACGTTATTTTCGTAAGAGCCGGTGGGGGGCGCGCCAGCTAGCCAGATGTCAAGCGCAGAAAGCCCATCTCGCGAATGCCGATAGTGATCCAGCGTTGCATCAATGACATAACAGGGGAGTCGTAACTCAATTGGAAGTGTTTGCATGCCGAGGTCTTCATACGGCACGGCCTGCAACAACTGTACTGCGCGATCTCTTAAGTCGATATACCCATATTTACTTCCTATTCTGGCTGCATCCTCGAAATACGAGGAAGCAATCATCCCCTTCGTGCCTTCGCCTAAAGCGAGGTAGCTCTCTATCAGCGAGCGGCGTGCTTCGTCGCGCTCAGAATCTGTGCTCGCCACTCTGACAAGTAATTCGGATACACCTTCAAGGGTCGACACGTTGGTTGCCGACCGGGAGCGAACCTGCTTTAGTAAAGTCTGCACGTCTTGTCGACTGGGATTGTTAAATTCGCCACACTGCGGGAGAACAGTAATTATTTCAAACGGCTGCAGCAGGATTCCTGTGGGGATTTCAGGTGGTTTGAACATAAGTTGCACCATCTGGTGTGCCATCTGATAGGACGCACTCTTTGCCTGTGCTTCTAATGTATGCAAGCCATATGAACGAGCAATACTCCAACAACGACGTAGGCAGGCGCCTTGATAGTACACTTCGATGTCGACATCTTGAGTGACGGTGAGATAAAGCTCGGCGATCTCCTTAGCGACGTCGCACCCACGGATTGCGCCACATGATAGTGCTACATCCAGCATGTGCGCCTTCGCTAGATGATGTGTGCACTGTTCTGCAATTTCACACCAAACTTGTTTTTCGATTGAGGAAACATCTTTAAATGCAAGTGGCCACTCATCGCTTGCGCCGGATAGACGTACGCCAAGCACCACGGCCCCAGGATTCTTCTTGTCCTCAACAAAACTGTAGGCAAGTGCTGTCTCAGCGTATGGAAGCCCCGGATTGTCTTCGAAGTCTGGTTCAGCATGAGCTCGTTCTCCGAGTTTCTGAAGAATCGCCCACGGCTGATTTGCTTCGGCGGCCACGACATTAATGACATCGACAATCCGTGCGATATCACTCTTTGAGTAATGGTCAAGTTCGCTATCTTCCATGTCTTTCCAATTTACGGTAATACAGATGGGATGGGTGCTCAATTTAATGACCCACCTAAAGTATACAGTAAAATCATATTGGGTGACATGTGATTTGGCTCTGTTCTGGCGTCAATCTTTCAGGTATAGTTACTTAATGTTAGAATTATTAAAGTAATGCCCAACATAGATCCACCCCTCCACCATCGCCTCCGTCGGCTCAAAGCCGCTCTGCTCGCCGTCTCCCTGACCCTGGCCGGCATCCTCCTCATGATGCTCAACGCCTGGCTGTCCCCGCTGCAGTTGGGCGACTGGCAGTGGATGCACGCGCTGCCGCTGGGCGAGCTGGGTGGCACGATGTTTGGTGCGGGGCTACTCTCGACGTTCTTCGAGTACACCTTCCGGCGCGATCAGGAGCGGGCGGTGACAGAGCGCTTCCGCCAGACGATCCGTGATGAAGCACCGGCCCTGCGAGATGCCGTCATCGAGGCCTTCCGCTTCGACCGCCAGGACGTAGCGCGTATAGCCACGCCCGACCTGCTGGACGACTTGGCACGCACCAGCCTAGGTCTGCGCTTCGGCGACCCAGCCTTCGGCCGTGAGGTCTATGCCGACATCCGCCACCAAGCCATGGCCGCCGAAGAGCGCTGGTACGACGCCCGCGTCGATGCGACCCTTGGTATACCAAGGGGTAGGAGCACTGCTCCTACCCCGTTCTTCGACTTACGTGTCCGCTGGGAGTACACCGTCACGCCGCGGCACCGCTTCCGCAAGTTCGCCGTCGTCTCCGACCGCCAACGCTACGACCAGCTAGTGGCCGAGCGTGGGGAGACGAGTGTGTGGTACCGCCGGCCAGTGCCCGGCCTGGCCGTCTCCGATCCAGAAGTCTTCGCCCTGGAGCAGTTCACCGTCAACGGCACGCCGGTGCCGTTCTCACGGCAGGTGGAGGAAGCGGGGCAGATCTATGTCGCCGACCTGGGCACTGAGGTCATCGCAGACGACAAGCCGGTCGTCATCGCCTTCCGATTCCGTTCACTGGTGCCACGCAACGGCCATGTCTTCCATCTCAACATCGATCGCCCGACCAAGGGACTGGACGTGGATCTGTCCTACGACGCCGACGCGATCGAGCGAGTCCGCCTGATGGACTTCGCGTCGCGTGGTGATGGTGGACGCGTCTCCGAGGAACCGCAGTCAGCGGTGGTGCGCTACCGCTACGACGGCTGGCTCTTCCCAAGAGCAGGGCTTGTCTTCGCCTGGACGCTCCACAATGAGCAAGTGGCCCAGCTTGACCAAGCAGCCGACGCGCAGCCGCAAGCCAACGCTTCTGAGCGAACGGGAGCCGGCCAGCACGCCGGCATAGCCAAGTCGTCGGTCAGCGCTGGCAATGACGACGCCCGCCCAGCGCAGGCCGCTTGACGGACGCCGCGTGGCCCACAGGTACGGCCACGATCGGGTAGAAGCCCCGCTGTACGGGGCCTTCATTCAGCAGCCACCCATGCTGCTCACCTCCCTCCATCTCGGCTGACATCTCTAGATTGCCATACATGTATGGTGGTGCCAAGTGGGTGACCGCTCGACGCTGGTGCCGTGCGCGCTTCCTCCTCCACCAGCCAAGACGAGCAGTGGTGGCCCATCGCCCGCCAACTCGGCCTGCGGCTCCAGCGCGCCCGCATCGCCAAGGGCCTGAGCCAGGAAGCCCTGGCCCACGCCGCCGGCATCTCCACCTACACCTACCAAAAGTTCGAGAAGGGCGAGTCCCGCCCCGGCACCCCGATGAACCCACGCCTGCGCACCCTCATCGCCCTGGCAACGGCGCTGGACATGCAGGTGGAGGAGTTGGTGGGAGAGCTAAGCGAATAGGTTGCGTCTCCTACGACAGTTGCAGCAACTCGTGGAACTGCTCATGTTGCAGTGGCAGATACGCTCCGTCGTCTTGGCTGCTTTGACCAAGATTTCTCTGGAGTGCTGCATTCACTATCGTAGCCAACGCAGTATTATTCTCAAACACTCTATTGGCGAGACTGACTACCGACTCATCGGCGAACCTGTCGAGTACGTCCTGAATTTGCTGCCGTTCGGGCTCATCGACAATCGATGCGTTCTTAAGCGTGCGAAGCTCATGGGCGGCAAGGGCGGCAGCATATAGAAGCGTGGCAAAGCGTTGTTGTGCTTCCTCATTGCTCATTACAAACTCAGGATCAGCCGTCACGGTGGATAGTTCAGTCAACGCATCGGCAGATGAAATTTTCGCCAGAGCTGTACTGTCGACCGTTGTCCCAATCTTCTTCTGTCCCTTTTGAGTCTTCTGCGTGAGCAGTGAGCTGAGCTTTGCCGTTAAGGATGGACTCGCCGTGTCGCGCCACCAAGTCTTAATTTTTGGAGCAACCGCTGAGACAAAAATAGTGCCTGCGATGGACACTCCCGCGACTGCCAACATAGCAACTGCAGTGCTCAAATCGGGGGACTCACTCGTCTCGTCGTCCTCATCACGATCAACTTCAACCAGCTCAGCCTGTCCACTTACCTGGTTAGTCTCATCGTCAAGAACGGCACCTCGGAACGCACCTTCGGTGTTGTTCGAGCGTGCAAGGTGGGTTCCTTCGGGGATGATGGCGCGGTAGAGCGGTTCCTCGTTGGCCATGGTTTTCTCCTAATTTAGTTTGAATATTCAGCGAGCTGAGACGTTGGAAGCTTCGGTGTTCCTGCCGAAGCGGACGCCTTCGCAAGCATAGCGCCATGCACGTGCGACTTAGCACCACTGCTTTTTGTCGCCCATACTCGAGGCAATTTGTCGACCTTTGGGTAGGTTATCGAAGGTTGCCGGTTAAGACGTTAAATTACCGCTTATAAGTTGGTTACCTTGTGTTTGCGAAAGCTATCAGTGACAGGGGAGTGAGCTGGGATACACGCTGCAGGTAGGTCGCGTCGCGGTAGCCACCCAGGAGCAACTGGCTGCCTCCCTCCACGATGCCGTAGCCCTGGCCGGGCCAGATCGCGTTCATGCGCTCGATGTCTTGCACGCCGAGGATCACCGTGATGCCGTCGCCGCCGGCTGTGGACATGAGTTCGGGCAAGGTGTGGATGGGGGCAATGTTTGCCACCTCAATTTAGCATGTAGTAAACACAGTCACGTCACTGACGTTGATGAAAAGTCTATGTTGATATGACATCATCAACGACTATTTCTTGTCCTCGAAATGGTCTATCTAGTTCTTCATCGCTTAGGTAGCCGAAGTCAGTGTCGTCAAAAATGTAATTGCCGATACAGCTATTAGAGCTACCGTAGTCACCGTATGGGTGACTGATAGAAGGCCAAACATTTGCATCGAGAAGAACATCTTGCGCAAAGTCATAGATTGCCGTTAGATCAAGCCACTCCAGTACAAGAGGTTTTACCCCAGGATACTGATTCAGTACCGGATCCAACGATATCTTGCGGGCACTATCTTCGAGAAAGGATGGTGAGCAGACCACCATACACCTGGCACGCCCTTCAAGAGATGATGTGCTAGACAGCGTATAGAAAGTGTCTCGGATTTCCTCTGATTCGGGGAAAATGTTTAGAGACACTTTAATGTACCACGGCGTATCTCTGCTGCCAAATGTCTCTGAATGATCAAAATCGGTCGGCTTGTTCTTGGGGTATACAGGAACAAAGAGATCGTTCGTGCTGAAATAATCGTCACCAAACTTCCAATCCGAACCAGTATACTGTTCTATGACAGTACAGCCATTGACTCTAAAAGGGAACTTAACTTTGGAATTCTGTCCATGCATAACAGTAGAATAATACTATGATGGTATTAAAATTACAACCCGTCAGTCGGTGGCAGGACATTTTTTCTGTCATATTTTCCAGAAAACTTTGGGAAGTGGATCTCGTGCCTGCTACGGTTCAATATTTCGAAAGTGTGATGGAAATCGATAATCATTTTCCCAGGCTTCTTACTTGCACCAATATACCGAAGCGGCCTTAATGAAGTTGGTAGACTTTGATAGACTTCAAAATTCGCTTCTAGGTTGTTGGAATGAAGCTTCCACGCCGCATTTCTGAATCCGTGCACAGTCCCATCAGATTGCTTAGCGAAGGTATAAGTAGTAGGGCCAAATTCCTTGCGAATCTTCTTGCCAGGTCCAAGCCATTTGTCCGCCATTCTGAGTCCGATTCGTTTGGCATGTCTTTTGCTTGCAACAATGGTTGACCCAGTAGTAGCGCCACCTGGTTTTTTAACAAGGGTATGGAACTCGCGCTTTTCTGCCTGCAGTTTGGCCATTTCTATCTTGCTTGCATACTTTTGTTTGATGTCGATAATTTCGCCTCTATGCGGACTCGAAATCTTTTTTAGCGGATCTCTTCCTAGTATCCCATTGATAATCCTGGTGTCTCGTTTCCTGATGATACCATCTAAGGACTGCTTCGGAGGGCCGTAAGGGCTTGGGTGCTTAGTAGCTGGCTTCTTAAAGGGTTTGCGACGAAGCATCCCGTCAATAGACTTAGGAAATGAAGGCTTGCGAATAATTCCGTCTATAGACTTTTTCGTCGTGCTCCGCAAGGCTCTCTTGCTTACAGAGCTTTTGAATGCCTTCTTAGCAACAATGCCATTAATCGGAATGCTAAATAGCATCATCAATCACTTAGTTCCTGCCGTAAGAGTTTCGTCTAGAAGCCATGACTGTCATGAATTACGTCTAGAACACCTCGCTCATACGAGTATTTGTTCGAAATACGCTCCGACATCTTATTTACTGTAACTTGTCGATCTTGCTTCTTTCGTTCGAGATTTCGTATTTTCCTTCTAAGTATTGCGTCCATGATGTTGTTATTTTTCGTATGTACTGATGTCGGGTCGTGCATAATTGCTTCTATGCCGACGGCCACGAATGGAACTAGCATCTGCATCAGTAGTGGGCCAAGCCTCTTGACGTCTAGTGGCCAGAAACGGAATCCTATTCCGTCGGCCCTTACGAGAAGAACAGCGAAGGTTAGAATACCGAACAGAATCGAGACAATAATGAATATTGCATTGCTGTTGGCGCTCGTTCGCAAATCAGAACTAACACCCTCTGTCTCTTCGATTTCTTGCTTCAGTTCAGTCTGTGCCCGGATGTAGTCTCTCTGACGAATCAGATGACTCAAGGCGACACCGAGAGCAAATACCATAAGTCCCATGATTCCGCCCGTCCAATAGTTCGTCGAATAACCGAGTAGGCCAGAACTGTCCTGATTATCCTCATTTAATGCGACGACCATGGCTTCTGCGAATAGGTAGAAGTCCACTCCGGCGAATACAATCCAAGTGAGAATGCGTACGAATATTGGTGCCTGAATCAGGGCGAATCGTGACCTAATTCCCTGATCGCGCCAGACTTGTGAATATTCATGTTGATCGGCATACTGCTGGTTGTACTTGTCGCGACGATCTGCACGCTCTTGAATCAACTTGTTGGTGTAGTCGATTTTATGTTCGATCGCGCCAACGTACTCACGAGCTTTTTGATCAAGATCCGCACGCTCAATCTGTTCGACACTGTCAAGCATCGCACGGTGGCCTGCTCTGCTTGTGAGAGCGTCCATGTCGCCTACAGCGACAATCTGGGAGGCGAGGCTTCCCATTCCGTTTCTTCTCGACATGATGGGCCTCTCTAGTCAATTGGTCGCGTCCACGTCCCGCATAGGTAGCAGATTGTGGCGGCAACTAATCCTAAAATCGCAATAGCGGCGATGGTTTTAGCGTTGTCTTGCGTGTAGGCGATGGTTAGAAACGTACCAATCAGCAACCCGATGGATGCAAAGACGCCGCGTCGTGCAATACGGGCCCTGGTGGCAACAACATACTGTGGCGGTATTTCCGTCAAAGTGTCAATTGATGAGCGTCCTGCTTTACGCGCACGGTAACCAGCGCGCGTTCGAGCATCCCGAAGACGAAAAGCATTCCCCATCAAGAATGCGCTACCGCAAGCGAATAGATCGGACGTCGCGCATAGCATGCTTGGGATCTGGTCGTGAATGATCCAAGCCGACAAGGCGGCCGCCAGAAGGGCGACTGCGCCAGCTATTGCCGACAGAATCGGTGTCGAAAGTCGCAGAGATCTAATTTCGGCGGCAGCTTCATTTTGTTGCAGCGCTTCAGTGTTCATTACTCCTCCTTCTGGGCAACAACACAGTGCTTGGATAGCCGGGAGCAGAACTCGGCAGCTAGTTGGGTACTGAACGTTGTGACGGCCGGATCGCTTACGTTGCCAGCTCCCAGGACGGTCATGTTTGTTTCACCGAATGAGGGGAGCAGTTGTTGATCAGTGCATCGTTGGACGATCTCTTTCGCAAGTTCTGACGAAGCGGGCGCCGTATCGGTAATGTTGAGACAATCAGTGCCATTGGAAAGAAAGTTGCTCCACAGAATAATGTTGACATCGCCAGTGCCTTGCGACTTCACCCTGTCCTTCGTCCAGGTCAACAGGCTGCGGAAGTCACCTCGTCGCTTATTATCATGGCTCAGAGACTTCATCGTAGTGGTGATGTCTTTCTTGACTTCGCCGAGGTAGTCACGTTTCTTTCGCTCCATAGCTACTTGGTTGTTGTGCTTGGGGATGTAGGTGAACGAACGATGAGCGCCATCCATGCATGTCAACTCCGTGACGCTATTGCCATCACCGGTATAGATCGCGCCGATCAGGGTGACCTCGGTTTTGTTTGCCAGTTGGTGTTCGACTTCGCTGTACACCTCGTCTGCGGCCCGTTGGACGGTGGAGAGGTCATTGTTGGGCAAGTCGATAAGGGCTACTATGGTTGCGCTCTGTGCGTTGGTAGGTGTGGGTGCGTCGGACGGGCTAACACCAAGTTCACTACAATCTGCGCTTTGCTGCTCACAGGCGGCGATGGGCGCGCAGCATGCAAAGCTAAATGCTGCGGCTACTAAGAGGGAGAGTGGACTTCTTTTCACGGTTTCTCCTACCGTGCCGGACAGCTGGATGGTTTGCTCTTGGCGATGAGTGCATCAACGCGTCGGAAGGACTGATCGTCTTGTTGTGGTGCAGCTCCGGTATCGCCGACGCCACACGTACTAATTGCGGTTTCTGCAATGCCGCGCTCGATCAAGGCCTGCTTGATGCTGTTGGCGCGATGTTCACTCAGCATTTGGTTGCTGGCGTGGTCGCCCTGTCCGTCAGCGTGACCGACAAGCTGTACGTAGGCACTCTGTGATCGTACGGTTTTTGCTAGCTGGTCGACGATCGTCATCGCTTCCGCCGTCAATGTCGCTTTGCCGGTGTCGAAGAGCGTATCGGAGTCCAACGTTGCGGTGCATGATCCGTCGCCGTTCGGCACACACTGCAAGTCGGGCAGTGTTGGTGCCTCGATAGGCATCGCAGGCCGAGCCCACGGAGAAGCAGGGCTAGTTGTATGACTGCTGCACGCGCCTACGAAGAAGACCGCCAGAAGCGCGACGACTCGAAGCCGAGTATGCCATTGTAGACGGCGTATGTGTGGTGTTGTGTAATACCGCATCGGTTGGGATTTCTGAAAGCTCGCTTTGTTTGCAAGTAACACGTTTAGTGTCGGGCGGCATGGTGGTTGTAGACCGGAGTGCCTACGTCGTTGATTAGTGTTAGCGGCCGCGTTGCATTATGTTGACTGAACTTTTCGTAGTAGTCGACCACGGCGTCCGTCTGCTCATATGCCATCTCAGGGGTTCCTAACTCAACGATTCGGGATTCGGAGAGGAAAGCGAAGCGAGTGGTAGACGCCTCGCTGCGCACAGGCGCCGGCGCTGTCCTGGCTCGCATTCGCTTGGCGGAACCGAGATTAGTGAGACCGTGGCGTAATCGACCAGTCTGAGTACTGAGACAGTGGTTTGCGGTGCGGTATTAAAGCGG